>DATEZP010000001.1:0-50097 GCA_035255465.1 Holophagaceae bacterium
GTCGGTCTTTGGGCGGGTGATCGGTTTCATAAAAATCCACCAGATTCCGAGGGGGAACTTCTGCTTTCTGGTGGATTTTATAGGACAAAAGTATCGCGGATGCCTGATGGTGCTGGGTCTACGGGTTTTTCAGGGGCGACTACTTCGTCGGCCTTGACGAACCCCTCTACCCAGCCTGGGGCGGTGGCTCAGGCTGGGTAGAGGGGTTCGTCAAGGCCGACTTGTTATGGCTGCTTTGGGGGCCGCTTTGGGAAGGATTTGCTGCCCATTTCTGGTAGTCGACTGAACACAGCGTCGTGCCCAACCAGTGCAGCAGCCTTATCCCACCATTCCCAAGCCTTCGTAGCGTCTGTCTTGGGGAGAAGGTGCGCGTGCTTCACTGGGTCCATCACAACCCGCGCAGGGGAAACTGGGAATCCGAATGCATAGAACCGCCCCATTTCCACCATCGCAATCCAGTCGCCTTCATTGGCCGCCTTCTCGATCCATAGGGCACCTTCGACCGGCTTTTGGTTCATGATCTGTTGGCCAAAATCGTACCCAAAGCGGTGGGGAGCTAGTTCTGCGGCTTTTCGCATTCCTTCCTCTCGGTTGTTACCAGCAACACCTCTTCCAAATCTGGCCATAGAAATGATTGCTTCTTGATCTCCCTGCTTGGCCATGTCCTGATAATGAGCCCTTCCTTTTGATCGCCACTTCTCGGCTTCCTCCATGTTTTTCTCACGTTCAAGCTCACTGGCGAACGCGAACATGGCTTCTGGCTCCCCTAGAGTCGCGGCTTGCTCTATTAGCTTGCGCCTTTCCAGGTCCACATCCTTGTCCTCTTTGGTGCCAACCAACAAATTTGGATGTTCCCGATACATCTCAGTTGAAAGCGCCAGCATTGCTCTGGCGTCTCCCTGCTTCACAAGTTCTTTAAGCTTCACTAAGACCAGCGAAGTAGGGAAGTAATCGACATAAAGGCCGTAGTGCCACCTGTTGACACGAACCATCGCAAAGACATCTCCCGCCTTTGCAGCCTCGTACTCGACCCGCATTCTAACGGGCATCTTCTCCGGCGGAATTTTTGGGATGGGTTCGTCCTGAGCGATTACAAACCCGATTAAGAAGAATAAAAGCAACGATCGAATTGGGGTCAATGTCAATTCTCCTTCGGTTTGATGAAAGGCACTGCCTTGGAGCCCCACTGCCAGTGGAGATGATGAGTATGCGTAAGGGTATTATCGGCCACCCATTGCTTCGTTTCTATACCCCAATCAAGAACTCGTTCAGCCGCTAACAGTGCCGAATGATTCGTCAGGTTTAATGGCAAATATTGAATATTCGTGTTGTCGTCGTAGGTAACTTTTAATCCAGTTGACTCTCCCGTGATCATCAAGTCGCGAAGTACTTTGCAAGTAACCGAAATGGGTGATGATGAAGATGTCGCCGTGGACAGATAAATGAAGTTCATTGCCCCGAACTTTCCCACAGGATCAATTTCCATGATTGCTTGGATTCGCGTTCGGGCATCGCGAATCCATCGTGCCAAGGCCTTCACGGCCTCTGGATCCGAGGGCACAGTTTTGGTCACCTTCCCGGTTGCATCGTTCTCTACCCACCCGCTTGCCCGCTGGTAGACCGATATGAGGTACTGATCCCGAAACGTAGCGCCACTGGTGCCATTCACGGTGGAGATGAAAGCGTTGTAGGCCGGATGGTACATGTCACCTTGGCGCCCATCAAGGTGGGCAGACACGTGCCCCGTGTTCCGGCCATGTTCCAGGGTGAAGTCGTTCATGGGCTCCAACATGGCTCGCCTTGTGTCATTTGAGAGCCATGAGAACAAATCCTGACGGCACCATTTGTCGTTGTTTGCCGTGCTATAGGATTTATTCAGAAAGTACTGCTTTGCATCCCATTCAGCTTCAATCACAGCCTTGTGGTTGTACAAAATTGCTAGCCCTTCGCGCATTCCAGGCCCTTCTGCTCCGATCTGGTAATTCAGCGTGAACTCGTACCGAAGTGTGTCCGACGGGGGAAGCAACGATTCACCGTTACCATAACCGTACTGGATTGTGGAGGGGTTCGCCTCATCCATAGTCACCCGGACTTTATAGTATTCGGTTACTCCATCCATTGGCGCCTTGTCAGGTAGCCAAGAAAGAAGCCATTCCTTTCTCGTGGTCTCAGTAACTCGCTCATAGGCGGCATCACCTGTCCCACCAGGTTCCAAATACGAAACGTCGAACCGGGTATATAACCGCTCGAACACGCCAGCGACCAGAGGCTGAAATCCGTAACGCCCAAGGACTGTTTGCCTTTGGTCTCCAGCTGCGACAGTCACCTGCACCCCCTTAATTACATATGCAGGCGAAGGTTTGCGCACCTTCAGAACGAAGTATCGGTGCTTTGCATTAACCTCGCCTGGCAAGGGAACGCTGATTCTAGCCCGGGCAGGCCGGATGCCTATATTTGGCCAATCAGTAGTCGTCATCGCCACCAAAGGAATGTCGTACTCGTCTCCCGCGATGTCACCCTTCTTTAAAGCGGCTTCTTCCGGGGCTGCATCGAAGGTCCACACTGGGGGAATCGTTCCAAAAAGGGTCGCTCCACCAGGTACCTCCGCCAATAATGAAAGTGGGCGCATGCCCTGATTGTCTGTGGCAGCCTTTGAGTCAAAACCTTCCATTGGCTCAACACGCAATCCCGAGATAAATACACCTCCATCCCTTTGAATAGCTAACTTTGGTTCGTCCAATCCATAGGGTAAGTTATCCATAACGGAGAAGGAGTTTGTGTCCGGGTCAAACACCTCAAGTTTGTTCGGGAAAAGGTATTTATCGCCATCCCAATACTTGCCTCCGGCGATTAGGACCTTCCCAGTCGGCAAGAGCAAGGCCGCATGCAGAGTGCGTGGCTGTGACAGCGCGCTTGCAACAGGAGTAAAACTCATCGTCGTCGGATCGAAGATCTCTGCACTGCCAGTCACGTCCGTCAAAAGCCAAGTACCGAAATTTCCCTTCGTTTGAGTGCCATCAGCGACTCCTCTGGTCCAACCACCCACGATAAGAAACCGCCCATCCGCCAGAGCTGTGATGGTGTGCCCTGCTCGCCCCTGCGGCAGAGTCTCCCACCAGTTACCTTTAATTTCCCCAGTCAGCAGATTTTTATAACGGCCGCTGTTGCGGACCACGAGTTTCTCGGATGTCAATCCAGCACTAACCACTCCACCTGTGATCAGGCACATGCCATCTGGGCGCATGGCTGCCGCTTCGAAGGCACGGTGAATATGGAACCAATTATACTCCGCTGAATTCCTAACCATGTCGAAAGTGGAAGTAACGGGGTCAAAGTAGTCCGAACTGTTTTTTGGGGAGAGGGGGATATCAGGTAGGCCCCCCTCAATGTATCCCCGCCCGTCAGGGAGTGTAAATGCGAAGGACGGGCCTCCGATGCTCTCACGCAAAGCGCCGATATGATTGTCGTACATGAGCCCTGGACCAGCGGTCGCCCAATAGATCGGGTGCTTTTGGGATGGGAGTTCCAGGAAGGTCTCAGAGATTGGATCGAAGATTTCTGCAAACGGGAAATTGGTTGCCACATCGAGTCGTCCGTTGGGGCCAGTACCCTGTGGAACGTGGTTCGCGTCCCCGTTCCATCGAGAGAGTCCTCCCGCAATGAGCACTCGCCCGTCCTTGAGAAGCAAAGCCTGGTGGTCCGTGCGGGCGTGCAGCAAGTTCCCCGCAGTGCGATGCGTTTCGCCGGTCGTGGGGTCGTAAATCCAGGCTGCGGATTCAAAATCTCCTGCCCAAACACTCATGTCATAGGGCCCCCTTTCTTTGCACCCCCCGGCGATCAACACTCGCCCATCCTGCAAGGCCGTTACGGAATACCCCAATATGCCGTTTGGCCCGCCCTCTAAGGCATGGATCGCACCATTCACAATTACGGTTAGTTCGACTTGGGCCGAGGGATCCGCCGCAGAGGACGCCAAAACGGTGTAGACACCCTGGCGGTTGCTAACAAAAGTCCCCGCTTCATCAACCACAGCATCAGGAGCGGGCTGCTTTATTGACCAATTTACGGACGTGTCATCGTTCCCTTCGACGGTGGCGCTGAAGTAGGTGTGGCTCCCCGCATCCACCACAGCGACCAATGGGGTGACAGTCAATTTCGTACCACTGGTGCCTGTGGAAGAGCCCGTGCCACTGCCTCCCGCGCCGGTTGAACTGCCGACAAGGACGAGCACCTCGGTTTTGACGGTCGGATCCAAATCGCTGGTGAGGCGAACATGGTACCTGCCTGCTAAGACAGGAGCCGTATACGTCCCATCGGATGCGATCGACCCTCCGTTGGCTTCCACGACTGACCAAGTGCCAGTGCCTAGGCTGGCATAGTACTTGAACCCCTGTTTCCAACCCGGGAAGAGAGAGACCGACCCCGGGCGAATCTCCAACCGGATGGGGGACACAACCACCGTCGAGGTGGCATTCAGTGAGGGCTCCGCCACGGAAGCAACGGTCACTAAATAGGTTCCGGGCTGGGAAGGGGCGGTATAACTGCCATCCGAAGTAATTGTTCCGCCGGTCGCGGTCCAGGTAAGCGCGCTCGACACAGCCCATTCGTAGGTAAACCCGAAACCATAGGACTGCCCAACACTGAGGTTGACCTGAGCGGGCTGAATCACGAGAGAGGAGGGTCGAACGACGACGTTGGCGGCGGCAACAACCGTTGGATCATCCACACTCGTCGCCGTCACCACATAGTTGCCCGCAGTGCGTGGAGCCGTGAATTGACCGGCCTCAGTGATGGTCCCGCCCGTAGCAGCCCATACGATACGATTCGTGGGCGCCTTAAGGTTGAATCCGAAGATTCCTTGCCCGCCGGGGCCCATGGTTACGTTGGTGGGGTTGATGGTCAACTCCACCCGGTTTGTCCAAGCGGTAAGGTCGAGCACCTGATTGACACCGCCAGCGGCATTGGTCGCGGTGAGGGTGTAGCTAGTGGTAGTCGCTGGAGAGACCTTATATTGCCCCAGCGTTGTTACGTCCTGGGACCATCCCATTGAGGGTTGGGAAAGAACCAGGCTTGTTGCACCACGGACACTCCAGCTCAAGGTGACCTGTTGCCCTGGGCCAAAAACTTTGGCGTCCGATGTGAAAACGTCCACGGCGGGGAGAGTGCTCCCGGCTCCGGAACCATCCACAGTTAGGGTGGCCACGGCTTGAAGGCCTGGGACACCGGGAACGTAGGCGATGATGTGGTAGGTTCCGGCCTGTGCCGGAGAAACAAAAGTTACCGAATTTCCGTTCCGCCCCGTGAAGTTGGAGGCGTACTGGAATGGTGTTGTCTTTTCTTGAACATCCCAAGCTACAGGCAAATCCGAGGTTGCAGTGAAGGTTGTAATGGCGCCTGGGAAGCTGTGAACACTTGCGGGAAGAAGGCTTACCGTCGGTGGATTAACAACGATCTGAATTGAATTCGACGTTGTTTGGCCGAAGGCATTTGTGGCGATGAGGGTATACGAAGTCGATTCTTGTGGACTGATGGTCAAGGAACCATCCAGCCCACCCGCGGTCGCAGGGATCAGCTCCCCGTTTTGCAGCATAAGGTCAAGATTGGTGGCACCTAGGACATTCCATTGAAGGGTCGTAGATTGCCCCTTCACGATGGAGGTTGAAGTTGCTCGAAAGTTCGTGACAGTGGGAAGGCCCGCGACCACATCAACCAAAGCTCTGGCGGTCAGTGCGGGTTCGCTCGTTGCGGTGGCCGTCAACGTGATTTGCCCCCCCGTCGACGGAGCAGTGAGCACACCTTCCGCAGAGACGGTTCCACTGCTCGTAGACCATGAGACTGAAGGTACGATGCCTCCCATACCTTGTGGGGCAAGCACCATATTTAGAGTTTGATTAGCGTTCACCCCACTATGGGAAGGGACCACTGAGAAGGCGCGTGGGTCGACGAACACGAGAGGGATGGATGTCTTGACTTGGCCATATTGATTCGTGGCATAGAGGTACAACTCGAGAGGGCTGCGATCGAAGTACCCCCCCTGAGCCGTTGAGATCCAGCGGTTGTAACTCCCCCCCGTGGTTTGACCCTTGAACACATCCGACGTGAGGGTCCACGTCCGAGTGGCATTTCCCGATTGAAATACATCTTCGCCGAACACCTCAATGCCCGAACCCACTGCATTCATGAGTCCCAAGTGGTACTGAAAGGCATCTTCAGCCTGAAAAGTGATCGAGAACGATTCACCAATGGCCAGAGGACCGGGCTTATCCAGTGAGATCTGAAGGTTGCGTGGCAACCCCGAAGGCTGAATGGTTACTTTCCCTTGACCTGAGTAGGTAGGATCCAAAACGCTTGTTGCAACCACTTGGACCTGCCCACCGACACCACCCGCCGTGAATAGCCCACCTGGCGTCAGTGTGCATCCGAGCGTGTTGCCCAAGATGGCCCACGTCACCCGCTGATCGCCTGCCCCTTGCACAACTGCCGTGAGCTGCTGGGTCTCGCCTTTGGCAATACCGACCCCCTGGGGAATGATCTTCCCGATCCCTGAAACCCGAATCCAGGCCGTGCTGGTCTTCGACGAATCGGATGGACTCGTTGCTGTGATGCGATAATGGCCCGCCCCAGCGGGGGCCTTCCAAGTTCCATCTGCTGCGATCACGCCGCCATCGCAGGTCCAGGTTGCACCACCTGCACTCAACGCCCCTGTGGTGCGGAAGGCGATGGATCCACCTGCCATCGCCATGGCCGTCGCTGGGCGGATTTGAAATGGGCTCTGAGGGTCAAAAGCCAGGGTAGCCGTTAGAAGAACCTTGCCATCCTCCCCTAACAAACCAGGAGCGAAGGTATCGATGGGTAAAGAAGACGGAGGCGCAGGAAGGTTTTGAGGACCAGCCCAGTTCGGCAGCATCCTGGAAGCCACCATTGGCACGTTGGAATAGGGATAGCTAAATGCAATGGCGCCGCCATCGCTCAAGGCCACAGCCCGATTCCCGAAATTCCCAAATTCAGGAAGGGATGTATAGGTCATGGTTGCGGGATCAAATTTTCCCCCTGGGCTGACCCCAGTCCCGTTGTAGGTATTCAGGTAACTCCCTAGTAACAGTGTTCCGTCCGTGAGGAAGGACTCCGGCTCTCCTCCCGCCCCATTGGGGAGTGATTCCAATACCCGCGTGGTAGCCCGGTACAACACCTGCCCCCTGAACAGGAGTACATCCCCTGAAGGAAGCAACACTCCTTTCGGCCAATCCGGAGAATAAACACTCGGGCTCCCGATGTCTTCGCTTTGCCCTGTCACCGGGTCAAGAAGCACCACAGAAGAAGTCGGAGTGGGATAGCCATACTGATCCCGGATCGTCCCACCCGCGATCAAGATCTTCCCGTCCATCAATAGCGTGGCGGAATGGCCGTATCGTTGGAGCGAGGGGTTACTCCACTCGTCGATGTATAGGTTGCGTGTTGTATCGATGATGCTCGTACGGACGAGGGAGCCCGAATTACCATTACGCCCTCCGATTAAGAGAAGTCGACCATCCGGTAGGCTGGTCATGGTGCCGTAGGTGTGAGCGTAAGCCCCATTAAAGCCGAGGCTGGCCCAAGTCCCCATCGTGGGGTCCAGGAACCAGATGGAATTATCCGTACCCATGAATGCAATTCGATTATCCCAAAGCCGGGTGGCAAGCCCCGTCCATGTAAATGGAAAATTTGGTGGCGTGCTCCACTGGCCATCAATGGCATTGACCGTCACTTGCGCGGTCTGCTGAACCACCCCGCCTTGTGCATTCGTCACCGACAGCGTGTAGATCGTAGATGCCGTTGGCCAAACATCGATGGACTGTCCACTCGTGACAGCGCCGATTCCTGGAGAAATCGATCCACTCCCATTGGTGAATGCGTAGTCCAGATGCACCTTTTCTCCAGGTGCGATGGTCCATTTGTCCTGGTTGAACTTGGTAATCATTGGGCAATGGACTTTGATCGACACCTCGAAAGCCGAGCTTCCATTCACGTTAGTCGCATGAATGCGATAGCGCTTGTATCCCGTGCCATCTGGATCTAGACGGTCTTTACCCCAATTCCGATCGATGGTGACCTTGAGGTGGGTGCCGGACACAGAAGGCGCTGGGTCGATCACTGTTGCATTGCCGTACGTATCGATCGTTTCGAGCGCAAGGCTCTCCGCGCCTTGGATCACCCAGGCGAGGTCAACAGACTCACCCTCTAGAATCTCGTAAGAGGAAGACATCATGGATTGCACGACCGGTGCCCCGGAAGCTTGTACGAAGGCTCGACCATCGGATGTCCGATAGGGGAACGGCACACTGGCCGCAGTAATTCGATAGGACCCTGGGGTAGTCGGAGCGCGATAGGTAACCGTCGTTGTGTTGCCGGAACGCGACGAACTGACACTCCCACCAGTCGTGTTAAAGGTTACGGCGGGATTGCTCGTACCGGAAACGACCACGGTGTAAACCTGAGTTGCCCCAGGGCTCAGGGTGGCGGCGAACGGGGTCATGGTCAGATTGACGTTGCTCCCATCTTCAACCGTGACCGTAGCCAGACCGAAAATCGTGTCATCAGCCATTTGCGCGGCGCGAACGGTGAATACTCCCGCTTGATTGCCAGAGGTATAGTTCCCCCCCGCATCAATCGTTCCGCCTGCAGGGTTCAGAACCGACCAGTTAATGTCGAACTGCTGAACCCCGGACTGCGATGCCGTGAAGGCAATCCCGCTCCAGAAATCGGCGATGGTGCTGGCGGGTGACAAGACCAGGGTGCCCACCTGAACCACCTGGGTACCCGTAACAAAGGTGCCTGCAGCGTTCGTTACCTTGCAGGATAGGGTCAAAGACTTCGAAGTCCCGGCTTTGTAGGTGAGCGAATTGGTTGTGCTTCCTGAGGTGATCGTTCCACCAGTCACCGTCCAGAGGTAGGTCACCCCTGACTGGGCCGGAACCGTGGCGATCAATCCAGACTGGCTTGCATTTACGACCAGAGAAGCCGTGATGGTAGCGATGGGTGTGGGAACGACCGTGACGGTCTTGGTTCCAGGAACCGCGTTCCCTGCGATGGTGACTGTACAACCCAGCGTTGCGGTCCCGGCCGTTCCTGCCGTATAGGTGATGGCATTCGTGCCGCTACCAACCGTGATCGCTCCACCAGTGATGGTCCAGACATAGGTGGCACCTGACTGCACCGGCACAGACGCCGTGAGCCCCGTGGCCCCCGCAGTGACGGTTGCCGACGCAGTGATCGTCGCATTAGGAACCACCGCGATCGTGACGGTCTTGTTCCCGGTGGCGGCTGTCCCAGCGCTGTTGGTCACCTTGCACGTCAAGGTAAGCGATGTACCCGTCCCCGCCGTGAAGGTCGCAGTTGTGGTTGCAGCACCGGCGGTGATCGTTCCTCCGGAGATCGTCCAGGCATAGGTTGCGCCCGTCTGGCTCGGGACGGAGGCCATGAGTCCAGTGGCACTTGGGCTGACAGTACCTGGTGCAGTAATCGTCGTAATAGGTGCAGCCACGATCGTGACCGTTTTGTTCCCGGTGGCGGAGGTTCCCGCAGAGTTCGTGACCTGGCAAGAGAGCGTAATGGACGTACCTGTGCCAGCCGTGTAAGTCGCGGTTGTTGTCGTCGCTCCAGCGGTGAGGGTGCCGCCGGTGATCGACCAAGCATAGGTTGCACCTGTTTGCGCAGGAACAGACGCGATTAGCCCAGTCGCCCCGGTCGTCACACTGGTGGCCGCAGTGATCGTCGTGTTGGGCGCAGCTACTACCGTTACAGTTTTCGTCCCTGTCGCCGCCGTACCGGCGCTATTCGTGACCTTGCACGAGAGCGTGAGGGACGTCCCAGTACCCGCAGAGTAAGTGGCAGCATTCGTGGAAGCGCCTGCGGTAATGGTGCCGCCCGTAATCGTCCAGGCATAGGTCGCGCCGCTTTGCGCAGGCACGGAAGCCGATAGCCCTGTCTTTGAAATTGTGACCGGGCTCGCGGCGGTGATTGTAGTGACTGGCGCCGGAACGATGGTGACCGTCTTCGTCCCCGTCGCAGCGGTCCCCGAAATGGTGACTTTGCAGGAGAGCGTGAGCGAAGCACCTGTTCCTGCGGTATAGGTTGCCGTTCGGGTGGTCGACCCTGCTGTGATGGTTCCGCCTGTGATGGTCCAGAGGTAGGTTGCGCCGGATTGGCTAGGCACAGATGCCGAACGCGCGGTCGCGCCTGCAGTGACTGGGCTAGTGGCCGTAATGGTCGTGACCGGTGTTGCTGCCTGAAGCACTACGCATGGAGCGAGCGCCAACACGCCAATCAGGGCCGGCATTGTCGCCAACACGAACGCAAACCACTTCTGGGCCAGAGTCTTCTGGAACATTTGCCATCCCATTTCTATGAATTTCCGTTGCCGGGAAGCCGCAAGCCAAACTGGACACGGAAACTTTGAGCCTAACGGGGCAATGGCAAGGAAGTCATATGACATTTGTAACCAGAACGTAAGCTAATGCGTCCCATGTATATAGAGGTAGGACTCGACAAATCTAGGTATTCCCCAACCAGTGCCTCGCGGTTTGAGGCAAGCGGATGACCTGATACCCCACCCATCCCATAATTGCGAAGGCGGGGGTCTGCCTTCCGAACCGGCACGCCCTCGGAATTCAGCCTGGTACTCCGACGACGCCACCCAAGGTCCCAAATACCGAATCCACGGAATTCCTCGCCTGCACTTCCAATCCTTCTTCGTCTCGGAGAAGGCCGTGCGGGTGGCCGCCAACGCCAGCGGAGGACCAAGGCCCATATTCCAATGAGGGCACTTCGGATAGGGGCAGACGCAGCACGCGCAAGCGTGCGGAGCCGGTGCCCGAAGGGCAGCCCCGCGCCTAGTCGCCCCGCGGCCGGAACGTCGGGCGCGAAGGCGCAGCTGCAGCGGGTGACGTGGAGGGAACCTCGTTGGCCGCGGGCCGACACTTGATTCCCAAACCCAGTCCCCTCGGGCGAACCGCCCTCTAATATCCGCATCCTCTTCCCCGACCTCCGCTAGCGTAGGGAACCCACTTCCCCAGACCCCTCGCCCGGAGCCCCCATGCACCTCCGCACCTTCACGTCCCTGACCTTCGCCAGCCTCTCCCTCCTCGCTCAGGCGCCATCCGAGCAGCGATTCTCCATCTTCGTGGGCGAGAACAAGGCGGGTTCCACGCGCCTGGTGTGGTCCGATGCGACCCACGCCCGGGTGGAATCGAGCAGCTCCGTGCGGGGTTGGAAGGCTTCCGACGCAGTGACCTACACCTTCGATGCCGCGGGCAACCTGGTGGGCCTGGAGGGACGGGCCGAAAGCACGCTGGGCAGCCCCCAGACGGAGCGCTTCGAGTGGAAGGACGGCCGGGCCTCCTGGGAGAGCAAGGTGGAGAAGGGCTCCGCAGCGGTGGCGGGCCCGGCCTTTTACGTGTCCATCGCCGCAGGCGACGCGGTGGAATCCGGATTCCTCGTGAAGGCACTGAGGAGGTCCCCCCAGAAGGAGGTCGCCCTGCTGCCCGAGGGCCGCGCCCACCTCCGGAGCCTGCGCGTTGAACAGCTCGGCACTCAGAAGGTGGAGCTGGTGGAGATCACGGGCATCGGCCTGGATCCCTCCATGGCCTGGGTGGATGAGCAGGGTGAGCTCTTTGCCCTCGTTCCCGGGCTCATTCGCGAGGGCTTTGAGCCCCACCTAAAGCAGCTGAAAACCCTCGAAGAGGCCCAATCCGCGATCCTCGGCCGCCAGCGGGCCAAGGCCGCCCTGAAGCCCTTGGTGGCGCCCCTGTTCATCCAGGACGTGGCGGTCTTCGATTCCGAACATGCGAAGCTCCTGCCCCACCAGAGCGTGTGGGTGGAAGGCGCCACCATCAAAGCCGTGGGCGCGTCCACCACCCTGAAGGCCCCCGCCGGCGCAACGATCGTCGACGGGAAGGGCAAGACCCTCATCCCCGGCCTCTGGGACATGCACGGCCACACCTCCGACGAAACGGATTCCTTCCTCACCCTGGCCGGCGGAATCACCACCTACCGGGACCTCGGCAATGAGGCCCGGCGGCGGGATGCCCTGGCGGCGGCCTTCGAATCCGGGGAGCTGGCGGGCCCCCGCATCCTCAAGTGCCTGCTCATCGATGGCCCCGGCCCCACCAGTGCTCAATTCGGCGCCAAGGTTGCCACCGAGGCCGAAGCCAAAGCGGTGGTGGCGCAGGCCGCGAAGGAGGGCTACCTCCAGATCAAGCTCTATGGCTCCCTCGACAAGAATCTGGTGCCCCTTCTCGCCCGGGAGGCCCACGCCCGCGGCCTGCGCGTGAGCGGCCACATCCAGAAAGACTTCAGCCCCAAGGAAGCCGTGGAAGCGGGTTACGACGAGATCCAGCACATCTACTTCCCCCTCATGCAGCTGCTGCCCGAAGGCTGGCCCCAGCACAACGCCGCGGGCCGCATCCTCGTCCCTGCGGAGAAGGCCGGCATGCTGAACCTGGATGGCCCCGAGGCCCAGGCCTGGCTCGCCTTCCTCAAGGCCCACCGCACGGTGCTGGATGCCACGATCAGCCTCTGGGAAGGCAGCCTCATGGACCGCCCGGGCCAGCGGGCGGCCATGTTCGCTCCCTGGTGGGATCGCCTCCCCCTCACCTACCGCCGTGGCGCCGTGGGCGGGGGCATGGATGCCTCCGGTGGCAAAGACGCCCAGCTGCGGGCCTCCTACCGCGTGTGCCTCGAATTTCTGAAACGCGCCCACGCCCTGGGCATTCTCCTCGTGCCGGGCACCGATGGCCCCAGCGGCTTCCAGCTCCACCGGGAACTGGAGGTGATGGTGCAGGCCGGCCTTTCCCCTGCGGATGTGCTCCGCCAAGCCACCTTCGCCTGCGCCCAGATCATGGGCCGCACCCAGGACCTCGGCAGCATCGCCCCAGGCAAGGCCGCCGACCTGGTGCTGCTGGAGGGCGATCCCACCCAGAACATCTCCGCCATCCGCAACATTCAATGGGTCCTCAGCAAGGGCCGACTGATGGAGCATGAAGCGGCTCTGAAGATCGTCGGCCTCGGCAAACCGTGATCGGGGCCTCCGATTCCCCCGGCCTTCCCATCTGGACTACCCTGGGGGCATGCGCAAGGAATCGAAAGCTCCGAAGACGCCTGCGGAAACGCCCCTCGAGCCCCGTCCCCACCTGGTGAACCGCGAGGTGGTCGAGGGGCTCACGACGAAGGTGCTCATGGCCCTCCGCACGGAGATCTCCCTGGAGCTGGATCGGCGGAAGCAGCTGGGGAAGTAGCGCCGGCCAGGGGTCCATTGCGTGGGACGCCCGTTGGACACCCGTTGTCCATCCTGATCTCCGAAGGTAAGGATCCACCTCCGGAGGATCCATGCCCATCCCGACCTTCTATCTGGATTTCGAAACCACGGGCCTGGATCCCTTCCGGGATGCGGTGGTGGAGGTGGGCCTCCGGGGCGCGGCCCATTTCGAGGCGCTGGTGTCCGACGCGCCGCCCTCCAAGGCGGCGGCCCAACGGGTGCACGGCCTCACGCCGGAAAAGCTGAAGGCCCAAGGACGGCCGGGGCGCGAGGTGTTGTTGGGGCTGCTCCACGCGCTGGGTTCCGCACCGGTGCGCATCCTCGCCCATCAGGCCGTGTTCGAGCGGGACTTCCTGGAAGCATGGGCCCAACGCGAGGGGTTGACCCTACCTTCCATCCAATGGGAGTGCACCTTCGTGCGAACGCGGCACCTGCTCGGGGATGCGCCCCTGGGCCACGCCCTGGGCGAGCTGGCCCAGGCCCTGGGTTGGGCACCCAGCACCCTGCACCGCGCGGGCCCGGATGCCGCGCTCACCCAGCGGTTGGATGAAGCCCTCCGGGCCTGGGAAGCCCTGCAAACGCGCTTCCAGGGCCAGGCCCCCGTGCTCTACCTCGCGGGCCCCCTGCGGGGCGATGGCAGCAGCGACGCCATCCGAGCCAATCAGGCCGCCATGCTGCAGCGGGCCCGCTGGGTGCAGGCGGTGCTGCCCAAGGCCACCCTCGTGGTTCCCCACGGCAACTTCGCCTACGTGGATGAAAGCGGCCCCCACGGCCATCAGGTGCGCAGCCAGGTGCTCGCCAGCTGTGAGAAGCTCGTGCGCCTCTGCGATGCCCTGCTCCAGAACGGCGAGACCGTGACTGAAGGCATCCGCCGGGAGCGCGAAGTGGCCCTGGCCCACGGCCTGCCCATCCTCGTGGTGCCGGGCTGGGAGGGCGGCGCGGCCGCGACCTCGACGGCCGCCTAACCCTCCACGGCCACGAACAGCGGGTGGCCCTCCGGGGCGCGGAGGGGCACCAGCCAGCTGGAGACGGGCAGCCCCCAGGTGCGCGTAAGCGCTTCCGCATAGCGGGCGAGCTGGGCGCCGTACACCTCCAAGTCCTCCGGCCCGAATCCCTTGCTGTGCTTGAAGTCCAGCAGGTGGATGCGATCCTCCGTCCACACCACCAGATCGGCGCGGCCCAGGCCGCCGCTGGCCGCGGCGCCCTCCAGGGGAAGTTCCGTGCGACGGCGGCAGGGCCGCCAGCCCCGGGCCTCGAAGGCCTCCAGGAAGCGGAGGGCATGCTCCCGCGCCCGGGCGATGGGTGGGGCGGCCTCCAGGCGGCGCGCGAAGGCCGCGGGATCCTCCCAGCGCACGAGAAGGTCCCGCAGGAAGGCGTGCATCACCTCGCCCTCTTCGCGCGCGCGGCTTCGGGCCGCGCCATCTCCCGGTGGGGCGACGTCGGGCAGGGCCGCTTCCGCCAGCGATGGGCGCGGCGGGGGCGGTGCCGGAAGCCCGGATGCCGCGGGCGCCGGTGCCGCGAGGGCCGGCGGCTCCCCGAGCGCCTGCAGCTCCGGATGGGCCGCCGCGAGGTGCTGGCCCCACTGGGCCCAAGTCTTGGATTCCTCCGGCGCCTTCACCTCCTTGGGTTCCTGGAGCAGGAGGCAGAGGCGGGACTGCGCCCGGGTGAGGGCCACGTAGAGGAGGTTCAGATCGTCCTGCCGTTGTCGGCGCTCCACCTGGGGTTTGAGGGCCGCGTAGGCCGCCCCTGGATGGTTCCCCAGCTTCCAGGCCAGCCGCAGCTCTCCGCTGGTCGGATCCGAGCGGAGGTCCCCCCGCTTCAGGGTGCGGGGGTGACCCTGGAGCAGGGGCAGGATCACGTCCTCGTATTCGAGGCCTTTGCTGGCGTGGGCGGTCTGGATGAGGAGGTCCGCATCATCGGCGGAGGCGGGCAGGTCGCCCCGCTCGCTGCCGCCCCGCTCATCCACCAACCGCGCGTAGGCCACGGCGGGGCTGGCGGGCAGGGTGACCAGGTTCGCGAGGAAGGCCGCGAGGTTGCGGCGGGCGCGGCGCGGCTCGAGGGCGCCGTGCACGCGCAGCGCCGCCACCGCATCGAGCAGGGCGCCGTGGCGGAGCAGCCGCCCGGCCACGTCGAGGGTGGTGCACTCCAGCCACCCCTTCACCTCCCGGGCCGCGGCGCGATGGACCTCCGGAAGCGTGTCCGGATCCAGGGTCCCCAGGCCGGGCAGGCCCGGCCGATCCCCGCCCTGCCCCGCCAACGCCGCGAGCTCCGCATCCTGGAGGCCCACCACCTGCCGCAGGAGCACGGCGCAGGGGCGCGGGAGTTCCGGGTGGGCCACGGCTTCCAACCCCGCCATCAGGAGGCGGATGCCGGGGCTCTCCCAAAAGCCCGACCGGGCCACCACGTAGGGTTGGATGCCCCGCGCTTTCAAGCGTCGGAGCAACTGGGGCAACTTCGTGCGCTGCTTGAGCAGCAGGGCGCGACGTCGGGGGCCGGTGCCTCCGGCGTCGCCCAGGGCCCCATCCCAGCCCTCGGCGCGGGAGAGGCCCGCGATCCACTCGGCGAGGGCCGGAAGGTCCGCGCGCGATTCCGGAGCCGAGGTGCGCACGAGGCCCACGGGCCGCCCAGGGGCCGCCGCGGCGATCTGGTGGCCGTCCAAGTCGGTGGCCTCCGCATCCAGCGTGGGCCACACCTCATCCACGAAGCGGTTGGCCAGGGCCACCACCTCCGGCGTGGAGCGGAAGTTGGCGGGCAGGCGGAAAGCCCGATCCCCCGCTTCCCGCAGGTGCTTGCGCAGCAGCGTGGGGTCACCGCCGCGGAAGCCGTAGATGGCCTGCTTCACATCGCCCACCCGCACGAGGCGCGTGGCGCCCAACGCTTCGAGGAAGGCATCCTGGGCGCGGCTGGTGTCCTGGTACTCGTCCACCAGGAGTAGCTTTGGCGCCACGCGCACCTCCGGGTGCCGCTCGAGCACCTCGAGGGCCCGGCGCACCAGATCCCCGAAGGTGGCGAGCCCCTCCTCGCCCTTGCGCGCCTCGAAGCGCCGGAGGGCTTCCACCAGGAGGCTCCGCATCCAGGCTTCCAACGCATCCGCCACGGGCTGGAAGGCACCGAGGGTGGCGCGGAAGGCGGCGGTGAAGTAGCGCTTCGATGCCTCCGCCCGGCTGCTCTGGGCCTCGGCCCAGCGCAGCAACGTCGGGAGGTCCGCCTCCGCGGGCGGCAGCGGCAGCACGCACTCGGGCTTGAAGTGCCGGCGTTGAGGGCTCGTGGCATCCAGGGCCGACATCGGATCGGTGGCGAAGGGCGCGAGGGCCTTGCGCGCGGCGGCCAGGGCCTGCGCCAGCGCCGCCCGGTGGGGTGCCGGATCCTCCGGGGCGAGGTGGCCCAGGGCATCCCGGTGCCCATCGTGGGCCGCTGAGAGCTCCTCCCAGTTCCGCTCGGCCCAGCCGAGCACGCGCCGCGCGAGCAAGTGATCCGGGTGGTCCCGCGGCAGGGTGAGCGCTTCCCGCACCGTCTGACGCAGCAACCGGAGCAGGGCGGGATGGGCCACATCGTGCAGGTCGTCGTCGGCGCCTTCGGCCTGCCCGAGCACCTTCAGCGCGAGACTGTGGAGGGTCGCCACCTGCAGCAGCTCCGCCTCCCGGCGGAGGCGGCGCCAGAAGGCCCAGGCGGCCGCGGGGCCCGTGCACCACGGGGCCTGATCCCAGTGGGCCGCCGCCTGGGCCACTTCGCCCGAAGCTTTGGCCAGGCGGGGAGAGGCGGCATGGGCCTTCAGCGTCGCCTCCAGGGCGGAGCCTTCGGCGGCTCCAAGCTGCGGGAGGAGGTTCGTCCAAGCCACGAGGTCGAAGCCGGCGAGCAGGTCCAGGGGACGCAACAGGCGCTCCCGCAAATCCGCCGCGGAGGCTTCGCTGAAGGTGGTGGCCACCACGTCCCAGGGGTGGAGGTCGCCGCGGCCCAGGGCGGCGGTCACCAGCACCGTGAGCGTGAAGGTCTTGCCGGAGCCCGCGCTGGCGCTCACCACCAGGGAGTCGCGGAGGAGGTTGGGATCCCGGAGGTCCAGGGTGCGCATCAGTCCTCCTCCCGATCCGCATCCACATCCACCGGCCGCCCGCAGAGGGCCGCCAGCTCGCACTGCGCGCAGCGCTCCCCCGGCGTGGGTGGGAAGTCGCCAGTCTCGAGACGCGCGTCCAGCCGGTCCAGGTTGGCCCGCAGTTTCTCGCGCCACGCACCTTCGGGCCCCGCCTCCGCCAACACGCGAAGGGGTTTCGTGTAGGGCTTCGGCGTCTCCTCCCGCAGCGGCACGAGGGCCGCGGTGACGGGCAGGCCCGGGTGCAGGGCCTCGGCCAGGAGCATGTAAAGGGGCAACTGCAGGTGGCCCCCGAAGGGCGCCTCCTCCTCGGCGTAGGCGGCGAGCGAAGCCTCCTTGGAGGTCTTGTAGTCCACCACCCGCAGGAACCGGCGACCATCCGCATGCTCCCAGCGCTCCAACCGATCCACCTTGCCATCGACCTCCAAGGTGCGGCCCCCATCCAGCGGCAGGGCCACGGGGCCCAGGGTGCCCTCCAGGGCCAGGAGGGTCCGGGTCCATACGTCCGGCCGCGCGCCCTTGGCGGGAGGCGCGGCGGCCGGGTCGAGGAAGGCGGCTTCATCCTTCGTGGGGGTGCCCGTGTTCAGATCGTGGTCGAGGTGGGCGGAGAGGTTCGGCAGCAGGGCCTCCACCTCCAAGGCGGCCACGGGATGCTGTTCCTCGGGCAGATCCCGAAGGGCCGCGAACCAACCGGGGGCGCCTTCCCGCCACAGCGACTCCAGGTGGGGCAGCAGGTCCTCCGGTCCCGCCGTGGCGGGAAGGCCCCGGGCTTCCCGGAAGGCGGCGGGCCAATCCGCCACCCCCACGAAAGGCGTCAGCGCCGCCTCCAGGACCGCATGCGCGAGGGTGCCCACCGCCATGCGGAGGCGGCTGCGGGCGTCGAAGGTTTGGAGGCCCCACACGCGCTCCGCCAGGGAGCGGAAGGGGCAGGTGGCCAAACCCTCCAAGGCCGTGGGGCTCACGCTGGCCCGGCCCTTCATCCAGCGATCCCGAAGCCCGGGGCTGCGGTCGAAGGCCGGCGCCTCCACCTGGAGCGCTTCGGCAGCGGAGCGGGCCTGGGTGGCCTCGGCGCGCGCCTCCCGCATCGCGGAGGCCCCGGGGGCCTCCCAGCGGGCCCGCAACCGGCTGTGCATCTGAAGGGGATCCGGGGACCAGGACGCGGCACCTTCCAACGCGTTCCAGAAGGGCCCCTGGGCCTTCACGCGGCCCTCCTCATCCTGGCTTGGACTCAGCACCACCAGGCGCTCCGTGGTCAGGGCCAGGGCCTTGCTGAAGGCGTAGGCCTCGCGCTGGAAGGCCCGGGGGATCTGATCCCCGTGCTCGGTGCGGGGCAGCCAGAAGCGCTGCAGCGCCGGGGGGAAGGGCCCCTTCGCCTCCGCCTGGCTCCAGGCGAGCAGCGCCCGATTCACGGCGGCTTTGCAATCGCCGCTCAGATCGGGGTTCTCCGCGGGCCGCGCGGGCCAGGCTCCTTCCGAGAGATCCAGGATCAAGGTGGCCCGGGCACCGGACCAGCCCTCGAACAGGGCCTCCGGCGCGAGGAGCCGCAGCCCCTCGGAGGCACGGGTGCCCTCATCGCTGCGGGCGGCCTCGAGGAAGACCTCCAGGGCCTGGAGCATTTCCTGGAAGCGCCACCGCTCCGTGCCCCAGGCCGCCTTCAGCAGGTTGAGGGGCCCGTAAAAGGCCTCCGAATCCGAGGGGAGGCTGAGGTCCGCGGCCAGGGCCTCCAGCCGATCCGCCCAGCCCGCGGCGGAATCCACCGATTCCCGGAGCGCCTGCAAGCTTTCCAGGATCCCTTCCGCCCGGGCCCGGGTGCGTTCGCCCAGGTGGATGAGGGAGCCCTCGAAGGCCGCGGCGCCGTTCTGGTCCGCGCCCGCCAGGGCCTCGGCCCAGGCGCGGAGATCCTTCTGACGGGAGGCCCGCAATCCCGCCGAAACGGTGCAGGGATCCAGGCGCCGCAGCCCCGTGAGCAGGTTCCAAAGGGGACTCCAGCTGGGGCTCTCCCGCAGGGGCGTGAGGCCGCCGCGCACCTGCACCGCCACGCCCTCCTCCGCCAAGATCGACCCCAGCAGGGGCGCGATGGCGGCGGGGTCGGGATGGATGAGGGTCATCTCCCGGGGGGCGATCCCCGCGTCGAGCCAGGCGCAGACCTGCTCCACGGCATGGCGCAGCAGATCCAGCGGCCCTTCCACGAGGCCCCGCTGGAAGGCATCGCGGTGGTCCTCCAGGTTCAGAGGCGCTTCGAAGAGAGCGCCCAGGGCCGGGGCCCAAGGCGCCTCGCCCCAGCCCGCAGGGGCCTCCAGGTTCAAGGTGTTGGGCAGGTGGCCCCCATGGTCCTCCAGGCCGCTCAGGAACCATTCCACCAGGGGCTGCCCACTCCCGAAGAGCCCCGCGTCCCCGCGATCCGTGGCCAGGACGAAGGTGGCGCCATCCAAGGCCGGCAGACAGGCCACGGCCCGGAGCCGAACGGGGGCCAGGTCCTTCAACCCCAATCGCAGGGGCCCATCGGCCGCCGTGCGCTCGATCCAGAGGCCCCGGTGCCCCGCAAGCTCCCGATCCACGGCGGCCCCCAGGGCCACCTCAGGCTCCAGGTAGCCGGCCGCCTCCACTTCCGCCAAGTAGGCCTCCAGGTGGGCCATGAGGTTCGCGAGGCTGTGGGCCGTGCGGGGGGAACCCAATTCCAACCCGTAGGCCGGAAGCCGGCGGAGCGTATCCGGCAGGAGCCCATGGGCCATGAGCTCCCGGCAGGCCTGGGCCCGGGCCCGAAGCGCCTGGAGGCCCGGCGCCGATCGCCCGTGGGCCTTGGCCAGCCGTCGCGCCACCCGCAGGTGCAGCATCAGGCTCACGGCCCCCGGCACCGGTGGGCGGGGATCGTCCAGCAGCACGCCGTCGAAGGGGTCGTGACTCATGGGGCTCCGGAAAGGCACCGGGCAGGGCCCGGTCAGCCTCCATCATCCCCGAGACGTCCGGACATTCCGTGTCCATCCTCCGCCCTCCACCTTCACCCCACCTCCGGGGCCCTTCACGGCCTCTCCGGTCGCGAGGCCCAGCCTGCGTGCTAGCGTGGTGCTTTTCCAGTCGAACCCACCCCCCCTGAGGCCCCCATGCGACCTTCCTTCCTGCCGTCCGCCCTTCGCCCGCTGAGGCCCCTTGGCGCATGCGTCTTCAGTGCGGGCCTGCTGCTCGGCGCCGCCCCCCAACAGAAGGTGAAGGTCCCTGCGAAGGCCGCCGCCAAGGTGGAGGAGCCCGGCAAGAATCTGAAGGTCTTCAAAGGCCAGGGTCTGGATGAAGAGGGCCTGGATGGCGCCATGGATTACATGGGCGCCGCCCTGGGCGTGGCCTGCGCCCACTGCCATGTGCGGGATGAGGCCAAGCAGACCTGGGCCTTCGACCGCGACGACAAACCGGCGAAGGAGACCGCGCGCAACATGGTGCGCATGACCCGCGCCCTCAACAAGGCCCACTTCAAGGGCGAGGACGTGATCACCTGCGCCAGTTGCCACAACGGCCACGTGAAGCCCGAAACGATTCCGCCCCTGCCCGTGCCCGGCGCGGCCCTCCCCACGCCCGCCCCGGCGGACGCGAAGGCGAAGGAACTGCCGACGGTGGAGGCCCTGCTGGCCCAGTGGGTTCAAGGTTCCGGTGGCCAGGAGGCCCTGGAGAAGGTCGCGACCCGCGTGGCCAAGGGCACCATGGACATGGGCGGCGGCCGCACGATGGCCTTGGAGGTCACCCACAAGGCCCCCGGGAAAAGGGTGAGCAGCCTGAACTCCCCCCGGGGCGTCTTCAAGCAGGGCTTCGATGGCACCGCCGGCTGGAGCGCCCGCGCCGGCAAGGCGTCTCCCATGGATGCCCATCAGGCCGCCCAGGCCCGCTTCGAGGCGGACCTCGCCCTGCCCCTGCACCTGAAGGATCATTTCCCCACGTTGAGGGTCGTGGGTCGCGAACCCCTGGACGGCAAGGACACCCTCGTCCTGCTCGCCAAGGCCAAGGACGGCGCCGCCACCACGTTCTACTTCGATGCCGCCACGGGCCTCCTGATGCGGCGCCTCACCTTCACCTCCACCCCCTTGGGCCGCCTGTCCCACGAGACCACCTGGCAGGAGTACCGCGCGGTGGATGGTGTGCAGGTGCCCTTCAAAGTCATCGCCCGGGGCCCGCACAGCGCCAGCGTGACCACCTTCACCGAGATCAAGCAAGGCGAACCCGTGGATGACGCCGTGTTCCAGATGCCCAAGCCCTGACGGCTCTGCCGAAGACGAACGGGGGGGGCCATGGCCTCCCCCGTTTCATTCCGGCCGCCCAACGCGGAGGATCATGGTTCGACATTCACTGTCAATCCATGGCATCGTGAACCCACTCCCCGGAATCCCCGTGCCCCGCCCCCTCAAGCCCACCCGCCCCGAGACGGACAACCTCGTCGCCGCCGACGTGCTGCAGGAGATCCTGGATCGCATCCGGGACGCGGGCCCCAGGGGCATCGCCAAGGCGGCGCTGGCCGAGGCCCTGGACAAGACGGCCCGCACCATCGATCGGGCCATCGGCGTGCTGGAGAAGCAGGGCGCGCGCTTCGGGAAGGAGCGCCATCGCGCCAGGGGCGGTGCGCCCGTGATCCACTTCTCGCTGGAGAAGGCCCCGGCCTGGGATAGCAAGGTGACGCCCCATGCGCGGCTGGCCCTGGAGGTGGCGATGCTCGCCCTCGAGGGCACGGGCAGCGACGCTTGGAGTTCGCCGCTGCAGTCCCTGCGGGAACTCGCGGAACAGCACCTCAGCACCCGCGACAAACAGCTCTTCGAGCAGCTGCGGGATCACATCAATGTGCGGGCCGCCGCCGATGACGCGGTGCCCCTGGATCGGGAGGTGCTGCTGCGCCTCTTCACGGCCCTGGGCGACGCGGCGGGTCCCCGGGAGATCGAGCTGGAGTACACCGCCGCCAATGGTCGCCAAAGCACCCGCACGGTGGTGCCCTACACCCTCACCCACGACGTGTTCTCCGGGGGCGCCTTCCTGCTGGCCTGGGATCCCAAGAAGGCCGAGCCCCGCCACTTCCGCCTCAACCGCATCGAAGCCATCCGCCTCACGGGCCGCGCGGGCATCCTCACGGATCGCAAGCTCATGGAACAGGCCCGGGAGTATCAGATCGGCGGCTGGGTATCCGCCGAGGCGCCCTTCGAAGTGACCGTGCGCGTCACCGGCGAAAGCTGGCCCACCTTCCTCCGTGAAACGCCCCCCGCCCTGCCCGAGGTGCTCGTGGAGGCCCGCAAGGGCCAGCCCGGCGTGAGGCTCCGCTTCAAGGCCACGGAATTCAACGCCCCCACGCGCTTCATCCTCCAGTTCGGCGCCGACGCCGTGGTGGAGGGGCCCGCGGAATTGAAAGCCCACGTCCGGGGCGTGCTGAAGGCGGCGCTGGCCCGGTACTGACGGTTCACTCCGAGAGGCACAACCCCACGCGGTGACCCGAACCGGCCCCGTGAAGGCGCACGCCCTCGGTGGTCACTTCGAGCCGATCCGCAGGGCTCGGCAGGGCGTCCCAGCCCAGCACCCCCGCGATGCGGCGGTGGGCCTCGTCGAATCCGAGGGTCTTCCGTACGCCGCGGCGGGTGAGGATCAACCCCCACACGCCGGCCTCCGGCGCCAGCGCGATGGAATCGACCTCTGGACCGAAGGCCCTTTCCACCTCGGCCCGGCGCCAGGTGCGAACCCAGGTGGCCGAAGGGCCCGTGTGCCGCGCACAGGGCACCGCCGTGGCCTCGCCCCATCCCCACACGCGCCGGGCGGAAAGGGGCGCACCGCCGCAGTGGGCGGACCACAGCGCGGGGCCGGGCATCTGCCCCAGACGCACCATGCGTTCCCACTCCGCGTCGCTGAGCGGCGCTGGGTCGGCTTCGCGGGTTTCCCGGGCCCGGGTGGGATCCGTCCAATCGAGGCGCGGGCCCTGGCCCACGAACCAGGCGCAGTGGGTGCTGTCGCAGACGTCGGCATCCACGTGGCGGCGGCCCCGGGTGAGGAAGCGCTGCACGGCGGCGCCCAACTCCAGCCGCAGCCCCAACGACCCGTGGGGCAGTTCCGCGGCCAGCACCCCTTCGGTGTAGTCCCTGCGAGCGAGCGTGGCCAGCAGGCGGCCCCCCGCCACCTGGAGACGGCCCCTGAAGCGGCGGCGCAGGCCCCGCGCGTCCGCACGAAGTTCCAAGGGGCCCGGCCCCACCCGATCCCCGGGATGGAGGAGGCGGGAGGCGCCGGGACCCAGAAACCCGCGGCCATCGGGGATGGGCGTGGTGCCGAGATTCCGCACCGAGAAGGCGCTGGCGGGCAGCAGGTCAAAGAGGCGCACGGTCACGCTGTCCCGGGTCGGAACCGGCACGGGTGTACTGGGCCGGTGCTTCGCCAGGGGAGCCGCCAGGGCTGTGGCCGCCTGGGAGCCCGTGCCGGGTCGGAGGCGGGCGAGCACGGCCGCGCCGCCCTCCTCCAGGGCCACGGCGAAGCCCACGGTGTGTTGAGCATCCAAGGGCACGGTGCCCGTCTTCGCCCAGGTGCCCCACGCCCCGAGGCCGCCCGCAGTGCCGGTGCGGGCACTCTCCCGCAGGCCGCGCAGTACCTCCTGCCGCACGCCTTCGCCCAGAGGCCAGGGCTCCCGCAGCAGCTCCCCATAGGCCTCCAACACCCGCGCGGGGCGGATGCGGAGCAGTTTGGGCGCCGCGAGGCCGATGGCCTCATCAGGGTTCGTGGGCGCGGGCGCGAAGCCCGCGGCGCCAAGGCTCTCGGCTAGAGCCTTGGTGGGCGTGGCTTCCGCCAGTTGACGGAAGTACGCATTGCAGGAGCGGGCCAAGGCTGTGGCGAGACCCAGGTCCCCATGCCCCTGCTTGAGCCAACAGGCCCCACCACCGCTGCAGGAGAAGCGGGGCGTGGGAGCATCTGGATGGGCCTGGGCCCAGGCCCGGGCCACAAAGGGCTTTTGCAGGGAACCCACCGCGAGCGGCGCGTCGGAGACGCCTTCAGAGCACTCCAAGCGGCCATGCTCCAGGCGCCACGTGTGGAGCGTGGGCTCTTGGGCCGAGGCCACCCCCACCGCGACGCACGCGGCGAGGGCGCGACCGCCCCAGAGGATCACTGACCTCCGCCGAAGGTCACCGTCTCGGTCCATCCGGAGGCGCTGCGGTGACGCTCCACACGCAAGGATCGTGTGGCGGGCATCCAGCCCAGCAGGCCCAGCACGCGATCCGAGAGGGGACGCACCTGCTCAGGGCGGGCGGGGCCTTCGACGCGGGCCCAGCGCGCGGATTCGGCCCGCACAGCGCCGAGGTCCACCTGGGCCCAGCGGATGAGATCCCCATCGGCCTTGGGTTGGGGCATGGCCTGCAGATCCCGGGCGGAGGCGCCCACCCACAGCAGGTCTCCGGTGCGGCGCAGCGCCAGGGCCGGCAGGCCGGGGCCCACGCGGATCTCCTGCGCCTCGCCCACCTTCTGCACCGTGGCTTTGCCCGCCCGGCGGGCCACGGTGGCCCGACAGGCTTCCAGGAATTCCCCATCCAGGTTCGCCGGCCAGGGGAAGACCATGCGGCGGCCACCATCCGCGGTGAGCGCGTAGCCCCAGCTCGTCACGGGCTGGCGGGTGAGCAGCGCCTTCCAGGGGGCGAGATCCCCCGCCTCGAATTGGGCTGCCCCGGCGCTCACCTTGGGCTTGGTGAAGTCCACGGCGTAGCGGTCATCGCCCACCTGCGGCCCCGCCTGGGGCAAGGGGCCCGGCGCGGTCACCGGCTCCTCCGACAACGTGGGGATGGGCTCCAGGCAGGCGCGACGGAAGGTGGGCCAGAAGGCTTCGCCTTCGGCCTGCCACCCGGCGGCGGCGAGGTGGGCGCTGGGGAAGGTGTAGACGCCCTTCCGGGGTTCGTTCGCGCCTTCTCGGACTTCGATGAGCTGCCCGTTCTCCACGCGCAGCGCGGCGCGGATGCGGCCCGTTTCGGGCCCTTCGGGGAAGGGGAACTCCCGGCGGAAGTAGCGATCCTTGCCCAGCGCATCGAGGTTCAATTCCATGGACACAATCCCCGGCAGCGGGGCCTTCAGGCCGCGGCCCGCCAGGGCTTCATCGAGCGCGAGCTTGAGGCTGCGCTCGCTGGTGGCGAGGAGGAGGCGGCCACCCATGCGGGCCCAGGCGAGGCCCATGCGGCGGTCCTTGTCCTCGCTGCCATCGGCGGCGCCCGGCGTCACGAGGACGTAGGACTGCCCGCCGTGGGTGCGGGTGCGGCCCTGGGGCAGGGCCACGGGCAACTGCGCGAGGGGCGTCTCGATGACGAGCACCGCTTCGAGGTGCCCGACCTCCAGCAGGGCGAGGCCCACGGCCTTGGGCTGCAGCTTGCGGATCATCTCCCAGGTCCAGGGCAGGTCGCCGGAGAGGCGGCCCCACTGATCTTCGAGCTTGGTGCCCACTTGGGTGCGCCGCCAGGCGGCCATGAGGGGATCCCCCTCCCGGGGTTCGCCCGTGAGGAATTCCCGGTAGCCCCCCTTCAGCGCCGCGTCGAAGGCCGAGGCATCCGGGATCACGACGCGCACGGGGCCATCCGGCAAGGGCAAGGGCGCCTGCCCGAAGAGCACGAGCGAGGTCAGCGTGGCGAACAACATGGCGCGGATCATCGGACCCCCTCGGCCTTGATCACGTTGGCGAGCAGGGACCAGGTGAGGTCCCGGGGACGGATGGGCGCGGGACGGCCATCCACCAGGTGATAGGCGCTGGGCGGCGCCTCGGGCACCTGAAGCTCCGCGCGCAGGGCTTTCACGCTCGGGGCGTTGCGATCCGAGAGAACCTTCAGCGCCTCCTGCACCCCGCGTTCACTGTTCACCTTGCGCGCGATGCGGGCGGCATCGGCCAAGGCACCGTTGATGTCGGCGGTGCGGAAGCGGCGCTGCACGAGCAGGCGGCCGATGCCCTCGGGCGAGGCCCCTTCCAGGGCCCAGTTCGCGGCTTCGGCGGATCGGGGCAGCAGGCCCCGGGCCACGCGGACGCGGAGGAGGAGCTGATCCCCATCCCCATCGCGGCGGGACATGCTGCCCAGGGCCAGGCCCGCGCGGAGCAGGGCATCCTCGTCGCCGGCCCCGGGGCTGCGCAGGGCCGCCCGGGCGGAGAGCACATCCAGGGGATGGGCCTTCAGGCGAACGCCCAGGGGACCCACCACCGCCTCGGCCTTGCCTTCCCAGGCGGGAAGGGCTTCGGACCAGGCGAGGGGCGCCTTTTCATCGGCGGGCACCGGGGCGCCCATGCGGCGCCAGGTGTCGAAGGCCTGCACCTCTTCGCGGGCCTCCCAGGCGGCGCGGCGGCGGCCGTCGAAGAGGGCCTTGGCCCCCTCGCCGGGGCGTTTCAAGGCCAGGAGGATCGCGGCGCGTTGCGCCGTGGTGCCGAAGGTGTGCCGGCGGGGCCAGCGCGCGAGCCAGCGGGGCGCCTGCTCCGGCAGGCTCGTGGCCAAGGTTTCCGTGAGGGCACCCAACTCCTCGGCCTGCACTTCGCCACGGAACCAGGCCTCCTCCAGTTCCTGCCCGAGGCCGGGGGCCTCGGTGGTCGGGGCCAGTTCAAAGGCCAGTTTCCAGGCGGGCAACGAGGTCGTGCCCTCCTGGCGCTTGGCGTTCAGGAAGGCGCGGAAACGGGCCTCCAGGGGCGCTGCAGCCTTGGCCTCCCGGAAGGGCGCGAGCCAGACGCGGAGGCGATCCACACTGGCATCTCCGCCACTGGCGCTTCGCTCGGGGGCTTGATACTCGTCCCCTTCCTCACCGCCCTCGGGGCTTTCCATCGGGTGGTCGGACAGGGCGTAGCTGAGGGATTCCCCGCGGCGGAGTTCCGCGAGCATGCCCTCGGCCAAGGTCAGCGCCGCGGCGGCTTCGCCCCGGGCCAGGCGCACGCGCACGGCCAGGAGGTCGGCCACGTCATCGCTGCCCGAGTGGGCGAGGTGGGCGAAGAGTTCGGGATGGGCCGTGGCGGGCTTGAGCGCTTCCTCCATGGCCTTGATCACCGCGAGCCGCTCAGAGACGGGCTGCCGTTCCATCCAGGCCGCGGCGTGGGGCCAGGGGCCACCGAGCTTCGCCAGGCCACGGCGCGGCAGGGAGGCGCTGTCCTGGGCCCAGAGTTCCTTCAACCAGTATTTGATCTGTTCGGCGTTCAACTGCCCTTCCCGCTGGCGCCATCGGTAGGCCAGGGCCGCCCGATAACCGCTGGGATCCGCGGTGGTGAACCGCGCGGCTTCCGCGGGGCGCACGTCCCGCAGGTAGGCCAGGAAGGCGGGGCCCACGGGGCGGCTGGGATCCAGCAGGTCCAGGGTCGCGGGCAGGCCCGCATCCTCGGCCAGGGCCGAAAGGCTGCGGAATTCCTCCTCCGTGAGCTTGGCCTGGGCCGCCAGCACGTAAGCGCCGAAGGCCTCCACGGCCTGCTCTCGGTGATTGGCCGCGACGAGGAGCGTGACCTTGCCGTCCAGCCAGGCGCGATCGTGGGCGCCGCCGGAGCGGCGGCCCAGGATCTCCAGGGCCAGGGGCAGGTTCTTCTCCGCGCGGGCCATGCGCATGGCCAGCAGCGTGCGGTTGGTTTCACCGCCGCGCACGGGCGCATCCAAGGGCAGGTAGGGTGCCGAGGCATCCCCCTGCCGGTGGCGGGCCAGGGCTTCCAGCACGTACCAGGCCTCGCCGGGACGATCGCCCCAGAGGGCACCGGGCACGCGGCCCAGATCCACGCCGGAGCCGAGGACGCGATCATCGCCCTCTTCCTTCAGCTCGCCCTTGGCGTCGCGGCGCGGCGTGAACTCAGGCCAGGTCCACTGACTGTCCTTGCCCAGCACCTCGCCCACGGTCTGGGGACCGCGCAGCTTGGCGATGAGGGGATCCTTCACGGCCTCGGGGGCGCCCTGCACAAGGCGGCCCAGGGCGGTGGTGACCTGCTCCACCACGCGGTGGCGGGCCACCAGCACGGGATCCTGCGCTTGCAGCGCGGGCTCCCAGAAGCGGAACCAGGCGAGGCGCGCGTCCGGCGTCACCGCCGCGAGCATGGGCTCGGGCTTCCAATGGCGGGCCGCCAGCACCCAGAAGCGGTCCCAGTGGGCGCGGTTGGCCATGAGATCGGAGAGATCCTTCACCTTCTCGGGATGGCTGGCCACGGTGCGGGCCCAGACGGCGAGCACGCGGGGATCATCCAGCCACAGGGACCAGGGCTGGCGGGGCGTGTCCGCCGAAAGGCCCTTGCGCTGGGGATCGCGCACCTCGCGGGTCAGCTCCTGCCAGCGGGGTTCCACGAAATTGAGCAGCTCATCGCCCCGATCGCGGCGGGCGAGATCCCGGGCCCACAGGCCTTCCACATCGGGGATCTGGAATTCCCACCACTGGTTGCCATTGAGCGTGCGGTTGAGGATCACCGAAGCGCTCACGGCCTGGACGAAGGCCACGGGGGCCCCCGCCTGCCAGGAGCCGGGACGGTTCGAGAGGATCCGCTGGGCGATGGCCATGCGGAGCGGCTCTTCCAGATCCGCGCGCTGGACGATGGGCCACCAGGTGGTGAGCGCGGTATCGGAAGGCTTGCCGGCAATGGGGTAGACGCTGCGCAGGATGTGGGCGAGCACCTCCTCCCGCTGCTCGCCCCGGCCATGACGGGCCAGGGCGCTGGCGAGGTAGCCCCGGCGATCCTGTTCCGGCATGGCGGTGAGCAGCCGAACGAACTGGTTGTTCAAGAGGGCGATTTGGGCCTGCCGCTCCAGGGAGAGGCGGGTGTTCACCAGATCCCGGGCATCGTTCTTGGGGGAATAGAGGCGCAGGGCCAGATCCGGGAACCCGTAATCCAGCAGGCGCTCGGCGGCCCGGGCCGTCCGTTCCTGGAGGCCGCTCACATCCTCCGCGCTCTCGCGGCGGAACGCGGCGAGAGCGGCCTGTTCGATGGTGAAAGCCTTGGCGCCATCGCCCGCCTGGGCGTAAAGCTGGCCGCGCCAGCGGGCCACGCCCTCATCGGCGAGGCGGGGTTTGTTCCAGCCTTCCAGGAAATCCGCGGCGTCGGCGGGGCGGTCGGCCCGCACCATCAGGTCCGCCGCTTCGCGCCAGAGGTGTTCCTTCTCGGGGCGCACGGCCACGGCGGCCTTGGCCGCCGCGAGGGCGCCCTCCACATCGTGATAGACCTTGCGGATGTCGCGCACGGCCACGGCCCACCGCACATCGCGGGGGCTGCGCTGCAGCTGTTTCTCATAGAACGTGAGGAGCTCGGGGCCCTTGCCGGCGCGCTTCGCGGAGCGGGACGCGGCCTCCACCCACTCGCGCTCGGTGCGGCGGTTCAGGGCTTCGATCCACAGACCGGGGACATGCGCGGTGCCGCCTTCCAGATCCACGGCCCGGGCGAGCCCGTGATAGAGCTCCGCATGAAGTTCCGGTTTGAGCTTGGCGGCCTCCACCTTGGCGAAGGCGGTGGGATCCCAGGCGGGATTCTCCTTCAAGGAGAGCCGGGCCATGAGGTGGATGGCGCCGAGGCGGCGGGATTCCTCCAGGCCCTCGGTGGCCAGGAGCATCTGCACGGCGCGGCGGGCCCGGGGCAGATCGTTGGCGGCGAGGCATTCCTGGGTGAGGCGTTCCAGCAAGGGTTCGCGGTGGCCGGTGGCGGCCTTGGGCAGCACGCCCTCCAACGCGGCCCGGGCCTCCTCGCCCTTGGCGTTGCGCTGCAGGAAGGCCAGGCGATCCTCCAGGAGCCCGAGGCTCCAGGGGAAGCGGCCCGTGACGCGGCGCCACTCGGTGGCGGCGGCCTCCACGCCCTTGGCCCGTTCCAGATAGCCGGCGCGGCCCGCTTCGGCCTTCATGCGCACGGTGCCTTCGGGCAGGGCGCCGATGCGGGCGTCCAGCGAGGCCCACACGGCATCGGCCTCGGCGGCGCGCCCCTTTCCGGAGAGGAAATCGGCGCGGGCCATTTCCTTCTGGATGCGATCTTCATCCGAGGGCGCCAGGGCTGCCCGGCGGGCCATGAGGCCGCTTTGGAAGGTGACCACCTGATCCGGCGTCCAGCGGGCCTCGATGAGGCGCTGGCTCCAGGTGTCGGCGGCGTTCACGAATTCCACCACCGTGGCTTTGGGCGCCATTTCCCGGGTCTTCTCCAGCAGCAGATCCCCGATGCGCTTCACGGCGTCGTATTCCTTGGGCCGCTCGGCGACCTTGCGATCCGCTCGCTGGGCGCGGCCCACGGGGTCGTTGGGGAGGTCCATGCCATCGATCCAGGCGTCGGCATCGAAATCGAATCCGGGTGCCGGAGGCTCGATGCCCGCCAGCGGGTAATACCCCGCCAGGGCCCGTTCATCCTCGGGGACTCCGGGCTTGAGGGCCTTGATACGGCCCTCCACGAGGCGGTACACGCGTTCCCGCGCGAGTAGCTGCGCCAAGCGGCGCAGGGAGCGCTGATCCTGCTCGAACCATTCGAAGCCGTTGGCCTCCTCGGGCCGCAGGGCATTGAGGTACTCCCGCACGGCGCCGTCGAGATCCTTCAGATTCTCGCGCAGCACGCCGGTTTCGAAGGCGAAGAACTTGGGCCGGTTCAGGCGCTGACGGCCCTCCTCCACGACGGTGAGGGCCTCCTTGTCGTGGTGGTAATCCCACAGCAGGGTGGACCACTCGGAGATGCGCTGGGGGTTGCGCGCTTCGCCATCGGCGAGGTGTTTCCAGATCTCCATGGCCGCCTGGGGACGGCCGCGATCCTCCTCCAGTTCGCCCAATTCCGTCCAGAGGGCGCTGGGATCTTCCAGGGCCGGGGCCGTGCGGGCCACAAGGCTCAGGGCGGGGCCGGCATGGGAGGTCTCCAGGCCGTTGAGGGATCGGTGCAGCGAGAGCACCCGGTGGGCGAGGTCGCCATCGCCGGGATAGCTGGCGACCAGGCGATCGCCCGGGGCCATGGCCCGTTCGAAGCGGGAGAGGCGCGACCAGCCTTCGAAGAGGAGGAGGTCCTCTACGGGGGTGCGATCCGGTTTGGCCTCCAGGGCTCCGAGGCGCGCCTCGAGGCTGCCCTTGCGCATGGCCTCCACGAAGTAGGATTCCCGTTGGGCCGCATCCACGAAGAGGATGGCCCAGCGACGCTCCTCCAGGAGGGCATCCGGCGCCACGGTGACGGTGTGGGGACGCTTCGCCTCCTTGACGGGATCGTAGTGCTTCAGCCAACCGCTCATGGCCACGAGGCTCTGGGCCTCGCGCACCACGGTGGGGCTGTGGGGGAAGCGCTCCAGGGCCTTGAGGCGGACCCAATCCGCCCAGAGCACCATGCGCACGCGGCCGCCCACCGTGGGTTGCTCGGGCACCTCCACGCGGATATCGCCAGAACCACTCACCTTGCGGAAGATCTCCGCGCCGCGGAAGCGATCCGCCACGGATTGGGCCAGCGCGCGCAGGGCCTGGTGCTGATTGCGCCGGGCGTACCAGCGGGCGGCCTTGTCCCAGATGCCGGGGCCCTGGAAGCCCTTGAGGGCGCGCTCGAAGCGGGGGCCCAGTTCGTCATCCAGGTTCCAGTTCGCGAGCCGCGACGCGAGGCGCAGCCAGAGCTGCTCATCGTTGGGCAGGCGATCCATCTCCGTGAGGATCAGATCCAGGGACGCGCGATGGTCGGGATTGAGGTGATCCAGGCGGGAGAGCCCCTCCTCCAGCAGCGTCGAATAGCTCTGGGAGGGCTGTTCGCCAGGCTGCCGGGCCCAGGGCCGGGATTCGCCGTTGGACTCGCCGTAGGATTCTTCGCTGGAGCTTGCATCCCTTCCGTAGTTGGAACCGGCCGCGCCCCGCTGCGACAGGGGGCGGGAGCCATCGGGGGCGAGGTGCTTGAGGCGGGCCTTGAAGAGACGTACTTCCTCCGCCAGGGGAACGTCCTCCAGGCGAACGGCCATCAGAGCCACCTGGCGGGCCTCATCGGCGATGGCCGCCGGCGCGGTTTCCACCAGGGGCAGGAGCGCGAGGGCCGCCTTCCCTTCGCCGCGATCCACGTGCTTGCGCATGAGGGCCACGCGCAGGGCGGGCAGTTCCCCATGCCGGGGCGCGCGGCGCACCAGCTCATCGGCGAGGAGGCGGGCGGTGGCGAAGGTGCGGTCGGAGAGGCTTTCGTTTTCAAGGCGCTCCAGGGCGCCCTTCCAATCTTCGCCCGTGAGGAGGAAGGAGAGGCCGCCCGTCCAGAAGCCCGGGGTGCGATCAAGGCTCGCCACCCACTTGTAGGATTCGTCGTTGTAGGTGCCCCAGGCCAGGGGCCGCCCTCCTGCCCCGAGGGCGAGGTGGGCCAGCGCCGCCAGGTCGGCGTTCTGGTCTTCGGGCGTGCCGAGTTGCGCGGCGGCGAGCCGGGCCCGGAAGGCCTCAGGGAGAGCGTCGATCTCGCCGTGGAGCCGCGCCAGGAGCAACTGATCCTTGCGGGTCAGATCCTTGCCATACCGCCGATCCACTTGGCGGAGCAGATCCGCCAGTGAATCGCCGCGCGCCTGGCCCTGGAAATACTGGGCCAGGCGCGCAAGGGCCCCCGCGTCGTAGCGGGCGTCCAACGTGGTGCGCCATCCAGCGGGCGCCGTGGGCGAACCCTTGTCCACCCGGGCCACGTAGGCGCGGCGGAAATCCATGCTCCAGGGCTCGGTCACGGCGCCATCGAGCACCTGGAAGGCGCCCCGGTGATCGCCGTGGGATGTGAGCAAGTCCGCGCGCAGGAGCAGGCGGCGCTCGGGATCGAGGGCCTTGCCGGCGGCGAGGGCCGCATCCGCTTCAGGAAGCCGGTTGGCCCTTTCCAGGGCGCGGACGTAGTCCTCCAGAGCGCGGGCATCCTCCGGAAAGAGGGCCACCCGGGCCTTGCGCAGGGCCAGGGCATCGGCCGCTTCGGGATGAAGCTCCGCCCAGTGGATGCGCTGGTTCGCGAGGTCACGCCTGGCCTCCTCGGGCAGGCCCGGGAGCGCCTTCTCGGCGGCGCGGAAGGCCGCTTCCAGTTCCCGGTGGCCGGCGGCCCACCGGGCCGTCTCATCCCAGGCCTGGGCGCCTTCGGCGGCGGCCCACTTCTCCATGGCGGCCAGCGCGCCTTTGCGATCGCCCAGGCTCATGCGGGCGTCGGCCAGGTGGCGCAGGGCCGACGTCTCGGAACGGCCCTCCAGGAGCTTGGCCAGCTCTGCGGCGGGCGTGGGGTAGTGCACGCGGTGGCCATCCACCAGCGAGAACCGGGTGGCCAGGGCATAGATCCAATCGGCTTCGGTGAGTTCCGTCCAGGGCACGGTGGCGGCGATGCCCACCACGGCGAGACCCGCCACGGCGGCGGCGCGGAAGGATTTCCGGGAGGCCCAGCGGCGGACGGGAGCGGTGAGGTGGGCGAGGTTCACGGCTTCACCTCCACGGTGGCACGGGCGAATCCACGATTCTTGGCGGCATCCACGGCTTCGAAGAGGAGTTCCTGATTGCCGCGCGACTCCGCGGGGATGCGCAGGAGGCCCGCGCTGCGGTGGGTGGCGGGGTCCCAGCGCAGGGGCACCGGGGGGCCATCGCCCAGGCGAGCGGTGAGCAGCACCACGTCCTCATCGGTCTTCACCTCCACGCGCAGCACTTCGCCGGCCTGGGCCGTGGCGGGCAGCTGGGGTTGGATCTCCGGGGCCTTGCCGTCAAGCACGTAGTGTTTGGTCTCACTGAGGCGGGCGCCACTGCGATCCCGCATGAGGATGCGCACAGGGTAGCGGCCATCCTTCAGGCCCTCGGGCACGAGGAAGCGACCCTCCCACACGTTGGAGGCGGGGCGTCGCACGAGATCCAGCTTCAGACCGAAGGGGAACAGGGCCGTGGCGAAGGCGGTGCCTTCATCGCACTCCACGCGCAGCACGGGGTCGCCGGGTTGGATGCGGCGGGGGCGCAGCAGCGACCGGGGCGCTGCCAGGAAGGCGGTATAGGGCGTGATGAACTTGTAGCGCTTGGAGAGTTCGATGATCTCATCCACCCACGCGCGGCGCTCGCCTTCGGCCTCGATGCGGGCCAGGAGGTCATCCACCCGGGCGCGGGCCCAGCGGCGCGGCAGATCCCGGGCCTCCAGGGCCTTCTCCGGGAAGGCGCCGTCGAGGCCCACCTTGCCGCCCTTGAAGAGCGGGGAGGCCAGTTCCACACGCACCTTGGGCTGGGGCACCGCGTAACGGCCCACCCAGGCGGAGAGGCTGCCGGGCTCCAGGGGCTGCACGAGCACGGAATAGATGTGGCGCAGCTTGGGATCCCCGCCGGTGACGGTGAAGGGCACGGGATCGCCATCGGGCGCTTTGGCGACGGCCGTGTCGGCGGCTTCCGCCGGGGCCAGCAGCCGCTTGAAGAAGAGGTCGCCCTCGATTTCCGTGGCCGTGTTGGAGAGCACCTGCGCGGACGCCGCCCGCAGGGATTCGCCCGCCTCACCCACGGTGACCGCGGCGAAGAGGGGCGTGGCGCCCAAGGTGGATTTCAGGGCCTTGGAGGAAGGGACGCCCTGGCCGCTGGTGAGCACCAGGATGCGGCCCTGGTCGCCCACCAGCTTCCGGGCCACGGTCACCGCGGCGCCGAGGTTGGCGCCGGGGCCCAAGGCGCGGGCGCGCAGGGCCGTGAGTTCGGCTTCGATGTCCTGCGCGGTGGCCGGACGAAGGCGCGCGCCCTCCGCGGGGGTGCGATCGTAGGGAATGAGCGCGAAGCGGTCGCCGCCGTTGAGGGATTGCAGCACGCGCACGAGGTGCGCGTAGGCCGTTTCAAGGCCCGCCCAACGGTGGCTGAGGGAGGTGTCGAAGAGGATGGCCAGTGCCTGGGCGGGGCGCTTGGGCTCCCCGGCGCCGGCCTTGGCGGCGGGCCCCGCCTTCACCTTGGCGCCGGCGGCGGGCAGGGCCTCCAGGAGGAAGAAGCCATCCTTCTCGGGCGGAATCTCGGAAGGCCGTTCCCAGGGCGCCAGGGCGAGGCCTTCGGGCAGCACACCCTCGGGATTACGGAAGGCCGTGAGGCGCAGGGGCTCGCCGCCCTTGGGGCGGATGCGCAGCACGAGGTCGCGGTCGAGGCGCACGTTGTCGCCGGTGAAGGCCGCGCCCTCGCCACTGGCGGTGAGGGGCAGGCCCGCGGGCACGGCTTCGAAGGCGCCATCGGTCATGGAGATCGTCACCGTGAGGTGGCGCGCCACGGGGGCTTCGCCCTCCGGGGGCCGCAGCACGAGACGGAACTCGCCGGCCCCGCCGATGAAGGGCACCTCCTGCTGAAACTGCAGTTCCAGGCGCTTGGTGGCGTGGGCCGGGATGGGGGCCACGGTGACGGAGAAGAGGGCGCCGCCGGAGGGCCGCGTGGAGCGGCCATCGCCCGCTTCGCCATCCTCTTCCTCGCCCTGTTGCAGGAGGCCGGGATCGATGCGCTGCCGCGTGAGTTCCTGATAGATGGAGCGGGCCCGTTTCTTCTCGAGGATCACGCCGGGGATGCGCTGGAGGCCATCCCAGATGGCGAAGTCGCCCACCGCCGCCGAGGACGGCAGCGCGAATCGATAGGTGCCCTCCTGGATCGTGCCCGTGTGATTCTCGAAGACCTGCCGCACGTTGACGCGGGCGTAGCCACGGGCGATGCCGATGTCGATGCTCATCTCGCGGAGCGAAAGCACGCGTGCATCGGGACGCCCCGTGCTGGTGGGCACGAGGAGGCCCGCCTGGGCCCGGAGGGGCGACGCCGCGAGAACGGCCAGGGAGAGCAGGAGGCCCAGGAATGGACGCATATCAATTTCCCTCATCCGGAAGGGGGAGGTGGAGGCGGGCGAGCCCTTCGTCGGTGCCGACGTAGAGCGCGTCCTTGCCAGGCAGGATCGCGGTGATTCGAGGTGAGGGAAGCGGCACGCGGACGGGCAGGAAGCGATGGCCATCCAGGCTGAGGCGATAGAGGCCCTTGCCGTCGGTACCGAGGTAGAGGCGACCCTCCGCTTCCACGAGGCAGCCGGTGTTGACCTTGAGGCCTTCGGTTTCCGGGAAGCTGTCGAACTGGCCGGCCCCGCTGGGGTTGGCCTTGGAGGCCGTGCGGCGGGCCACGCCGCCGCCGTAGGTGCCGATGAAGAGCTCCTCCCCCCGCAGATGGAGGGCGGTGATCCAGGGATGGGGCAGCTTGCCTTCGCCGGCGGTCACGCGCCAGGCCACGCGGGTGCCCGCGATGGCGCCGAGCCCCGTGGGCGTGCCCACGAAGAGCTGCTCGCCCGTGGCCAGGGCCAGCGCCTGATTGCCGGGGAGGCCGTGGAAGGCGGAGAGGAAGCGTCCGTTGGGCAGCGCCACCCCCTGGCCGAAGCCCACGGCCACCCCGCCCTGGGTGGGGGCCAGCGAGAAGGCCGCACCGGATTCACCGCCTTCAAGGGGCCGCAGCTTCTGGCCATCGAACCGGGCGGCGCCCCGCAGGCTGGCCACGTAGAGGTTGCCGCCGCCGTTGAGCAGCGCGTTCACGCCCCAGGCGCCACTGCCGGGAACGGCGGACCATTGGAGGGACGGGGCCTTGCCCTGCCCCACGGGCGCACCGACGGCGAGGCCGCCGTTGAAGAGCCCCACCACGAGGCGCGATTCCAGCATCGCGAGGGCGTTGATGTGGCTGGATCCCGGGGGCAGAGCTTCCGGGCGGGGACGCGCCAGGGCCCAGCCCGAGGAGGAACGGCGGTACAGCCCGCGATCCGTATCCACGAACAGCGTCCCTTGGCTCGCGAATACGCGACGCGCGGCGGCGGGCAGCCCTTCCTCCGACGCGCGGCCATCCCCTTCCAGGCGCAGCAGACGCCCTTGGGACACCGTGAAGATCTGAGGGCCCAGCACCGCCGCGTCGGTGGCCTCCTCCGCCCCAGCCACCGGCGCGAGCGCGCCCTCCACGGGCCCTTTGGCGAGGCCCAGGGGCGTGACCACGACCACCTCGGAGCCCGACACGCCCACCCATTCAATCCAGGGATCCGGCGTGGCCACGGCCGTGGCGCGGAGGCCCTCCACGCGACGCAAGCCGGATTCGCCGCCCGCGAACACCGCGCCGCCTTCACCGAAGGCGATGGATTTCACCGGGGCCGCATCCACCCGATCCAGCACCGTGGCACCCCAGGCCGCGCGGAAGAGCCCTTCGCGCGCTCCGATCCAGAGTTCGCCCCCGGTGCCTTCCCGCAGCGCCCTCACATGGAGGCTGCCGAAGCCCGAACGCAGTTCCTCCCACTGCCCCTCGCGAAAGAGGAAGAGCCCCCCGGACGCGAGCCCCACCACCGCGTGATCCCGCCAGGCGGCGAGGGCTGTGGCCCGCAGCGTGGGCAGGCTCTGGCCGAAGTCGCCCTTCTCATCGGCGATGCCGAAGCCTCCCGCGGTGATGAATGCGTTGGAGGTGAGGACCAAGCCTTCGACCTCGGCCCCACCCCAGCGCTCCAGGGGATGATCCACCCGGGCCAGCGGCGCGAACTGAAGGGGGGCCGAGCTTTGCAGCGGCCCATCCAGCGCGCGGCCCACATCGTGGCGAAGCTTCACGTAGGCTGCGATGCCGAGCCCCGCCACCGACAGGCCGAGGGCCAGAACCATCGCGCGCCTGCGCGTCAAAGACCAATGCATCTGCGGGAACCCATGAAAGGGGTTGGAGAAAACGGACCCAGTGGAGAACTTAAAACGATATCCACAATCGCGACGCGCCACTGGGGAAACCCCGGATCCCCCCTGGGAGCCTCGCGCCATTAGGCCCGTTGTCCCCCCCACGAAAAAGACCGCCCGGAGGCGGCCTTCTGAACCCGGGGATGGAAGCGGGGCTACCCGGCTATTCCTCGACCCAGGGCAGGGATTCCATGAAGGTGGACTCGCTGGATTCGGTCTGGGGAGCATCGTAGAGCATCACCACGGTCCGACGGTCGAGATCCACCTGGGCCACGGAAAAATCCGGATTCAGACGAATGGCGGGTTCGGTGTGAACGGACAAGTGGACCTCCGGGTGGGAACAGCGGAGGACCAGTTTCCCCTGGATGTTAAAAAATGTTAAGAAGCCAAATTCGCCCATGAAACCAGGCAGGTCTCGCAGGCGGAATCCCCAAATAGGTGTCCCAACGCGCGAATGGAACCCCCTCACTCCATGAGGTGGACGCTGAGCGGGGTATGGATGGCAAAGCCCAGGGCGCGGGCCTTGTGGGCCATGGATTCATCGTCGGGCACCACGAATTTCACCTTGGCCGGCGCCCAGACCCAGCCCTGATCGTCCACGAGCACGGTGGCTTTCCCCTGGTCCAGGAAGCGGCCCAGGCGGAGCTCCAGAGATCCTTCCGGGAGAAAACGCATCCAGGGAGTGTACCTGAGGGCCACCGGCCCCCCGTAGGATGGGCCCATGGGCATCCCAGCTACCGGCTCCATCGTCATCCTCACGGGCGCGGGCATCAGCGCCGAAAGCGGCGTGCGCACCTTCCGGGATTCCGGCGGTCTCTGGGAGGGGCACCGCATCGAGGAGGTGGCCACCCCCGAGGGCTATGCGGCCAACCCCGACCTGGTGCAGACCTTCTACAACGCCCGCAGGGCGCAGCTGAAGGAGGTCCAGCCCAACGCCGCCCACGCGGCCCTGGCCCGCTTGGAGGCGGAATGGCCGGGGCGGATGCTGCTGGTGACGCAGAACGTGGACGACCTCCACGACCGGGCGGGCAACCGCAACCTGATCCACATGCACGGGGAGCTGTTGAAGGCCCGTTGCACGAACTGCCACACCCTCCATCCATGGGAGGGCCCGCTCACGGAGGCCACCCCCTGCCCCCGCTGTGAGCGGAAGGCGCGCCTCCGCCCCCACATCGTCTGGTTCGGGGAAATGCCCCTGGAGATGCCGCGCATATACGAGGCCCTGGAAGGGGCGGACCTGTTCGTGGCCATCGGCACCTCCGGGGTGGTCTATCCGGCTGCGGGATTCGTGGCGGCGGTGGGTCCCACCTGTCGCACGCTGGAGCTTAATTTGGAGCCCAGTGCCGTCATCAGCGCCTTCGCCGAGCACCGTCAAGGCAGGGCCACGGAGCTGGTGCCGGCCTTCGTGAACGCCTTACTGGCCCAGTAGCCCCTCATTCACCACCCAGCGTTTCAGGGGCCGCTCCGAGAGGTCCCACACGCGAACGCCCCGGGGCAGGCGGGGCGAGCGGAGCCGCCGCCGGATCTCGGCCTTGGCCGATTCGATGCTGTCGGCCGCCACGGGGCCGTATTCCATGAAATACCCGGGAAGCTGATAACCGAAGGTGCGCATGTAGGTCTCCGCACCCTAGTTTTCGCTTCATTTTCGTCTTGTCAAGGCAAAAGCGAAAATTTTTGTTCGTTTTTCGAAATTTCGAAGAACGCTACCCCTCGACGACCCGCTCGATGCGCCGGTCCGGCACCAGCCACATGAGGGCCACCAGCACGTAGAGCCCCATGGCGAGCCAGGGCAGGCGGCAAGCGACCATGATGCCCAGGGCGTAGGCGAGGATGGAGACCTTGCCCTTGAAGTCCCGCCCCAGGGCCACCGCCAGGTGGGATTCCGGTCCATGCCGGTGGATCAACGCCAAGGTCAGCAGGTAATAGGCGATGGCAGGCATCAGCAGGGACGCGCCGTAGAGGGCCACGGGAATGGGGGCGAAGTGGTTCTCGCCCATCCACGCGGTAGCGAAGGGCACGAGGGAGAGCCAGAAGAGCAGGTGCAAGTTGGCCCAAAGGATGGGCCCGCTCACCTGCTTCGCGGCGTGGAGCAGGTGGTGATGGTTGTTCCAGTAGATGCCCAGGTAGATGAAGCTCAGCAGGTAGCTCAGGAAGACGGGCAGCAGGGGCCGCAGGGCCGCGAGCCCGGCCCCTTGGGGCACCTTCAGCTCCAGCACCATGATGGTGATGAGGATGGCGATGACCCCATCGCTGAAGGCTTCGAGCCGTCCCTTGCCCATCACTGGACCTCGTTCTCCCGCACGAGCTGCTCCCAGGCCACGCCGAAATGCTCGAGGATGGCCTGCCGCTCGGCGCGCTCCTGCTCGGCGATGCTCGTGTAGGGGTGTTGGAAGACCACGCGCCGCACGCCGCGGCGAATGAGGGAGCGCGCGCAAGTGAGGCAGGGCTCGTGGGTAACGTAGGCCGTGGCGATGTGGCCATCGCAGAAGCTCAGCGCGTTCTCCTCCGCGTGGCTCGTGTGCAGGCACCGCTGCCCCGGCTTGCAGGTCTCCGGCGTGCAGTGGGGCATGCCCGGCAGGGCGCCGTTGTACCCGGCGGAGGCGATGCCCCCATCGGGCCGCAGCAGCACGGAGCCCACCTTGAGCCGGCAACAGGTCCCGAGCCGGCTCAGCTCCAGGGCCATGTTCATGAATACTTCGTCTTTGAGGAGGCTACGGGACATGGGGGGTCCTTGGTCCTTGGTCCTGGGTCCTTGGCTGGGCACGGAAGATCGATGGATGCGGCCGAGCTAAGGACCAAAGACTAGGGACAAAGGACCATTAAAGCACCTTGTGCATCCACCCGTGGGTGTCGGCGCTCACGCCATGCTGGAGGTTCAGCATGGCCTCGCGGAGCTTCATGGTGATGGGACCGCTCTCGTTGTGGTGGATGGTCCAATCCCCGCGCTTGCTCTTCACCTGGCCGATGGGCGTGATGACGGCCGCGGTGCCGCAGGCGAAGGCTTCGGTCATGCGGCCGGTGGCCACGGCATCCTTCCACTCGTCCACGGTGATGGTGCGCTCCTCCGCTTCGAAGCCCAGATCCTTGGCCAGCTCCAGCAGGCTGCGGCGGGTGACGCCAGGCAGCAGGGTGCCGGTGAGCTTGGGGGTGACGAGGGTGGTCTTGCCGCCCTCCTGGTAGACGAAGAACATGTTCATGCCCCCCATCTCCTCGATGCAGTTGCGGGTGACGGCATCGAGCCACACCACCTGGTCGCAGCCCTGCTCGGAGGCCTGGGCCTGGGCCACGAGGCTGGCCGCGTAGTTGCCCGCGCACTTGGCGAAGCCGGTGCCGCCGGGGGCCGCGCGCACGTAGTCCTCGCTGATCCACACGGTCACGGGCTTCACCCCCTTGGGGAAGTACGCGCCGCTGGGAGAGGCGAAGAGGATGAACTGGTACTCGTTGGAGGGGCGCACGCCCAGGGCGGCTTCCGTGGCGATCATCAGGGGGCGCAGGTAGAGGCTCTCGCCGATGGCGCTGGGCACCCAGTTCTGCTCCATGCGGATCAGCTCGTCGGCGGCCTGCACGAAGAGGTCCACGGGGATGGCGGGCATGGCGAGGCGGGCGGCGGATTGGTTGAAGCGCTCGCCGTTGGCCTCGGGGCGGAAGGTCGCGATGCCGCCGTTCTGCTGGTGGTAGGCCTTGAAGCCCTCGAAGATGGCCTGCCCGTAGTGGAGGACCGAGGACGCGGGATCCAGGGCCAGGGGGCCGTAGGCCTTGAGTTCGCCCTGCTGCCAGGCGCCGTTCTTGTAGGTGATCACCACCATGTGATCCGTGAACACGCGGCCGAACCCGGGGTTCGTCATGCGCGCCGCGCGCTCGGCCTCGGAGGCCGGGTGGGCGGAGGGGGTGATGGTCAGGGCGGTGGTGGCGGTGCTCATGAGGCGCTCCTGGGGTTGCGGTGCGGGGTTTGGAGGCGGTGCACGAGGCGGCCCAGGCGCGCGATGGCGTCGCGGGTCACTTCGGGAGTGTGGGTGCTGAAGTTCAGGCGGAGGCAGTTGGTGCCCCGGCGGTCGGCGAAGAAGAGGGGACCCGGCGCGAAGCCGAGGCCTTCCGCCAGCGCCTCCCGATGCAGATCCATGGCGGAGAGGCCCTCAGGCAGCACCACCCAGAGGTGCATGCCGCCCTTGGGCTCCGTGAACTCCGTGCCCTGGGGGAAGTGCTCCCGCAGCGCCTCCACCATGGCATCGCGGCGTTCCTTGAGGGCGCGGCGCAAGCGCACCAGGTGGCGCTTGAAGCCACCGCCATCCAGGAAGCGGGCCACCACGGCCTGCGTGAGGGGGTTCATGGCGATCTGGTGGACTTCCTGCACCGGCGCCAGGCGCCGCAGCATCTCGTCCGTGGCCACCAGGTAGCCCAGCCGCAATCCCGCCGCGAGGCTCTTGGAGAAAGTGCCCAGGTGGATCACATGCTCCGCGTCCTCGAGATTCCGGAAGGGCGGCAGGCTCTTGCCCGTGAAGCGCAGGTCGCCGTAGGCGCTGTCCGTGACGACGGTGACGCCATGGGCCCGCGTCAGCGCGAGGATGCGCTCGCGCCGCTGGGTGCTGAGCGTCATGCCCGTGGGATTCTGGAAGCTGGGCACGGTGAAGAGCAGTTTGGCCTCGGCCCGTTGCAGGGCGGAGGCCAGGCGATCGGGATCGAGGCCCGCGCGGTCCACCTGGATGGGCACGGCCTCGCGGCCCAACGCGTGGATGAGGGCGAGGGCGCCCACGTAGCAGGGGCTCTCCACGAGGATGCGGTCGCCGGGCACGGTGAGGGCTTCCACCACCAGGGCCAGGCCCGCCTGGGCACCGGGGATGGCTCGCACGCCCCAGCCTTCGGGGATGGGCTCGCCTTCGGATTCCAGCCATCGCGTCACCGCCTGGAGGTAGGGCGCGTGGCCCGCCGGCGCGGCGTACATGAAGGCTTCGCTGCCCAGATCGCGCATCACCTGGGTGGTGAGCTTGCGCAGGGGTTCCAAGGGCAGGAGGTCCGTGGGGATGAAGCCGGCGGAGAAGCTCACGAGGTGCGTGTCCTGGGCCTTCTCCAACGTCTCGCCGAGCCAGGAGCCCAGCTCCCCCTCGCTGGCCAGACGCGCGCTGCCCTCGAAGGGGAAGGCGCTGTCGGGCCGGAGCCCCGGGGCCTCGGGCAGGCGATCGGCCACGAAGCTGCCGCGGCCCTGCACCGTCTGCACCCAGCCCGTGCGCTTGAGGCCCGCCAGGGCCTTGAGCACGGTCAACCGGTGCACCTGGAAGCGGCCCGCCAACTGGGGCACCGCCGGGAGACGCATGCCCGGGCGCCACTCACCCGCCTGGATCAGCCCCCGCAGCTGGCGTTGCAGCTGGAGGTACAGGGGGCTGGAAGCCCCGGGATTGAGCACGGCGGGGGTCATGACCCCTTCATCATCGGCCTGGAAGGGCGAGATTCGAGTCGAAAGGGGGTAAATTCAGCGACCGATGCAGACCAATCGGGGTCCCCAGCGGGAAAGCCCCCCTTCCCCAGACCACCCTAGACCGGTCTCCCGGGGGTTCAGCCCCTCAGAACGCCATGACTTTCACCTCCAGCCCGTCGCTGCTCCCGGGGGTGGGCCCGAGGCGGACTTCCAGGGTGATCTCCCGGTATTGGGAGAGGGGTTCCATGTCCACGACACCGTGCTTGATGCGGATCTGGAAGGGTTCACCGGTGCGCCACCGGGCCTCATCCACCGTCCACCGGGTGGTGGTGGTCACGCGCACGGCGCCATCCATCCGCTGGGTGCGGCTGGAGGACACCGAGGCGGTGGTCTTTTCACCGAGCAGGAAGGCCCGCACGGGATCATCGCTGCGCACCTGGAAGGCCTCCGGGTGCCACAGCGCCAGGGTCCACTTCCCGGGCTCACCCCCGTGGAGGCTCAGGGACCAGCCCTCGGCCTCGGGCCGGGTCCGGGTGAGCTCCATGCCCAAAGGGGCGCAGGCCAGCATCACGACAAGTGGGAAAATCCAGAGGATCCGCATGCCCCCAGGATGACCTAATTTCAGATGAGATTCAGCATCCCGGCCACTTCCATGCGAAGGTCGGCGATGCCGGTGCCCTTATCGGCGCTCACCCAAGCGATGTCGTTGGGGTGCAGGCCCAGGGCGCCGCTCAGCTCCTTGCGGCGGGTGAGGGCCCGGCTGGGCTTCACCTGATCCCCCTTGGTGGCCACGATGCGGTAGGGCAACTGGATCTCGCTCAGCCATTCCACCACCTGGATGTCCAGCTTCGTGGGGCCGATTTCCGCATCCACCAGCACGTAGATCATCTTCAGGGAGGGGCGGCCCGTGAGGTAGCCCTCGATCATGGCCTGCCAGGTGGCCTTCTCCTTCACCGGGCCCACGGCGAAACCATAGCCGGGCAGATCCACCAGCCAGCGATCCGCCCCCGTGAGGAAGACGTTGATGAGTCGTGTGCGCCCCGGCGTCTTGGAAGTGCGGGCCAGGGATTTCTGATGGGTGAGCGCGTTCAGCAGCGTGCTCTTGCCCACGTTGGAGCGGCCGATGAAGGCCACTTCGGCGTGGCAGACGCCAAGGGTGTTCACCGTGGAGGCGGAAGTCAGGAAGCGGGCGTCGTGCAGCGGCTGGGCCATGGATTGAGGCTATCAGGCCTCCCCTCCCAGCCCCACCGGCCCATGATGGGGTTGCCTGGAGTTTCCATGGCCCTCCTTGCCCACGCCGCGCAATCGGTCCTGCTCCTGTCCGTTCTGGGCCTGGGCTTGGGCGCCCAGGCCCCCACCTTGCGCAACCGCCTGGGCACCGCCTTGGAGGCCGTGCCCGCCATCGACCACCACACCCACCTCCTGGAAAAGGCGCCCTACGCCCCGGAACAGGATGGGGAAGCGCCCCTGCTCATGCGCTCCACCCACCCCGCCGTGGTCAAGGTGCTGCGGGAGCGGTTCGGCGTGGACTGGGACCCCCGCCAAGGGCAAGCCCTCCACGCCGCCGCTTCGGCCGCCCGGCAGGCCCGGATGGATCGACTCGGCGGGGAGGTCGCCTACTGGGCGGACCATTTGAGATCGGCCCGGGTGGACCTGGCCCTGGTGAACCAAGTCGAGCCCCTGGACCCCCACCCCGACGCCCTCCGCTGGGTACCCACCGCCAGCCCCTTGTTGCTCCCCTTTCCCGCCGCCTCGCTGGAGGCCCGCAGTCCCCTGTCCGCCGAGGAGCTGCCCCGCTTCCGAGCGGCGTTGCTCCGGTGGATGAAGGCTGACGGACGATCCGGGCCCTCGCCCACCTTGGCGGCCTACCTCCGCTTCCTGGATCGTCAGCTCCGAACCTGGCAAGCCCAGGGCGCCGTGGCCCTCAAGTTCGTGGAGGCCTACCACCGCAGCCTGCGCTTCGAGGCGGTGGGCCAGGTCCGTGCCGAGGCGCTGTGGCGCACCGGGCAGGCGCGATCACTCCGGCGGGAGGAGTACCTCACCCTGCAGGATTTCCTCGCCCGCCACCTCTTCCGCGAAGCCGGCGCATTAAACCTGCCCGTCCACGTCCACACGGGCCTGGGGGGCAGCCCGCGCCTGCAGTTGCAGGAAGCGGATCCCCGGAACCTCGAAGCCACCCTCGCGGATCCCGCTTTCCATGCCACGACCTTCGTGCTCATCCACGCAGGCACGCCCGATCCCCGGACCGCCGCCGCCATGGCCGCCTTCCGGCCACACGTCTGGCTGGATCTCTCGGGCCTCGCCTTCCACCTGCCCCCCGATGAGCTCGCCACCGCCGTGCGGGCCTGCCTGCTGGCCGCGCCGGAACGCACCCTCTTCGGCACCGATGCCTACGGCTGCCATCAGATCCCCGTGGGCCCCGAGGTGGTCCAACTCGCCTTCAGCCCGATCCTGCGCCAGGCCCTCACCGAAGCGCTGGCCTCCCTGGTCGAGGCGGGCCTCCTCGAGGAAGCCCGCGCCCTTCAGATGGGCCGCGATGTGCTGCGCGGGAACGCCCGGCGACTGTACCGCTGGGACGCGGCGGCTCAGGTTCCCTGAAGCCGCAGCCGAAACCCGAAGACCGGGAAACCCTGCTGGAGAAAATCCAGGTCCTCGGAGCGCTGAAACCCCATCCGCTCGTAGAGGCTCCAGGCATTCCGCATGGCGTGCGTCGTGTGGAGGATCACTTGGGCATGCCCCGCCTCCCGCGCCAATTGGATGCAGGCTTCGGTCAAGGCCCGACCTGCCCCGAGCCCCCGGAACCGGGGATGGATGCCCAGCAGGCGGATGCCCGAGGCATTCCGTTCCTGGGTGGCCGTGCCGCCGGAGCCGTACTGGGCCATGTCCCCGAAGTAGACCACCCCGCCCACCATCTCGCCTTCGGGGGAATGGGCCACCAACACCCGGGCCGCTGGCTTCTCCGCGAAGCGCCCGAGGTTCGCCAACAACTCGTAATAGGCCGGCTGCTCTTGCGGTGTGGGGAACCCTTCCAGGTTCGAATACACCTCGACCATGAGCTGCCCGAGGGCGGCGGAATCTTCGGAGCGCAGATCGTCGATGGCGAGTGGTGCGGTCATGGGGTCATGCCTCCATCCCAGTAGATCCGGCCCAAGACCTGAGGGACACCCCAGGATCGGATCGCACATCACTTCAGCGCCGCCAGCACCTTCGAAAAGGGGGGAAGGCCCCATTGCTTCGCGCGGAGCTGGAACTCGGCCTCCGTCAGGGGCCCCGTGACCCGCGCGGGATCGAGGCGGAGCGCTTGTTCGGAAGCCCGATCGACGACGAAATAGTGCGTGATCCGCGGGTCACCCCCCGGATGCTGCTGGGCGACAAGGAACCGGGCATCGAGGCCCACGGCGAAGACCTGGGCGGGAACCACCTCGGTGAAGTGGCGCGCCCCCTCGGCCTGAAGCAGGGACACCGATCCGGGATCGTCGATCCAATGGAGTTTGAAGGGGCCTGACTCCCAAGGGGTGCCCGAATCGACCAGGGCGCACCCTCCCGAAAGCAGCAGGGCAACCAAGGGCACCATCGCCTTCAACGTCATGCCTTCAGTTGGGGTGGGCAGAGCTTGGCCTGGAGCCGGGATCGTTCACTGGCGCCCCCGCCGGATGGGCCGAGGGCACCTCGGGCTCCACGGTGTAGGCCAGGCTGGCGATGCGCCAGCGACCTTCGGTGAAAAGGAGGGTGAAGACGTCGATGCCGCTGTGGGAGAACTTGCCATCGCGGTGGAAGTCATAGGGCGTCCACACGGTGGCGATGCGGCCCTGCACGAGGACCGTGGGGTTCCACATCCGTTCGAGCAGACGCTCCGAAGTGGCGGGCAGGGTCTTGAGATCGTCCTCCACCACCCGGCGCCGGAGGGCGGGGCCGTCCGGGGTGGGCCGAAGCACGGTGATGGGCGTACCTGGCAGGACCAGGGCCTTCAGGGCCTCCGTATCCTTCTTCGCCAGGGCGTCGAGGAACCGCTGCACGACCTGCAGCACCTCCTGGCGATCCGGGTCGGGGATGCCGGCCTGCGCGGCGGGAACCCCGACCAGGCATGCGGCGATGAGCAGGGATCGGAGCATGGGGATACCTCCGGGAGAGGTCAGACCACCACGGTGCTGGCGGGCGCCGGCTGGTCGAAGGCGATCCGGCCGTGGTCGAGGCCGATGACGCGCTTGCGCATGCGCTGGATGAGGCTGCGGTCGTGGGTGGCCACCACCACGGTGGTGCCCGCCTGGTTGATGCGCTCGAAGAGGGCCATGATCTCGTGGGCGAGGTCGGGGTCCAGGTTGCCCGTGGGCTCGTCGGCGAGGAGCACCAGGGGGTCGTTCACGAGGGCCCGGGCGATGGCCACGCGCTGCTGCTCGCCGCCCGAGAGCTGCAGGGGGTAGCTGCTGAGCTTGTGTTGGAGGCCCACCAGCTTGAGGGCCCGGAAGGTGCGTTGCTTCTGTTCGCTGGCGCTGACGCCCAGCACCTTGAGCACGAAGGCCACGTTCTCGAACACGGTGTGGGTGCGGATAAGCTTGAAGTCCTGGAACACGACGCCGAGCTTGCGGCGCAGGTAGGGCACTTCGCCATCCTTCATGGAGGCCAGCTTGTGGCCCGCCATCTGGATCTCGCCGGTACTCGGCAACTGTTCCCGGAAGAGGAGCTTCAGCAGCGTGCTCTTGCCGGCGCCGCTGGGCCCCGTGAGGAAGCAGTATTCGCCCGATTCGATGTGGAAGTTCACATCGCTGAGGGCGGTATGAATGCGGTCGTACTGCTTGCCGACGTGGGTGAGGGTGATCATCGGCCCCCAGTGTATCGGGGGTTCATCCCCCCCGTGATGATCATCACCGATCATCCGCCCCATGGTTAGGTCGACCCGGAGGGCCCCATGTGGATGCTGTTGGCCGTCTGCCTGACCCTGTCCCCCCTGGAGCGGCCGCCCCAGGCCACCGCCTGCCTCGAGTGCCATGACACCGTGAACCTGGAGGTCTTCCGCACGAAAACGCACGGCGGGCTGCAGTGCGTGCAGTGCCATCGCTCCATCAAGGCCCTGCCCCACGACGACGTGGCCCCCGTGGTCTGCGCCCGTTGCCACCACCATGAGCAGGAGAGCTTCCACCGGAGCGTGCACGGCAAGGCCGCCTCCGAGGGCCGCAAGGAAGCCCCCACCTGCCAGTCCTGTCACGGCAAGGCGCACGACATCGTCAGCCCCAAGCGGGCGGATTCACCCGTCTCCAAAGTCAATCGGGACGCCACCTGCCGGAAATGCCACGAGGCAGCTTTCCTCGCCCGGCTCAACGCCACCCTGCCCCGCCGGGCCACCCGCATGGGGCTGGAACCGAATCCGCCGAGGAAGTAGGGGCCGAAGTCCCGCCCGGCCGCGCTACGCTCGGAGTCTCGCCCGGAGCCCCCATGGCCCTCCTCGATGCCTCCCGCAGCACGCTCGTCGTCATCGATCTCCAGGGCAAGCTCGTGCACCAGGTGCACCGTTCGGAGATGGTGCTGGAAAGCACCCGGCGCCTGCTGGCTTTCGCCGACCTCTTCGAGGTGCCCGTGGTCCTCACGGAGCAGTATCCCAAGGGGCTGGGCCCCACGGAACCGGGCATCCGGTCCGCCTTCGACGCCCTGAAGACGCCGACCTTCACCCTGGAGAAGACCGCCTTCGGCTGCGCCGGAGAACCCGCCTTCGCGGAACTCCTGACCTTGGCCCGCCCGGGGCTCCCCCCCGAACGCCGCCAGGTGGTCGTCGCCGGCATCGAGGCCCACGTCTGCGTGATGCAGACGGTGCTCGCCCTGCTGGCCGGCAAGCACGAGGTGCATGTCTGCTGGGATGCCGTGAGCGGCCGCGGCGAGGACTACCGCCGCCACGCCCTGGAGCGCATGGCCCAGGCCGGCGCCGTGATCACCAACCACGAATCCGTGGCCTTCGAATGGGCCCGCCACAAGGACCACCCCGCCTTCAAGGCCATGTCGACGATCCTGAAGGCCGGGCAGCCCTGGTCCTAAAAACGGGGAACCACCAAGACACCAAGAAAAGCGAAGAAGGGCATCCAGGCCTCTTTTGCTTTTCTTGGTGTCTTGGTGTCTTGGTGGTGAATCCCTCGTTAGAGCCGCTCGATGAGCATCGCCACGCCCTGGCCGCCGCCCACGCAGAGGGAGGCGAGGCCGAGCTTCTTCTGCTCGTCCTGGAGGATGTGCAGGAGGGTGACGAGGATGCGGGTGCCGCTGGCGCCGATGGGGTGGCCCAGGGCGATGGCGCCGCCGCGGACATTCACCTTGGCGCCGTCGATCTCGGGGAGCCCCTTCATCACGCCGAGGCTCTGGGCCGCGAAGGCCTCATTGAGCTCGAAGCGGTCGATGTCGGACAGTTTCACGCCGGTCTTGGCCAGCAGCTTGGGGATGGCCGCCACGGGGCCGAGGCCCATGACGGCGGGATCCACGCCCGCCTGGGCGAAGCCCACGATGCGGGCCAGGGGCGTGCGGCCCTTCAGGCCGGCCTCGGTGCAGAGCACGAAGGCGGCGCTGCCGTCGTTGATGCCGGAAGCGTTGCCCGCGGTCACGGTGCCGTCCTTCTTGAAGGCGGGCTTCAGCTTGGCCAGGCCCTCGGCGGAGGCGTCCGCCTTGATGTATTCGTCGCGGTTGAAGGCCACGTCGCCCTTCTTGCCGGGGATGGTCACGGTGAAGACCTCGCGGTCGAACTGGCCCGCGGCCTGGGCGGCCGTGGCCTTCTGCTGGCTGGCCAAGGCGAAGG
>DATEZP010000002.1:0-7244 GCA_035255465.1 Holophagaceae bacterium
CTGAACGCCATCATCGACGCCATGGCCTGATCCAGTCCGGAACCGCCGAAGGCACCTCGCGGGTGTCGGGATGCACAGTGTCCCGGCACCCGCTGGCTTTTCGACCAAAACTCAGGTGCGGGGCGAAGCTGGCCGTCAAGCCGGGTATGACGTGTTCGCTCATCCCTGATCCACCCCGGCGCCCTCCCTCCCGGAGGCACACCATGCTTGGTTTCGCGCCTGATTCCGTGCGCAGAGCGGCCTCCGGCGCTCCAGGTGGATCCGTCGCCTGAATTCGACTGGCTCTGAGGCTGGCAGGGCACGCATGGCCCACTCTCGCGGTCGCCCCGGAAGAAATTTGCCGGGTATTGAGCCTCCTAGGCAATTGCCGCACTCAGTATAAATTTCCCATGAATATTCACGATTTGTTTATGCAACCCTAGCAGAAATGCCACGGGTCTGAGATGAGGGAGCCATGGGGCATCCTCGCTCACGTCCGCCCCTCCAAACACCTCAAGGAGCCATCTATGCACACGTTCTCCCGTATCCTCGCGGGCGCCCTTCTTCTGGCCGCGCCGGCCGCTTTCGCGCAGTCCGCCACCGCGACGGCATCCAGTGTCCCCGCCTCGGCCCGCATCTACGTGCCCATCTCGGTGAGCCTCACCAATGGCGGCCTGAGCTTCGGTGACATCTTCGCCAGCACCACTGGTGGCGACGTGACGCTGGACCCCCAGAACAACACCCGCACGAGCACTGGCCCGACGCCCGCCACCACGGGTACCGTGAGCTCGGCGACCTTCAAGGTGACGGGGAAGCGCAACGCCACCTATGCCATCACCCTCCCGAGCAACGGCAGCGTGACGTTGACCGGTGCCGGCACCGCCATGCCCGTGAACAATTTCACCGCCTCGGTCGAGGGCGCCGCCGCCACGAGCAACGCCACGGGCCTGCTCCCCAATGTGGCGAACGCTGCGCAGATCTTCGCGGTGGGTGGCACCCTGACCCTCGGCGCCAACCAGACCGATGGTGACTACACCGGCACCTTCAATGTCACGGTCGCCTATAACTGAGGTCCGCTGATCCGCTGGTCACCCAGGGCGTACCCGCGCCCTGGGTTTTCTCCGTACTTGAGGTCTCATGCTTCGTCTCCGCTCCAGGGCTATCTCCAGCCTGTTCCTCGGTCTGCTCGCGCTCGGCCTTCCGGCCCAGACGCCCCCGCCCCCCGCCGACGGGGGCATCGGTGATCTCCTGGTTGCCCCGACCCGGGTGGTGTTCGAGGAGCGCAAGCGGAGCGCCGAGCTGAACCTCTCGAACATCGGGCAGACCCGGGCCACCTTCCGAATCTCCCTCGTGCGCATGGAGATGGACGAGACGGGCGGCATCAAGGAGCTGCCGTTCGACCCGGGCACCGAGAACCTACGGTCGCTGTTCCGCTTCTCCCCCCGACAGGTGACCCTGGACCCTCGGGAATCCCAGACCGTGCGGATACAGGTGCGCAAGCCGGCCCAACTGCCCGACGGCGAATACCGCCTGCACATGACCTTCCGCGCGGTGCCTCCCGACGCGCCCATGCCCGCGCCCCAGGCCGTGGCGGAGGCGCCCAAGGGGATCGCCATCAAGCTCACGCCTGTCTATGGAATCGCCATCCCCCTCATCGTGCGGCACGGCAAGACGTCCGCCAGCGTCTCCATCACCTCTCCCGCCTACGATGCCAAGAAGGGCGTGTTGAGCTTCCGCCTGGACCGCGACGGCAACCAGTCAGTCTACGGCGACCTCAAGGCCACCCTTCTCCCGGTCGCTGGAGCTCCGGAAATCCTGGCGGAGGCCTCGGGCCTGGCCGTGTACACCCCGAATGCCGGCCGGATCGTCGCCCTGCCCGTCCGCGGCCGATCCATCCCCCCCGGCAGCCGGATCCGCATCGCTTACACACAGCCCGTTCTGGATGGTGGCCGCCTGTTCGCGGAAACCGTCATGACGACCCCCTGAATGGGCCGTCTCGCCGTCCGCAAGGCCCTCCTGGGTCCGGCCCTCCTGGGGGTGGCGGCGATGCTGCATGCCGGAGGCCTGGCTCCCGCAGACACCACCGCCCTGCCGGGGATGCTCGTGAACCGCTCCGAGGAGGAGGTCTTCCTCTTCGCCCTGCGCCTGGACCAGTCGACCATCAGCAGCACCTTCCCTGGATTTCCAGCGAAGGACGGCGTGCTGGTGCCCCTGGGGGAGCTGTGCCGCCTGCTGGACCTGGCCATCGAGGTCGACCCCAACCGCGGCCGGGCCTCGGGCTTCTTCATTGACGAGAAGCGCCGCTTCAACCTCGACGTCGTGGCGGGAACGGTGGTGGTGGCGGGTCGCAGCCTGCCGCTCGACCGGTCCTTGATGGAACTCCACGCGGATGACATCTACGTGGATACGCGCCTCCTCGCCACGTGGCTGCCCCTGGATTTCCAGGTCGCCCTCCGCAGCTCATCCATCACCGTGTCGCCCCGGGAGCCCCTCCCCATCCAGGAGCGCTGGAAGCGGGAGCGCATGGTCGGCCGGTTCCGCCCCTCGGAGGGTCCGAAGGTCTTTCCGCGATCGGCGGACCCCTACCGCATCCTCGAAGTGCCGATGGTGGACGAGACGCTGCGCCTGACTGCCCAGACGTCGCCCGATGCGGATCGGCACATCCGGGCCCAGAGCACCACGTTCGCCGCGGGGGACTTCCTCGGGCTGTCTTCGAACCTCTACGCGATTCTCGATACGGAGAGCGGCCTCTCGGAGTTCCGGATGGCCATGGGCCGCCGCGACCCCCACGCGGGCCTGCTCGGCCCGCTCAGGGCGACGGAGTTCGCCTTCGGGGAGGTGCTCGATCCGGGCCTGAACCTGCTCACCCTGCCCATGGCCGGCACAGGCGCCCTGCTCACCAACTATCCGCTCCAGCGGGAAAACGCCTTCGACCGCCATTCTTTCCAGGGGAACCTGTCGCCGGGCTGGCAGGTGGAGCTCTACCGGAACCAGGCGCTTCTGGGTTTCCAGGCCTCCCGCCCCGATGGCCGCTATGAATTCCTGAACGTGCCGCTCTACTTCGGCTGGAACGATTTCCGACTGGTGTTCTATGGCCCCCAGGGGCAGCGCCGCGAGGAAGTCGTGCGCTTCGATGTGAGTGAGAACCAGACACCGGAAGGCGAGTTCCAGTACCGACTGGTGGGCGTGGATCCCCGCCAGGCTGGAAAGCGGGAGCAGATCGAAGGGCGCTACGGGATCTCCCGGCAGTTCACGGCCGGGTTCTCCTTGTCCGGCCTGGATCTGGACGGGCGCCATCACACCTACCGCGGGATCGATCTCCAGGGGTTCTGGAAGCCGCTATCGGCGTCCTTCAGTGCCGTCAGCGACCAGCTTGGAGGCAGCGTCGCCCAGTTGGGCCTTCGGAGCCGCCTGGGCTCCACCAGCCTCACGGTCAAGCATGCGGAGCTCCAGGATGGCTTCTCCAGCGAAGTGTTCCGGCCCATCTACGGCCTGGTCCAGAGCCGCAGCAGCCTCGAGACGTCCTCCCTGCTGCCCAGCCTGGAGCGCAGCCTCGTCACGCTCGACCTCGGCGCCGCCCGGGACCGGCTCGTGGCGGGCGGCAGCATCGATCGCCTCTACAACCGCGTCTCCACCTCCTTCCAGGGGTACTTCCTCTCCAACGAGATCACCCTCACCAGGGGCCTGGACACGGCAACGCCCTTCCCCGCCACCACCATCGGGGACTTTCTCGCCAGCAAGTTCTTCCGGACCTTCTCTCTGCGGGCGCAGGCGAACTATCAACTGAGCGGCGGCGCCCGGCGCCTGAACGCCCTGTCCACCTTCGTGGAAACGCCGGTCTTCATCCCCTTCAACCTCCGGGCTGGGTTCACGCACTCGGTGGCCTCCAACGACACCCTGGTGCAGCTCGGGGCCTACAAGACCCAGGGCGCCTATGCCCTCAGCGTGGAACTGGGCTACTCCACCCGCAGCCGCCTGTCCCTGGACCTCACTTTCCGCGTGGGCCTGGCCCGGGAACCCCGGAATGGCCGGATCCACACTCAGGCGCAGAGCATCGCCGGCCATGGCGCTGTTTCCGCCCGCGCCTTCCTGGATGCCAACGGGAACGGCGTGATGGATGGCGATGAGAAGCCCCTCCAGGGCGTCGGCTTCCTGGCGAACGGCGCCTCGCAGCCAGGCAGCACGGATGCGAAGGGCGTGGCCTTCCTCACCAATCTCTCCGGTGATCTCGACGCCAACCTGTCCGCCAACTCCACCACCCTCGAGGACCCGTTCATGCGGCCCCAGGGCCCGGGCCTGCGCGTCACTCCGCGCCAGGGCCATGTGGCGCAGCTCGAGATCCCCGTGGTGCTGTTCGGCGAGGTCACGGGGACGGCCTACCTGAAGCGTGATGGCGCCTCCGGAGAGCTTCCCGGCCTGCTCCTGGAGCTCGTGGACAGCCAGGGCAAATCCATCAAGACCACCCGCACGGCCTTCGACGGTTTCTACACCCTGTCCGATCTCCCGCCCGGAACCTACCAGCTCCGGGTGCCTGACGCCGAGATCCGGCATCTCGGGCTCTCGAAACTGCCGCCCATCCCCGTGATCGTGACCTCCGAGGGCACGGTCGTCGACGGCCTCGATCTCCTGTTCACTCCAGACCGCTCCAACCCGCTCCTTCCGGGGCAGGACGGCCGGAAAGAAGATCAACCATGAGCTTCTCCGCCCTCTCAGCGCTCTCCCGGCGGTTCTTCCTGGCGGCCCTGGCGGTCGCGACGCTCCCCGCCCTCAGCCAGGCCTGGGTGCCGGTCATCAACAAGTACTCGGACATCTCGCTGGGCTATGTCATTCCCAGCGCCTTCGGGGGGACGGTGGTGCTCGCCTCGCCATCCGGGAACCGGAGCGCCTCGGGCGGTGCCGCTCTGGGTTCCTCCGCTGGCGTCAGCCTGGGCAGCTTCACCCTGTCCGGCAAGGTGGGCGACAGCTGGTTCGCCTCGGCGGGCAGCCCCGTTCCCTTCCCCCTCGTGGGGCCGGGCGGCGCCACGGTGGTCGTCACCGCCGTGGACTGCCAGCCCGCCACCAGCGGCACCTTCCCTTCCACGGGCACCACGGGCTACTACTACCTGGGGGCTACCGTCACGGTCGGCTCGAGCGCCGCCACGCCCGCGGGAACCTACACCGGCAGCTACACCCTGAATGTGATGGACCCCTTCAAGGGAGCCATCACCCCCATGGCCTTCTCGGTGCAGATCCAGGTCGCGCCGGTCATCAGCCTCACGGAGCTCACGGGGCTGCGGTTCGGGGCGGTCTTCACGAGCCCGGCCCCTGGAACTGTGGTGCTCAGCCCCGCAGGCACGCTCAGCACGACGGGCGGCGTGAGCCTGGGTTCCCAGCTGCCGGTCGGACCCGCCACCTTCTCCGTGACCGGTGCCGCCAACGCCACCTACGCCATCACCCTTCCGGGCAGCGTCGTCCTCAGCTCTCCGGATGGGACCCTCACGGTGACGGGCTTCACGAGTTCTCCGGGACCGACGGGCCGCCTGGACCTCGCCGGGCGGCAGACGTTGAGCGTGGGAGGCACCCTGAACGTGGCCGCCGGCCAACCCGACGGCGACTACGCCGGGACCTTCAGCGTGACCGTGGCCTACAATTGATCTAGAGAGATCCGGCCTGGATGGGCGCCCCAAAGGCGTCCCGGATCATCAGGACGCCCCCCGCATGGCGGATCTCGCGGGCGAGGAACCGCTGCCGACCCTCGACCACGCTCCGGGAGGCGAGAACCTCGAGAGGGGTTCCCGCTTCGAACAGGCGTGACGTGTTCCACCCGCCGGTCTCCACCCACAGGACTCCGGCCGCCAGCCGGATCCGGAGCGATCGGCCCTCCCAGCCATCGACCACGCCGTGGATGGTCACTTCCGTGGAAAGGTCATAATCCGCCGCTTCGCGGGGTCGGATCCGGACGGTGCAATTGGCGCTGCTCGTGCTCTGGGCCATGACCACGGCTTCCGAGCCACCGGCCAGGGCCAGCAGGAGCCCCAGGCGGCAGGTCGATCGGAAGGTCCCAAGGCGGCCCATCGGGCACTCCTCGCAGGCGGTCAACCCTCTTTTCGACCCTGCGGAAGGCCGCGATAACACCCCCGAATAAAAAAGATTGGGTCAATCGAGGCCGGCGGCCCCGGGACTACGCCCATTCAAACGTTGTTATTAAAGATATTAATGCAAATTTGACGACACGACAGGCTGTTCCCGGCTTCCTTTGCCGACCCGATCATCAGCTGGTCCGAAGCCGGCACCGGAGGAAGGATTCACACGGCCAGCGACCGTTTCTGTTCGCATCCACGCAGGGTCAGAACAGCCCCACCACCCGGCCCGTCTCCGGATCGATGTCCACGTCGTAGAAGCCGGGCCTCGTGGGGAGGCCGGGCATGGTGGCCATCTTGCCAAGCAATGGGTAGAGGAACCCGGCCCCGGCGCTGAGGCGGACATCCCTCACCGGGATGCGGAAGCCCGTGGGAACGCCCTTCAGGGTCGGGTCATGGCTCAGGCTCAGGTGGGTCTTGGCCATGCAGATGGGCAGGCGGTCGTAGCCAAGCCGCGTGTAGGCCTCGATCTTCGCTTCGGCCTCCGGCGCGTAGTCCACGCCGTCGGCGCCGTAGATCTCCGTGGCGATGGTTTCGATCTTCTGCTTGATGGGCTCGTCCACACCGTAGAGGAAACGGAACTCCGAGGGCCGCTCGCAGACGCGCATGACCGCCCGCCCCAGATCCAGAGCCCCTTCCCCGCCCAGGGCCCAGTTCCGGCAGACCACCGCATCCTCCGCGCCGCTCTCCAGCGAGGCCCGGCGCACCAGGTCCAGCTCCGCGGGGCTGTCCGTGGCGAAGCCGTTCACCGCCACCACCACGGGCACGCCGAACTTCCGGGCGATGCGGATGTGGTGCAGCAGGTTCGGCAGGCCCTGGCGGAGCAGGTCCAAGTTCTCATCCACATAGACCGCATCCAGGGGCTTCCCCGCCACCACCTTGGGGCCGCCGCCGTGCATCTTGAGGGCGCGCACGGTGGCCACCAGCACCACGGCGTCGGGCTTCAACCCCGAAACGCGACACTTGATGTCGAAGAACTTCTCCATGCCCATGTCGGCGCCGAAACCGGACTCGGTGACCACGTAGTCCGCCAGCTTCAGGGCGATCTGGTCGGCCAGGATGGAGCTGTTCCCGTGGGCGATGTTGGCGAAGGGGCCCGCGTGCACGAACACGGGCGTGCCCTCCAGCGTCTGCATGAGGTTCGGC
>DATEZP010000003.1:0-64467 GCA_035255465.1 Holophagaceae bacterium
CTAGGTTCGAGGAAGGTTGGGGTAAAGCTAACAGATTCCCATCGGCGCACCTAACGCCGGGTCTAAGGCCTGATCAATTTCCGAAGCGTGCGGAGGCGTGTGGAGTCGGGCAACCGGGTGAGAATCACCCGATCCCCCACCCAGACCCAGGCTGAGCCTTGGAGCTCGCGAAGCGCGATTTCGGGACCTCCCGGCAACCACCCGCGCACGCTGGCGCGCAGCCGTGAAGCCGTGATCCAGTCGGGCCGGAAGGCCTTGGCCACCGCGGCGCGATTCAATTCGGGCCCCAGTTCCACGGGGAGCTTACCCCACCGAAGGTCCCAGGCCGTGAAGGCACCTTCGGGCGTCCAGACCCAGGCCGGATCCGGCGCGGGCCAGGGTTCCGCCTCCCGGGGCGTGGGCTCGAAGGCGGCGCGATCCGGTGGGCTCCAGAGACGGGCGGCTTCATCGCCTTCCGCCTTCACCAGCCCCAAACCTCTTGGGGGCTGGGGGAAGAGGCTCCCCTGCCCTTCTGCGGCACGTCGCCAGACGCCCTCCGTCAGGTGCCAGGCCGTCCATCGGCCCTCGCCCCCCACCCAGAGGCGATCCCGCCGGGGAAAAACCAGGCGGGAGCCCGGGGCCCAGGGCACCGCCACCCGGGGGCCCGGCAGGTCCCGGCCATCGTCACTGAGGCCCTCGACCGTCTTCGGCCACCCCTGGGGCGCGGCGGGCAGATCCGCCTCGTCCCAGGCCGCGAGCGTGGCGCTCGGGGCCTCGCCATCCAGGGGCAGCACCGTGAGGAGGAGCCGCAGGGGGCCCCGGTCCTTGTCCTTGTGGGGCTCGAAGGCACCGAGGAGCACCCCGGAGCCATCCCAAGCGAAGCGGGACCAGGGGCCGCTGGCCGTGGACCAGAGCACGCGACCTTCGGGGATCTCGATGAGCCGCGTCTCGAAGCGCTGGGTCGCCAGCCGCAGGGTGACGAGCAGGCGGTTGCCCCGCAGGCGCGCGGAGGTCAGGGGCGCGTCGAAGGGGTAGCGCCGCCACTCCTGATTCCGCCAGAGCCGCACTTCGCTGGTGCTCTGCGGGCCATTGAGGGCGAGGCCCTGATCCTCCAGGTAGGGCGAGGCGGGCTCCCAGGGCAGGCCGAACCCCCCCGCGAAGGGCCAGGGCTCCCACTGATCGGGATCCTGGGCGCCGGAGAAGCGGGGCGACCACCCATCCAGCAGGCGCAGTTCCGTTTCGGGTTCATAGGCCGTGAGCCCCACCACCTCCGCGGCCACGGGGCCCGTGACGGCGGCCTCGTTGGGCTTGGGCACGCGCACGATCATCACCAGCGCCAGCATGGCGGCGATGAACAGGGTCGCGATGAGGTAGCGTTGGGGGATCAAGGTGAGGGCCTGGAACAGGATAACCATGGCGATTGCGATGGGCGGCGGCGGAGCAGGCCAAGGCGGCCGACCGGAGTTGTATCGGGAATACACGTAGGGCGGACAACGCAGGGATGCGACTGCCCCCGCCCGTCGCCCGGAGGGTCAACCCCTCTTCGCGCCCCCAGCGGCGTCGAACCGCTCGAACGATGAAACCACATCGCCCTTCGCGGCTCTCCTGGCTGGAGGGCGCGAATAGGGGCTGACAATCGCCATGGTTATCCTGTTCCAGGCCCTTTGCCTTCACTGCATGAGACACCGGCCATGAAGCATCGTCAAAGCCTGGAAACGGAATTGAAGCTGAGGATCCCCTCCGTGGCGGCCCTCGAGCCCCTCCTCGCCGCCCTGGGGTTCAGCCTGGTGCAAGCCGACGCGAAGGAGGAGAGCCTGCTGTGGGACCGGAACGATGAATTGCGAACCCAGAACTCCGCGTTGAGGCTCCGGCGCTACGCCGGCAAGGCCACGCTCACCTTCAAGGGCCCCCGCGTGCCCGACCCCCAGTTCAAGATCCGCCCCGAGCATGAAACGGAGGTGGCCGATGCCGAAGCCACCGAAGCCCTGCTCCGGGGCCTGGGTTACATCCCGGTCATGCGCATGGTGAAGCACCGGGCCCTGTGGGCCCGGGAAGAATTGGTGGCCTGCCTGGATCGCACACCCTTCGGGGATTATCTGGAACTGGAGGGGGAACCCGACGCCATCAAGCTCGCCCTCCAGGGGCTCTGCCTGGACGCCTCCCGCATCGAGCCGAGGAGCTATCCCGCGCTGTTCCGGGAAGCCGGACTCAGCTCCGTTACAGAGCCGTAGCTAAAAAGCTCCATCACCTTCGGAGGGCGTTCATACCCGGGCGAAAGGATGGGAACACACCATGGAGGTGTTCCCATGACCCTCGAAACCGTCGCCCCCAATCCTGAAGGCTCCCGCTACCAGATCCGCGCCCTCAGCAGCGCCGACTACGCCCACCTGCGCCGCCTCGAGGCGGAGATCTGGGGCAACGACGCCACGGGCCAGCTCTGCCCCTATTACCTGCGCCTCTGCACGGAGATGTACCCCGAGTGGTGCTACCTCGCCATGGATACGCAGGCCGAGGGCGGCGAGCGCCCCGTGGGCTACGTGCTGAACTTCGCCAACGGCAAGGTGGCCTACTGCGCCACGCTGGCCGTGCACCCCGACTACCAGAAGACCCGCGTGAACTACCTGCTCATCCGCGCCATGGTGAAGAAGCTCATCGACGCCGACATGGAGCAGTGCCGATTCCTCGTGGAGCCCGGCAATGACGACGCCCGCAGCGTCCACGCCGCCTTGGGCGCCCGCGTGGTGGCCGAGGTGCGGGACTTCTACCAGCCCGGCGACACGCGCCTCTGGTCCGTCATCGACAAGGCGGACCTGGACAAGGTGCGGGCCCGCTACACCCGCCTCAAGCTGGTCGGTTGATGTCGGCCCCGGCGCTCGGGTGGGCCGGCATCGTCGGTCACACGTCGCTCCTGCTCCCGCCCCTGGCCTTCGGCCGCGACCCCGTGCGCTCCCTGCATGGCTGGGCCCGCCGCATCCAATCGGTGTTGGGCCTCGACGTGACCGTGATCGGCGATCTGGATCTCCAATCGCCGCTCTGGGCCGCCAACCACCTCTCCTGGGTGGATCCTGTGATCCTCATGGGCCTGCGTCCCATGGGCACGGTGGCCAAGGGCGACCTGGCCCGCTATCCCCTCATCGGCCGCTGGGCCCGCAAGGCCGGGCTCCGCTTCGTCGAGCGCCACGACCCCGCCAGCCGCGCCGCCGCCCTGGCGGCCTTCGCCCAGGATCTGAGATGCGGACGCCCCATGCTCCTCTTTCCCGAAGGCACCACCACCCGCGGCGAAGGCCTCGCGCCCTTGAACCCCGGCGGCCTGAGGGCGGCCTGGGAGCTGGGTCTGCGGGTGCAGCCCCTGCGCCTCTCCAGCCCCGCCGCCCACTACCCGTGGACCGGCGACGAGACGTTGTTGCCGCACATCCGCACCCTCCTCACCACCCGCACCCCCGTGTGCGTCGAAGCCCGACCCTCCCTGGTCCCCGCCGATTTCTCCACGCCTGAAGCCTGGCTTCACGCCTTCTCGGAAGCCCTAGGAGCGTCTCCAAACAATCAGTGGGAGCCGCGTTGACCTCACTCCGGGGTGAACCCACACCACCTTCGCTCGGCCGCCTTCTCGGTATCGCCTCCTGGCGATACACGAGACATGAAGCTGATGAGCCCCTCGGCTGGCAACCCAGCACGGCCCCACCGATCACTTGGAGACGCTCCCAGTCATGAACGCCGATCACCTGCTGGAAGGCCTGCGCACGGGCCTCGTTTCCTTTTTGGGCCTGCCCCTCGCCCTGGAGCCCCGCCCCGTTCCCGGCGTCGTACTGGGTGCCCCCTACGATGGCGGCGTGCTCAACCGCGCCGGCGCCCGCCTCGGCCCCTGGGCCCTGCGTCAAGCCACCATGGGCCTGGGTCGCATGCCCATGCCCCAACGGCTTCAAGGCGGTGAGGAGCATCAAGAACCGCTGGGCGTCGCCGCCGTGGATTGGGTCGATGGCGGCAACATCCCCACACGCCCCTTCCAGATGGTCGAAGCCCTCGGCGCGGTGGAGGGCCTCACCTCCGCCTGGATCGCCACGGGCGCCCGCACGCTCATGCTCGGCGGCGATCACCTCCTGACGCTGGGCGCCCTCCGCGCCCACGCCCGCACCCACGGCCCTTTGGGCCTGCTGCACCTGGACGCCCATCCCGACGCCGGCCATGGCGAACTGTGGGGCACCGATCACCACCACGGCACCTGGCTGCGCGACGCCTTGGAGGAGGGCCTCGTAGATCCCAAGCGCACCGTGCAGGTGGGCCTGAGGGCCCCCCGCTTCGATTCCGACGAACTGGCCTTCCTCGCAGATCGCGGCGTGCGCATGTGGACGCCGGGCGACCTTCTCGATGCCCGGCTCACGACGCAGCTCCTCGGCGACATCGCCCGCGTCGGCCAAGGCCCCGCCTACGTGAGTGTCGACCTCGACGTGCTCGATCCCGTCCACGCCCCCGCCGTGGCCGAGCCCGTGCCCGGCGGCCTCAGCGTGCGCGAAGCCATCGCGTTGCTGCGTCCCATTCACCGCTGGGAGCAGCCCTGGGTCGGCGCCGATGTGATGGAACTCGCGCCCACGCTTCCCGGTGCGGACGAAAGCGCGCGGGCGGCGGCGCATCTCGCGCTGCACCTGTTGGGATAGGACGAAAGGAATTCACCACCAAGACACCAAGACACCAAGAAAACAAAATCCGATGGGTGCCTCTCCTCATCTTTTTGGCTTTTCTTGGTGTCTTAGGTGTCTTGGTGGTTGTCCAAACCCTCCATTGCTCAACCTCGTTCCTGCACCTTTCCCAAGCCTTCACGCGGCCTTTACCCCCGAGGCCCAACCTGGGCTCAGGAGATCCCCATGCAGAGCCACCTCTTTTACATGTTCAAGCGCTTCAACCCCGGCATCGTGAGCTGGGAGGACATCGTCGTGGGCTACGACTTCAGCTTCCTCGAACCGCCGGAGATCCAGGCCTGGGTGCTGGAGATGGGCTATGCGGGCGAGGCCGTCAGCGCCCTGCTCGAATTGGAAGGCGCCCGCCTCCTCGATTTCGAAGCGCACCTCTGGAAGGCCTGCGCCGAGCAGCGCGGCAAGACGCCCCGCCCCGGCAATGTGCGCTGGATCGCCGCCCAGGATCGCTGGCGCATGGCCCTGTTGAAGGATGCCCTCGCCATGGACCTGACCCCCGCCGCCCTCGCCAAGACCATCGAGGTCATCTACGAGCGCGTGGGCTGCCCCGAGGACATGCTCGCCCTCTTCAACCCCGCGGCCGCGTGGACCGGCAAGGCCCCCACGGCGGATCTGCCCGCCATCGGCGCCTTTCTGATCCGCATGGACGCGGCGCCCCTGAGCGCATAGCAAATCACCACCAAGACACCAAGACACCAAGAAAAGCAGGAGATCCATTCGCCTCCATCTTTGCTTTTCTTGGTGTCTTGGTGTCTTGGTGGTTCGCTTTACGCCTTGAGCGCCTGCTCCAGATCCGCGATGAGATCTTCCACGTCCTCCACGCCCACGCTGAGGCGCAGGAGGCTGTCCGTGAGGCCCAGCTTGGCGCGATCGGCGGCGGGCACGCTGCCGTGGGTCATGCTCACGGGGTGGCAGACGAGGCTCTCCACACCACCGAGGCTCTCGGCCAGGGCGAAGACCTTGAAAGCGGAGGCCATGCGGCGGGTGCGCTCGGCATCCCCCGTGTCGAAGCTCACGATGCCGGAACCCCCACGCATCTGGGCCTTGGCCAACGCGTGCTGGGGGTGGCTCTCCAAGAAGGGGTAGTACACCTTGGGAACGTCCTTCCGGCCCTCCAGCCAGCGGGCGATGCGCAGGGCGCTCTCGTTGTGGCGCTGCATGCGCAGGTGCAGGGTCTTCGTGCCGCGCATGACCAGGAAGCTGTCCATGGGGCTGAGGATGGCACCCGCGGCGTTCTGGATGAAGAAGAGCTTGTCCGCGAGATCCTGCCGGCTCGTCACCACCACGCCGCCGATGCTGTCGCTGTGGCCGTTCAGATACTTGGTCGTGCTGTGGAAGACGAGATCGGCGCCGAGGCTCAGGGGCTGCTGGTTGAAGGGGGTGGCGAAGGTGTTGTCCACGGCCAGCACGCCCTGGAAGCCGGCGGCATCGAGGGCTGCGCGGACGCCCTTGATGTCACTGAGGCCGAGCATGGGGTTGGTGGGCGTCTCCAGCATCACGAGCTTGGTGTTGGGCTGGAGGGCGGCCTTCAGGGCGGCAAGATCGCTCGTATCCACCTGGGTGTAGGTGAGGCCGTAGCGCTGCATGATCTTGTCCACGAGGCGGTAGGTGCCGCCGTAGACGTTGTTGCCGAGCACCAGGTGGTCGCCACCGTCCAGCAGCTCCAGGATGGCCTGGGTGGCGGCGAGGCCCGAGGCGAAGGCGATGCCGTGCTTGGCGCCCTCCAGCGCCGCGAGGTTGCCCTGCACGGCGTCGCGGGTGGGGTTGCGCGTGCGGGCGTACTCGTAGCCCTTGTGCTGGCCGAGCCCTTCCTGGAGGTAGGTGCTCGTGAAGTAGACCGGGGTCATCACCGCTCCGCTGAGGGGATCGGGGGCCTGACCGGCATGGACGCATCGGGTGTCAAATCGGCTCTGTTCGTTCATCCTTCTAGGATCGCCCCGGAGGGACCAAATGCCTAGTTTTGTGAAGGGAATTCAGGTCACGACCGCCCTCCTGCTCCTGGTGGCTTGTCAAAGCGACAAACCCGAGGCCCAGGCGAAAAAAGCCCTGTCGGCCGCCGTAGCCGCCGTGGAGGCCGGCGATGCCGGGGCCGCCGTGGAATCGCTGCACTCGGATTTCACCGGCAGCATCGAGGGCCTGGAGGGGCTCACGAAGGATCAGGCCCGATTCGCCCTGCTGAGCATCCTGCGCCAGGGCAAGGTGGGGATCACCCTGCTCCGTGTGGACGCCCGGCTGGAGGGCGCCAACGTCCTTCAAGAGGTGGAAGCCCTGGCCTCCCAAGGCGGCGAGCGCAGCCGCCGGCATTGGCTCTTCACATGGACGAAGCAGGGTGGGGCCTACAAGCTCCGGCGGATGCAGGAGCTTCAGTAGTTCGAGGGCCCCAGGGGCCGGCTCAGACGCTGGCCCGCCCGGCGCAGACCCGGGAATTCGGCGCTGAGCATCTCCTTCACCGCCGGGGGCAGGCGCTGCTCCCGCTTCTCCGTGCGCAGGATCTCCTGGAAGGCAGCGAAGGCGAGGAGCTGGCGGGGCATCACCCCGGCCTCCTTGGCGCCCTCCAAGGCCGGCACCATCCGATCGTAGTGGCCGGCGTTGTACAGGCCCGCCAGTTGCAACGCCCGGGCCCGGGGATTCAGCGGGTGATCCTGGATCACGCGATCGATCCGTTTGAGGCTTTGCTCCGGCGTATCCACCAACCCGAGCAGCGCCTCATCCAGCCAGGCATTGGCCTCTTCTTCGGAGAGTGGAGGTTCCACCTTGGCGTGGGCGGGGCCCGGGCGCGGTTGCCCCTTGCCCCTGGCCTTCCCCGCGGTCGGAGCGCTTCCCGCCATCGGGGGTTCCGGCGGGGGGAGGCTGATGGTCTGCACCACCTTCGGGCGCTTGAACCACCACGCGGCCGCCGCTCCGCACGAGACGATCAGCAGGGCCGCCGCCAGCAGCAGGCCCCGGTGGCGGCCCTTCGGGGCTGGCGCGACCATGGGCCGGGTGACCTGAGGCGCGGAGGCCGCCGTGGGGGGCGGCGCCGGAAGGTTGGGTTTGGGCGAAGCCATGGTGCGGTCGTAATCGGGTCCACCCCAATCCGGATCCTTGGCTTCGCGCAGGGCCTTTGCCAGATCCTCGCCCCGCTGGTAGCGGGCTCTGGGATCCTTGGCGAGGGCCACGGCGAGCACCTGCCCCAATTTGCCACTCACTCCTTGGAGTCGGCTCAGGTCCAGGGGCTCGGGCTCTTCATGCACCAGGCGGTACAGCACCGTGGCCGTGGTATCCCCTTCGAAGGGCCGGTGCCCCGCCAGGGCCTCGTAGAGGATCACGCCCACGGCGAAGAGGTCGCTGCGGGGATCCGGCTTGCCCGTCTGCACGTACTCCGGCGCCATGTAGCCGAAGGTGCCGAGCAGGGTGCCCGTGCCCGTGAGCTCGCTGTTGTGGAGCCGCGCGATGCCGAAATCCATCACCTTGGTTTTGAGGGCCGTGCCCTCCTTCACCACGCGGATGTTGCTGGGCTTGATGTCGCGGTGGAGCACGCCCTTGCCGTGGGCGTAGGCGAGGCCATCACAGACCTGGGCCAGCACTTCCAGCAGTTCCTGGGGCAGCAGGCCACCCCGGGCCAGGAGCTTCTCGAGATCCTCGCCCTCCACGTACTCCATGGCCAGGTAGAGGAGGCCATCGTCCTCCCCGAATTCGTGGATGCCCACCAGGTTCGGATGGCTCAGCTGCCCCGCGGCCTGGGCCTCCCGCTGGAATCGCCCCCGGGCATCGGCGCCCTCCGCCTCCACCCCCCGGATGGTCTTGATGGCCACGTGCCGCCCGATGAGGGGATCCACGGCCAGGAACACCTCGCCCATGGCCCCCTTCCCCAGGGGACGCAGGATCTGGAACTTGCCGATGTGGGTCCGCATGCTCATGCCTTTGGGTTCAGACGGCAGATCCAGGCCAGAGGTTGAATCAGCCCCCGGCCCAGCTCATGAACTCGGCGTGCAGCTCGAAGGGAAGGAGGCAGGCCCGGTGCTCCTCGTCCACCAGCTGCCGGAAGCGGGGCACCGCCTTGAGATCCCGCACCTGCACGTTCATGGCCTGGGCGGAGCGCATGGCCGTGGTGAAGTGCTCCACCTGCCGCATGCGGTAGAGGGTGACCATCAGGAGCGCATGGGCCCGGGGATTCCGGGGATCCAGCTCCAGGGCCTGCATGACCTGGCGGCGGGTCTCGAGCAGCAGATCCATCTGCACCTCGAGGCTCGGCTCCTTCTGGGTGGGCATGGCCCGCTTGAGGGGATGGGAGGGCGACTTGATCCCCTCCCGCTTGGCGGGCTGCAACAGGGGCGGCGGCACCAGGGGCGCCGAGATCGCCGGCGTGGCCGGGGGGTGGGGCACGGGCAGCGCGGCGGGGGGCGGCACCACCAGGGCCGAAGGCCGGAAACGTTCGGGCGCGATGCCCTTGGGCGGCGTCCGGGGCGTCACGGGCTTCCCGGGGGCCAAGCTGCCGCCCTTGCGGGGCATTTGCAGGGCCACGGTGGCCTGTTCCTTATCAAAGTGCCAGTTGGGATCCAGGGTGCCGCGCAACGCCTTCGCCAGATCCTCGGCCGTCTGGAAGCGGTTGCCAGGATCCTTGGCGAGGGTGCGGTTCAGCACGCTCTGGAGGTCGGGGCTGAGGCCCTGCATGACCTCCTTGGGCAGCTGCTGGGGAGCTTCATGGAGGAGTCGGTAGATGATGGCGCCGGGGCTGGGGCCATCGAAGGGCGGCGCGCCCGCCAGGGCCTCGTAGAGCACCACGCCCACGGCGAAGAGATCGCTGCGGGCATCCGGACGGCCGCTCTGCAGGTACTCGGGAGCCATGTAGTTCACGGTTCCGAAGACCGTGCCTTCGTCCGTGGTGTCGCTGTTGATGTGCTTGGCCACGCCGAAATCCAGGATCTTGGCCTGGAGCACCGTGCCATCCCACACCACCTTGATGTTCGAGGGCTTGATATCCCGGTGGAGGATGTGTTGGCGATGGGCCACGGCCAGGCCATCACACACCTGCGCCAGCACCTCCACCACCTCCCGGGCCGAGAGGTTGCCCTCGCGCAGCAGGGAGGCCAGGTCCTCGCCCTTCACGTGCTCCATGGCCAGGTAGAGCACGCCCTGATCTTCGCCCAGCTCGTGGATGGTGACGATGTTCGGGTGGTTCAGCACCCCCGCGGCCCGGGCCTCCCGGGCGAACCGATCCCGGGCATCCTTGCCCAGGGTGCTCGCCGCGTGGATCACCTTGATGGCCACCTCGCGCCCGATGAGCGGATCCCGACCCAGGTACACCTCACCCATGCTTCCCTGGCCCAGGAGGCGGATGATCTCGAACTTCCCAAGTTTGGTGAGCAAAGGGGGGGACCTTCCGGCGCGACAGTTGGAAGAATCCCGCAGTTCCGGGTCCCACTCAAGCCAGGAGCGCTGGAATGAGGCGTTTTAGCCCTTCCCGGCGACCCCCAGCAGCCAGGCCTCGTCCTGCACCGGGATCCCCAGCGCCTGCGCCTTGTCCAACTTCGAGCCGGCCTTTTCCCCCGCCACGAGCACCGTGGTCTTGGCGCTGACGGAGCCCGTGACTTTCGCACCCAGCTCCTTGAGCAGGGCCTCGGCCTCCTCTCGGCCCAGGGTGGGCAGGGTGCCGGTGACGACGGCGACCTCACCGGACAGGGGGAGCCCGCCCAGATCCCGGGGCTTGGGCGCCTCGGGGTGGATGCCCAGCTCCGAAAGGCGCTGGGGCAATTCTGGATGGAGGGCCACGAAGGCGCGGATGGAGGCCGAGACTTTCGGACCCACCTCCTCCACGGCCTGCAACTTCTCCTCGGGCAGGGCCCAGAGCTGCTCCAGGCTGGGCGCCGCTTCCGCCAAAAGCTCCGCCGTGCGGGAGCCCACGAAGGGGATGCCGAAGGCATGGATCCAGCGCCACAGAGGTTTCACGCGGGCGGCCTCCAGGGCGGCGAGCACGTTCTGGGCGCTCTTCTCGCCCATGCGTTCCAGGCCCGCGAGGTAGGCCAGGCCCTGCCGGGGATCCTCCAGCAGCGTGAAGACGTCCCAGGGCTGCTGAAAGCGGCCACTGGCTTGGAGCTGCACCACCAGGGCCTCCCCGAGCCCTTCGATGTCGAGGGCCACGCGAGAGGCGAAGTGTTGGAGGCGCGCCTCCAGCTTCGCGGGGCATTCCGGGTTGAGGCAACGAATGGCCACCTCGGCATCATCGTCCTTGCCCACGGCGCCGCCGCACACGGGGCAGGCGGTGGGAATCTCCGGCCGGGGCAAGTCTTCGGGCTCCCCGGGCACCACGGCCACGACCTTCGGGATCACCTCGCCGCCCTTCTCCACGAAGACCCGCTGGCCCACCCGCAGGTTCAAGCGGCCCAGCTCGTCGGCGTTGTGCAGCGTGGCGCGACGCACGGTGGAACCGGCCACTTCGCAGGCCTCCAGCTCCGCCACCGGCGTCAGCTTGCCCGTGCGGCCCACCTGCCAGGTGATGCCCAGCACCCGCGTGGTCACCTGGGTGGCGGGGAACTTGAAGGCGATGGCCCAGCGGGGTACGCGGTCCGTGGCTCCCAGCCGTTGTTGCAGCGCGAGGTCCTTCACCTTCAGCACGACGCCATCGGTGTCGAAGGGCAGCTTCAGGCGGGCCTCGGCCTGGGCTTCGATGAAGCGCCCCACGGCCTCCAGATCGCCCGTGGCGTGGGAGGGCATGCGCCCGAAGCCCCAGGCCTCCAGACCCTCCATGGCGGCGGCGTGATCTTCGGCCCCCACCCGTTGCCAGGGCAGGAAGCTCAGCGCCCGTCGGGCCACCTCGCGGCTGTCCAGCAGCTTCATGGTGCCGCTGGCCGCGTTGCGGGGATTGGCGAAGCGGGCCTCGCCGGCGGCATCACGCTGGAGGTTCAATTCCTCCCAGCGACGCCGGGAGAGGAAGACCTCACCTCGGATTTCCACTTCGCCGGGATCTGGAATGCGCACGGGGATGTCGGCGATGGTGCGGGCGTTCTCGGTGACATCCTCCCCGGTTTCACCATCCCCCCGCGTCACCGCCTGCACCAAGGTTCCACCTTCGTAGCGGAGGCTCAGCGAAAGGCCATCCACCTTCAGTTCCGCCGCGTAAGTGAGCACCGCGCCCGGCTCCAGCTGCCGGACCATGCGCTGCTCCCACTCCCGCAGCTCTTCCTCGGAATAGGCATTGTCGAGGCTCAACATCGGGGTCCGGTGCTTGGCCTTGGCGAAGGCTTCCAGCGGCGGCGCTCCCACCCGCCGCGTCGGGCTGTTGGGATCCGCCAGCTCCGGATGCGCCGCCTCCAGCTCCCGCAGCTCCCGTTCCAGCGCGTCGTACTCCGCGTCGCTGAGCACGGGCTGATCCAGCACGTAATAACGGTGGCGGTGCTCCCGCACCTGGTCGGCGAGGCGTCGGAGGCGGGCCTGCAGATCCATCAGTCGTCTCCGGACTTTTTCCGCACGGGCCGCGTGATCGTCCGCAGGTGCTCCGGCGTCGGGGGCAGGCCCTGCAGGTCGATGGGCGCGAGGTGATCCCCGAGCAATGACCAGGCACGGGCGTGTTTGGGGAGGCGCTCGGGCTGCATGACTTCGTGGCCCTGGGCGTAGGGGACGAAGGGGGGCATCACGAGGGCGTAGCCGGTGTGGAGGAAGGCGGGGAGGCGCATCCAATCCTCGGAGCCATCCGGGGCCTTGGCGGGGAGGGCGAAGAGGGGGTGCACGCCGCCGTTGATCCAGAAGCCGTGATGATCTTCATGCCGGGGGTAGACGAAGACGCGGCGGCGGTGGATGAGGCTGTAGGGGCCCACCTTGTACTGATCCACGGGCACGAGCCCCGTGCCTTCCATGGCGGGGCCACGCAGGCGCTCGGGGTGGCTGACCACCTGCACGAGGCGTTCGCAGCCGCGCTTGAGCTTGCGGATGGAGGCGCGCAGTTCGTCGGCCTCGTCGGATTCCACCATGCCCTGGTTCGGTTTGAGATCGCCGAGGATCACCACCTGGGTGGGCTTGTACTCCGTGAGCAGGCCGAAGACCCGCTCCCAGAGGTCGAACTGCGTGGGGCTGGGCATGATCTCCACGCGCTTGCGCCGAGCCGCCCCGAGGCCCAGGAAGAAATCGGCCAGCACGAGGGTGCCGTAGCGTGGCATCCAAAGGGCGCGACGACTGTCCAGGATCAGATCTTCATTGAGCGTGGCCTGCATCCTTCCACTATCGCATCCCTCCCAGGCTTGGACACGCGCTCCGGTGGGGGCCAGCCGGTAATCGCCGGGGGCAAGGCCCCGCAAACCCTCGATAAGCTTGAAGTTCTGCCCATTGGAGCCCGCATGCGTTCGGTTTTGTTCAGCTTCATCAGCCTCGCGTTGACCGCCCAGATGCCGCAGGCGCAACCCCAGGGCACGGGTCCCGTCCCCGGCGGCAAGCCCAACGAGAGCTCCTTCCGGAAGCTGGAGGGCCTGCCCACGCCCAACGTGTACCGCGCCGCCAGCGGGGCCCCGGGCCACCGTTACTGGCAGCAGAAGGTGGACTACCGCATCAAGGCGGAACTGGACGATGCCACCCAGAAGATCCACGGCGTCGAGGAGATCACCTACCACAACAACAGCCCCGACGACCTGCGCTACCTCTGGCTGCAGCTGGATCAAAACCTCTTCCGCAAGGACAGCGTGGGCGCCCTCAAGCGGGGCGCGCCGGACCTCGCCAAGATGGCCGGCGACGACAAGCAGGGCCTCAGCACCCAGATGCTGCGCTTCGGAATGACGGATTCACCCTACGAAGGCCACAAGATCCTTGCGGTGAAGGACGCCCAGGGCCGCGAGCTCAAGTTCACGGTGGTGGACACCATGATGCGCGTGGATCTGCCCGAGGCGGTGAAGGCCGGACAAGTGTTCAAGTTCACCCTGGGGTGGGAGTTCACCGTCACCGATTACCGAAAGGTCTGGGGACGCAGCGGCTTCGAAACGATGGAGGATGGCGCCCGCCTCTACAACATCGCCCAGTGGCAGCCGCGCCTCGTGGCCTACACCGACGACATGGGCTGGCAGCACCAGCAGTTCCTGGGCCAGGGTGAGTTCACGCTCGAGTTCGGCGATTGGGACGTGGAGTTCACGGTGCCCGCCAACCAGGTGGTGCTCGCCACGGGCGAATTGCAGAACGCCGCCGAGGTGCTCACCCAGGCTCAGCGCGATCGCATCACCCAGGCCCGCAAGGCCGGCAAACCCACCTTCATCGTGAAGCCCGAGGAGGCCGGCAAGCCCGAGAGCCGCCCCAAGAAGGACGGGAAGCTCACGTGGAAGTTCAAGGCCACCAACGTGCGCGATTTCGCCCTGGCCTGCTCCAACCGCCTCATCTGGGATGCCGAGGGCGTGGACATCAACGGCCGCAACGTCCTGGCCATGAGCGGCTACACGAAGGAGGGCATGCCCCTCTGGGACAAGTACTCCACGGCCGCCGTGGCGCACACCTTGAAGGTCTACGGCCGCTACACCTTCGACTACCCCTACCCCGTGGCCATCAGTGCCCTGGGCCTGGGCGGCGGCGGGGGCATGGAGTACCCCATGATCTGCTTCAACGGCCCCCGGCCCGAGAAGGATGGCACCTACAGCGAACGCACCAAGCTCGGCACCGTCGGCGTCATCATCCACGAGGTGGGGCACAACTTCTTCCCCATGATCGTGAACAGCGATGAGCGCCAGTGGAGCTGGATGGACGAGGGCCTCAACACCTTCCTACAGGGTCTCGCTGAGCGGGAGTGGGATCCCAACTTCCCCGGGTCCACCAACCAGAGCGAGAACATCACGGATTACCTCCGCTTCCCCAACGCCACGCCGATCATGACCCAGAGCGACGCGGTGCGGGATTTCGGCTTCAACGCCTACCAGAAGCCCGCCGCGGGCCTGAACCTGCTGCGCGAGACGATCATGGGCCGCGAGCTCTTCGACTTCTCCTTCAAGGAGTACGCGCGGCGCTGGAAGTTCAAGCGCCCCCAGCCCGCGGACCTCTTCCGCACCCTGAACGACGCCTCGGGCATGGACCTCGACTGGTTCTGGCGCGGCTGGTTCTTCACCACCGCGGCCCCCGACCTGGAGCTGGAGAAGGTGGAGACCTTCCAGTACACCGATGGCAACCCCGCCGACGCCAAGGCCCGGGCCAAGGCCGCCGCCCACGCCGCCGATCAGAACCTCACCCGCATGAAGGAGGCTGAGCGCGCCCTCCCCGGCGAGGAGAAGGCCCGGGGCATCCAGGACATGTACTCGGATGGCAGCTGGGATCGCTACGCCGTCAGTCCCGCCGACCTGAAGCGCTGGGAAGCCACCCAGGCCGACCTCAAGCCCGAGGAGAAGGAGCTCGTCAAGGCCGGCAAGTTCCTCCACCGCGTCACCGTGAAGAACGTGGGCAAGTTCCCCATGCCCATCCTCCTCAAACTCACCTTCCAGGACGGCAGCACCGAGGTGGTGCGCCTCCCCGTGGAGAGCTGGATGAGCAACGAGGAGCGCTTCTCCAAGCTGCTCGTGCGCGACAAAGCCCTGGCCGCCGTGGAGCTGGATCCCTTCCACGAGATCCCCGACATCGACCACAGCAACGATGCCTTCCCCCGGAAGCTGCCCACGGTGCAGCCCCTGAAGCTCTTCAAGGCCCCCGAGATGCGGATGCCGAATCCCATGCAACAGCGCAAACTGGAGGCGGAGGCCAAGGCGGCCGACCCGAAGGAGAAGTAGCATCCACCACCCCGAGCTGCTGGATCTGCCCTGGGAGGGCCGCACCCGCCGCTGCCTGCTCTGGCAGCCGGAGGGGGGCGGCCCCTTCCCCCTGCTGGTGGGCCTTCACGGCACCGGCGGCACGCCCCGCCTCATGGCCCGCTTCAGCAACCTTCCCCACGCGGCCCTGGAGCGGGGCTGGGCGCTGGCCCTGCCCGCGGCCTTGGGCGCCCACGGGCAGGAGGACCCCGCCACCGGCGCCGCCTGGAACGTGGGGCCCGGCCTGGGTCACCCCGCCTTCAACCAGGTGGATGACGTGGGCTTCCTCAAGGCCCTGCCCGACCTTCTGAACCTGCCCCCCAGCCCCACCTTCCTGGCGGGCTTCAGCAATGGCGCCCGCATGGGGTGGCGCCTGCTGCTGGAAGGGGACGCGCCCTACGCGGGCTACGCGTTGCTCTCCGGCGCGCCCAATGGCCCCATCCCCGCGCGGGTTCGCCGGCAACCCGTGGCCATCTTCCACGGCCTCGAGGATCAGCACATCCCCTACGCCGGTGGCGTGGGCACCCAGGGCCGCAAGATCCAGTGCGATCCCGCCCCGGAAAGCGCCCACCGCCTCGCCCTGGCCATGGGCCTGGATCCCAAGCCCCGGCGCCGCCTCCAGGGCACGCACACCTGGGATCGCTACGGCGACGAGGTGCACCTCTGGACCCTCGCCCAGGGCCACGCCTGGCCCGGCGGCCGCAAGTACGGACCCGACGCGGACGAGCCCGCGCCGGATGTGGACGCCTCCGCCTGGATCCTCGATTTCTTCTCGGAGCGCCTGCCATGACCCGCATCGCCCTGCCCGCCCTGCTCGCCCTCGCACCGCTGGCGGCCCACCAGTACCCCGTCACCCAGGCCACGCTCACCGTGGTGGAGGGCGGCCTGCGCATGAAGCTGCGCCTCTCCCTGCATCACTTCCACCCCGCCCTGGAAGCCTTCCTCCGCCACCGCATCTCCCTGAAGGATGGGGAGACCTACGCCGCCACGGACCTCGAACGCTACTTCCAGGGGTGCCTGGAACTGCAAGACGGCGCCACGGTGATCCCCTTCAAAGTGGTATCCCAGGACCTGGATCCCAAGGACCTCACCCTCGTGTTGGAAGCCGTGGCCCCGAACCCCGGCCGCCTGACCCTGCGCCACACCGTGATGTTCGAGGTGAGCAGCCGACAGCAGAACCTCGTGACCCTGGAGGGCCTGGGTGAACGCGCGGGCTTCACCTTCGATCGCAAGCACCCCGAATTCCCCTTGAGCCGCTGATGCATCCCCTCCTCGGCGGTATCCTCTGCGGCGCGGCGGGCGGCTTGCTCAGCGGCGCCTTCGGCATCGGCGGCGGCATCGTCCTCGTCCCGCTCCTGGGCGTGCTCCTGGGCCTGGATCAAGCGGGCGCCCAGGGCATGGCCCTCGCGGCCATGCTCCTGCCCAATGGACTGCCGGCCGTGTGGCATTACCACCGGCAGGGGGTGAAGGTGGATCGCCGCCTCGTGCTCACCATGCTCCCGGGCTTCCTGGTGGGGGTGACCCTCGGCGCCCTGGCCGCCAACGCGATCCCGCTGCTGGCGCTGCGCCTCGTCTTCGTCGCCTTCCTCTTCACCATGGCCTACCGCATCGGATCCCAGCGGCACGCGGGGGTGGAGCATGAGGCCCGAGAAGGGACCCTCGCGGATGGCCTCCTCATCGGCGCCATCGGCGGCCTGGCCTCGGGCCTCCTGGGCATCGGCGGCGGGGTAGTCATCATCCCCCTGCTCACATGGCGCCTGGGCTATGCCCAGCACCGCGCGCAAGTCACGAGCCTCGCCCTCATGCTGCCGCCCATCGGCCTGCCCGGCGTGTGGATCTACGCCAAGGCCCATCCCCATGGGTTGCCCTGGGTGGCCCTGGGCGGCGTGGCCTTGGGCTTTGCGGCGGCCGCCATGCTGGGCGCCCGCTGGGCCACAGCCACCCAGGGCCCTCGGCTGCGCAAAGCCTTCGCCGTGCTGCTGGGAGCCATGGGGCTGCTGCTGCTGCGGAACGCCCTCAAGGCCCTATAGGAAGCCAAAGCGGGGATAGGAGGCCCCCAGCAGGCTGTTGGTGGTGGCCGTCGCCTGACCCAGCCAACGATCCAGCACCGTGGCGTAGAGGGAGCGGAAATCCGCGGCGGCGCTGTACTTCATATTGCCGTTGGTATCGAGGTCGGCCAGGTTCGGATAGGCGCCATAGAGCCCTCCCCTCACCGCGCGGCCCATGGCGAAGGCGAGGCCCGCCGTGCCGTGATCGGTGCCGCCATCGTTCTCCTTCGCGCGGCGGCCGAACTCGCTGTAGCCGATGATCATCACCCGATCCTGGGCGTTGCCCGAGGCGGTGGTGATGCTCTTGAGGTCGTCATAGAAGGCGCGCAGGGCGCCGCCCAGGGCGCGCTGGAGGTTGGGATGATCCGTGGCCTGGTTGCTGTGGGTATCCCAGCCGCCGAGGCGGGCGTAGTAGATCTGCCCCGGAAGGCCGGAGGCGATCATCTGCGCGATGAGCTTGAGCTGGCTGCTGAGGGAGGAGCTCAGGCGGCCGCCATCCAACCGCGTGATGGGATAGGCCGCGTCCCCGGGGTAGGCCACGGTGGGGGTGCGGGTGGGCAGCTGGTTGTTGGCGCCGAAGGCCGGATCGTTCTGGGCGTCGTAGAAGGCCTTCCCCATGGCCATGGCCGCTTCATACCCGCCCTGGGAGGGCCCCGTGGGGGACGCGGTGGTGAGGCTCGTGCCCCAACCGTCCTCCAACAGGGTGGTGCTGTAGGCCGGATGCGCGGTGGACGAGGCCACCTTGCCGCCCCGGAGGTAGGCCGGGAAAACGTAGCCGCTGCTGTTGCTGATGGAGACGAAGCCGCGGGTGGCGCCCCGGAGCATGAGGGGCAGATCCGAGGTCACCGTGATGCCTCGGAGCACATCCCCCGCTGGCGCGAAGGCCGTGTCGGCGAAGCGGCCCAGCCACCCATTGCCGCCGGGGATGTTGGCCCCCTGGCTCCAGAGGTCGCCGGCGGTGAAGTGGGAGAGGCTGAAGTTGGACATGCCGATGCCCGGGATCCAGGCGATGCGGCCGAGGCTGCTTAGTTCCGCGAGCCCGCTGAGGTCCGTGTTGAGGCCCACACCGCTGCCCAGATCCGTCGTGGCGGCGGCATCGATGCGAAGCGTGGGGCGCAGGGCCTCGTAGGGCGATCGGTTCGCACCCGCGGTGGGCGGCATCACGTTGAGCCAGTCGTACCCGCCATCGATGTTCACGACCACGAGGATGGGCGCGGAGGGCACGGGGATGGGGGGCTCCTGGGCGGTGCCCTTGCCCTTGTCACCTCCCCCCGTGCAGGCGGTGAGGCCCGCGAGGGCGGTGCCCGCGGCGGCGGAAGCTTGGAGGAATTCGCGTCGGGTGACCATCGGAAGCTCCTAGTACAGCTGGCCGGCGGGGCAGCAAAGGATGAGGAAGGCCAGCTCGCGGGCCTTGTCCTTGTTGGTGGCGTCCCAAGCGAAGCTCGGCCACAGCGCGGCGATCCAGCTATCGCGGACCGTCGTCGGGATGGGGCCCGGCTGGATCAGGTTCACGAGGCGGTTGTAGACGTCCAATCCCGAAGCGGGTGCCACCGGGAACCAACTGTCCACGCTGGAGGGGAACAAGGTGAAGGTTTCCGATGGATAGGTGCCATCCCCGTTGTTGTAGGAGCTGCTGCCGGTCTCGGCGAGGCTCAGCGCCGCGGCCATGCGGGTGCGGTAGCGGATCGTGTTGCTGTTCAGCCAGTTGGTGTGTTCCTTCCATCCGTTGGGGCCGCTGGGATCCAGCAACTTCATGCCCAGCTGATCGAAGTAGGGGGAGACGATCATCCGCCAGGCGGGGAAGCCCTTGGGCGTGGCGGCATCGCCCGCCGCCAGGCTCTGGCCCAGCATGCGCGCCGCGCGCACGGTCCAGGAGATCGGCCCTTCCACGAGGCACATCTGGTTGGCGGGATCGAAGAAGTACTTCGACTTCAGCAGCGTCTTGAAGGTGGCCTTCAGATCGAAGGCGTTGGTCCGGATGAGGTTCGAGAGGTCCGTGGCGTCCGCGGGGGCGTAGGTGGCGGTCACGAAATGCGTGAGCATCCGCTTGGCCAGGAAATCGGCGCAGTTGGCGGCCCGGGAGGTGAGGATGGAACGGAGGGCGTTCTCACCCGGAGCCTGACCTCCCGCCGTGGTGGTGATGTTGAAGGAGTTCCCCAGGAAGGTGATGGTCGTCGTCTCGCCGCCGTGGGTGCCGTCGGGGTGCATGTAGTACACCTTCCCGTTGCCAGGGGTTCCCCCCCACCACAGCAGGTTGCCGGCGATGCTCTGCCCCTGGTACACGGTGAACGTGGCCGTGGAGGCCTTCCACTGGCTCGGGCTGGAGGGGTTCACCACCTTGGCCGAGGTGGGGATCGTGAAGCTCCAGCCGCTGAGGGCCCGGGCCAATTGCGTGATGTCGGCTTGGTTGTACCCGTTGTCGACGCCCAGGGAGTAGAGCTCCATCACCTCACGGGCGTAGTTCTCATTCGGGGTGTTGGTATACGCCGCGTTGTTGGAGACGGAATCCAGCCATAGGCTCATGGCCGGATCCTTGCTCATGGCCACCATGAGATCCCCGAAGGCGCCCTGGCCCTGGGTCCGCAGCAGGTCGATCTGATTGAGCATGAGGGCGATGTTGTCGACCTTGTGCCAGCCGGTGGCGAAGAGGTTGTGCCAGAAGAGGGCCAACCGCTCCTGGAAGGAGTAGGGGTTGAACTGCATGCGGAAGGCCCAGTAGGACTGGCCCGTCGTGAGGTTGTTGCGCCAGGCATTGGCTCCGCTCACCAAGAAGGCATGGGGGCCCGGGACCTTGGCGACGTTCACGGCGCCCGCGTCGGAGGTGTTGGCGTTGACCGCCCCCTCCGTCATCACGTCGGCGCGGTTCGCCAGCACGGCGTTGAAGAGCGCCCCATCGCCCGCGGCGGCGACGTTGGCGGAGATGGTGCCGTCGATCCATCCGTCGATGGTGGCGCCGGGAGGCAGGACCGCGAGCTCCGCCGCCCGTTCGGGGGTGACACCGAACCCCGCCCGGCGGGCGAAGTGCATGACGTCGGCGGCGGTCCACGTAGAGATGGGCGAGAGGTCGGCCATGGCGGCTCCCTGGGGTTCAGGACTCAGATCAGTTGTTGGGGGCGCCGGCGATGATCCAGGCCTTGAGCGTGTCGATGGTGGGGCGGCAGAGGGTGGTGCCTGCGGGCATCGTCGTTCCGATGCCCCCGCCCGGGGAGCCCGCCACCAGCGGATCCACCTTCTCGTAGATCCAGGAACGGCGGTTCGGGGCGGTGAGATCATCCGAGGGCTTGATGTACACCCATCCCGAAGGACCCGAGATCGTGGGGACGTTCACCAGGGCCGTGTACAAGCTATTGGCGCTCTGGTGAAAGTTCACCCGGGTGCCGGGATTGTCGTGGCAGGAGGTGGAACTGACTCCGCAACTCTGCTGGATGAAGGGGTAGATGTGGGTGGACCAGCTCGGTGTGGTCGGCACGGCCGCGATGGGACACGTGGCCACGGGCACCACCGGGGTGGTGCCCGCAGGCGTGCTGGAAGAACCGCCGCCTCCGCACCCCAGGCCGAGGGCCAGGAGGGCCAGCAGCGCACCCTTTCCTCCCCTCCACGTAGATTCCGCCCCGCTCAGAGGGGCCTGCAGTGAGGGAAGGGTCATGGGCTTGGGCATCTTGGGATCGGGGTCACAGATTAGGGTCTATCGGATCAAGAGGCAGGGACGGATAGGGGGAGGATCGGCCCCCTGGCCCAGCGGTCGGCTCCCCTGGCCGAACGGTTGGCCCCTCGCCCAGGGAACGGATCGGGTCGGCTAGGATTAACCAGACGAGGTTCCCCGTGTCCCTGGATGCCCCAACTCCGCTCTATCAAGGCGAGCGCCTTCGGGACCTGGTCCTCTGCTACGCCGGGCCCTGGGCCTTCCTGCCCTACCTGCGGGCCCGGGAGGATGAGGAGCTGCTCTGGCACGCGCGGCAGGGGGTGATCCTCGCCTTCACCGAGTGCGTGGTCACGCTCCTCTGCCTCATCCTCGGCCTCTTCCCCTTGGTGGGCTTCCTCTCCCTCCGCATCTTCCTGCCCCTTTGGCTGCTCTGGTGCCTCGCCATGAGCGTGGCCTCCATCCTCCAGGCAACCAAGGGCAAGCGTCACCGCATCCCGGTGATCCACCAGTTCGTGGATTACCTGTAGGTCAGGCTGGAGGCTCTAAATGCCGCACCTCAACCCACGTGGGTTGAGGTGCGGCCCGGGGGCCGCTTCCATTTCCGGTCTCCGGCCTTCGGCCGCTTCAACGCCGGGCGTTCAGGATCAGCATGGCGTCGCCGTAGCTGAAGAAGCGGTAGCGCTCGCGGATGGCCTCGGCATAGGCGGCCTGGGCGACGTCCAGGCCCATCAATGCACTGACGAGGACGAAGAGGGTGCTCTCCGGCAGGTGGAAATTCGTGAGCAGGTGATCCGCCGTGCGCAGGCCGTAGCCCGGCGTGATGAAGAGGCGGGTGGCGCCTTCCGTGGCGAAGCGCGCGCCATCCCAGGCGCCTTCCAGCGTGCGCAGGGCGGTGGTGCCGATGGCCAACAGGGGACGCTGGCGCCGCGTCATCACCGCGTCCAATTCCGCCAGCGTCGCCGCCGGAATCTCGAAACGCTCCTCGTGCATGACGTGGTCCGCGAGGTGCTCCGCCTCCATGGGTCGGAAGGTGCCCAGGCCCACGTGGAGGCGCACCGGGCGCCATGCGCACCCCTTGTCCTCCAGGGCCGCGATGAGCTCCGGGGTGAAGTGCAAGCCCGCCGTGGGGGCCGCCACGGCCTCGCCCTGGTCCGCGGCGAACACCGTCTGGTAGCGGGTCTCATCGTCGCCACCGGCCACGTGATCGATGTAGGGCGGCAGCGGAAGGCGGCCGATGCGGTCGATCTCATCCCAATCCAGGGGATGGTCGCTGGTGACCCGGACCTCCCGCAGCCCTTCGGGCAGGGTGGCGAGGATCTCCAGGCGCGCGAGCTCCGCGCCCGTCTCGGGGTCCACCACCGTGGCCTCGGAGCCCGGCTTCATCCGGGCCCCGGGGCGCACCATGGACTCGAAGCGGCCCCCGCCCAGGGCCTTCAGCAGCAGGGCCTCACCCTTGCCGCCGCCGCCGCGCCGCAGGAAGAGGCGGGCGTGCCGCACCCGCACGTCGTTGGGCACGCACAGGGTTCCCGCAGGCACCAGCTCGGGCAGGTCCCGGATCATGCGGTGCGTGAACATGCCCGTGGCCGCGTCCACCACCAACAGCCGCGCCCCATCCCGCGTGGCGGCGGGGGCCTGTGCGATGAGCTCCGGGGGGAGCTCGAAGTGGAAGTCCGAGCGCTTCATGGCGTTTTGGCCTCGCCTCTTTTGTAGCGGACCTTTCGCAGAAGGATCCCGAGGGTCATTCCCCGGCCCTGGCTCTGACCATCGGGGGACCACCAATTTACGGTGGCGAGCTTCAAAAGAGATCCCTCATGTTCGGGCCCCAGCGAGTTGAATAGGATTCCCTTACATGCCTCCAGCCCGAATGCCTGGGATTCAATGAGCTGCGCCAGCAGATCATGGGTGTCCTTCGAACTCAGTTTTGACGGTCGTGTAAGCGCCTCGGTGCCCAACAATTTTCGGGTTCGAAGCCATTGCATGGAAGGGGTTGGAAGGTCTTCGAACCGTGCGGCGAAATCTGGGTCACTCGACATTTCCAACCCGTGGGGGTTGGCGGTGCTCGTCTCCCGCCGGAGCCATGCCAGGGACTCCGTGAGCTCCTTTTGGGACTTAGGGCCGAGAGGTTGCACGGAGGCCAGGGGTCCGATCCCTTCGAACCCGCAGAGCTCCGCGAAGGTCCAGATCGCCTCCTGTTGGATCTCGTCCCGTAGGGCCTGGTGAATTTGCCTCAACACTTCTGCCTGGGCCGGGACGTGTCCGATGGATGCCAAAGGTCGGAACCATTCGGCCTTCACGCCCCCAGGCGCGGCCTCCCGAAGGCGCCGCCAGAGCACATCCCCGGTTTGGAGTTCCCTTGCGTGGGCATTGAGGAGACTTGCGGAGAAGGACGGCCATCCATCTCTCCCCTCCAACAACCAATCCACGGCCACGGCCTCACCCTCGGGGCCTGCGGCGAGCACGGTCACCCGAAGGAGCCCGGCGAGCACAGGGTCAAAGGGCCGGGTGGCCACACGCCGAAGCACCCTGGCCGCGAGCTGAGGCGCGTGGGGCGCAACCTCGTGGGCCAGCACCAGTACGCTTTGCCCCACGGACTTCCCAAGGGGTTCCTTCTCCCAGGCTTCGACCAACCGTCGTTCCATCTCAAGGGTTTCAGGGGAGGGTTGCACCTGCGTTAGGGTTGCACCGAACCGCTTGAACCCATTCGCGCGTTGGAGGCGTGAGGGGACCTTGGTGAAGTGGGCCTCGATATCTCGCTCCACGAGCGACCCTTGAACCGGGGTCTGGGCTGCGCCCATCGGGGCCAGGGCCATGCATGCGAAGAGCGGCATCAAGGCTGGGCGGAGTTGCGAGATCATGCGTTCGCGAACTGCATCTTATGGAGCCGGGCGTATTCGCCGTTCTGCTCGAGCAATTCGCCGTGGACGCCGGATTCCACGATCTGGCCGTGTTTCATGGCGCAGATCCGGGTGGCGCGCTGAATGGTGCTGAGGCGGTGGGCGATGACGAGGGTGGTGCGATCCTGCATGAGGGTTTCCAGGGCCGCCTGCACGGCGCGCTCGCTCTCGGTGTCCAGGGCGCTGGTGGCCTCATCGAGGATGAGGATCGGGGGATCCTGCAGCAGGGCGCGGGCGATGGCGAGGCGCTGGCGCTGGCCACCGCTGAGGCTGCTGCCCGTCTCTGCCAGCGGCGTGTCGTAGCCCTTGGGCAGCTTCTCGATGAAATCGTGAGCGTGGGCCTTCTTCGCGGCCTCGATGACGGCCTCGCGGGTGGCCGGCGCGCCGTAGGCGATGTTGTCGTGCACCGTATCCATGAAGAGCAGCGTCTCCTGGGTGACGATGCCGATGCGGCGACGCAGCTCCCGGGGATCGAAGTCGCGGAGGTCCACCCCATCGAGGGTGAGGCGACCTTGCGTGGGATCGAAGAACCGGGGCACGAGGTTCACGAAGGTGGTCTTGCCGCCGCCGCTGCCGCCCACGAGGGCCACGGTCTCGCCCCGGCGCACTTCCAGATCCACGCCCCGCAGCACGGGATGCTTGGGGTCGTAGGCGAAGTGCACGCCTTCGAAGCGGAGCACCTGGGGAATCTGGGGCACGGGCTTGGGATCGGCAGGCGGCAGAAGGCTGGGCTCGCGGTCCAGCATGCTGTAGACGCGGTCGAGGCTGGCGCTCGCCACCTGGATCTCGTTGTTCAACTTGGTGAGACGGCGCAAGGGGTCGTAGAGCGCGTAGACCGCCAGGATGTAGGTGAGGAAGTTCTCCGTGGTGAGGCTGCCCTCCTTGAACCGGCCCGCGGCGTAGGCGGCCAGGAAGGCGAGCAGGAAGCCGCCCACCAGCTCCATGATCGGCGTGGAGAGGGCCGAGGCCCGGGCGCTCTTCATGCCCAAGGCGTAGAGTTCCTCGTTCTGCCCCTCGAAGCGGGTGACCTCGTACGCCTCCCGCGCGAAGCCCTGCACCACGCGGATGTTGCTGAAGACTTCCTTGAGGCGCTGCAGGAGGCGGCCCGAGGCTTCCTGGTTCCGGTGATTCACCTTCCGGATGCGCTGACTGAGCTTCTTCACCGGCAGCACCACCAGGGGGCCCGCCAGGAAGATCGTGAGGCTCAGCTTCCAATCCATGTAGAGCACCGTGGCCAGCATGGTGAGGGCCACGCAGACCTCACGCACGGCCTCCGCAAGTTGGTTGCTGGCGATGCCCTGCACGGCGCCCACGTCGGTGATGCAGCGGGTGAGGAGTTCACCCACGGGATGTTTCTGGAAGAAGGAGAGCTCCTGATCCAGGAGCCGGGCGAAGAGGCGCTCCCGCAGGGCCTGCGTGGCGCGGATGCCGCTGCGCACCATCATGAGCGTGCCCAGGTAGGTGAAGAGGCCCTTCAAGGCGAAGAGCAGCACCAGGAGCCCCGGCACCAGGAAGCGGGCGGTCCGGATGTCCGGCATGTGGGCCATGGCCCACTCCCGCAGATGCTCCAACTGCCCGAAGAGGCCGGCCTGGGGGATGTGCAGGGCCCGGGCCTTGCCATCGTCGAAGACGAACTTGAGGCAGGCGATGAGGGCGCCCTGGCAGAGCCCCGCCAACAACAGCAGCACCGTGGCCCCGGCGATGAGGGGCAGGTGGCTGCGCAGGTGGTCGTTGAAAAAGCGTCGGATCTGGATCATGGGCAGGTATCAGGTTACCCGGCCCCGGGCTCCCCATCCCAACGGCGCCGCTTACTCCACCGTCACGCTGATCGTGGAGGCCTTGTCTTCCACGCTGAAGAGGACGGTGCCCTTGGGGGCGCTCACGATCTGATCCATGAGGCCATCCAGATCCACGCCCTTCTTCTTGGCCTGGATGAGCTGCTCATCGGAGAGGTAACCGCCCACGGCCCGGGCGAGGCCCGCGGCCACGCGGATCACCACGGGATCGGATTTGCCCTTCTCCTGGATCCGGATCACGAGGAAGCGGGCGGGCGCCTGGGGGGGCGCCTTGGGTTCCACACCCATGGATTCGAGGGCCAGGCGGCAGGCATCGGCCTGCTTGGGCTGGGCGAGGCCCTGCTGGAGGGCCGGCACGGCGCGGGCATCCCGGGCCTTGGCCAACTGGAGGGCACTGACGATGCGCACTTCCTGCGCCTCATCCCCCAGGGCCGCCACGAGGCCCGGCGTCGCTTCCGGATTCTGACCCTGGCGGATGCCCCAGCAGCGGATGCGGTTGAGGCGGGCTTCCTTGCCCAGCAGGCGCTGGTCGGGGTGGAGCCGCAGGAACTCGCCGTAGGCCGCGGCGGCCTCATCCCATCGCTGGTCCTGTTCGAGGGTGGACGCCAGCCAGAAGCGGGCCTCCGGCAGGCGCCCCGAGCGGGGGTTCTCTTGGATGAAGCGGCGGTACAGGGCGGCCGCTTCATAGAAGCGGCCGGCCATGCGGAGGCTGCGGGCCTCTTGATATCGGGCGTCCTGGGCGGGCGCCTCCGTGAGGGCGGGCACCGCAAAGACCATGGGCAGGAGAAGGATCACGGTTGTTCACCCTTCAGCCGGCGTTCCATGCGCAGGGCGTTATCCGAGAGATCCTTGGCCGAGGCCCACTGGCGCAGCTCGTTGGCGCGCTTGGGATCCAGGCAGCCCTGTTCCAGCGCGATCTCCTGCAGCCACTGGTGCAGATCCTGGCGCGTGCGCTCGGCCTCGGGCACGCGGGCCCCTTGGGCCTGCAGCTGGCGGCTGGCCTCGAGCAACGCCTGGGCCTCCTCCCGCTCGGCGGAGCGATCCTCCAGCTTGTCGGCGGTGCAGAGCTTGGGGTTTTTGGCGAATTCCTGGACGAGGGTGCTGCTCTGGGTGAAGAAGGAAGCCCAAGCGCGTTCCTGGGCACGGGCCCGGGCCACCTGGTCGATGCGGCCGAGATCCTTGCGGGCCTCGACCTCGCGGCCGTACTGGATCACGGCGTAGCTGGCGGGGACGATGCCCACGAGCAGGGCCGCGGCGGCGGCCAGCCAGGTGCTGTTCCAGCGGCTGAGGGGGCGGACATTCTCTCGCAGGGAGGGGCCGTGGGCTTCCAGGGCCAGGTGCAGCTCCAGCATCCGGGCCAGCTCGGCCTGGGTCTCGGGGTCCTCGGGCCAGTCTTCGGGCCGGTAGAGCAGGTCGAAGGCCTCTTCATCGGACAGGTTCTTCAGTTCTTGGGGGGTCATGGCTGGTTACCCATGGTTTTGCGGAGTTTGGAAAGGCTTTGGAACAAGGTGGCTTTCACGGTGCCCTCGGCGCAGCCGAGGTCCTGGGCGATTTCCTTTACGGGCTTCTCGTGCACGTAATAGGCCTGGACCATGGCGCGCTGACGGGGGGTCAGGCTCTCCAGGGCTTCCCGGAGATCCTTCAGCCTTCGGCCCTGGTCCAGGGCCTCCCACGGGGAGGGCGCCTGGGGATCGGGTGCGTCAAAGGACTCGGGAGGGGGTACCTCCCGTCCTCTTCTACGCAGGTGGTCGGTCGCCGCATTAGCCGCCAATGTAAAAAGCCAGGCGGCGACGGGACGGCCCTCCTCGAAGCGGTCCTTGTGCTTGAGGCACTTGAGGAACACCTCCTGGACCAATTCCTGGACAACGCCCGTTTCCCCCGCCAACCGGCGGTGGATGAAGGCGAAGACGGGCCGCTCGAAGCGGGTCATGAGGTGGGCCAGCGCCTCCTCGTGACCCGCTTTCAAGCGGCTCATCCAGAATTCCGGGGTCTCCTCCCCGGCCACGGCCACGTCAACCATCAGGCCTTCGGCGCCGGTTTGGCCGCGACGGGGGGGGTGAGCTTCAATTGAGGTAGGCCAAGTTTACCCAGTGCTGTTTCCAGGTGGGTGGGGTCGAGGGTGGCCTTCAGTCCCGCCCGGCGGCCTTCCTGAAGGATCTGGACCGGGGTCTGGCCCTGGGGCCGAACCGCGTCCAGGGCCGCGCCCAGGCGTTGCAGCCAGGGGGTGACCTGGCTGATGGCCTTCGGTTCCCCGCCAAGCACGACCTCGAAGGTCCAGAGGCTGCCGTCCCCCTGGGGACCGGCCCCCCAGAGGATGGTGTCCACGCCTTCGGGGAGTTCCCGCGCCCATTCGGACGGCAGCTGCTGCTTCAAGCCGCCGAGGATGGGATCGGGCCGGATGGAGCCCTGGAGCTTCAGGTCCGGGGTGAGCCATTGGGCCGCGGCCGCCACGCCGGGCCGGTCCGCCAGGCTCTTGGGGCCCAACCGCGCCAGGGCGGAGAGATCCCCGAGCCAGAGGTTGCCCTGGGGATCGGTGGCCACGCGGAGGTGGAGCTGCTTGCCGCCCTGCTGGAGATCCATGATCACGAACTGGGGCCAATCCTCGCCCCGCACCCGGAGGAAGCCTTCGGCGGGGAAGGATTCCGTCACCGCGGCCTGGAGGGCCTGGGGATTTTTGAACCCCGAAAGGTGGATGAGGAAGGCGCCGCTCATGGCCTCCACCCCCTTCACCCCGTCCTTGGCCTGGGGCAGGTCCAGCAGGTGGAAGGTGATGCGCCCCGTTTCCGATTGGGCCTTGATCTGGGCCTTTTGGAGGAAGAGGTCCAGCATCTGCTCGGCCAGGGGGCTCTTGGTGATGGCGCTTTGGAGGTCCTTGTTCGCGAGGATGAAGCCTGCCTGACCCGATACCGAGGTCAACGCCTCCTCGGGAATGCCCTGCACCCAGGCCGGAGCCTTGGAGGCCTTGGGTTTGCACGCCACGGCCCCGAGGAGTGCGACGGCAGCGATCGGGGCCATGAGGCGCATGTGGACTCCAGAGACCCAGGCTACGGGGGGTTGATCAGGGAAGCTTAGGTACTCGGATTATGCCAAGTGGCGCAGGGTCGTGGGGAGGTGGGGGCTCTTGAGGAGCTGCTGTTGCTCGGCTTCGGACATGAGGCCCCAGAGGCGGAGGCTCGATTCCCGGGGGGTTTTCGGGTTCAGGAGCAGCTCGCTCATGATGGCCGTGTGGGCCAGCAGCACGGGATGGGCGGCGATGAGCTCCAGGATCCCGCGGGGGGTGAGTTTGTTCCGGGCCAGGCGCAACAGGAGGCTGGGATCCAGCTGGCGGTCCGCCACGAGCAGCCGCAGGGAGGCTTCATCCTGGAGCACCTCCTGGGGCAGGTGCCGCATGAGCTCCGCGCCGTAGGATCGCAGGGCCGTGAGCCGCTCCTCGGAAGGGATCTCCTGGTACAGCTCGCGCAGCCGCTCCAGGGCCCGGCGCTTCACCTCCAGGTGGGGCACCCGGGGATCCTTCACCACTTCCACCAGGGCCTTGATGCCGTTGAGTTCGTCGAGGATGCCCAGGGCTTGGTTCTCGCCCAGCAGGGGATTGTGCAGCAGGGATTCACGGACTTCGGGATCGCGGCCCCAGGCGTGGTGCGTGGCCAAGAGATCGATGCGCTCCCGTTCCAACACGGGAATGGCCGCGTGCAGCAGGCGGGGCGTGAGGGCCGGGTTCTCCAAGGTGAGGCGGAAGACCTGGGGATCGGGATCCCGCAGCAACTGCGCCAGCTGATCTGAGGCGGTGGATTGCGTGGCCAGGAAGACGCGCTCCTCCAGCGAGGCCCATTGCCCTTGGGATTCCCGACCCAGGCCGCCGGAGGGCGAACCCGCCTGCCGCCGCTGCCGATCGTAGAAGTACTTCACCACCCGCAGCAGGTGGGGCGCATGGCGCTTGCACCAGTAGGTGACGTACTGATATTCGCTCTCGTCCAACTGCGCGAAGAGGCTCACGGCCCGCTGGATGCTGATGCGCGAATGGCTGCCCCGGCCCAGCAACTCCACCAGATGGCGGGACAGCGCGATGCGGCGGCAGAGGTCCTCCGGGCTCGAGGGCGCTTCGAGGATGGCCTCGCGGATGCCCTCGCGGAAGTACCACCGGGCTTCGCCGTAGATCTCGTCGAAGAGGCCATCCACCGGCGAGAGCTGGAGGGCCTGGCAGACGATGTCCTCGCTGAGCATGGGATTGCCCATGGCCGCCTGCCGCAGATCGTCCTGATCCGCCAGCAGCCCGAAGAGGATGTCGGAGGGGTTCTCGGAACCGCTCGCCAGCGAGACCCGATCCTGGTGGGTGAGCACCACCTGGGCCACGGGCGCCGCAGGGGGGAGTGTGAGGGCCTCCCAATCCTGATCAGGCTCCGGCAGGGAGGGCATCTCCAGGGTGGAGCCCGTGCCCCCGATGGGCTTGGCCAACTGCTTCGCGAGGAGCTTGGCGACGGGTTTCAGCTCGGGCCGCAATTGCTGGTAGACGCCCTTCACCACGTCCGCGCGTTCGGCCTTGTCGGCGGCGGGGGCGGCATCCATCTCCCGCATGAGGTCGAAGAGGCTGACCACCAGCTCCAGATCCCGGCGGATGGATTCCGGCGCCGCCTCGTTGCCCGCGAGGGCGCCGAGGATCTCCCAGTGGGAGAGCCAGTGGGGCGTGCGCGCCATGAGGGTGATCAGGCGCGGGTGGGTGAGCGTGGTAGCCAGGCCCGAAAGCATTCGGAGCTGCCCCTCGGAGGGGACCTGCGGGCGGATCATCACCAGGTGACGGAAGTGGAGGCGCTCGGCCTCGGAGAGCTCCGGCCAAAAAGTGAGCTCCTGCTCCTGCAGGGCCATGATCAGGCGCAGGCCGGCTGGAGCAATCCCAGCAGCTCGGAGTCGTTGATGAAGAGCAGCGCGTCCACGAGCCCGCCGTGGAGGAACTTCGTGCCCCGGGCCGCTTCCAGGTGGGCGCGGGTGGAGAGGGTGCCGCCCATCAGCAAGGGCAACTTCGAAGCCTCATGGATGACCCGGGCCGTCTCGAAATCCGGATCGGCTCCCGCCTGGGTGGCCAGGTCCACGAAGTGGAGCCGCTTGAAGCCGTAGGCCTTGGCGCGCAGGGCCATGTCCTGCGCGCTGATGCCCGTGCCCTGGCCCACGCCCTCGGACCAGCCGCTGCAGTGGACTTGCCCTCCGCGGGCGTCGATGCCCGCCGTGAGGTTGCTCTGGAACCGCCCCAGGAGCTGCTCCACCACCAGGGAGGATTTCTGGAGCAGGGTGCCCACCACGAGCCAGTTGGCCCCCTGGTCGAGCAGGAAGCTGCACTGGTCGCTGGAGCGGATGCCACCGGCCACCTGCACGCAGGGGCGCGTGGCCCGAACCTGCACGTGCCGAAGCAGCTGGGCCAGCAATTCACGGTTGTTGCCTTTGTTCTGGGCCGCATCCACATCCACCAGGGCCAGGTGCGAGCAACCGCTCTCCAGCAGTCGATCCAGGATCTCCATCGGGGCAAGCGCCGAGGGCGCATGGTCGCCAAAGGTGGGGATCACGCGGCCCTGCTGGATATTGAGGGTGGGGAAAATCTTCAAATCGCGGCCTCGCCCGTCTGCCCTCGAGTGTAACGCAACGGTCACGACCGCAGGGCCTCGTTTGCGAGGCGGGCCAGGAGGGTGCGCGCCGCTTCGGCCTCAGCCTTCTTGAGGGTGGAACCGGATGCCTGGGCCGCCATGGAACCCACTTGCACATTCACGCGGAAAACCGGCGCGTGATCGGGGCCGCTCTGCTCCACGAGGGAGTAGGCCGGAGCGGCCCATCCCAGGGTAGCGGCGCGCTCCTGCAGGGTCGTCTTGGCGTCCTTGTGTTCCCAGAGGCCCGCATGGGCGGACGCCACGGCGGACTCGAAGCGACGCGCCACCAACTCCGCCACGAGGGGGAGCCCATCCCGACCTTGCGCCGTGGCATCCAGATAAACGGCCGCCAGCACGGCCTCCATGGCATCGGCCATGGGCTTGTTGCCGAAGGCCACGCCACCCTTGGACTTCCCGCTGCGCTTCAGCTCGAGGCCCAACTCCGTGCCCCAGGCCGCGAGGCTGTCCGTGCACACGAGCAGGCCCCGCAGCTTGGACATGGGGCCCTCCTGCCAGGTGGGCTGGAGCCGGTGGATGAGGAGCGTCATGCCCAGGTTCACGAGGGCATCACCCAGAAACTCCAGGCGCTGGTTATCGCGGGCCCTCCCCGTGGAGGCATGGGTCAGCGCCTCCTCCAGGAGGCGCCGGTCTTGGAAGGTGTACCCCAGCCGCCCTTCCAGGGCTCCCGGGCGGGCGGACTCCGGCTTCAATCGTTCAAATCCGAGGGCAGCTTCCCGTTCAAGCGGGCCTTCTGGTAGGCGGACTTGAAGCGGACATTGCGGTTGAACATCTGACCGAGGATGCCGAGGCGACGGGCCTCCCTCAACTCCTGCACGAACTCGGCTCCGCGATTGTTCTCGGCCAGCGTCGCCGCCAACCAGGCGTGGGCCATCACGTTGCCCGAATCCGCCTTGATGGCCTGTCGGAAGCCGTAGATCGCCTTGTCCGGATCCTTCTCCACCAACTGGATGGACTCGCTGAGGGAGATGTTGCCGAGGTTCATGCGCTCATGGACTTCCAGCTTCTCCAGCTTCTCGGGCTGGTAGCGCTCGGGCTGGTCGATAGCCTTCTTCTCCGGGATCGGCTTGGGCTGAGGGGCCATGTGGACTTCGGGCTCCTGCTTCACGGAGAGGGCGCCCTTCCCTGGATCCGCCTTCACGAGCGCGTCCGGTCGCACGTCTTCAGCCCGGCTCCCCTTTGAGGCGGGGCGAACTTCTTTGGAGGGGGTCGGAGCGGTGGTTTGGGTTCCTTCCGGAGCCACCTGCGCCGTGGTGGCCATGGGGGCTTCCTTGCGACCCAGGAACCACCAAGCCCCGAAGCCGCCGCCGACCAGCAGCAGGGCGGCCACCGCCAGCCAGGGCGCCTTGGACGAAGGGCTGGCGGGCTGCGGAGCCTGCACGGGCTGGGTGGCGGGCCCGGCCGCGGGAACCCCCGCGGTGGGGGCCGAGAGCACCTGCGTGGCGGGCTGCACGGGCGCCGTGGGCGCGCTGGGCGCGACCGCCGCCCGCACGTTGGCCGGCGCGGAGGTGGCGAGCAGGGACGTACCCTCCTCCATCTGTCCGCTCCAGGTGGGATCCTTGGCGGCGCGCAGGGCGCGGCCGAAGTCCTCGGCGGTCTGGAAACGCACGTCCGGATCCTTGGTGAGGGCCCGGTCCAGCACGGATTTGATGGCGGGGCTGATGCCCTGGAGCTGGCTCGTGTCGATGGGATCCGGCGGCTCGTTGACGATCTTGTAGAGGATGGTGGGCGTTGTATCCCCGGCGAAGGGTTTGCGGCCCGACAGGGCCTCGTAGAGCATCACGCCCACGGCGAAGAGGTCGCTCCGGGGATCAGGCTTGCCGCTGCGGATGTACTCCGGGGCCATGTAGCTCACGGTGCCCATGACCATGCCCGTGGCGGTCATGTCCGAGTTGCCCACCCGGGCCACGCCGAAATCCATGACCTTGGCGATGAGCCGGCGTCCGTCGCGTTGCACCCGCACGTTGGAAGGCTTGATGTCGCGGTGCACGATGTGGGCGTGATGCGCGAAGGCGAGGCCATCGCAGACCTGGGCCAGGACTTCCAGGATCTCGCTGCGGGTGAGGGCCTGGTCCCGGTAGAGCTCCTCCAGGTCATGGCCCCGGACGAACTCCATGGCGATGTAGAGGACCTCCTGGTCCTCCCCGAATTCATAGATGGTCACCAGGTTGGGGTGGTTCAGCACGCCCGCAGCCTTGGCCTCCCGGGCGAAGCGTTCCTTGGCCTCGGGGCCCTGAGTCCCAGGATTCAGGATGGTCTTGATGGCCACTTCCCGCCCGATGCTCGGGTCCACACCCAGGTAGACCTCGCCCATGGCGCCCGCGCCGAGCACCTTCTGGATCTCAAACTTGCCCAGTTTCTTGAACATTCAGGGACTCCTGGGGGGCGGGTATCCCGAAGCATAAGGCCCAAGGGCCTGTTGGCCAAGGCTCGTAAACCGCCCCCCATTGCGCTGGAGGGCGGAAAATGCCAAGGTTGTGGAACCCCAGTATTAGGAGGTCCGTTGGCCGAGGTTCGAGCCCGCCCCTTTCTTCCGGCCCTGCTTGGTGCCCTGCATCAGGAAGGCGCGGAAGGGGAACTTGTACTCGAACAGAACGACGGCACCCGCACCCTCTACTGGAAGGGCGGCGACCTGCGCTACCTCCGCAGCGATGCCGTGGGCGAGCAATTCGGAAACTACTTGATCCGCCTCGGGATCCTCGATCTCGCCGCACTCCAGGAGCTCCTGGCCGATGGCGAGGGCTCCCGCATGGGCGATCGCGTGGTGCAGTGGGGCCTCATGACCACCCAGGAGCGCGACCAGCGCCTCCAGGAGTTGCTGGCCTCCATCCTCACTCACGCCATGGAGCACCCGGTCCTCAAGATGACTTGGACCCCGGGCGCACTGAGCGGCAGCCTCAGCGGGGATCTGCAGTTCCGCCTCGACCACCGCAAGCTCATCTGGGACGTGTTCCAGCGGATCCGGAACCTCCACGAACTGCGGGACTACCTGAAGGGCGAACCCTCTTGGCGCTGGAAGGCGAAGGAGGATCTCCTCTTCAAGCTCAGCGACCTGCCCCTCAATCCCAAGATCGCCTACTCCTTGAGCCTCCTGGGCACCGAGCCCTTGGGTTACGAGACCCTCATCTCCATCACGGGACTCGAAGAGGAAGAAGCCGCCCACATCATCGTGGGCCTCTGGGCCCTGGGCGGGCTCACCCTCACCCACGGCGAGGTGCCGGTGCCGCCCGGCCTGCGCCCCACCCGGGAACCCCAAGCCCATCCCAGTGGCTTCGCCGCGCCTCCCCGCCAGCCACAACCTTCGGGCCCCGTGCATCTCAAGCTCGAGCCGTTGGAAATCGCCCCGCTACCACCGCCCCCACCCGTCGCCCTTCCCGACATCGAAGTGGAAGTGGAGATGGCGGAGGATGACCTCTTCGAGCCCACCCCCATCTCCCTGATGCCCGAACGCCACGCGGAACCGGTCCGCCTGGATCCCACGCCCCAGCAGGAACTGGAACCCATCCCCTCCATGGCCACGCCCCCCGTGACCATGGACCTCGATGCCATGGCCACCCCGGAGCTGAAGGCCAAGGCCTACGTGAAGAAGGCCCAGTCGCTCCTCCTGCAGGATCGCGCCAGCGAGGCCATCCGCGCCCTGGAGCAGTCCATCAAATTGGATGGCGAAGGCCCCCGCTCCTATGAGGCCTGGTTGCTTCTGGGGAAGCTGCGCCTCGCGAATCCCGCCTGGTCCACCCGCGCCATCGAAGCCCTGCAGGCCGCCAGCCGAGCCCAGGATAAGGCCGCGGAACCCTGGGCCCTCATGGGCGAGCTCTACCATCGCAAAGGTTTCCTCGCCAACGCCCAAGGCTGTTTCAAGAAGGCCCTTGAGCTGGATCCCTCCGTACAGGTCCCCGATGATGTGGTCATCTCCATTGAAGGTGGCAAGCCCCATCAGAGCGGGCTCTTCGGCCGGCTCAAGTCCATGCTCGGGCGCGAAAAGGAGTAGGTCCGGGCCAGCCATGAGGCGCCCCTGCCCAGCCCACCATGAACCCACCGTTCAGGAGGATGGGGCTGGAATGCTTTATTCATAAGAAGAAATGGCTATAGTGGCCACCAACAAGCGAGTTCAGTCACGGAATCACGAAGGGGGTCGCCATGAAATCCGATATTTCCGTGGTTGTGGTGACCATCTGCAGAGAATCCCTTTATAGGGCCATCCGATCCATTTTTAAGCAGGATTTTCAAGGGACCATTCACCTTCTCATTGGTGTGGATGTGGAGAAATTCGGGAATATCACCCAGATCCTGGAGGATCTCGCCCCGGAGTGCCCCCCACGGATCACGGTCACCTGCATCAACCCCGGATATTCCACCTCCACCCGGCATGGAGGGGTGCACAATTGCTGGTTCGGTGGCTCGCTCCGGACGGTCTTGAGCTTCCTCTCTTCCTCGGAGCTGGTGGCCTACCTCGACGATGACGATTGGTATCAGCCCGAACATCTCCGGCTATTGCATGCTGCCATCCAAGGAAAGACCTGGGCTTTCACGTTATCCAATTATGCGGACCCTAATTATAATAAAATACTCGGACCCGACACGATTGAGAGTTTGGGCCCCGGAAAAGGCATTTTTAAAGATAAGTTCGGTGGTTTCGTCCGTCCGACAGCACTTCTTTTAAATAAAATCAAACTCGCGCATATACTGCATTTATGGTCGATATCTCCCACTCCAACGGGAGATGCTGAAGATCGATTGATATTCAATGAACTTCTGAAATATCCGGACTACGGGGAGACGGGAATCCCCACCGCCAACTGCGCCTTGGACCCCGCCGACGGGATGCATGCGTTCCGCTTGAAGTCCCTCTCGCTACCGGCCACCGGGAGCGCCCCCAAACATCAATCCCTGAGAACGCGGCCCTGAGGCGGGATTGCACGCGATGGGTCCAGCACGCTGGGGCACGGGGAACCCGGCCACCCTAATGAATGGGATCCGCCTTCGCCCCTGGCCCGGAGGCATGAACCAATCCCTGATATTCGGAGTTTCAAGGCTTCGATGAATCTCTAAATCAATGTCAACAATGGCCTTGAAGATTTAAAAAATATTTGCTCAAGAACCGGCCTGCTGCGCCGAAGAGGATTGGGTCGGGGATTCCCCGCATCAAACACGGTGGCACGGATGCCACCCCAGGCACATCAAGGAGGATGTATGCCTTCAATCCTGAATAACGTCGCTGCCCTGCAGGCCACCCGTCAGCTGGGTATCACCGGTGCTGGCATGAAGGCCACCATCGAGCGTCTCACCACCGGTCGGCGCATCAACCACGCCTCCGATGATGCCGCCGGTCTGGCCCAGGCCACCACGCTCGACTCCAACGCCCGCATCGCTTCCGAGACCCGGAAGCTCGCCAACAACACCTACTATGCGGCCGCCGCTGAAGACGGCTACATGGAAGAGGCCACCAGCCTGGCGCAGCGCGCCGTGGAACTGGCTGCTGGCGGTAACGGTACCAGTGCCGAGTTCACGCAGGTCGCCAGCCTCGCCGCGGCCGCCTTCGGCAACGCCACCACCTACATCGGTGGTCAGACCATGACCGCCATCACGGACGCCACCACCGCCGCGACCGCCCTGCAGGACGTTTCCAGCGCCCGCTCCAACATCGCTTCCGCGATGGCGCAGGCCCAGTCCAATGCCAGCCTCAACGGCATCAAGGTGGAAAACTTCACCGCCCAGAAGAGCAACATCATGGACGCCGACATCGGCAGTGAAGTTGTGAATCTGACCAAGTGGCAGGTCCTCAGCCAGGCCGGCACCAGTGCCCTCAGCCAGGCCAACCAGTCCAGCCAGTACGTCCTGTCCCTCCTCCGGTAATCGGAATTCCTAGGCCATGGTTGGGGATGGGGCTTCCCCATCCCCGACCATGAGCCGTAGGGAGGTTTCCCATGGTTGATCAACTCAACCCCATGGGTGGCCTGATGCCGGGAGCGACTCAACCAGTGGCCATCACCCCTGCCACACCACGTCCGGTATCCCCACCCGTCAACCCCAAAGCGCCTGCTGCCACGAGCGGCAAGGACGGGGTTCGTACAGGTTCAGAAAAAGCGCCTTCCAAGGAATCCCTGGATTCCGCAGCCAAGGCCATCGAGGGTTTCATCGCCCAGTCGCCATCGGACCTCAAGTTCATGGTCGACAACTCCACGGGGCAGTACTACTTCAAGATCATCGACTCGGTGACCCACGAGATCATTCGGCAGGTGCCCTCTGAAGAGGTCCTGACCATGGCCCGGCGCTTGCAAGAGCTTACCGACTCGAAGGGTGCTCGAGGCGTGCTCGTCGACGCCGAGGGTTAACTTCTCCCATCGAGAACATCTGCCGGGAGAGGTGGCATCATGGCTTCACCACTGAGTTTCCAAGGTCTTACGTCCGGTCTCCAAACGGATTCGCTGGTCGATGCCATCATCCAACAGGATGGGCAGCCTCTGCAGCGCCTTAGGGATCGGCAAGCCCTCAACACCAAGCGGGCCGCCGCGCTGAAGGCCATCCGCTCGAGCATGAATACACTGTCCATCGGCGTGTCCAGCCTCTACGACGGCCTCGCCGCGCGCACCGTCACCAGCACGGACGCCAACCAGAGTTTCGTGTCCGCCACCGCCACCGGCACGGCGAAGGGCAATTACGAAGTGAAAGTCGCCCAGGTCGCCACTAAAGGCCAGGTGGCCATCGGCGTGGCCGACCCCAACGCCGCCATCGTCTCCGGCAACGGCAGCTTCGCCGTCCAGGGCACTGATGGCACCGTCAAAGCCTTCAGCTTGACCAACAACAGCCTCAACGGCCTGCGGGATGCCATCAACGGGTCCGGCGCGGGCGTGACCGCCACCATCGTCAACACCGGCTCCGGGGCCACCCCCTACCAGCTGGTGGTGACCGCCAAGGAAACGGGCACGGGGGGCACCAATGGCACCGGCGGCGTGGTCCGCCTCGCGGCCATCGACAATGCCGACAGCAGCCCCACCACCGTGGATCCCGCCGTATCGGGTCTGGGTGGCGGCGTCCTTTCGGGCACCTTCGCCACGCCCACGGGCCTCTCCGGGGGCCTCGCGTCCTCCGGGAGCGGCGTGGCCGTGGACGCCCTGTTCACCGTCAACGGCATTCAGCTGACCCGGCAGTCCAACATCGTCAAAGACGCGGTGGACGGGGTCACCTTCACGCTGAAGCGGGGCGATCCCACCAACAGCACCACCCTCACGGTGGCCCAGGATTCGAACGCCGCCACCACCGCGCTCCAGAGCCTGGTTTCGCAATTCAACTCGCTGCTGAAGACCTACCGGGATGCGTCCACTCCCCTCAACGACGGGAGCGGAACCATCACTCCTCAGCCCCTGGAAGGGGACAGCGTCGCCCGAAGCCTCATCAATCAGGTCCGCACCGCCTTGAGTGGGACCGTGGATGGCCTTCCCAGCACCGACAAATACAATTCCGGCGCCAGCATCGGCATCAAGACCAACGCCGATGGCACCCTCTCCCTGGATACCGCCGCCTTCAAGAAGGCCCTTGAAGACAATCCCGTCGCCGTCGGCAAGGTGTTCGGGCTCACGGGAACGTCCACCTCGGGCGGAGTCCAATTCGCCTCCGGCACGTCGGCCACCAAGACCGGCGCCGTGGATTTCAATCTGACCTACGCCGCGGGCGGCGCCGTGTCCGGTTCGCTGACCTATGGCGGCACCACGTACTCCGGCCTGACGGGAACGAACGGCACCCTCAACGGCCCCGTGGGTACTCCCCTGGAGGGCCTGTCCCTCGCCATCACCGCCTCCGGTACCGGCACGCTGACCGTCTCCCGGGGCATTGGCCAGCGCCTCCAGGACGCCATCTCCGGCCTGACCGCTTACTCGGGCGTGATCCAGAAGACCCAGGTGAGCATCGACGCCCAGAACAAGGGACTCGCCAAGCGGATCGATCAGCAGCAGGCCATCCTCGACCGGAGAAAGGCCATTTTGAAGAACCAGTTCAGCCAGATGGAGTACACCATCTCCCAGCTCCGCGCCAGCAGCGGCGGCCTTGGCGGCATCGGTTAATTGCGCCCGGGATCTCCGTTCGTGAGATAAACGGTAAACGCCGGTTTCGCACAACGGAGCAGCATGGGTCGCAGCAAGGATGCGAGTCAGGGGAATCGAGGGGCCTCGGTCCCGGATGCCGCCGCCCTCCAGGCGCATCAGCGGCTGATCCAGACCTGCTACGACGCGGCTCGATGGGATGACTACGCCGCGGAGGTGGCGCGCTTCGAACTCCGCAACCCCGGCTCGCCCTACGCCGAGTACGAGCGGGGTTACCTCCAGTTGCTCCGCGGCGATTGGAAGCAGGGTTGGCGGCAATTCGAGGCCCGCCTGCGCACACCGGGCTACGTCCCCGCAGGGAAGCGGTTCCCGCACCCCCGTTGGACGGGCGCGCCCTTCCCGGGGAAGACGCTCCTGTTGACCTTCGAGCAGGGCTTTGGGGACACCCTGATGCTCGTGCGCTACGCCCCCCTCGTGAAGGCCCTGGGCGGGCGCGTGCTGCTGCTCGTACAGCCCCAGTTCGCCTACCTGATGACGACGCTGCAAGGCGTGGATGAAGTCATCCCCTATGGCCACGACCTGCCACCGTTCGACCTCCAGGCCTCCCTCTTCTCCCTGCCGGCCCTCTTCGGAACGGAGGAGGCCACGGTTCCCTGCGACATCCCCTACCTCGGGATCCCCCGCTCGGTGCCGAACCGCGAGGGACTCGCCTCCCAGCTGGCCGCTTCCGAAGGCCAGACCCGCGTGGGCCTGGCGTGGGGAGGTAACCCCGCGCACCCGCGGGATGCCCAACGCTCCATCCCTCCGTCCCTGTTTGAACCTTTGGGCACGCTCACCGGCGTCGCGTGGCACAGCTTCCAATTGGGCCGGCAAGATCGCCCGGAACTCCCGGGCCTCGTGTCCCTGGCACCCCTCCTGCAGACCTTCTCGGACACCGCCTACGCCCTAAGCGGAATGGATCTGGTGATCACCGTGGACACCGCCCTTGCCCACCTCGCCGGCGCACTGGGCATACCCACCCTGCTCCTCGTGAGCCATGCCCCGGATTTCCGCTGGATGCTTAAGCGCGAGGACAGCCCCTGGTATCCCTCCCTGCGGATCTACCGGCAACCGGCCGTCGGGGATTGGGCCTCGGTGCTTCGCCAACTGCATGCGGATCTCGGCGGATGATGTGACCAGGGAGCGCGCGTGACTCCACCTTCCAAGCCCTCGGATTCAAAGTTGGATCCAACACTGGCCCCACCGACGGCTGATCTTCCGGCCGAGGCCGTGGCCGCCCATCGCCGGCATCTGGAGGCCCACCCCCGGGATGCGGAAACCTGGGCCAAGCTGGGCGGGCAGCTGAACGCCCTGGGGCAGTTCGCCGAAGCCGAGGCGGCCTGCCGGCGGGCAGTAGTCTTGCAACCCCGCAACGCCAACGGCCACTTCAACCTCGGGATCGCGCGATCCCAGGCCGGCGATTTCATCGGCGCCGAACCCCACTTCAAACAGGTGCTCGCGGATCACCCGCGGGATCTTTTCGCCCGCCTCGCCCTGGCGGAATGCCTGATCCAGACCCGCCGGAGCGCGGAGGCGCTGGTCCACCTCGAGAAGGTGCTAACCCAGGACCCCGGCAACACCCAGGCCTTCAAGCGGATCATCCTCATCCACCACCTCCAGGGCAACGCCGTTGAACGGATGAAGGCGTTGGAAGCCTGGATCAAGTTGGATCCCACGAATCCCGATCGCATCTGGGAGCGGGGCGTGACGTTGCTGCTTCAGGGGCGAATGCCTGAAGGCTGGCAGGATTACGAAGCGCGCCTGCAGGTGCAGAGCCAAGCCCGCACACCCATCGGCCCCTTCCTCCAACCCCGGTGGAATGGCGAGCCCTTCCCGGGCAAGACCCTCTTGCTCCACTGCGAGCAGGGGCTTGGCGACACCCTCATGTTCATCCGTTTCGCGCGGCTGGCGAAGGCCCGCGGAGGCAGGGTGGTGGCCGTGGTGCAGTCCCAGCTCCGGGATCTGATCGCGACCTGCGATGGCGTCGATGAAGCCCTCTGCCAAGGCGATCCCCTGCCGCCTTTCGACTGCTACCTTCCGCTGCTCTCGCTGCCGGGGGTCTTCCAGATTTCGGAATCCGCCATCCCCGCCGAAGTGCCCTACGTGCGCATCCCACCCCGGGTGCCGAACGGCGAGGCGTTGAAGCGCATCCTCTCCGTTCCCACGGATCGCCTCCGCATCGGATACGCCTGGGCCGGTAGCAGCGGCAACCGGGAAGATCGCTCCCGCTCCCTGGATCCCGCCACCTTGGCGCCCTTGGGAGCCATTCCCAACACGGCCTGGCACTGCCTCCAGATGCCCCCGCCCGAGGCCTGTCCCCTCCCCTCCGTGCCCCTCAGCCCTCTGCTGACCAACTTCTCCGACACGGCCTACGCCCTCACGCACATGGATCTCGTCATCACCGTCGATACCGCCTTGGCCCATTTGGCGGGGGCTTTGGGGATCCCCACCTTCCTGATGCTGCGCCGCAGCTCCGAGTGGCGGTGGCAGATGGATCGATCCGACAGTCCCTGGTATCCCACGATGCGGATCTATCGCCAGCCCGAGCTCGGAGAATGGGATGCCGTGATCCGCGCCATCATCGCCGATCTCACCGGTGGCGATGGGGAGCCGGCGCCCGACACCGCCGCGGGCTGGTCGGAACGCGCGGAGCGGTTGCGCCAGGAAGGGCGTTTGGCCGAAGCGGTGGAAGCCGGCTATCTGGCCCTCGAACGCGACGCGGAATGGCTGCCCGCCATCGTCACCCTGGGGCTGGCCCTCGTGGGGCTGGAGCGTTGCGAGGAAGCCGAAACGCCCCTCCGCCACGCGCTGGAAGCCCGGCCCGAGGACATCCCCCTGCGACTCGCCTTCGTGGAATGCCTGCTCCGCCGAGGCGATCTGGATGTGGCCCTCCAGCACCTCAACCGTGTGCTCCTCGCGGACCCGCGTCACTTCGGTGCACTCCAGCGGATGCTCGACGTTCATACGGCGCTCAGGGACCGCGAGGGCGTGATCGGGGTGCTGGACCGTTGGCTCGCGGTGGCACCCGAGCGGGATGACCTCCGGTGGGAGCGCGGCACCATGCACCTGATGGAAGGCCATTACCTCCAGGGCTGGGAGGACATCGAAGCGCGCTTCAACCTCCCGGATCAAATCGTCACCCGCCTCGGCCCCTTCGAGCAGCCCCGGTGGGATGGCACCCCCTTCCCAGGGAAGACCCTGCTCCTCCACTGCGAGCAGGGGCTCGGCGACACCCTCATGTTCATCCGCTTCGCCCGGCAGGTGAAGGCCTTGGGTGGGCGAGTCGTCGCCGTGGTCCAACCCTCGCTGGTGAGCCTCGTCTCCACCTGTGAAGGCGTCGATCAAGCCGTGGCCAATGACGCCCCTTGGCCCCCCTTCGACCTGCAGCTCCCCCTCATGTCCCTCCCGCGGGTCCTCCGCATCGACGAGGCCTCCATTCCCTCCGAGGTTCCCTACCTGCGGGTTCCCCCATGGACCCCGAACCGCTCGGTGCTGCAGGAAATCCTGTCGGTGCCCACCCAGCGGCTCCGAATCGGCTACGTCTGGGCCGGCGGCTCGCGGCACCTGAGCAACGCGATCCGGTCCATCCCCCCCGCCACCTTCGCCCGCCTGGGTCAGCTGCCCCAAGCGGCCTGGCACTGCTTCCAGGTGCCCAATCCTTCGGCTCTCCCCTTCCGCTCGGTGCCGCTCAGCCCCCTGCTCTCGGATTTCTCCGACACCGCCTTCGCCCTCACCCAGATGGACCTCGTCATCACCGTCGACACCGCCACGGCGCACTTGGCGGGAGCCCTCGGGATCCCCACCTTCCTGATGCTGCCCTTCGGTTCCGAGTGGCGCTGGCAATGGGATCGCCGGGACAGCCCCTGGTACCCGACCCTCCGGATCTATCGGCAGCCCACCCCGGGCGATTGGGATTCCGTGATCGACGAGATCCTGAAGGACCTCACCCAGGATCAGAACGGCTTATAGCCCTTCAAGGCCCGGGCCCCATGGGCTTGGAGGTCCATCTCGCTGCGGAGCCGATCCCGCTCGATGCTCAGGCGATCCGCCTCGGCATCGAGCCGGAGGGCGAGCGCCTTGCAGCGGGCCACGATGGCCGACCACTCGGGGCCACGTTCGACCGTGGCCAGGGCTTCGTCGAAGCGGCTTCGCCAGGCAGCCAACGCCTCGCCCTCGACTTCCCCAGCCTCGAGGCGTTGCTCCAGATCCTCCACCAGGAGGACGAGGTCCAGGTCGCTCACACCGAGAAGTCCCTGGGGGCGTCTGGCGCAGGGGCGGGAGCCGCGGCGGCCTTCCGGCGGTGCAGCTCCTCCCAGGTCTCCTTCATCTCCCCCATCAGGCGGTGCACGTTCTCCAAGCGCTCGGGCTTGTTCAGCTGGGCTCCGGAGAAGATCTCATCGGACCACCAGTCATAGATGCGGATGAGGTTCTCGACCACCTCCCCCCCATCCTTGTGGTTCAGGCGGTCCCGGAGCTCCAGGATGATGTCGGCCGTCCGGTTGGTGCACCGGGCCTGCTCCACGAGGTTCCGCTGCTGGATGGCCTCCAGGGTCAGCCGGATGTACCGCTGGCCTCCTTCGAGGAGGAGGGCCGTCAATTGCTCCGGGCTCGCAGACTGGATCCGCTGGAGCATGTACTGGTCGGATACCTTCTCAGCCGTGTAACCCTTCATCGCTGACCTCACCCCTCTTTCATCGGAAGCCCCTCCGGATCTGATGAGTTCCGGGGCGGCGCCCGTGCTTGCCCGACCCGGCGGACCCCTTGCCCCGCCCGGCCCGGCCCCCGGGTCCTGGATCAGCCTTCGGTAAAGGCGGCCTCAGATCGCCCGGATCCTTGCTGGATAAGGCTCCAAGGCCTATCGTCCCAGGTCGGACGAAGGCCCCTGGTTCCGCGCCCGAAAATGGGGGCGTCCAGGGCTGGAAGGTCGGGTTCGGCGACCAAAAGCCTCCTTCAGCGTTTGGGAGCGCTCTCGCTCCGGTTTTTCGCCATGCGGCGCACTCGATCCCCGCGAATCCTTATGAAATCAGCATTCGCGGCGATTGAGCCTTCGATCCGGACCTTGAAGCGAGCGAAGTCGATCCTTCGATCCCCCTCTCCGGCATCCTCCGCGATCCCATCGGCGCTTCAAAGCCCCCCAGAGGGCCTTCCGTGCGACGTGAATGCAGCACCCGCGCAGATCCGCGCCCTGAGCGGGTCCGCGAGAACCGAATTTCCGGGGGAGCTAGCGGCAAAAAAAATCACTTTTTTTCAATTTTCTCTGTTGACGACCGAAATAGTGCTGGTTTGATGTTGTCTCAGAGGGAATGCGCACCTATTCTTTTCAGAAGTAGCTATCCAATTGGAGTCGGAAATATTGAGGTCCCCCAGATGCTAAAAAAGGTCGCCATCTTCAAGGCCCTGGATGTGGAGATCAAGAAGCAGAGGGGCTCCGTGGCGGTCAAGGAGGCCTACCGGGGTCATCACTCCCTGCGTGAGGAGCTCAGCCAGCCGGGAGTGTCGATCATCGCCGAGGTCGCTGGTGGCGATCCCGGCCGCGGCAAGGTCCGCGAGAACTACAAGGCGTCCACCCACGCCAAGAGCCTCGTGGAGAATGGCGCCAAAGCCCTCTCCGTGGCCACCGACAAGTTCCTCTACTACGGCGAGGACAAGAGCCTGAGCGAGGCCCGCACCTCGGTGAAGGTGCCCCTCCTGCGCCGCGAGTTCATCTTCGAGGAGTACCAGGTCGAGGAAAGCAAGATCCTCGGCGCGGACGCCATCTTCCTCATGCCCGCCCTGCTCGCCCAGGATCGGCTCCTCGCCCTCCTCAAGCTCGCCAAGGCCAAGGGCCTGGATGCCGTCGTGGAAGTCTCCAACGAGGCCGAGCTGAAGCGCGCCATGGAGGCCGGTGCCGACGTGATCTGCGTGGTCGGGCGGGATCTCGACTCCTGGAACCCCTCCATGGACAAGGCCCTGGCCCTTCTGAAGAAGGTGCCTGCCTCCTGTCTGAAAATGATCGAAGCCGGCATCCAGCGGCTCGAGGACATCCGTCGCGCGGAATCCGCCGGCGTGCATGGCGTCATCGTCGGTGACGCCCTTCTGGACGACTTCTACCCCGGCAAGCGCCTGGCCCAGATCCTTTCGGGCGCCGAGCCTCCCAAGAAGCCCGCCAAGGCCAAAGCCAAGGCTGAATCCCCCGCCACCGCGGCATCTGTCGCGGCCGGTAGCCCTCCCTCCACCCTGCGCAAGGCCGATACCACCGGTTCGCCGGCCAAGGCCTCCGCCCGCACCACCCCTTCCACAACCGCCCGTAAGGGCGAAAAGGAGCCTCGCATGGCTGACATGCCCACCCCGGCCGCCATGGCCACCCCCGCCGCCCCCGCGGCCAAGAAACCCGCTGCCAAAAAGGCCGCCGCCAAGAAGCCCGCCGCCAAGAAGGCCGCCCCCAAGAAGGCTGCTGCCAAGAAGCCCGCCGCCAAGAAGGCCGCCCCCAAGAAGGCTGCCGCCAAGAAGCCCGCCGCCAAGAAGGCCGCCAAGAAGTAGGCCCTTCAAGGTTCCAGGATCACCGCCCAGGCCCAGCCTGGGCGGTCGTCTTTAGGGGGGGATCGGGGCCAGCGCGGTCTCCTCGCGGTACGCTGGGTGGGTAAGTCGCCCTCCCAACCTTTTTCACGGGTGTTGAAATGAAGCTCATCGAATCCGTCTCCGCGCTTGAGGTCCTGGACTCCCGTGGCAATCCCACGGTGATGGCCCGGGTCCAACTCTCCGATGGCACCGTCGGCTCGGCCATGGTGCCCTCCGGCGCCAGCACGGGCAGCCGGGAGGCCCTGGAGAAGCGGGATGGGGACAAGAAGCGCTATCTGGGCAAGGGCGTCATGGGTGCCGTGGACGCCATCAATGTGGAGATCGCCCAGTCCCTCACCGGGATGGACCCCTTCCAGCAGTCGGAACTGGACGAACTGATGTGCGACCTGGACGGCACGGATTCCAAGGAGCGTCTTGGCGCCAACGCCATCCTCGGGGTCTCCATGGCCCTGGCCGATGCCGCAGCCAAAGCTTCCCACATGCCCCTCTACCGGTATCTGGGGGGGGCCTCGGCCCGCACCCTGCCCGTGCCCATGATGAACATCCTCAATGGCGGGGCCCACGCCGATAACAACGTCGATATCCAGGAATTCATGGTCCTCCCCGTGGGGGCCCCCAGTTTCAAGGAGGCCCTGCGGTGGGGGGCAGAAATTTACCACTCCCTTAAATCCGTCCTGAAGGCCCGTAAGTTGGCCACGGGCGTGGGGGATGAGGGGGGTTTTGCCCCCAATCTGGGCTCCAATGAGGAGGCCCTGGACCTGATCTCCGAAGGGATCAAGAAGGCCGGTTACAAGCTCGGAACGGACGTTTTCCTGGGGTTGGACTGCGCTGCCAGCGAGTTCCACAAGGGCAAGCACTACGAACTGGATGGGGGCAAGAAGACCCCCGAGCAGCTGGTCGCCTACTACCAGGGCCTGGCCAAGCGCCACCCGGTGATCACCATCGAGGACGGTTTCGCCGAGGGCGACTGGAAGGGCTGGAAGGCTCAGACGGAGGCCATGGGTTCCAAGACCCAGCTCGTGGGTGACGACCTCTTCGTGACCAACCCCGCCATTCTCCGCAAGGGCATCACCGAGGGCGTGGCCAACGCCATCCTCATCAAGCTGAACCAGATCGGCACCGTGACCGAGACGCTCAAGGCCGTGGACATGGCCCACAAGGCGGGGTACCGCGCCATCATCAGCCACCGCTCCGGTGAGACCGAGGATGCCTTCATCGCCGACCTCGCCGTCGCCACCGGCGCAGGCCAGATCAAGACCGGCGCCCCCGCCCGCACGGACCGGGTGGCCAAGTACAACCGCCTCCTCGTCATCGAGTGGGAGCTCGGTGCCGCCGCCCGCTACGCCGGTTTCGAGGCCTTCAACCAGAAGCTCCGCTAGCCCGGGAGTCCTTCCTTGAACGTCAACTGGCTCCTCCGCTCCCGCACCGTCTGGTGGTGCCTGGGTCTGTCGGCCCTGGCCAGCCTGGCGGTGCTCTGGCTCTCGCCGGACGGCATCCCCGAACTGGGCAAGCGGCAGCGGGAATTGGCGGAGACCAAACGCTCCCTGTTGGAGCTGAGCCGAGCCAACCGTGAGCTCTACGCCGAAGTGCACCGCCTCGCCCAGCGGGATCCGGAACTGATGGAAGCCCTGGCCCGGCGCCAGGGCTTCGCCAAGCCGGGCGAGACCGTTTACACCTTCAAGGACCGGCCCAAGCCCTGATGAACGTCCACCTCGCCTCCGCGTCCGGCAACGTATTCGCCTACCTGTGGGCCGATGAGGTGCCCCCCACCTTTGACGGGCCCCGCTGGGCCAGAACCCTCTGCCCCCGGGGCACCGCCCTGGGCCTCGACGGCATCTTCCTCCTCCAGCGCCCCGGCCCGGGCCCGTGGCGCATGGAGCACTGGGACCTGGATGGGGCCCACTCCTTCTGCTCCAACGGCACTCGCGCCGCCCTGGGCGTCCCCGGCGCGCCGGAGGGCGCCCAGGTTGACGTCCTCAGCAACGGTCAGGCCGTGCAACTGCAGCGCCGACCCGAGGGCGTGGGACTCCGCCTCCCCGAAGGTGAGGGCTTCGGCCTGAAGTCCCTGCCCGCCGTGGGCCTCGAGGGCACTCACGCGGCCTTCGGCTTCGTGGGCAATCCCCAGCTGGTGGTCCGGGTGCCCTCGGTGGCGGCGGTGGACCTCGCCGCTTTCGCGCCGCCCCTCCGCCACCATGCCGCCATCCCCGGCGGCACCAACGTGAACGTCGTGGAGGTGCTCGGCCCCGGCCGCGCGCGCATCCGCTCCTGGGAGCGCGGCGTGGAGGGCGAGACCCTCTGCTGCGGAACGGGTTGCTCCGTGGCCGCCGCCTGGCTCGCCGCCACCGAAGGCGGCACCACCTGGCACCTGGAGACGGCCAGCGGCGATCCCGTCACCGTGAGCCTCGACTGGCGCGCCCCCGGGAGCTGGACCGGCCTCTGGCTGACAGGCCCCGTCCGAGTCCTCGGCACCCTCCAGCTCGGCCCCGCCTTCGCCGGGCTCTGAGCCCGGGTGCGCGGCAAGGCGCCCTTCCAGCAACGGTTAACTGGTGGAAAACCCGCCTTGGTTTTTCCGTGATTGAAGTCGTGGAACGCCCGGGCCAAAATGGGTGTTCCACGCAAAAGGACCTGTCATGCAAGCGCTCCTGCGCCCAACCGCAGCTCGTCCGGTGCGTGTCCACCCACTGGAGTTCCATCGATGACCGCTCGCATTGTGGCCTTGGCCAACCAAAAGGGCGGCGTGGGGAAGACCACCACCGCCATCAACCTCGCCGCGAGCCTCGCGCTGATGGAGAAGATGGTCCTGCTGGTCGACTTCGATCCCCAGGGCCACAGCACCACGGGCCTGGGCTTCCCCAAGCCCGATCACCGCGCCGGCAGCTACGCCCTCATGAAGGGTGCGCCCGCCGAGGCCCTCACCCTCTCCACCGAAGTGCCCATGCTGCAGGTGATCCCCGCCGGCAAGGACCTCGCCCAGCTGGAGTTCGAGCTCTTCGAGATGCCCCAACTCCAGGTGCTGAAGCAGGGCCTCGCCAGCGCCCGGGAGAAGTTCGACTACATCCTCATCGATCCGCCGCCCAGCCTCGGGATGATCACGCTGAACGCGCTCTCCGCCGCGGATGAGGTCATCGTCCCCATGCCCTGCGAGTTCTTCGCGCTGGATGGCCTCGCCGAGCTCACGGAGACCCTGCGCCGCGTGCAGTCCGGGCCCAACCCGAACCTGCAGCTGGGGGGCATCCTCCTCACCATGGCCGAGGAGCGCACCAACCTGGGCGCAGCCGTGGCCGCAGAGGTGCGCCAGGCCTTCCCGGGCAAGGTCTTCAACACCATGATCCCCCGCAACATCCGCCTCGCCGAGGCCCCTAGCCACGGCAAGCCCGTGGCCTTCTACGACCTCAAGTCCAAGGGCGCCCAGGCCTACCTCAACCTCGCCAAGGAGTGGTTGGGACTCGAATACGCCGGAGAAACCCGATGAGCATCCCCGCGAACACCAAGCGGCCCGCCCTGGGCCGCGGCCTCACCTCCCTCATGAGCCAGATGGCCCCCGAGGATGCCGCCCAGCGCGAGCTCCCCATCGGCAGCCTCAACCCGAACCGCCAGCAGCCCCGCACCTACTTCGACGAGCAGGCCATCCACGACCTCTCCGAGAGCCTCAAGCAGCACGGGATGATGCAGCCCATCGTCGTCCGGAAGGTCGGCGAGAAGTACGAGATCATTGCCGGCGAGCGCCGGTGGCGGGCCGCCAAGAAGGCGGGCCTCGCCATGGTGCCCGTCATCGTCAAGGAGATCCCCGACGACCGCCTGCTGGAATTCGCCCTGGTGGAGAACATCCAGCGCCAGGAGCTGAACCCCATCGAGGAGGCCCGCGCCTACTGGCAGCTGGGCGAGCACCTGCGCCTCACCCAGGAGCAGGTGGCCGACCGCGTGGGCAAGAGCCGCCCCCAGGTGGCCAACACCCTGCGCCTCCTCCGTCTGCCCTCCGAACTGCAGAGCATGGTGGCCACCAGCGAGATCAGCACCGGTCACGCCAAGGTGCTGCTGGGCGTGGAGAACGCCCGCCTGCAGGAGCAGCTGGCCCTGGAAGTGACGGACAAGGGCCTCAGCGTCCGCGCCCTCGAAGCCCGCGTGCAGCAGCTTCAGGCCGAGCGGAAAGCCAAGGGCCCCAAGAAGAAGCACCCCCAGGAGCTCTTCATCAAGGCCGCCGCCGAGGAGCTCACCCAGGCCTGGCACACGAAGGTGGAGATCCACGCCAAGGGCAAGGCTGGCACCGTGCAGCTGCACTACAGCAGCGAGGCGGAGCTGGACCGCATCTTCGAGGGCCTCAAGGGCGGGCCGCGGAAGTAGGCCGGAGACTGGAGGCCTGCATCGAGGCGGGCCTTCGGCTCGCTCCGGAAAGTCCCGCGCGCGCCCAACTAGCCTCCGGCGTCCAGCCTCTCCCCCGTTGTGGGACAATACCTACCCTGAGGAAACGCCATGTCCTGGTTCGTCAAGAAGCGTCAGCAGAAGATCGCCGTGGAAGAGCGCACGGTCCGGGTGCCCGAGGGCCTGTGGATCAAGTGCGAGGCCTGCAAGGAGCTCATCTACCGCGCGGAACTCCAGAACACCCATAATGTCTGCCCCAAGTGCGGCTACCACTTCCGCATCGGCGTGGACGAGCGCCTGGCCTCCCTGATGGACGAGGGCTTCACCACCCTCTTCGGCGACATCCAGAGTGCCGATCCCCTGCACTTCGTGGCCATGAAGGCCTACAAGGACCAGCTCAAGAAGCTCCGCGAAGGCGGCCAGGACCAGGACGCCGTCGTGGTGGTGGAAGGCACCCTCGGGGGCCATCCCGTGGTCCTCTCGGTCATGAACTTCGATTTCCTGGCGGCCTCCATGGGCAGCGTCGTGGGCGAGAAGCTGAAGCTGGGCGCCGAACGGGCCCTGGCCACCCAGAGCGCCTACCTCATCGTGAGCTGCTCCGGCGGCGCCCGCATGCAGGAAGGCACCCTCAGCCTCATGCAGATGGCGAAGGTAAGCGCGGCGCTCGCCAAGCTCGACAAGGCCGGCATCCCCTATTTCAGCATCCTCACGGACCCCACCACGGGCGGCGTGAGCGCGAGCTTCGCCATGCTGGGCGACCTCAACATCTCCGAACCCAAGGCCCTCATCGGCTTCGCGGGCCCCCGGGTCATCGAGCAGACCATCAAGCAGAGCCTCCCCGAAGGCTTCCAGCGTGCCGAGTTCCTCCAGCAGCACGGCATGGTGGACAAGGTGGTGAGCCGCGACCAGCTCAAGGACTTCCTCAAGGCCTGCCTCGACTGGATGATGCCCGAGCGGGCCTGAGGGGCCCTGAGGTGCGAGATCCCGAGTTCCTTCCCACCCCCTACATCGACCGCCTCGAGCAGCGTGGTCACCTGGGGATCAAGAAGGGCCTGGAGAACATCCGTGCCCTCCTGGGGGCGCTGGGGGACCCCCAGTCCGGCTTTCCGGTCCTCCTCATCGGGGGCACCAACGGCAAGGGATCCACGGGGGCCTTCCTCGCCCACATGCTGCGGGCCTCGGGGCTCGTGGTGGGTTGGACCACCTCCCCCCACTTCCTGCATCCCAAGGAACGCATCTGGATCGACGGTGCCCCCATCGGGCCCGGCGCCCTGGACCTGCTCCTGGGAGAGGCCTTCGATGCCGAGGCGCGCACGGGCCTCCAGGCCACCTACTTCGAGCTGATGATCACCGCGGCGCTCTCCGCCTTCCGCATGACGGGCGTGGAGATCGCCATCCTCGAGGTTGGCCTGGGCGGACGCTGGGACGCCACCAACGCCACTGAGCCCATGCTCAGCGTCATCACCAACGTGGGCATGGACCATCAGCAGCTCCTGGGCTGGACCCGGGAATCCATCGGCCGCGAGAAGCTCTGCATCGCCAGGGACGGCCACAACCTTGTACTCGGCCCCACCATCGACCCCGCCTGGGCCCAACCCCTCCTGGAAAAGCACCCCCGCATCTGCCCCGTCCCGAGGATTCGCGCCGAGCGCGTGGCCTTCGACCACTCCATGGTCCAGGGTCACCGGGTGCCCCTGGCCGGCCTGCACCAGGTGGAGAACCTCGCCATCGCCTTCGAGGCCGCCCGGCAGCTGGCCGCCTTCGGGTTCCCCATCCGGGAGGATCGCCTGTGGAAGGGCGTGGAGGCCACCCGCTGGCCCGGCCGCCTTTGGAAGGTGCCGGTCCTGGAAAACGTGTGGATGGATGGCGCGCACAACGCCGACGGGGCCCGTGTGCTGGCGGACCATGCCGTGGCCTGCGGCTTCCGCCCCCACCTCTTCTTCGGTGCCATGGAGGACAAGGATCTCGTCGCCGGCGCCCGGGAGCTCCAGCGCATGGGCCCCCGCAGCCTCACGTTCGTGCGGGGCGACGCCCCCCGCTACGCCCGGTTCGATGACCTCTCGGAGGCCTTCGGCCAGCACGCCCCCGGCCTTTCGCTCCAGCAGGCCGCGCACCAGCTGCGTAGGCCCAGCGCGGAGCCGCGCCTCGTCAGTGGCAGCCTCTACCTCATCGGGGACCTCCTGCGGGAACTGGGCATCGACCCCTGGGACCCCGCCTGAACCTTCAGCTCCGGGCGGCCCGGGCCGATGAAGGGGGTCCATGCGGTCCTCCCTCCTGATCCCCCTGCTCCTCGCCTTCCTGGCGACGCCCGGGGCCAGGGCGCAGGCGCCGTTGCGCATCCTCTCCGTGGAGCGCCGGGGCGTGCCGCCCTATGAGGAAACCACCTCCCGCCTCTACCGCCTGGACGGGGGGGAAAACCGCGGACTCCACCTCGGGGACCGCCTCCAGATCCGCCGCCTCGGCGAGGGCTACCTGGGTCACCTGAAGGTGGTGGAGGTTCGCGCCGAGTGGGCCATGGCCGCCCTTGAAGCCAACGCCCTGAGCTACCCTCTGCGCGGGGACATGGTGATCCGCGAAGACCTGCCCGCCCTCCCCCCCCTGCCCGCCTTCCCGGAGGGGCCGCCCCTGCCGGCTCCCGCGCCCGCCAAGGGCAGCTCCCCGGAGGCGCCACCCCAGGAGGGCCTGCTCTGGTTCCTCCCCACCAGCCGGGACCTGAGCCCCGCCGGGCTCGCCAAGCTGGCGGGGTGGGTGCAGGCCTGGGGCGCTTCGGGCCGGTGGGCCGTGCAGCTGCCCGAGGATGCGCGGGTGGCCGAAGCCATGCAGGAGGCGCGCTTCGAGGTGCTCAGGGAAGCCCTCGCCAAGCTCGGGGTCCAGGAAGTCCAGCGCCTGGGTGGCACCCGCATCCAGGCGGGTGCCAATCATCCCGTCTGGATCCAGCGCCGGGACTAAACTGGCGGGATGTCCGCCAGCTCCTCCAAGGCCGTCCTCCTCGCCCTGCTCGCCAACGGTGGCATCGCCCTCTCCAAATTCGCGGTGTTCCTCCTCACCCGCAGCAGCTCCATGCTCACGGAGGCCATCCACAGCACCGCGGACTGCGCCAACCAAGTGCTCCTCTTCATCGGCATGCGCCAGGGCCGGAAGGCCGCCGATGCCAAGCATCCATTGGGCAAGGGCCAGGCCCCCTTCGTGGCCTCCTTCCTCGTCGCCCTCCTTCTCTTCAGCGTGGGCGGCCTCTACTCCCTGGTGGAGGGCCTCCACAAAATCCGCCACCCGGAGGCGCCGCACCAGTTGGGCTGGGCCGTGGCCCTGCTCATCTTCGCCATCCTCCTGGAAGGCTGGTCCCTGGGGGGCGCCCTCCGCGCCGCCTCCGCCGAACGGGGCCGCAGCTCCCTCCTCCGCTTCATGCGCCAGAGCTCCAGCACTGAGCTGGTCGTGGTGTTGGCGGAGGATTTCGCCGCCCTGGTGGGCCTGGGGGTGGCCCTGGCCGCCGTCGTCCTCGTCATGGTTACCGGCAACCCTGTGTGGGATGGCGTCGGTTCCGTCCTCATCGGGCTCCTCCTCATCGCCGTGGCCCTCTTCGTGGGTGTGGAGGTGACGAGCCTCCTCCTTAACGAAGCCCCACCCCTGGCCCTGCGCGCAGCCTTGAGGGAGGCCGTGGCCGCGGATCCGGAGGTGCTCGCAGTGCTGAACCTCATCGCCGTGGTGGTGGGCAGCGACCGGCTCATGGTGGCCCTGAAGGTCCGCTTCCGGGACCAGGCCTCGGGCCAGACGCTCGTGGATGCCATCAACGCCCTGGAGCGGCGCCTCCGGGAGCGCTTCCCCCAGATCCAGCACCTGTTCGTGGAGCCCGACGACCACTGATCCCGAATCAGGGAGGCGCCAACCCCTGCCGATGGGGGGGCATGCGATTCCGCTGGCCCTTCCAGCCCGGGTCCATCCGGGCGAGCCTCGCCGGGGTGGTGCTGACGACCACCGGTCTGGCCCTCGGCCTGGCCACCCTCGCCTTCGTGGCCGACGCCCGGGTCCGGGGCCGCCAGAACCTCGCCACCAGCTCCAAGGCCCTTCTGGAGGCCGTGGAAGGTACCGCCGGCAACGCCCTCCTGTTCCAGGACGAGGCCCTCTCCAAGGAGGCCCTGGAGCCGTTGATGGTGCAGCCCCACGTGCTGGCCGCGGGCCTGTACCTCCCTTCCGGCCAACGCCTCTACAGCCAGAGCCACGGCTTCGGCCTCCTGCCGGAGCGCGTGCAGTCGCTGCATCCCGCCACGTTCGAGGGCGATCACTTCCGGATCCATCAGACCGTACATGTCCGGAAGGCCGCCGTGGGCACCTTGCTTCTGGTGGCCGACACCACCTTCCTGGAGCGGGAGACCTACCAGGTGCTCGCGGCGGCGGCGGTGATCCTCCTCGGCGCCTTCGCCCTCGCCGGCCTCTGGGCCAAGCGCACGGCCGAACGCCTCATCCGGCCCCTGGAGGCCCTGGCGGCCTCCGCCCGCCGGGTGGCCCGGTCTGGCGAGTTCCACCATCCCGTCCCCGGCGCCGGCCCCTCGGAACTGGGGCGCTTCATCTCCGACTACAACGCCATGCTCTCCACCCTGGGAGACAAAGACGCGGAGCTGCGGACAAACCGGGATCACTTCGAGGCCCTCGTCCATGACCGCACGGCGGCCCTGGAGGCGGCCAACGCCGCCCTGGAGCGGCAATCCCTTACGGATCCCCTCACGGGCCTCTACAACCGTCGCTTCATCGACCTCTTCCTCCATGAGGTGGTGGCCCAGACCGCCCGCACCTACGAGGATCACCGCCGCGGCAAGATCGAACTGCCCCCCTTCCCCGACCTGGTCTTCCTTCTGGTGGACATCGACCACTTCAAGCAGATCAACGACCACCATGGCCACCCCGCCGGGGACGAGTTCCTCCGCCAGTTCTCCCGGCGCCTGCAGGAGGCCCTCCGGGAGATGGACACCGTGGTGCGATGGGGCGGTGAGGAGTTCTTCGTCGTGGCCCGCAGCATCCACCGCGATCAGGGTCTGGTGCTGGCCGAACGCATCCTGGAAGCCGTGCGGACGCGACCCTTCGAATTGGGCACCACCCGCCTCCAGGGCACCTGCTCCGTGGGCTTCGCCCCCTTCCCCTTCGATCCCGCCCACCCCCAGAACACGCCCTGGGAACGGGTGGTCGCCTTCGCCGACCGGTGCCTCTATGCCGCCAAGGACAGCGGACGCGATCGCGCCGTGGGTCTCACCGGAGGTTCCTCCTCCCCCGCCGCCCAGGGCGCCTTCCTGCTCGAAGGTCCGGGTGGCACGGAGTGGCCCCTGCAGCGTTCCTTCCCCGACCCCATCAACTGGTCCCGGGGTGCGAAGGTGTAACCGCCCTTCCGGAGTCAGGGCAGCTTCGAGGCCTCCAGGCGCCGGGTCTCGCCCAGGGCGCCGTAGTTGGGACCGGCCACCGCGCCCAATCGCGCCACGGGTGTCCACTTCGCGGCGTCCGCGCAATCCAGGGCCTCATCGTAGATCCGCTCCGCCGCATGGGCCCGCAGCACGTCCAGCAGCACCAGCGTGGTGCCCGGCCCCAGCTCCACCTCCTGGTGCAAGCGGCACTCCAGGGCCACGGGGGCATCCACCAGACGCGGCGGCCCCACCCGATCCGAGGGCGCCGTGGCCAGCCCCAGGCGGCCCAATTCACTCACCCCCGGCTCCACCTCCTCGGCGCTGGCGTGCAAGGCATCCAGGAGGGGCAGATCCGCCAGGTGCACCACGGCTTCGCCTCGCTCCCGCAAGTTCCGGTGCGTATCCTTCAACTCGCCACCCCGCCGCCGGCTCAGGCTCAGGGCCAGCATGGGCGGTCCGAAGATCCCCATGAAGCTGCTGAAGGGCGCCAGGTTCACCCGACCCTCCGCATCGAGGGTGCTCACCCAGGCGATGGGCCGGGGGATCACGAGGCTGCTCAGGATGCGGTAAATGTCGCGCTTGGCAGCGCCCTGGAAATCGCGGGTGATCATGCCTACTCCCCGATGATCTTGATGAGCACCCGCTTGTCGCGGCGGCCGTCGAACTCGCCATAGTGGATCTGTTCCCACGGGCCGAAATCCAACTTCCCCATCGTGATGGCCACGACGACCTCGCGGCCCATGATCTGGCGCTTGTGGTGGGCATCGCCGTTGTCCTCGCCGGTGCGGTTGTGGAGGTAGCCGCCCTGCATCGGATCGGTCCCCGCGTTGAACGGGGCCAATTTCTCCAGCCAGCGCAGGTAGTCCTGCTTGAGGCCGGGTTCCTCGTCGTTGATGAACACCGAGGAGGTGATGTGCATGGAATTGACGAGGCACATGCCTTCTTGGACGCCGCTCTCGCGCACGGCGTCCTCCACCTGGCCCGTGAGGTTCACGAAACCCGTGCGATCGGGGAGATGGAGGGTCAGGACCTTCCGGTAAGACTTCACCCCAGCACCTTGGCCATGAGGTCCGAGTGCAGGTTCCAGTGCAGGAAGCCCGCGAGACCATAGACGATGCCGATGGCGGCGAAGGTGCAGGCCACCCCGAAGAGCCAGCGCTTCTTCGTGAGGGCGGTGACGCCGGCGAGCGCGATACCCACGGTGAGACAGGCCTCGGCCAGGTCGAACTGGTCGTCGTGCACGTTCAGGGCCTCGTAGTCCTTCCCGGCCTGCTCGGCCTCGGCCTTGATCTGATCTTTCTCCTTCTCATATTTCTTCGCCGCGGCCTCAAGGGCAGCCACCTTGGCTTCCACGCGAACCTTCACTTCGGGCTTGAGGACCGTGATCATCTCCAGTTGGACCCGCAGCATCTCGGCGGAATTCTCCGCAATGTGCTGCTTGGTGCTCTTGCTCTGGTAGAAATTCCATTGGTCCATCTGCTTGGCCTGGGCCTGCTGCATCGCTTGCACCACGTTGCCGTCCTTCACATTGCACAGGGCCATGAAGGTGGCCACCACGGCCACGAAGAGGGCCACGAAACCGTTGAGCCGGCTTTCGGCGGCATGGTCCTGGACCTCGTCCTGGATCTTGTCGAGGGCTTCGGGCATGGAACCTCCGGTCGTCCGGCCATTGAAACGCGACCGGCGGTCCTCCGCCAGGGGCCTATATTGATCCCTGCGTTCCGCCCCGTCCTTTGGAAAAGGAGGCCGATCATGGGCATTCCACGCACCGTTGATGCTTACCTCGGGGAGGCCAAGGTCGCTTACGACCTCCTGGACCACCCCCCCACCTCCCGCTCCCAGGAGACCGCCCTGTCGGCCAAGGTGCCGCCCCGGCGGCTCGCCAAGGCCGTCGTCCTCCGGGACCGCCGCAGCCAACGCCCGGTCATGGCCGTCCTGCCCGCCGACAGCCACCTGGAACTCCGCTGGCTTCGGGACGAGCTGGGATTGGATCTCCAGCTCGCCGAGGAGGCGGAGCTGCAGGGCCTCTTCCCGGACTGCAAGCCCGGCGCCGTGCCCCCCTTCGGTGAGGCCTACAACCTCACCACCATCTGGGACCAGAGCCTCGTGAACCAGCCCGACCTCTACTTCGAGGCCGGGGACCACGAACACCTGATCCACCTGGGACAAGCAGGACTGAGCCGCATCCTCCGCGGCCAACCCCACGCCATCATCAGCAGTCGGGAGCACTGAGCCCGCGGGGCTCCTGTCCTCAGTCCACCCACACCTCAAGAGGCACCGGGTGGCTGAGGAAGTGCGTCATGGCTTCGGTGAACCCATAGGCACCCACCCGACCGAAGGCCAGCAGGTCCCCGGGTTCCAGCGGGGGCAGGTCCACCTCGCCGAGCCGGTCGAGGCTCGTGCAGAGGGGACCCGCCAGCGTCGTGCGCACCGTGCCCTCTCCTCGCCCCACGGCCCGCACGGGAAAGGGTTGGCCCGTGAGCGCCGGCCGCAGGAGGTGGTTCACGCCGCCCTCCAGAATGGCAAAGGTGGCCCCGCGACTCGCCTTCACTCGGATCACCCGGGAAAGGTAGACACCGGTAGGTGCCGCCAGGAAGCGGCCGGGCTCCAGGATCAGCTCCCCCCCGAACCAGGGGTGGGCCTCCAGGAGGGCCCGCAGGCTCACGCCGAAGGCCTTCAGATCCAGGGGGGTCTCCGCCTCGCTGTAGGTGACGCCAAGGCCACCGCCCAGGTCGATCTGGTCGAGCTCCAGGCCATGGGCCTCATGGAGGCGCTTCGCCATGGCGAGCACGGCACCGTGGGTGGCCTGGAGTTTCGCCGCGTCCCGCTGGTTGGACGCCGTGAAGCAGTGGAGGCCGCGGATGCGGAGGTGCTTCAGGGCCTTCGCCCGGTCCAGGATCGCGGGCACGTCCTCCTCGTCGACGCCAAAGGCCGAGGGGCCCGAGCCGCCGAGGATGCGCGTGGCCTCCTCGCCCGCCTCCAGGGGATGCACGCGGAGGTTCACGTCCACCACGCCCGTGGCGAGGGCGTCCAAGCGCAACAGATCCTCCCAGCCCTCCGCCTGCACGCGCACGCCCTTGCGCAGGGCCAGCGCCAGCTCTTCCGTGCGCTTGCCGGGGCCCGCGTAGAAGGTGCGTCCCGGAGGCAGGTTCAGCGAGGCCACCCGGGCCAGCTCCCCGCCGCTCGCGCAGTCGAAACTGAGCCCTGCTTCCGCCAGCGCCGCCAGCAAGACGGGGTGGGGGTTGGCCTTCACGGCGTAGGCCAAGCGCACCCGCGGCGGCAGCACGGCCCGCAGGCGAGCCGCCTGGGCCACGGCTTCCGCGGCGCGGTAGACGAACACGGGGCTGCCGTGGCGCTCGGCCAGGTGGGCGAGCTCGGCATCCGTGAAGGCGAAGAGGCCCGTGGCCTCCGCGAGGGCGCTCATGCGTTTCTCCAGAAAGGGGCGAGGCGGTGGACGCCCTCGCGGATCTGCTCGGGGCGGGCGGCGAAGCTGAGGCGGGCATAGGGCCGACCGCTCTCCCCGAAGGCCAGGCCCGGGACGAGGATGACCCGGGCCTCGTCCCGCACGCGCAGGCCGAAGGCCATGGGATCGGCCAGGGCCGAGGGGGGCAGCGGCATCCAGTGGTAGAAGGCCCCCGCCGGGGGTTTCAGCGCCTCGCCGAAGGCCTGCTGCCACGCTTCCTTCAAGGCGTCGAAGCGGGCCTGAACCTCACGCCGCGCCGCAGGCAGCACCTCGTCCGAAGCGGCGATCAAGGCTTCCGCGGCACGCTGGGACGGAGCCGCGGTGGCCGTGACGGCGAAGGCGTGGACCGTTCGCACGGGCGCCAGCAGATCGTCGGGTCCCAGGAGCCACCCCACCCGCAGGCCCGGTGCCCCCCAGCCCTTGCTCACGCTGGAGGAAACGAGGCCCCGATCCGTGACCTCTCGCAGGCTGGCGGGCCGGGTGCCGAAGTGCAGCTCCCGGTACACCTCATCCGAAAGCAGGAGCACGCCGCGGGCCTCACAGAGGTCCGCGATGCGCGCCAGGGCCGCCGCGGAAGCCCCGCCCCCGGTGGGATTGCCCGGATGGTTCAGCACCGCCAGCTTCGCCCGGGGCGCGGCGTCCAGGGCCGCGGCGAAACGCTCAGGGTCCAAGGCAAAGCCCGCCGCGGCATCCAGGGTGTAGGGAACGGGTTCGGCAGAGGCCAACCGCGCCACCGCGGCGTAGGCGGGGAAGCCCGGATCCGGCACCAGCACTTGATCGCCGGGATCCAGGTAGGCCTGGGCCACGGCGAAGAGCCCCTCCTCGCTGCCGCAGGTGACGAGCACCTCCTCGGTGCGCGCCCCGTAGAAGGCGGCCAAAGTGCTGCGCAGGAGCGGCAGGCCCGCGTTGGGCCCGTAGCCGCAAACGCCGGATTCCGCGGCCAGGGCCCGCCGGGCGGGCTCCGGCAGCGACCACGTGGGTTCGCCGAGGCCGAGCGGGATGGCATCGGCGGGCGCGCCTTCGCTGAGCACCCGGATGGGACTGGGCCTGAGAGCCCCGAGGCGGGCGGCAGGTCTCACCGGAGGGCCTCCTCCAGCGCCGTCGCCGCATCCGTCTTAGGATCGCGGTACTTCACGATGACGGGGGTGGCCAGCTGGATCCCGTTCGCCTTCGCATAATCGCCGGAGGCCGGACGACTGCCGGGGACGACGACGGCACCCTCGGGCACCTCCTTCACCCAGGTGCGACCCATCACAAGGTCGTGGATCACGGTGCCCGCCGTGAGGACGACGCCGCTGGCCAGCACGGCGCGGCGACCCACGTGGATCCCCTCGAAGAGCCCCACGAGCCCACCCACAAAGGCCTCGTCCTCGATGATCACGGGCTGGGCGCCCGCGGGCTCCAGCACCCCACCCACCTGGGCGCCGGCGCTGAGGTGCACCCGCTTGCCCACCTGGGCGCAGGAGCCCACGAGGGCGTGGCTGTCCACCATGGTGCCCTCGTCCACGAAGGCCCCCACATTGACGTAAGCGGGCGGCATCACCACGACGCCCTTGGCCAGGTGGGCGCCGCGGCGTGCGGCGCTGCCGCCGGGCACCATGCGCACGCCGTCCTCCAGGCGGAAGGTCCGGGGCGGGAAGGCCGTCTTGTCCACGGCGGAGAGGCCGTAGCCGGGCATCTCCACGAGGTTCGTATGGCGGAAGCCGAAGAGGATGGCCTGCTTCACCCAGGCGTTCACCCGCCAGCCCTCGGGCGTGGGCTCGGCGGCGCGCAGGGCACCCGCCTCCAGCTCGCCCAGCAGGGCCTCGTGCATCTCGGGCAGGCGGGGATCCGCGAGGACCTCCTCGGCGCTTCGGGTGTAGAAGGCGTGCAGGCTCATGCGGTCACCGGGGTCTGGGCGAAGGCGAGGGTCTCCGCGAGGCGGGCGCGGGTGGCGGCCGAAGCCGGTACGAGGGGCAGGCGCATCATGTCACCACAGATCCCCAGCTGGTGGAGGGCCGCCTTCACGGGGATGGGGTTGCTCTCCAGGAAGAGGGCATCCATGAGGGGGAGCAACTGGCGCTGGAGGGCGATGGCCTCCTCCCGCTTCCCCTCAAGGGCGAGGCTCACGAGACGCTTGGTCTCCGCGGGCAGAGCGTTGCCCAGCACGCTCACGAGGCCCGTGGCGCCCACGGCGATGGAGGCCACGGCGAGGTTGTCGTCGCCGGCCAGCAGGGTCTTGCCTTCCGGCAGGGTGCGGCCGATCTCGGCGATCTGGCCGAGGTTGCCGCTGCTCTCCTTCACGGCCACCACGGCGGGGTTTTCCCACAGGCGCGAGAGCACCGCCGGCGCCAGGTTCAGTCCCGTGCGACCGGGCACGTTGTAGGCGATGATGGGCAGGCCGGGCGCGGCGTCGGCCACGGCAGCGAAGTGGGCCACGAGGCCATCGGGCGTGGGCTTGTTGTAATAGGGCGTCACCACCAGGGCCCCATGGGCGCCCAGGGCCTGGGCCCGGGCCGTCCAGGCAGCAGTCTGGCGGGTGGCGTTGGAGCCGGTCCCAGCCACCACATTCCGGCTTGCGGCCTCCTCCAGGGTGGCCGTGATGAGGGCGTCGCGCTCATCCTCCAACAGGGTGGCGGCCTCGCCCGTGGAGCCGAGCACCACGAGGGTGTCCACGCCGCCCTTCACGCAGTGGCGGACGAGGGCGCGGAAGGCGGGGAAGTCCACTTCGCCGGCGGCGGTGAAGGGCGTGGCCAGGGCCACCGAGAGTCCGTTGAGGTTGATCATCGGGAGCCTCCAAAATGAAAGAGCGGATCGAGGAGTTCGGCTGCGAGGTCGTCGAAGGTGTGGCAGCCCTTGCGCCCTTTGAGCCAGGCCGCGGCGCGGATCGCACCGGCGCCGAAGACGCCGCGGCTGCGGGCGTGGTGCTCCAGGCGCAGGGTCTCCGCAGGACCGTCCAGACCCAGCACGTGAGTACCCGGATCCGAGCCCGCGCGGAGGACGCCGACGCTCAGGGCATGGGGCGCGATGGGTCCCTGGGGATTCAGGGCCCAGGTGGTCTTGCGGGGGCAGCCCTCCATGAAGGCGTCCAGGAGGCGCAGGGCCGTGCCGCTGGGGGCGTCGGCCTTCATCCGGTGGTGGGACTCCAGGAGCCAGGGATCCAGCTCAGGCGCCAGCTGGGCATATCGGCCCAGCACCGTGGCGAGGCGCGCCATGAGGGCCACGCTGAGGCTGAAATTCGGGGCCGTGAGCAGGCCGATGCGATCGCCCACGCGGGCGGGCAGGTCCGCCAGGGCCCAGCCCGTGGCGCCGATGACGAGGTCCGTGCCCGAGTCCAGGGCCCAGTCCAGGTGGGCGGCCACGGCCTCGCCCTTGGAGGCGTCGATGGCCACGTCCACCTTGCCCGTGGGATCCTCGTCGCGCCCCACCATCCACAGCACCTCCACGCCCTCGGGCGCGGCGTCGCGGATGGCCTGGGCTAGGCGGCCGCGACCGAAGAGGCCGATCGTCAGCTCGGGGGTCATGAAGCACTCCCCGCGAGCAGGGGCTCGGCCATGAGGACGCGGTGCAGCTGGGCCAGGGCGCGATTCGCATCGGCGCCGGCCACCACGAGGCTGAGGTTGATCTCGTTGGCCCCCATGCTGATCATCTCGACGTTCAGATCTCCCAAGGCGCCGAAGAGCTTACCCGCGAGACCTGGCGTGGCCTTGAGTCGCTCGCCCACGACCGCGACGAGGGCCCGGTCTCGGGCCACGGACACCGTGGCGAAGGCCCGCAGCTCCTCAATGAGGGGCTCCAAGGCCACGTCCGCCTCCACGGTGAGGGAAACGCTCACTTCCGCCGTGGCGATGAGGTCCACGCTCACCTTGTGCCGGGCGAAGATCTCGAAGAGCTTGGCCAGGAAACCCGGCTGATTGAGCATGCGCGTGCTGCTCACCGTGAGCACCGTGAGTCCGCCGCGGGTGGCGAGCGCCGTGACGGAGCGGCCCGTGGCCACCCGGCCGGTGATGGTGGTGAAGGCGCCCTGGGGGCGCTGGGTGTGGCGCACCGTGACGGGGATGTCGGCCTCCACCGCGGGCTGGATGGTGGCGGGGTGGAGCACCTTGGCGCCGAAGGCCGCCAGCTCGGCCGCTTCCGCGAAGCTAAGCTCCGCGATGGGCTGGGCCTCGGGCACCACGCGTGGATCGCAGGTGAGCACGCCCTCCACGTCGGTCCAGATCTGGACTTCCGTGGCGCCCAGGGCGGCACCGAAGAGGGCGGCGCTGTAGTCGCTGCCGCCACGGCCCAGGGTGGTGGTGAGGCCGTCGGTCGTGGCGCCGATGTAGCCCTGCGTCACCACGGCGCGACCGACGCCCAGGAGGGGCCGGATCACCTCGGCGGCCCGCAGGCGGATACCCTCAGGCTGGGGGACGGCCTCGCCGAATGTGGTGTCCGTGAGGAGCACCTGGCGCGCATCCACGCGCTCGGCGCCGAAGAAGGCCGCGAAGACGAGGGTGCTCAGGCGTTCGCCGAAGGCGGCAATGGCATCGAGGCTCCGGGGGCTCAGCTCCCGCAGCAGGGCGACGCCCCGCAGGCGCAGCTCCAGCTCGCCGAAATGCTCGGTGAGGGCTTCGTCCAGGGCCTCGGGCATGGCGCCTTCGCAGAGGGCGTCCGCCGCCTGCCGATGGGCACCGCGCACGGTGGCCAGGGTCTCCAGGGCCGCGGGCAGGTCCCCGGCCTCCGCGGCCCGGGCCATGGCGAAGAGGGCGTTGGTGGTCTTCCCCATGGCCGAGAGGACCACGAGGGGGGACTGGTCGAGGCGGGCACGCACGAGGGCCGCCACCTGCCGCATGCAAGTGGCATCGGCCACGGAGGAGCCGCCGAACTTCATGACGATCATCAGCGCACCTCGCCGGAGAGGAGACCCTGAGCCACGGCCAGCTCCGCGTTGAGCAGGGAGCCGCCGGCGGCGCCGCGGTGGGTGTTGTGGCCCAGCAGGCTGAACTTGATGCCCAGCAGGGGGCAGGGCCGGATGCGGCCCACGTGCACGCTCATGCCGCCGTCCGCCTCCACGTCGCGCCGCACCTGGGGGCGGTCCTCGGCCGTGTGCAGGCGGATGGGCACGGCGGGCGCCGTGGGCAGGGCCAGGCGCTGGGGCTCGGGCGTCCAGGCGGCCATCGCGGCGCGCACCTGCTCGACGCTGGGGTTGCCCTTGAGCTTCACGCTCACGGCCTCGGTGTGACCTTCCACCAC
>DATEZP010000004.1:0-6852 GCA_035255465.1 Holophagaceae bacterium
AGCTGGTCGCAGCGCTTGCCCGCTACGACGACGAAGCGGTACTTGTTACCGATTTCTTCCGGGACACGGACGATGGTGCGCTGGGTCATGGGCCACTCCGAACCAGGAAGCATAACACCTGTGGCGCCATGGATCAACGAGTGTGGAGTAGCATGGAGCGTTCCAGGAGCCCCGATGCAGATCATCCTCGGCATCCCGGGCGGCATCGCCGCCTACAAGTCCGCTGATCTGGCGCGGTTGCTGACCAACCAGGGCCATCGGGTCCGCTGCATCCTCACCGAGGCCGGCGCCCGGTTCATCACGCCGCTGACCCTCAGCAGCCTCACGGGCGAGCCCTGCTATGGGGCGAACCCGGACCAGGGCGAGTGGCGCGCCAATCCGAGCATCGAGCACATCGAGCTGGCCCGCTGGGCGGATCTGGTGGCAGTGGTGCCCGCCACGGCCGACATCCTCGGGAAGGCGGCCAACGGACTGGCCTCGGACCTGCTCAGCACGGTGCTGCTGGCCACCAGGGCACCGGTCCTCTGGGCCCCGGCCATGAACACAGGCATGTGGTCCCACCCCGCCGTCCAGGCCAACCTCTCCCGGCTGCGCTCCTTCGGCCACGCGGTGGTGGACCCGGACGATGGCCTCCTGGCCTGTGGCGAGGAGGGATCGGGCAAGCTCGCCCAGGTGGACGCCATCGCGGAAGCCATCCTGATGCACGGCGCCGCCAAGCTCAGCAACCTGAACGGGAAGAGAGTCCTCATCACCGCTGGGCCGACCCGCGAAGACCTGGATCCGGTGCGCACCCTGACCAACCGCAGCACCGGCGCCATGGGGATCGAGCTGGCCAGAGCCTTCCGCGATGCGGGCGCGCAGGTCCAGCTGGTGCTGGGCGGCGATCTGCCGGCGCCCTGGGGGGTGGAGACGGCCCGGGTCCGCAGTGCGCAGGAGATGCTGGCGGCCTGCCAGGCCCGGTGGTCCAGGGCGGATGGCCTGGTGGGGGCCGCGGCGGTGGCGGATCAGCGCCCAGAGACCTCCGCGCCCGAAAAGGTGAAGAAAGGGGAGGGGCCTGAAAACCTGGTCCTGGTCCGCACGCCGGACATTCTGGCCACCCTGTCGGCCGCCCGGCGGCCCGGCCAGTGGATCCTCGGGTTCGCCGCCGAGAGCGAGAACCACCTCGCCCATGCCGCGGCCAAACTGCAGAAGAAGCAGCTGGACGGCGTGCTGGTGAATGATGTCCAGGGAGGACGGGCCTTCGGGGACCAGGCCAATACCTTGACCCCCGTCACCGCCCAGGGGCCCCAGGCGCCCATCGGCCCCCTGCCCAAGGATGCCTTGGCCCGGGCTGTGGTGCAGTGGTGGAGCCTCCAGATCGAGGGTCGGGGAACCGTTCAATAGGCCTGAACCGGTCCTCCCTCAGAGGGCCGGATCCATCCAGGGAAGCACCTCGCTGGGCCGCCCGGCGACCTCACCCAGCCGTACGGCGACGATCACGATCCAACCGGGGGGCCGGTGGAGGGATTTCAAGTCCATGGTCAGCGCTTCGCCAGGCCCTGGCAGGTCCGGACGCCGGCGCTCCAGCACCACCTCGCCCCGGCTGAAGACCTCTTCGGCGGTGGGCTTGGCCAGGCCGAGGGGCAGGTAGAGCACCCGCAGGGACTCCACGCCCGCCAGCGGAACGCCGTTCACATCGGTGGAAGGCAGCACCAGATGGATCTTCCGGAGCCCCTCCAGCCGCGCCTCCATGGCCTGGGCCGCGGCCCGGGGCCTGGGGACGGGATCGCCCTTGCGCCCGCACTGGACTGCCAGGAGTCCGAGCGTGATGGCGAGCAGCGGGTTTGCTAGTCTGAAGAATCGCATCGCCCACCATCATGCCCGAAGACGAGGCCCATCCATGCCCGTGACCAAGATCCTGATTGCGAACCGCGGGGAAATTGCAGTTCGTGTGATCCGCACCTGCCGCGAGATGGGCATTCCCACGGTGGCCGTGTATTCCGAAGCCGACCGTGGCGCCCTGCATGTCCGCATGGCCGATGAGGCCTACTTCATCGGCCCGGCCGCGGCCCGGGAGAGCTACCTGGTGCTGGAGAAGATCCTGGATGTCTGCAAGCGCAGCGGAGCCGACGCGGTGCATCCGGGCTACGGCTTCCTGTCCGAGAACGCCGAGGCTGCGCGGGCCTTCGAGGCCGCCGGCATCACCTTCATCGGACCCCGCCCCGAGTGCATCGTGAGCATGGGCTCCAAGACGGCCGCCCGCGAGGTGGCCATCGCCGCGGGCTGCCCTGTGGTGCCGGGCATCCAGGAGACCATGGCGGACGAGGAGCTGCTCGTCGCGGCCCAGAAGATCGGCTTCCCCGTAATGCTCAAGGCCGCCATGGGCGGCGGCGGCAAGGGCATGCGCCTGGTCCACAAGCCCGAGGAGTTCGCCAGCTCCCTGGCCCGGGCCCGGGGCGAGGCTCTATCCAGCTTCGGCGACGACAGCGTGTACGTGGAGAAGGCCATCGTCCAGCCTCGCCACATCGAGATCCAGGTCTTCTCCGACAAGCATGGCAACCATGTCTATCTGCACGAACGCGAGTGCTCCGTGCAACGCCGCCACCAGAAGGTCATCGAGGAGGCGCCCAGCCCCCATGTGACGCCGGAGATGCGCAAGGCCATGGGCGAGGCGGCCCTGAAGGTGGCCCGCGCCGTGAACTACGTGGGCGCTGGCACCGTAGAGTTCCTGGCGGACGCCGACCGCAACTTCTACTTCCTGGAAATGAACACCCGACTCCAGGTGGAACATCCCGTCACCGAATGGATCACCGGCCTCGACCTGGTGAAGTGGCAGATCCTCGTGGCTCGGGGCGAGAAGCTGCCCATGACCCAGGAGGAGATTCCCTTGAACGGGTGGGCCATCGAGTGCCGCGTCTACGCCGAGGATCCCGACAAGAACTTCATGCCGAGCCCCGGGAAGATCACCTTCCTGCGCACCCCCAGCGGGCGCAATGTCCGCGACGACGGCGGCGTGTACGAGGGCGCCGAGGTGCCCATGTTCTACGACCCCATGATCAGCAAGCTGAGCACCTGGGGCCCGACGCGCCTGGAGGCCATCGAACGCATGCGGGCGGCCCTGGGCGAGTACCGCATCGGCGGCATCCGCCACAACATCGCCTTCCACAAGACCCTCATGGAGCACGAGCCGTTCCGGCAAGGTGCCCTGCACACGGGGATGCTCGACAAGCCCTTCTGGAAGCGGAAGGGGCAGGGGCCCGACCTGAAGTTCGCCGTGGCGGCCGCCCTGCTCCAGGAACTGGAAACCGAGCAGCGCCGCGCGGCCCAGCCCTCCGCCTGCGCCGACGGGAAACCCGATGCCTGGAAGCACTGGGGCCGGTTCAACCGCCTATAGCCGAGGAGAAACAACGATGAAACGGACCCTCATTCTCGGCAAGGACTCCCACGACGTGGAACTCATCCACCGGGACGGCGCCACCACGCTGGTCTGGGAAGGCCAGAGCCACCCCATCGACATCATCGAGCTCGAGCCGGGCTGCTACTCGATCATCCTGGAAGGCCGCTCCGTGGAGGTCCGCCTGGACCATGCCAAAGCGCCGGATCCGGACACCCACGCCTATCGGGCCATGCTCTACGACGGGGCCTACGAGTTCGCGCTCGTGGATCCCCGGCGGGCCCTCCTGTCCGCCAGCGGCGGGGCCGGAGCCGCGGGTGGCCTGCTGGTGGCCCCCATGCCCGGCAAGATCGTGAAGCTTCTGGTGAACCAGGGCGACCTCGTCCAAGAAGGCCAGACCCTCCTCGTCATGGAGGCGATGAAGATGCAGAACGAGCTGAAGGCCAGCACAAGCGGGACCGTCGCGACGGTGCATGTGCAGGAGGGCGCCACCGTGGAGACGGGCGCATCGCTCATCACCGTGGCGCCCGAGGGGTGACAGAGGGGCCCGCCCCGTCCAGGGTCATCACCCAGCGCAGGAGCCCGCCATGCCGGTCATCACCCCGAGGCCTACCCCAGGGTGACAAGGGTGGTCGATTCGGCCTGCTTGCTTGAGCTTCAAGGCATATTTGGCCGACCAACTCGCTTGGGACAGGTGGCCTGAAACGGTTATTTCACATCGCGCTGTGATGCTAAAGATGGCACTCGATACCCTCGTAAAAAAGGATCTAGATTCTTTTTTTTGTTGATGTAAAGGAAACTTCGAGACTAGGTTTATGGCGTGATGCGAATCACCATTAGCGGAGGTAGCATGAAAAAAACGCTCCTTTTCTTGTTGGCTGGGTCGGCAATCACCCTGTCGGCCCAAGAGGGTCAGGCCTGGGTCATGGGCCACCTGGGCCAGACGATCTTCGAGAATGACGCCAACCTCAAGGACAAGATGCACTACGGACTTGGCGTGGGCCACTGGTACACCAACCGGTGGGGCCTCGACCTTCGGGCGCTCCAGAATGACCTGCAGCCGGACCCGAACCCCTTCGGCATCGGTTCGGCCAAGCAGACCCACCTGCTGGCCTCGGGTCTCTTCAACTTCCGTCCTGGCGCGGAGAACTGGTATCCCTACGCGGCCCTGGGCATCGGCGGAACCAACGTCGAATCTCCCTACTCTGGCAAGGGTGAAGCCACGACCCGCTTCAACTATCACGGCGGCCTCGGCGTGATGGGCAAGCTGGCCGAGCACTTCATGATGGATATCAGCGCCAAGGCGGTTCGCGTGGAGTTGCCCAAGTCCCGCACCGAGTACCTGGCGACCCTGGGCCTCGGCTACACCTGGGGCGGCGCCAAGAAGGCCGCTCCCGTACCGCCTCCGCCCCCCCCGCCGCCGGCGCCCGAACCGAAGCCCGAGCCCAAGCCTGAACCCGTGGCTCCGCCGCCGCCCCCCCCGGCTCCCGAGCCGCCCAAGGAAGTGGTCAAGCCCGTGCCGCCTCCGCCGGCCAAGATCGTCCTCGATGAGGCCGTGCTGCACTTCGCCAACGGCAAGGCTGATCTGGGCCCCGACGCGACCGCGGCCATCCGCAAGGTCGCCGATGGCCTGAAGACCTATCCCGGGGACTACACCCTGGAGGTCAGCGGCCACACCTCCTCCACCGGCAGCAAGGCCGTGAACAAGGCCCTGTCCAAGCGCCGGGCGGACGCGGTGGCCAAGGTGCTGATCGATTCCGGCATCCCCGCCTCCAAGGTCACCACCGTGGGCGTGGGCCCCGACAAGCCCATCGCCGACAACAAGACCAAGGAAGGCCAGGCCAAGAACCGCCGGGTCGAGATCGACGTGAAGACCAAGGACGGCAAGGCCGAGGTGCGCCAGATCACCACCGAGACCGTGGAAACCCCTAAGAAGTAGCCGTGGAGGGCGGGGACCGGACGGTCCCCGCCCCTTTTTGTCTTGGAGGCACGCGATGTCCCTGAAAGACGAATTCAAGGCCTTCATCATGAAGGGGAACGTGGTCGACCTGGCCATCGCCGTGGTCGTGGGCGGTGCCTTTGGCAAGATCGTCACCGCCTTCGTGGACGGGTTGGTCATGCCCCTGGTGAGCTATGTGCTGCCCGCCAACATCAAATGGGAGGAGTGGGTCCTTGGCAAGTTCCGCATCGGATCCGTGCTAGGTGCCACCATCAACTTCCTGATCATCGCCCTGGTGGTCTTCCTCGTCCTGGTCAAGTTCCTGGGCAAGTTCATGAAGAAGGAGGAGGCACCGGCCGCCCCCACCACCAAGGAATGCCCGGCCTGCCTGGAGCAGGTGCCCCTCAAGGCTACCCGCTGCAAGCACTGCACCAGCCAGCTCTGACGGATCCCCCCTAGCCATTCCCGAGGGCCCGGTTTCCGGGCCCTTTTCCTTGTGATCGCAGGGCTTCCCATGGTGAACTGAGGGTCAACCTCAGGGGCGCTCGGGTGCGCCCCTCCGACGCACGAGGGCGCCGATGAGCGATCAGGCCCAGGCGAAAAAGTATCCTGTCTTCCTTCCGAAGACGGATTTCCCGATGAAGGCCGATCTCCCGCAGCGTGAGCCGAAGCGCCTGGAGCGCTGGAAGGCCGAGGGCCTGTACGCCCGAATCGAGGCCCGACGCAAGGCCGACAACGCCGCCGGGAAGGGCAGGGGGCGCGAGATCCTCCACGACGGCCCGCCCTACGCCAACGGCGCCATCCACATGGGCCACGCCCTGAACAAGATCCTGAAGGACATCGTGGTGAAGTCCCGTTGGATGGAGGGCTACGAGTCCCCCTACGTCCCGGGCTGGGACTGCCACGGCCTGCCCATTGAGCATGCGGTGGAGAAGGATCTGGGGCCCAAGCGGCGCGAGCTGAACCGCGCGGAGTTCCTGCAGAAGTGCCGGGCCTACGCGCAGAAATGGATCGATACCCAGCGCACGGCCTTCCAGCGCCTGGGTGTGCTGGGCGCCTGGGAGCAGCCCTACGTGACCATGGATCCCCGCTACGAGGCGGAGACGGTGCGCCACCTGGCCAAGCTCTTCGAGAGCGGCTCCGTCACCCGCAAGCTCAAGGTGGTGCACTGGAGCTATGGCGCGCGCACGGCGCTGGCCGAGGCCGAGGTCGAGTACGCGGACAAGACCAGCCCCGCCATCACCGTGGCCTTCCCCGTGATGGACACCGCGGCGAAGCACATGGAACTGCCCACCCCGCTCTTCCTGCCCATCTGGACCACCACGCCCTGGACCCTGCCCAGCAACCTGGCGGTGGCCATGCACCCGGACCTGGAGTACGCCGTGGTCCGCGCGGACGGCCGCCACTACATCGTGGCGGTGACCCTGCGCGAGGACTTCGCCAAGAAGCTCGGGATGCCGCTGCACACGGTGGAGATCCGCAAGGGGAAGGAATTCCAGACCCTGGTGGCGCGCCATCCCTGGATCGACCGTGACAGCCC
>DATEZP010000005.1:0-5862 GCA_035255465.1 Holophagaceae bacterium
GCCACCACCATGCGGGGGAGGCGTGGATCCAGGGAGCCCTGCAGATCCAGGCCCTTGTCCTGGGCCTTCTGGGCGAACATCGCGAGGGTCTCTTCCAGGATGTCGGCGAGGTCCACGTCCAACGGTTCGAGGTCCAGCTTCCCGGCCTCGATCTTGGAGAAGTCGAGGATGTCGTTGAGGATCTCCAGGAGGCCTTCGGCGCAGCTCCGCACCGTTTGCGCGTACTCCCGCTGATCGGCGGTGAGTTCGGTATCCAGGAGGAAGCCCGTCATCCCCAGCACGCCATTCATGGGCGTTCGGATCTCGTGGCTCATGTTGGCGAGGAATTCGCTCTTGGCGCGGGTGGCAGCTTCGGCCGCATCCCGGGCCCGGCGGAGTTCCTCCTGCTGTTCCTTGAGCGCGGTGATATCGGTGCGGAGGCTCACGAGGCCGCCATCGATGGTGCGCCGGTCGCTGGTGCGGATCCAGCGCCCCTTGAGCACCTGTTCCGTGGAGATGCCGGGCTCCCGATGGGAGTGGAGGCGGGATTGGATCCACGCTTCGACGCCCTCGGGGAATTCCTCGATGGGCACGACCTGGGCGAAGGCCCGGACGATGGTTTCGTAGGGTGTGCCGTGCATGAGGAGGTGCTCCACCTCCTGGTAAAACTCCCGGAAGGCGGCGTTGCACGTGAGCAGCCGATCCTGATCGTCGAACATGGCGAAGCCCGCATCCAGGCTCTCGATGGCGTCCACGAGGCGGCGCTGGGCCTGCTCCAGGGCCTGGGCGGCGCGCTTGCGCTCGGTGATGTCCTCGCTGATGCCCAGGAGGTAGGCACTGCGCCCATCGGGGTCCACGATGGGGACCTTCACGGTGTGCCAGATCCGTTCACCATCGGGAGTGACCACCCGCTCCTCGGGGATATCCAGCTGGGTCTGCGAGGCCAGCACCTGGCGATCCTCCCGCTCGTAATCCTCGGAGGCAAGGGCGGGGAACACATCCCGGGTGTGCCGCCCGATGAGGCGCTCGGGCCCCAGGCCGATGGCATCACAGAGGGCCTTGTTCACGCGCAGGTAGTTGAGCTGGTCGGCGTCCTTGATGAAGATGCGGAAGGGGATGTTCTCCACCACCCGGTCCAGCAGCTCCTGCACCTGGCGCACGGCCTCCTGATCGGCCCGGTGGCTGGTGACATCGAGGAGGATGCCATCCACGAAGGGCATGGTGCCGTCCTCGACGGTGACGCCCTGGCCCTGGGAGAACACCCAGCGCTGATGGCCGCCGCGGTCGATGATGCGGTACTCCAGCTGGTAGGGCTCCCGGAGGATGAGGGCCGCGGAGATGGTCTCGATGACCCGTTGGAGATCCTCGGGATGGATGATGTCCTGGAGGCGGACATTGCCGTTGATGAACTCGCTGGCGGAAAAACCGGTGACGGGATGGATGCCCTCGCTCATGAAGAGGACGCTGAAGGCGGCATCGTTACGGGCGCGGTAGACGGCCCCGGGCACGTTCTCCACGAGGGTGCGGAAGCGCTCCTCGCTGCCGCGCACGGCGCTCTCGGCTTCCTTCTGGAAGGTGATGTCGGTGTGGGAACCGGCCATCCTCAGCGGCTTGCCATCGGGCCCCCACACGGCCTGGCCCCGGGCGCGGATCCAGCGCCAGCCGCCGCTCTTGTGGCGCATGCGCAGCTCCAGGTCATAGGGTTCCCGCTCCTCCAGGTGGAGCCGGATGGCCTCGTGCACCTTGGCGTGGTCCTTGGGGTGGAGGAGCTGCAGGAAGGTGTCGAAGGTCGAGGGCAGTTCGCCCTCGGCATAGCCGAGTTGCGCCATCCATTTGGGCGAAAAGTAGAGATCCTCGGTGCGGAGGTCCCAATCCCAGATGCCATCGTTGGCGCCCTGCACGGCCAGGGCGTAGCGCTCCTCGCTGGCGCGCAGTTTGTCGCGCTCCGTGGCGAGGGCCCCTTCGGTGCTGCGCTTCAACTCGTCGTAGAGTTCCCGCATCTCGGCGCTGGACATGGCGAGGCTGCGCTCGAGGGTGTAGCGGTCCTGATCGGCCTCCGAATAGAAGCGGCTCATGCGCTCCAGCAATTCTGTCCAGGCCTCGCCCTGGGGGGGCGCGTCAGGCCCCAGCCCCAGGCGCTTCAGTTGGCGTTGAAGGACGGAGTGGAGCTCGAGCCTGTTCATGAATAACCTTGCCATTTGCGAGGTGCGCCGGCCGAGCAAGCCAAGGCGGCTGACCGGAGATGTATCGGGAATACACGAAGGGAGGCCAACGCCGGATTGCGACAGCCGCCGCCCCTCGCCCAGGTTCCCCGGTCCGCTCGGCCAAGGGCCGAGCGGGAGAAGGCCCCGAGTGGGGCCTTCGATACCGAGAGGGTTGGTCCCTCTTCGCGCCCCCGGCTGCGTCGAGCCGCTTGCCCGATGGACACCCATCGCGCTGCGCGCCTCTCCTCGCTGGATGGGGCGAATAGGGGCCAACAAATGGAAAGGTTATTCATGAACAGGCTCGCACAAGCGGTCAGGCCTCCTGAAGGACGGTGAGGGTCATGGTCTGGTTGTGGAGGTCGCAGGTGCCGCTGGCGAAGGGGCTGATCTCCCCGTAGCTGTAGAAGCCGATCTGCTGGGTGCCCTCGGGCAGGGCCTGGAGGGTCGCCTCCACTTCCTCCTCGGTGCGTTCGCCGAGCACGAGGCGGCGTCCCACGCAGGAGATGGCGATGCTGAGGGCGGGTCCCCCGGCCTCGGCGCCGATGCGCTCGGCGGCTTCCTGGGCGCCGCCGATGAGGCGGTCGAAGTTGGCGCGCATGAACTGGGCGAGGCTGCCCTGGGGGATGTCCCCGGCGAAGGTCATGCTCTGGGCGGCTTCATCCACGGCGAGCACCGTGCGGACCAGCTGCCGCTGCTCGCCTTCGGCCATGCGCAGGGCCAGGGGGAAGAGCAGGGCCGTGGCGGGCAGGCCCGACGCGCGGTCGCCCAGGTAGCTCTTGTAGAGTTCCAGGGCGGGCTTGCCATCCAATTCGTAGAGCACGTTGTCCTGGGAGCGGGTCACCCGGCGTTCGAGGCCGAAGCTGTCCCAACCGCCCTTGCTGCCGTGGCCCAGGCGTACGGCCGCTCCGTAAAAGCCCACGGCGACCACGCGACCGGATTGGGGGCGGCCCGCTTCCAGCACCCAGGTCCGCTGGAAGCGGGCCCCATCCCCGGCGAGGCCCCCGGTGATGGGGATGCGGCCCTGGAAGCGTTCGTTGAAGCCCCGGGCCAGGTCGCTGCCGTTGACGTTCAGGCCGTCGGAGAGCACGAGGATGCCCTGGAGGTCCGGGCCATCCAGGGCCTCGGCCAGGGCCGTCCCGGCGTGGTGGCTGTCCGCGGCGCTGGCGACCGTGGCGCTGGCCCGGCGCAGGGGGGTGTGGGCGAGCCGCGCGATGGCCACGGCGATGCTGCCGTCGTCCACCTTGGTGCCGAAGATCTCCCCGGAGGTGGAGCAGCCCATGACACAGGCCTGGGGAAAGGCGGCGGAGAGGGCCGCCAGGGGAGCCGGATCATCCAGGAAGCCACTGGCGCCGAAGGCCAGCACGAGGGTGCGGGGCGAATCCAGGTCGGGGAAGGGGCTGGACCAGCCTTGCCGGGCGTGGAATGCAAGGGTCTTCAGATCCATGGGAACTCCGGCTCACCCCCTGTCTTCGGCCGATCCGGATGCCGGTCTGAATCCCCGCCTGGTGCCCCAGGCGGGGGCTGCGTGGCCCTGGGGTGCGATAGTGGGGCATGGAAAACGCCGACCTGACCCCCGCGGAGGGCACCCTCCAGTTGCTCTTCAAGAAGCTGCATCCCCACCTGGAAGACGCCGCCCACGCCCTGGAGCGGAAGGCGAACCGGGCGGAACTGGAGAAATTGCACGCCCGCCTGCAGAAGGCCCGCTTCACGGTGGTGGAGGCCATGGACGGGATCATGGAATCCCTGGACGAGGCGGATCCCCTCCGGGAGGAGCTGGAAGGCCTGTCGGCCAACCTGACCCCCTTGGGCGAGCCTTACCAGCAGAGCCTCATCGTCACGCAACTCTGCCTGGAGGAGGCTCCCGCGGAACTCCTCCCCTTCGCCCCCCCGGGCTGCGTGGGCACCTCCACCTGGGGACCCCGGATGGTGGCCTTCCTGGGCAAGCTGGAGGACCCGAAGTACCAGGCCCGCAGCCGTTGGGCCCGCATACCCGAGGATGTGGGCGAAACCGAAGAGGGCTGATCCGGCCCCGATTCCAAGCCCAGACGCGACGACACCCTCCGCCGGAGGGTGTCGTCGCAGGGGGCGGAGGGCGCCCTACACGAGGGCGACGAGCTCGATTTCGACTTTCGCGCCCCGCGGGAGCGCGGCCACTTGCACCGTGCTGCGGGCGGGTTTGGCGCCGGCGAGGTGCTTTTCATAGATGGCGTTGAAGGCGGCGAAATCCGCCAGGTCCGTGAGGAAGACGGTGGTTTTGACCACGCGGTCCCAACCGGTGCCCGCCTCGCGAAGCACGGCGTCGAGGTTGTCCAGCACGCGCACGGTCTGGCCCTCGATGGGGCCCGTCACCATCTCCATGCTCTCGGGGATGAGGGGGATCTGGCCGGCCGTGAACAGCAGGCCGTTGGCGATGACGGCCTGGCTGTAGGGGCCGATGGCGGCGGGGGCGTGGGGGGTGTGGATGGTCTTCATGTCCTTGGTCCTTAGTCCTTGGTCCTTGGCGCTGAGTGCAAGGAGGTGAACCCGATCATCTTCTCGGGGATTCCCTGAGAAGGCCATGGGTCGATTGGAGGTGGTGGGTCGACCAAGGACCAAGGACTTAACTCAGTTCTTCCACTTGCGCTTCTTGTGGCGCCAGGCGCGGTTGGGGCGGGTCTGCAAGGGGGCGGTGGCATCGAAGGGACTGGCGGGGGCCTCGCCTTCGATGGGGGCCTCCTCCATGGCGCGGGGGCCTTCCTCGAACTGCTGCTGCACCCACTGGCCGCTGCGGTGGAGGAGGGCCGCCAGGCAGAGGCTCGCTTCGATGCGGGCGTGGGGCAAGGGGCCGAGCATGGTGAACACCGAGGGATCCGGCGGGATCACGCGGGGCACCACCACCTCCGGCAGGGGCACGGGGTGGGCATCGAATGCGTCGTCGTCGCAGGGGGCCCAGGGCTCCTGCAGGCCGTTTTCCGTGCGGAGCAGATCCAGCACGGTGACCTTCTTCTTCGGGGGGCGACCGCGCTTCTTGGGGGCGGCTTCGGCGGCTTCGGAGAGGGCGCCCTGGAGGGCGGCCATCACGGCCTCGCGGCTCTTGCCGCGCAGGTCGAAGAGCAGCCAGGGATCGCGATCCAGGGCCTCGGCCATGACGAAGCAGACGGCGGCCACGTGCTTGCAGGGGTTGGCCCAGTCGGGGCAGTCGCAGTGGGTCTGCAGTTCCTTGGGCACGCGGGGATAGAGGCTGGCGCCCGCTTCGCGGAAGGTCTCATCGAGGCCCTGGGGCATCTCACCCGCCAGCAACGAGGCCACGAAGCGGCTCTCCTGGGTGATACGCGACAGCGCCTTCTCCCACTGGGCGGAGGTGAGGGCGGGCAGGCCCAGGGTCACGTTGTAGGTCTTGCGGCCGTGCACGCGGGCCTGGATCTCGCCGGGCTGCACGGAGAAGTGGCTCACGTGGCCCTCCTCCGCGTATTTGAGGCCGCGGGGCAGGCGGTTCTCGTAGTCGTCGCCCAACTGTTCGAGGCCCTTGATCCAGAGGCGGCCCCACCAGGTGGTGCCAAAGCGGTTGGAGGCGATCATTCCAGCACCTCCTCGACTTCGGGTTTGATGGTGGCCATCTTGCGGGCTTCGGCGAGATCCACTTTGCGCCCTTCTTCTTCATCGAGGACTTCGGCGTCCACGTCCAGCGCCACGAGGCGGC
>DATEZP010000006.1:0-7335 GCA_035255465.1 Holophagaceae bacterium
ATGCACCCGACGCTGGCGCTACGCGCCACCGCTGGTGAGTTCGGAAGCTAGGTCGCGCAACCCTTCAACCTACTCGTTCGAGGAGCAATCCGATGGCCAGTTCCATTCGCACCTGCCTCTGGTTCCGCGACGGGCGAGGCCTCGAGGCCGCTGAATTTTACTGTTCTTTGATCCCTGGCAGTCGAGTTGAAAAGTCCTTTTTTGGCGACAACGGCTATGGCGCCTTCTCTGTGATCGACTTCTCCCTGGGCGGTGTGCCGTACCAAATCCTTGATGCAGGACCGATGTTCACCCTCACCGAGGCGGTGTCTATTTCAGTCGCGACAGACGATCAGGCCGAGACCGATCGGCTCTGGGCAGCGTTGACAACCAACGGCGGCGAGGAAACCGCCTGCGGATGGTTGAAGGATCGCTTCGGGGTGTCCTGGCAAATTTTTCCGCAACAGCTGATTGAATTGACAACGAGTGCTGACAAGGAGATATCTACCAAAGCGATGGCGGCGATGATGAAACAAACGAAAATCGACATCGCCGAAATCGAAGCAGCTGTTCGAGGCTAGGAGCGGGCGGCCTAACCACTCCATTCACCAAACGATGCCGCGGCGCGGCATCACCCGTACCCCAAACCCATCCCACACCCGCAGACCCGAGGTGAACCATGGCCCTCCTCATCGGAGCCCTTCTGGCACTTGGCGTGGGGGTGTTTGCCACTGGCGTGGGTCTGGATCGGGACCGATCTTTCTATCCCGTGGTGATGATCGTCATCGCGATCCTGTACGTCTTGTTCGCGGTCATGGGTGGATCCACTCATGCCCTGCTCTGGGAGTTGGTGCTGTGCGTGGCCTTCTGCGCAATGGCGGTGATCGGGTTCAAGGGGTCGCTGTGGGTGGTGGTCGCGGCCTTGGCAGCCCATGGCGTGCAGGATTCCTTCCATACCCGGGTGATCGCCAATCCCGGCGTGCCGAGCTGGTGGCCCGGGTTCTGTCTCACCTACGATGTCGTCGCCGCGGGCTACCTGGCTTGGCTGCTCCGGGGCGGGCGCCTTCGCGCGAGGCTCTGACCCCTTCCGGTGCGGGGGCCTGGGCCCCTCCCGTTCAGACGCGCAAGGCCGAGCTCGGATCGCGCTCCCTGGAGGTGTGAGATGTCCCCCTCCCCCAAATGCCAGAGCTGCGGCATGCCCCTCAAGGCGGACCCCAAGGGGGGCGGCGTGAACGCGGATGGTTCGCGGAGTGGGGTGTACTGCAGCTACTGCTACGTCCAGGGCGCCTTCATCAACCCCGGGATGACCCTGGAGGAGATGAAGGCGCTGGTGATCGGGAAACTGCAGGAGAAGGGATTCCCGAAGTGGATGGCACGCTGGTTCGCGGGCGGCCTGAAGCGACTCCAGCGCTGGCGCTAGCTCGCGCCGCCGGAAGACCTACGGGTACCGAACCAGGGTGAGCTGCTTGCGCGCATCGAACCAGCAGATGGCGCTGATCCGTTCCTGGCCGGTGGCGGGGTCTTTCACCCACACCTTCACCTCGTAGAGGTCCCTCACCTTGCGGGTTTCCAGGCGGGCGGCACGGGCATCCAAGCGGGGCTGGACGGCCTCCACCACCTTGTCCCGGAGGTCCGGCATGGGCACGGGCAGCGAGGTGTCGCAGGCCGTGGCCAGGATCAGCAGGCCCAGGGCGCAGCCGAAGGTCGTCAGGAATCCAGGGTGCCGTCGCATGGCTTCAGTTTAGAGCGAAGCCGGCCCAGCCACAGGCTGCATCCGATCCACCCCCCCGAGAGGACCAGGGAGATGGGCGCCAGGGCCACCGCCACGGTGGAAAGGAGGGTGGGCAACCACACGCCCATGACATCGCCGGTGCGGAAGATGAAGGTGTCGATGAAGGCCTTGCTCTTGTACTTTTCCTCGGCACCCAGCGGGATGTACAGCAGCTCCCGCGCCGGGCGATCCAGCGCGTAGTGCAGGCCCCGGCGCAGCACCATCACCACGGCCAGGGTGCCGAAGAGGGGCCAGATCCACAGGGCGCCGAAGCCCAGCAGGGTGAGCAGCGGCAGCATCACCAGAACCGGGGCCACGCCGAAGCGCGTCACCACCCGGCTGGTGAGAAAGATCTGCGTGGTGAGCGTGAGCGCGTTGGTCCAGATGTCGATGCGCGCGAAGGCGCTGGTGCGGGCGGCTTGCGTGGTGAAGGCCTTGGCCACGATCTCCCCCTGCTTGAGGTAGAGCAGCGTGGAGGTGATGGTGAACAGCAGCATGTAGGCCACGAGGTTTTGGAGGTAAGCGGACTTCGCGATGAGGCGCAGGCCCTCCAAAGGCCTCGGCCCGGGCTCCCGGCTGTCGGGGCGATCCAGGCGGCCCGGGGCCAGCAGGGCCAGCATGCATCGGGTGGCCCCTTCGAGGGCCACCGCCGCCACCAGGAAGAACACCGCCGGGGGCACTCGCCGGCTGAGCGCGTCCGTCAACGCCGCGCCGGCCATGGCCCCCAGCGTGCCGCCCACGGAGATGAAGCCGAAGAGGCGGCGGCCCTGATCCTCCACGAACACATCGGCCATGAGGCCCCAAAAGCCGGCCACCACGAAGAGGTTGAACACGCTCACCCAGATGTAGAAGACATAGCCCAACGCCGTGCCGCCGTGGCCCGGCAGCAACCGGAAGAGCAGGGCCAGCAGCAGCATGTTCGCCGCGAAGAAGCGGCAGGTGGCGGGCAGGAACGTGCGGCGGGGCCAACGGCTCACCAGGGCGGCGTAGACGGGGTTGGCCAGCAGCATCGCCAGCAGGGTGCCCGTCATCAGCAGGGGCAGCTTGTCGGCGCCCCGGGCGATGCCCATGGCTTCGCGCAGGGGGCGCAGCAGGTAGAAGCTCAGGAGCAGAAGAAAGAAGTAGGCCGTGGCCCAGCCGAGGAGGGGGCCTTCCTCCGGCTCCAGCATCACGAGTCGGCGAAGGGCGCGCATGGGGCTCCGAAGATGGCCCTTCAAGGGTAAGGGCGGGGGGCCTTGGATTGACCCCTGCCCCGGTGCACTTGGTCCCCTTGGTGTGAGGGTCGCGGCGAATGGGAGGATGCTCCTTCCATCCCTTCTGGAGGAATCATGACCCTGGACCGTCGCACCTTCCTGCTCGCGTCCGCCGCAGCCGCCACCGGCGCCACCTTGTTGGGCCGCACAGCGCCCGCCCCCAAGCCCCTGCGCATCCTCATCCTGGGCGGCACGGGCTTCCTGGGCCCCGCCCTCGTGGTGGCCGCCCAGGCCCGGGGTCACCAGCTCACCCTGTTCAACCGGGGCAAGACGCGGCCCGGCCTCTTCCCCGACATCGAGAAGCGCCAGGGCGACCGCGACCCCAAGAAGGGCGAGGGCCTGAAGAGCCTGGAGACGGGCGAATGGGACGTGGTCATCGATGACTCCGGCCACTACCCCCGCCACGTGAAATCCTCCGCCGAGCTGCTGGCCAAGCGCGTACGCCAGTACATCCACCTCTCCAGCATCTCCGCCTACAAGGAACCGAATCCCGTGAACGGCACCGAGGACGCGCCGGTGGCCACCCTCGCCGATCCCACCGTGGAGGAGATGGGCAAGGAGTATCAGAACTACGGCGGCCTCAAGGCCCTCAGCGAGCAGGCCGCCCAGGCCGCCATGCCCGGCCGCACCACCATCATCCGCCCCGGCTACATCGTGGGCCCCGACGACTACTCGGGCCGCTTCACCTACTGGCCCGTGCGCTTCGACCGCGGCGGCGAAGTGGCCGTGCCCGGCACGCCGGAGGACCCCCTCCAGATCATCGACGTGCGGGATCTCGCCGAGTGGATCATCCACCTCTCGGAAGCAAACATCACCGGCGTCTTCAACGCCTGCGGCCCCGAGAAGCCCCTGCGCTGGGGCCGGGTCATCGAGGCCTGCATAAAAGGCGCCACCAAGCCCGCCACCCCCGTGTGGATCCCCACGGAGTTCGTGGTGAAACAGGAGGGCCTGGACTTCCCCATCTGGGCGCCCCCGGTGGGCGACACCAAGGGCTTCCACACCTGGAGCAACGCCCGGGCGATGAAGGCCGGCTTGAAGTTCCGGAGCGCCGAGCAGACCGTGAAGGACACCCTCGCCTGGTACAAGACCCAGGAGGGCGTGGAAAAGGGTCGCACCAAGCTGGCCGGGCCCACCCCCGAGCAGGAAGCCAAGGTCATCGCGGAATTCCGGGCTTCCCAGAAACCGAAGGCGAGTTGAAGGAACAGCTCACCCCGAAGGCACTCAAAGCCCGAAGGCCACGAAGGAGGGCATTCCTTCGTGGCCTTGTTCTCTTTTCGTGCTTTCGTGGTGGGCATTTTCCAACCTGAGACGCCGGTCTCTCCGCCTGGGGCGTTAAACTGCGGGATTCGGAGTCCCCCATGATCAAGAACCGCCATTTCCTGTCCCTGAACGACTACTCCGCCTCGGAGATCAAGGAGCTCCTGGATACCGCCGCCGAGATCAAGAAGCACCCCAAGCGCTTCCGGAAGGCGCTCAAGGGCCAGGTGCTCGCCATGATCTTCGAGAAGAGCAGTACGCGCACCCGCGTGAGCTTCGAAGCGGGCATGTACCAGTTGGGCGGCGCCGCCCAGTTCCTCTCCTCCCGCGACATCCAGCTGGGCCGCGGCGAGCCCATCTCCGATACCGCAGCCGTGCTGAGCCGCTACGTGCAGGGCATCATGGCCCGCACCTTCGCGCACCAGACGGTGACCGACCTTGCCAAGTACGGCTCCGTGCCCGTGATCAACGGCCTCACGGATCTGGAGCACCCCTGCCAGATCATGGCGGACCTGCAGACCATCCGGGAGCACTTCGGCACCCTCAAGGGCCTGAAGATGACCTACATCGGCGACGGCAACAACATGGCCCACTCCTACATGCAGGGCGCCGGCAAGGTGGGGATGGATTGCACGATCATCACCCCCAAGGATCCCAAGTACTACCCCAACGCCGAGATCATCAAGGGCGCCGAAACGGATCACGCCGTGCAGGGCACCAAGCTGGTGCTCACCGATGACGTGATGGGCGGCGTGGCCGGCAGCCACATCGTCATCACCGACACCTGGATCTCCATGGGCATGGAAGAGGAGAAGGCCGAGCGCATGGCCGCCTTCAAGGGCTTCGGCGTGACCAACGAGATCATGGAAGCCGCCGGCAAGGACGCCATCTTCCTCCACTGCCTCCCCGCCTACCGCGGCTACGAAGTGGATGCCGAGGTCATCGATGGCCCCCGCAGCCTGATCTATGACGAGGCCGAGAACCGCCTCCACGCGCAGAAGGCCATCATGTACCACCTCATGAAGAAGGACTGAGCCGCCCCGCCTCCGGAAAGGGCCCCACCGGGGCCCTTTTTCATCCTCGCAGGTAGCTGAGCACCAGCCGCGACAGCTCCGGCAGCAGTTCCGATTCCTGGAGACGCCCCTCCCGGGCCGCCGCGTGGGTAAGGGCTTCCACCGTGGAGACGATGACCGAGGCCGCCAGTTCCGGGCGCGGATGGCGGATCTCGCCGACCCGGGCCTGAAGGAAGGCCCGGACCTGGGCCAGGAGGGCGGCCTCCGCCTCTCGGGTGCGGGCATCTCCATGCAAGTGCGGCACTTCCTCCACCAGCACCCGATGGAGGGCCGGCCGGGCCTGGTAAAGGCCCACGAGGCCCCCGATGAGGTGGGGCACTGCGGCTTCCAGGCTGAGGCCCTCGGCCTCCTGGAAGTGCGCGGCCATGGCCGGTTCCAGCTGGGCCAGGTGTCGCTCATAGAGGGCCAGCACCAGGGACCCCTTGTCCGGAAAATATTGATAGAGGCTGCCGACGCTCACCCCCGCCCGTTCGGCAATGGCGTTGGTGGTGGCCCCCTTCAGCCCTTTGGCCTCCAGAACCTGAGCTGCCGCCTCGAGAACGGCATCCACGGTGGCGCGGGCCCTTTCCTGGCGGGGGTTTCGTCGATTCGGGGGAGGGGTCATGGATGCGAGTTTCAAGGTTGGGGGGCTTGGTCCGATTCTAGGGGTATCGCCTGAGGAGGCCGCCATGAACCTTCGTCTGCTCGCCCTCATCCCCGCCCTTGTGATCCCCGTCGCCGCCGGCGATGAGGCCCCCTTCCTGGGGACCTGGTCCCAGCTGGGCCGCGTCGACCCCGGCCCCTCCATTCAGGAGGCCATCGAGCACATGCCCTTCCTGGAACGATCCTGGGCCCAGTACCGACTCACCTCCGTGAACCCCCTCTACGACAAGCTCGTCATCGCTATCGAGGGCGATGGCCTCTCCATGCAGATGGACAACCGCCCCGCCCTGCACTTGAGCCTCAAGCAGCCCATGCCGTGGACCCGCGAGGACAAGGAGACCTTCCAGGTCACCATGAAGATCGAAGGCAAGAAGATGATCCAGACCATCCAGGGCAAGGATGGCAAGCGCACCAACACCTTCACCGTGGGCCCCGATGGCAAGACCCTGCGCATGGCCGTGGAAGTGGTCAGCCACCGGCTGGGCCACCCTGTGAAGTACGAGATCCTGTTCTCGAAGGCGTGAAGAGTCCTTGATTCTTGGTCCTTGGCAGGGCCGCGCCGTTCGAGCGGCCGTACCGAGCCAAGGACCAAGGACTTAAGGACCAAGGACCTGAGGTCCCGGCCGGGACCTCAGTGGTGGCCGACCTTCGCCAGCAGTTCGTGGCCCTTCACGTAGCAGGTCTTGTGGGTCACGTGATGCTCGAACTCGTGGCGGAATTTCTTGAGCATGGATTCCATGGGGCCGCAGGCGGCGTCGCCCAGGGCGCAGAGGGTGCGGCCGGCGATGCGGGGCGTGAGGCTGGCGAGGACGTCGAGATCCTCCATGGTGCCTTCGCCGTGCTCGATGCGGTGGAGGATCATCTCCATCCAGTTGCAGCCTTCACGGCAGGGGGTGCACTGGCCGCAGCTCTCGTGGGCGTAGAAGCGGATGAGGCGCAGGCAGGCCTGCACCATGCAGGTGTCCTCGTCCATGACGATGACGCCGCCGGAACCCGCCATGGAGCCCGCGTTGCGCACGCTGTCGAAATCCATGGGCGTGCTGAATTCCTTCTCCGTGAACACGGGGGCTGAAGCGCCGCCGGGGATCACGGCCTTGATCTTTTTGCCGGTGCTGCTGCCGCCCGCCAGCTCGTTGAGGATGAAGTCCAGGGGGAGGCCCAGGGGCAGCTCGTAGAGGCCCGGGCGCTTCACGTGGCCGCTGATGCAGAAGATGCGGGTGCCGCTGTTCTTGGGGGTGCCCAGCTTGGCGTACTCGGCACCGCCCATGCGGAGGATGGGGGGCACGGCGGCGATGGTCTCCACGTTGTTGATGGTGGTGGGCTGGCCGAAGGCGCCCTTGGCCGCCGGGAAGGGCGGCTT
>DATEZP010000007.1:0-11552 GCA_035255465.1 Holophagaceae bacterium
GGCCGTCTCGATGTAGCCCGGCGTCACGGCGTTCGCGGTGACGTTGCGGCTGGCCAGCTCCCGAGCGACTGACTTGGTGAGGCCGATGAGCCCGGCCTTCGCCGCCACGTAGTTGGCCTGCCCCGCGTTGCCCATCTGCCCCACCACCGATGCGATGTTGATGATGCGGCCCCAGCGCTGCTTCATCATGGGCTTGGTGACGGCCTGAATGGCCGTCCAGGCGCCCTTGAGGTTGGTGTCGACCACCGCGTCCCAGTCCTCCTCCTTCATCTGGATGAGCAGCTTGTCGCGAGTGATGCCGGCGTTGTTGACCAGGATGTGGATGGCGCCGTGGCGCTCCAGCGTCGTGGCCACGGCGGCCTTCACGCTCTCGGTGCTACCCAGATCCATCACCACCACGTCGGCCTTGCCGCCTTCGGCGCGGATGGCCTCGGCCACGGCGTTCAGCTTGGCCTCGGTGCGGGCGGCGCAGACCACGAGGGCCCCCTGCTTGGCGAGGGACTTGGCGATGGCTTCGCCAATGCCCTGGCTGGCACCGGTGACGAGCGCGATCTTGCCATCGAGACGGAACATGGGACCTCCAGGTAGGAATCTTCCAGTGTACAGGCCCGGACGCCCAAACTCTGCGGGGCCCCGCCGCGAGAGCGCCTGCGGACATCGGACCCCGGGCTACCCCGACGCCCGGGGCGCCCCTTCGATCAAGGGCTTCGAAGGGGTTGATTAAATGCCGTTTGCCGTATTTACGCGGGCCAGGCCTCCGGCCGATGAAGGGCTGGCGTCTCCCTCGCCAAGGCATCCCCATGTCGACGCTCCCCCTGCTTCGTACCGGCGGCCTCCTGCTCCTCTCCGGAGTGGCCTCGGCCCAGGAGACGGCTCCGGCCTTCGCCCTGCGGGGGTTCGGCACCTTGGGCGTGGCGCGCAGCGATACGGATCAGGCGGAGTTCATCCGCGATGTCTCGCAGCCCAAGGGGGCCAAGCGCAGCCCGGACTTGGGTGTCGACTCCCGAGTGGGGGTCCAGGGCAACTACCGGTTCAACGAGTCCTGGGAAGCGGTGGCCCAGGCCGTGGCCAGCCGGCGCTACGACGCCTCCTTCACCCCCGAGGTGACCTGGGCCTTCCTCAAGTGGCGCGCGTCGGACACGGTGGATCTCCGCGCCGGGCGCCTGGGCTTCGACGTCTACCCGCTCGCCGACACCCGGAACGTGGGGTATTCCTACCTGTGGGTCCGCCCCCCGGTGGAGTTCTACGGCGGCATTCCCATCACCGATTTCGATGGCGCGGATCTCCTCGTCCACGGTCCCCTCGGCGGCGGTTTCGCGCAATGGAAGGTGTTCGCGGGGAAGGCGCAGGGCAAGATCCCCTCCTCGGACCACTCCACCTTCAACCTCAGCGGCTCGCCCCTCCTGGGAACCCACGTGGATTTCCACGAGGGGGGCTGGGGAGTCCGGCTCGCCTTCGCCCAGCTCCAATTCAAATCCGAGTTCAATGCCGACATCGAGGGCCTGCTGGCGAGCCTGCGGAATCCCGCGGTGGCGGCCGTGAGCCCCACCACGCCGGCCCTGGCCGAGGAACTCGCCATCACCGACAAGTGGGTGCGCTACCTCTCCCTCAGCTTCGAGTTCGAGCAGGGGGCCTTCCGTTCCCAACTGAGCCTCAGCCGCACGGCCACCCAAACCCCCGTCCTCCCCACGAGCCACGCCGGTTACCTCACCTTGAGCCTGCGCAGCGGAGCCTGGACGCCGTACCTCAGCCTCGCCGCGGTGAAGACGGCCTCCCCGGCGCGGACGACGGGCCTTCCGGACCTGCCCCCCTTCCAACCCCTGAACGCCGGGGTGCAGCAGTACCTCGGTACGAACCGCAATGATCAACGCACCCTCGGATTGGGGGTGCGTTGGGATCTGCACCGCAACCTCTGCCTCAAGGCCCAGGTGGATGCCATCGACGCCGGGCAGCGGACGCACCAACTGTGGTGGCGTGCGGATCCCGCCTGGAACGGCCGCGCCACCGTGGCCACCCTCTCCCTCGACTTCGTCTTCTGACCATGCGCCCCCTCCCGCTTCTCCGGATGTTCCTCCTCGCCATCAGCGGGGTGTGGGGCTTCGCCGGGGATCTCGTGGTGGTGGTGAACGCGAACAGCGGGGTGGAACGCCTCACCCGCGACGAAGTGATCAACCTCTTCATGGGGCGCACCCGGAAGCTGGCCACCGGCCTCACGGCCCTGCCCATCGATCAGGGCGGCGTAGCGCCGGATCGCGCGCGCTTCTACCGCGCCCTCGTAGGCAAGGAGTTGCCGGAGATCAACGCCTATTGGGCGCGGCTCATCTTCTCGGGTCAGGCCTACCCTCCCCGCCAGGCGGAAAGCGAAGCGGAGGTCCTGGAGATCCTCCACAACACCAGGGGCGCCATCGCCTACGTGGATCGCAAGCTCGTGGATCGCCGGGTGAAGATCGTGTTCGAGGTGGGGCCATGAAAGCCCTCTTCCGCACCCACATCGCCTTCCGCAGCACGGCCCTGATCCTCCTGGTGACGATCCTCGTGGGGATCCCCCTGCTGATCCTGCTGGCCGAGCGGGTGAGGCAGCAGGAATCCAACCGCCAGCAGGCCACCCTCACCCAGCTGGTGGACACGGTGGAGCGCACCGCCCAGATCGCCTGCTTTGTCGGCGACACCCGCCTCTCCGAAGAACTGGGGGCCGGCCTCTTGAAGAACGAGATCGTGGGCCAGGTGGTGATCCAGGCCGGGGATCGCGTGCTCGTATCCCAGTCCCGGCCCCACTGGGTCCAGGGCACCGCGCCCCGAGTCTCCCGGGAACTGCATTCCCCTTTCGATCCCAACACGGTGGTGGGCCGCCTCACCCTGGCGCCGGATGAGGCGGAGATCCAGCGGCAGACCGCGCGCCAGGGGCGCGCCATCATGGTGCTCCTGGCGGTCCAGGCCCTCGTGCTGGCCGGGGTGACCGTCGGGGTCGTGCTGCTCCTCGTCACCCGCCCCATCTCCCGCCTCTCCCACCGGCTCCACCGCCTCCAGGCGGAAACGGGAGAGACCCTCCGGTTCATCCGCGGCCACGAGGACGACGAGATCGGCCGCCTCGTGGAGGATGTGAACGCCCTCATCGACCGCCTGCTCACCTTCATCCACGCCGAGCGCTTCCTTCGGGATGAAGTGGAGCAGGAGCGGGCCGCCCTCCTCGTCGCCAAAGAGGCTTTGGAACAAAGCCTCGCGGAGGTGAAGACCTTGCAAGGCCTCCTGCCCATCTGCGCCTGGTGCAAGAAGATCCGGGATGACGAAGGGCTCTGGACCCAGATCGAGCAGTACGTCTCCTCCAACACCGATGCCCGCTTCACCCACGGCCTGTGCCCGGAATGCGCCAAGACCCAATTCGGGGATTACCGGAAGGGAAAGCCGAAGGGACCTGCCTGAAGGTGCGGGTCACCGGCTCTTCGAAACCCCACCCGTGGAACCGGACCCCGCTTCGAATTGCAGGATGACGGGTTCCACTCCGCCGGGTTTGGGCAGCGGCACGAGCACCTCGGGGCTCACGTCATCGCCCTGAAGCCTGAGCCGCAAGGACGTGGCGCCCTCCGGGACCACCGTGACCAGCCGCAGGTCCGAGCTTCCGTGAGGGGCCCGCACCTTGAAACTGTGGGCGGGATAGCCCAGGGGCTCCCCTTCGAGGAAGCCGATGCGCATGTCCTTGGCCACCACCCGCAGCCTCAAGGTCGTCGCATCCAGCCGCTCCGCGAACACGAGGCACGCCATGTATCCCGGCTGTACCTCCTTCCGGAATGAAGCTTGGGCCTCCGTCCAGGGATCCGAGGCGTGGATGGATAGGCAGACCAAGGGCACGAGCAGGGCGGTGGGCATGCTTCCTCCGGTGGCGCGTGGGCCGCGCATAAGCCGCATCGGCGGCGTGGAAGGAATGTGCGGCCGCCGGGGAAGGTTCCGGTCTACTTGAGCCCCTTGAGCCAGGCCGCCAGGGGCGCGAGGTCCGCCAGGGGCGTGTCATCGCCGTAGGTCTCCGCGGCCTTGGGACCATCGAGGGAGCCGAGTTCCCGCGTCTCCCGCTTCAGGAGGTGGTTGGCTCCGGGAATCGCGATCACTTCGCCGCGGAAGCCCGTGGGCGGCACCGCCGGCTTCGGGCATTGGACATCCGCCTCCCCCCACAGGGCCGCCATCCGCCCCGTGTAGCGGGAGGCGATGAGCCAGGGATCCAGATCCAGCGTGGCCCTCACGAAGGGCAGGTTCACACCGAACATGAGCCCCTTGCCCAGGCCCACCACGCCCGGAGCCACGCCGCCCGCAGCCGCAGGTTCCGGCTCTCCCCGCCGGATGGCCTCGAAGGTCCGCTCGATGTGGGCGAGGTTCACCCGCGTGGCCTCCGCATCGGCACCCGCGGTCGCCAGCTGCCGGCGCACCTGATCGAGGATCGTGCGCCCCATGGATGCGGAGGGCGGCGCCACCATCAAGAGCGCCTCGGCATCCGTGGCTGCCACGAGGGAGATCAGGCAACCTTCGCTGTGACCCGCCAGGAGGATGCGCTTGCCCTTCGCCTCCGGCAGCGTGCGCGCGTAGGCCACGGCGGCCTTCACGTCCCCCGCCTGGGCCTCCAGGGAGATGTCCATCTGCGGATCCCAGGCGCCGATGAAGCGCTTGTCGAAGCGCAGGCTGCCCAGCCCCTGACCCTGGAACCACCGCGCGAGGTCGCGCCCGCCGTGGCTGGGCTTGGGCAGCATCCGCGACGACCAGTTGCGGTCCGTGGGCCCGCTGCCCGCCACCATCACGAGGAAGTAGGGGTGGGTGCCACCCTTCAGCACGGAACCCTTGAGCGCGACCCCGTTGAACCCTTGAAACGTGACTTCCCGGTCGGGCAAGGACGCGGGCGCTTGGAGGGTGGGGATGGCGAGCAGGAAGGGCAGCATGGGGACCTCGACCCTGGGTGGTTCCCCAGTGTCCCAGGTTCCCGGGGCCTACCGGCGGGGCCAGTGGGCCCAGGCGATCCCCGCCAGGCAGCCGATGAGCAGCACGCTGTACTCCATGCCATTGCGGCCGCCACCCACCACGAACCACCCCTCGGGGCCGTGCACCATCTTGATGCCCATGCCGAGGATGGCGATGAGCACCGCGCAGGCGGGCACCACGCAACGCTTCGAGAGGAGGGCCGCGCCGCTGAGCAGCTCCAAGCACGTCACCCCATAGGCCACGGCGGTGCCCAGGGGGATGCCCTGGGTGCCCAGCCATTGGCCGAACACGGGCACGGTGTGTTCGATCAGCCGCGTCACGGGATGCACCAGCAGGATGGCCGCGGTGGCGTACCGGATCAGCGCGAGGCCGCCCTCCGTGCGGGCGGGGCGGGATTGGACAAGCGCGTTCAGCATGGGGCCTCCAAGCCACCACGCTGGGCCATCCCCGCCCTCCCGCGCCAGCGATCGGGGGTCACCCGCGAAGAACCTCAGGCGAATGCCGCTTCCAGCTCGTTCCTCAGCAAGGCGAGGGTCTCCAATTGGAGAAGCTCGTGGCCATCCTCCAGCACGTGGAGCCGCGCCTGGGGATTGCGGCTCACGTAGGCCTCGCTCACGGCCAGGGGCACCAGCTCGTCGGCGCGGCCATGCAGGATCACCGTGGGAACGGGAATGCGCCAGTCCTCGTCACGCATCCAGGCCGCGATATCGTCCCGCAGGGCGGGCCCCAGGCGCCGGGGTCCATTGGAGCCGTAGTGGAACACCTCCATCTCGCCATGGACCCAGTAGGGCGCCCAGGTGGGGCTCGCCAAGCGCCGCTCCGCGAAGTGGACGGCGGGGGCCAGGAGGATGAGGGCTTTCAACGCCGCGCCGCGATGGGCCACCGCCGTGGCCACGAAGCCCCCCAGCGAACTGCCCACCAGCACCGGCGGCGCCGGGAGGCCGCGCAGAAGGGCCTCCACCGCCTCCACCTGGGCCGTCACCGTGAGGGTTTCGAAGGTGGGCAGGTTCAGATCCGGCGCGTGGAAGGGAATTCCCCGGTGCTCGGCCCACTTGCGCGCGAAGGTGCCCTTGTTGCCGCCGGGCGCGGAGGAGAAACCGTGGAGGTAGACGAGGGCCGTCATGAGGGGCTTCCGGTTCGCAGGATCGGCGGGGGTTCGCAGTGGAACACGAAGGGCTGCTCCGCCATGGGATTGCGGCCTTCCAGCCGCATCGAATGCAGACGATAACCCAAGTCCCCGGGCAGGGCGGAGCCTTCGCCCAGGAGCCCTCCCCCCGGGGCGTAGAGGGGATCGCCCACCAGGGGATGCCCCGCGGCGGCCATGTGGATGCGGATCTGATGCGGGCGGCCCGTGAGGATGGTGACCTCCACGAGGCTGGTGCCATCGGCCCGTCGCTCCAGCACCACCGCTTCGCTGCGGGACGCGCGGCCCCCGGGCGAGGCCCCATGGACCGTGCCCAGCAGCGGATGGGCGATGGGCCCGATGGGGGTGTCCACCGTGAAGGCCTCCACGGCGGGATGCCCCGTGATCCAGGCGCGGTAGACCTTGAGGAGGTCGTGATCCCGCCACGCCTTTGAAAGCTCCCGGCGCGCCGCCTCCGTGCGGGCGAAGAGCACGAGGCCCGAGGTGCCGCGACCGAGGCGGTGCAGCGGATCCGCGCCGGGATAACGCTGCCGCACCAAGTGCAGCAGCGTGTGCTCCAGGAAGTCGGCGCCGGGCAGCGTGGGCAATCCGGAGGGCTTGGCCACGGCCAGCAGGTGCTCATCCTCGTGCAGCACCGCGTAAGCCAGCGGCGCTTCGGGTTCCTCCCAGGGCGGGCGCGCCCAGGCGAGGATGGCCCCCGCCTGGAGGATGTCATCCGCGTGGGCCACGCGGCCCTCCAAGGTCACGAACCCCGCGGCGATGCGCTCTCGCCACTGGGCCTCGGTGGAATGGGTGAACGCGCAGAGCCGCGCCAGCACCGTGAGGCCCGCGTGGCGGCGATCCAGGGTTTCCCCGTAGGTGAATCCCTGGTTGGGCATCAGGGTCTGAATGGGAGTGAACTTGACGACTGTTGGCGGCGATCTGCGCCCTCCGGCAAGGAAGGTCCCGCAGTGCGCAGTGGCGCTACGTACAAGGGGGCTGACGCAGTCGGGGGCGCAGAGAGCCGCCAACCTGGAGGGCGAGGCGTGGCGGCGGTCGCCACGCGGCGTCGGTCTCCCTCCATGTGCAACCAGCACACCTCCGGTCGTCCTCCTGGCTTGGCTCGGCCGGCACACCTCGCAGTCGTCATGTTCACTCCCATTCAGACCCTCAAGGATGGATGCTCACATCGGCCCCCAGGGGGCAGCGCTCCCAGAGTTCGCGCATGACCGCCACCTCCACGGCCACGCACCCCTCGGTCCAATCCCCTTCGGGCATGGGCTGGCCCGAGGGCGCGGCATGGATGCCCACCTGCCCACCCAGGGGCGTATCCCAGGGCGGGCGTACGCCTCGGGCGTGGGCCTCACCGATGGCGGCGGCTTCGGGCACGGTGAGCAGGCCCTGGGAGAGCCCCCGGGCCGCATCGCCGGGGGTGGGATAGCTCAGGCCCATGAAGAGGTGGAAGCGGCTCTCGGCGTTGCGGGTGCAGATGTAGAAGCGGCCTTCGGGCGTGCGCCCGTCCCCTTCCTGATCCTTGACGCCCTCGGGGCTGCGGCCCAGGTGGCAGGGCCAAGCTCCCACGCAGGATCCGCCCTCCCAGAGCTCCAGGCGACGGGCGGATTTGTAGATGCGGATCAAGGCAGCACCTCCACGGGCGTGCCGAGGGGGCAGGCTTCCCACAGCTCTTCGATATCCGCGTTGGCCAACGCGATGCAGCCCCAGGTCCAATCGCTGCCCGCCCCTCCCCCGTGGATGCCCACGAGCCCGCCCAGCTTCGTGAACTGGGGCGGCGTCTCCCGCCGGGCCAGGGCCCCGGTGATGGCCCGATGCTGGGCGGGCGAAATGAGGCCGGCCTTCAAGCCGCGCGCGGCGGCGGGCCCATGGGGATAGCTGATTCCCAGGAAGAGGTGGAAGGCGCTGGCCCGATTCCGGGTGCAGACGTAGAAGCTTCCCACGGGGGTGCGGTGATCCCCCTCGCGCACCTTGTCCTCGGAAGGGGCCGCGCCGAGGCCCACCCGGTAGGTGGCCAGCCGATGCCCCTCGGACCAGAGTTCCAGTGCTCGCTTCGCCTTCAGAATCCGGAGGTTCGGCGAGGCCAGCGGCCAGGTCACGCCGGCCTGCCGGGCCATCGCCTCCACCCGTGCCCGCGCGGCCTTGAGCGCCGCAGGCTGGGCCCCCTTCGCCTTCCCCGGCACGGAGGCCAGCGAGAGGGCGAGCAGGACCGCCGCGAGGCGCGAATGCACGGCCTCAGCCCAGCTGGGCGAGATCGTCGGGGCCGGCGAAGCTCATGGCGGACACGTCCAGCCCACGCTCCTTCGCCTGGCGCTTCACGAGGCCCGCGAGTACCTTTCCAGGGCCCAGTTCCAGGAAGGTGGTGACACCCTGCTCGAAGAGCCGATCGAGGATCGCCTCCCAGCGCACGGCGCCGGGGATCTGCCGCACGAGGCCATCGCGGATCTGCTCGGGATCGCTGATCACCGCCGCATCCACGTTGTTCACCAGGGGCGCGAAGGGGGCCTTGAAGGTGAGTTCCTGCAGCAGCGGCGTCATGTGGGCCTGGGCGGCCTCCATGAGGGGGCTGTGGAAGGGCGCGCTCACGGGCAGCAGCATGGCCTTCCGTCCGCCGCGGGCCTTGGCGGCCTCGATGGCGGCCTCCACGGCCTCCTTGTGGCCGGCGATGACGATCTGGCCGGGGCCGTTGAAGTTGGCGGGGACGACGATCTGGCCCGTCTTCTCCGCGGCTTCGGCGCAGCTGGCCTCCACGTCGGCGAGGGCCATGCCCAGGAGGGCCGCCATGGCGCCCACGCCCACGGGCACGGCCACCTGCATGGCGCGGCCGCGCTCGCGCACCGTGCGCACGGCTTCGGCGAAGGAGAGCGTCCCCGCGGCCACCAGGGCGCTGTACTCACCCAAGGAGTGGCCCGCCACGAAGTCGGCCTTGGGCAGCTTGTGGGCGTAGGCGCGCACCACCATGGTGCTGTGGGTGAGGATGGCGGGCTGGGTGTGCTCCGTGAGCTTCAGCTGCTCCTCGGGGCCCTCGGCCATGAGCTTAGAGAGGGGAAATCCCAAGGCCACGTCCGCATCCTGCAGCACCGCGCTGGCGGCGGGTTCGGCGGCGGCGAGCGCCATGCCCATGCCCACGGCCTGGGAGCCCTGCCCGGGAAAGAGCCACGCGGTCTTGCTCATAGGGTCACCTCAAAAAAAGGATGAACCACCAAGACACCCGATGTTTGTTGGTCTCATGTATCGGTGGAGCCGATACCGAGAAGACACCATGCAAAACCACTTTTTCAGTTCTTGGTGTCTTGGTGCCTTGGTGGTGGTCTTTAATCCGTCTTGGCCGGCGCCACGCGCGCCGCGATCTTGGAGACGAGCTGATGGTCGATGGCCTTCAGCGCCGCGCCGATGCCGTTCATGACGGCCCGCGCATCGCTGGAGCCGTGACCGATGATGGAGACGCCCTTGATGCCCAGCAGGGGCAAACCGCCGTATTCCCGGTAATCCAGCTGATTGAACCAGGCCTTCAGCGAGGACTTCACCAGCAGGCCACCCAGCATGGATTGCAGCGAGCCCTTGATGGCGCTGCTGATGCCGTTCTTCAGCATGCGACCCAGGCCCTCGGCGCTCTTCAGCACGACGTTGCCCAGGAAGCCATCGCAGGCGATGACGTCGAAGCGGCCGTTCCAGAGGTCCCGGCCCTCGGCGTTGCCTTGGAAATTCAGATCCATGTCCCGGAGGAGGGCGCAGGCCGCGAGGGTGGTCTCGGTGCCCTTCGTATCCTCTTCACCGACGCTCATCACGCCCACGCGGGGGCGGGAGATGCCGTACACCTGCTCGGCGTAGATGCTCGCCATGAGGGCGAAGCCCGCGATGTGCTCGGCCCGGGAATCGATATTGGCGCCCACATCCGTGAGGATCGTGAACTTGCCGGGCCCGTTGGGCATGAGCCCTGCCAGGGCGGGCCGCTCCACGCCGTCGAGTTTGCCGATGACCAGGGTGGAGGCCATCATGGCCGCCCCGGTGTGGCCCATGCTCACCATGCCGTCGGCCTTGCCCTCGCGCACGAGCTGGGCGCAGACGCGGATGGAGGACTCCTTCTTTTCCTTCAGGATCACCTTGGGCTCGTCGTGGAAGTCCACCACCGAAGGGGCGTGGATCACGTCGAAGCGGGACGCCAAGGGCCCCTCCAACCCGTGGTGGGCGAGGAGGGGCTTGATCTTGGCTTCATCCCCCACCAGCAACAGGTGGATCGAAGGGAAGCGATGAAGGGCGTCCTTGGCGCCAGCCAGCGTGGCCTGAGGGGCGTGGTCGCCCCCCATGACGTCCAGCGCGATGCGCGCGCCAGTCATCTCTGCCTCGGGCAAGCGGTCCTCAATCAGCGGTTAGCTGTTGGAGGCGACGCGAACGGCCTGCTTGCCACGGTAGTGGCCGCAGGAAGGGCACACGCGGTGGGGCAGCTTGGGGGCGCCACAGTTGGCGCAACCGCTCTGGCTCATCACGTCCAGGGCGTCGTGGGTGCGGCGGCGGTCGCGGCGGGCCCGGGAATGGCGGCGCTTGGGATTCGGCATGACATACTCCTGAGCCGTACAGTTTACTTGGGATCTTCCGGGAATTCCAGCTTTAAGCCCGCGAGAGCCCGGGCCAGGGCGCTGGGGGGCTTGGACAGATCGGGATTGCAGGTGCAGGGCCCCTTGTTCCAGTTCTTGCCGCAGGTGGGGCAAAGCCCCTTGCAGTCCGCCTTGCAGAGGGGGCGCATGGGCGAGGCCAGCTCGAACTGCTCGCGCACGAGGTCGGCTTCATCCAGCGCGTCCTCGGGCAGGAAGACCACATCCAGATCCTGGCTGCCCAGGGCGTGGCTGCCGCGGGCCACCAGCTCCGAATCCTTGGAGCCGAGGAACTGGGCCTCCACGGCCAGGGCGCGATCAATGGGCTCGTTGCAGGAGGCGCAATTGCCCTCCCAGGTGCCCTTGCCCTTCACTTCCACGAAGAGGTCGGGGCTGGAGGGCAGCAGGAAGAGCTTCCAGTCCATCTCGCGCAGGGCGGAGCCACCGTCCAGCTTGAGGCGGTCCAGGCGGCCTTCGAGGCGGAGGCCCTCGGCGGGAATGGCGTGGAGATCGATCACTTGGGGGCTCCGGCTTCGGCCTTGGCCTTGTCGGCGCCACCGGCGGCGGTGGGGGAGGTCTCGTTCATCTGGCCGGGGGTGTAGCTGAAGGGGCCGCGCTCCTCCTGGCCATTGGGATCGCCGAGGCACTTGAGCTCGTAGGTGCCGCGGTTGGACTTGCCCTCGTAGGCCTGCCCGAAGGGGTCCGTGGCGCTGAGATTGGTGCGGATGCAGTCCTCCTTCACCAGCACGGAGTTGGCGTCCACCATGGCCTCCACGCTGCCGAAGTCGGGGTAGCGGCCGTGGCGCAGGTAGTACTGGTCCAGGCCCTGGGCGATCATCTTCAGATCCTCCTTGGCCTTGATCTGG
>DATEZP010000008.1:0-38016 GCA_035255465.1 Holophagaceae bacterium
GACAGCGCCACGCTCATGAACAAGGGGCTGGAGGTCATCGAGGCCTCGGTGCTCTTCGGACTCGGGCCGGACCGCGTCGGCGTCACGGTCCACGCCCAGAGCCAGGTGCACGCCATGGTGGGCTTCACGGATGGCACCTACCAGCTGCAGGTCTGCGCCAACGACATGAAGCTCCCCATCCAGTACTGCCTCCGCTTCCCCGAGAAGGTGGCGGGCCCCGTGCCGCCCTACGATTGGGCCCAGGCCCGGGCCTGGACCTTCGAGGCCCCGGATCTGGAGCGCTTCCCCCTGCTGGGCCTGGCCTATCAGGCCCTGCGGGCGGGGGGCACGGCCCCGGCCCTGCTGAACGCGGCCAACGAGGTGGCCGTGGCCGCCTTCCTCCAAGGGGCCCTCGGCTTCTGGGACATCCAGGCCTGCGTTTCGGAGGCCCTGCAGGCCCTGCCTAGCGAGCCGGCCCGGGACCTTCCCCAGGTGCTGGATGCGGATCGGGCCGCCCGGCGTCATGCTGAGGGGTGGGTTGCTTCCCGCGCCCGCTGATCCCGACTCGATTCCTCACAAGGCTTCCATGTTCGAATTGCTCGCCTTCGCCCTGCCGCCCAAGGTGGTGAACCTCGCCTACGCCCTGCTCGGCATCGGCGCCCTCATCTTCCTCCACGAGCTGGGCCACTTCCTCGCCGCCAAGTACATGGGCATGCCCGTGGAGACTTTCTCCATCGGTTTCGGCAAGCGCCTCGTGGGCTTCAAGTGGAAGGAGACGGACGTGCGCCTCTCCGTGCTGCCTCTGGGCGGCTACGTGAAGCTGGCGGGCTTCAATCCCGAGGACCCCGGCGCGGATGATCCCCACGGTTTCCTGCAGCAGCCCTACTGGAAGCGGATGCTCTTCTACTCTGGCGGCATCATCGCCAACCTGATCGTGGCCTTCGTGCTCTTTGCCTGGGTGGGGCAGCGCGAGGCGCGGGTCTCCAAGTCCGTGGATCGGGTCGTCGCCGATGTGCAACCCGGTGCCGCCAAGGATGCGGGCCTGCTGCCCGGCGATGAATTGCTGGCCGTGGGTCCCTTCGCGGTCACGGCGCAGGATCTCCTCGAGGGCGACCGCTGGAGCAAGGAGATCGTGCCCTACATCCAGGCCCGCGCAGGGCAGGTGCTGATGATCCGCTTCGCCCGCCAGGGGCAGGCCCGGGAACTGGCGATCACCCCCGCCAATGTGGGAGGCGTGGGCCGCATCGGCCTTGCGCCCAGGCTCCTCCGGGAAGTGGTGGAGCGCCGGGCGCTGCGCTTCTCCGATCTGGGGATCGGCGCCACTTATTCCGTTCAGCGCCTTTCGGACCTCTCCGGGCTCGTCTTCGGTTTCCTGAAGAAGGTGGTCACCTTCAAGGCCAGCAGCGGCGAAGTGGGCGGCCCCATCACCATCACGCGCCAGATGAGCCAGTTCGCGAGCATGGGCCTCGATCCCTTCTTCATGATCTGCGCCGCCATCAGCCTGCAGCTCGCCATCCTCAACGCCCTGCCCATTCCCATGCTGGATGGCGGCCACATGCTGCTGCTCACCATCGAACGCCTCCGTCGCCGGGACTTCAGCTTGGAGTTCAAGGAGAAGGTGCTCACGGGCGGCTTCGTGCTGCTGGCGAGCCTCATGGGGCTCGTGCTGGTCATGGACCTGTTCAAGCTGAGGAAGTAGCCCTCAGACTGGAGACGGGAATGCGCGGCGGCCCAAGGGGCCGCTCGGATCTTTCATTCCGGGCGCCTGGGGCGAATCGAAGCTCCAGCCTCCGGTCTCAGGCCTAGCCTCGGACCTACTCGTGATCGCCCTTGCGGATGCGATCCATCTCGCGCTTGGCGTCCCGTTCCTTCAGGGCTTCCTTCTTGCTGGCCATGTCCTTGCCCACGGCCAGGGCGATCTTCACTTTGATGAGCCCTTTTTTCGTGAGGTAGATGGCGAGGGGCACGAGGGTGTAGCCCTTGCGGTCCACGGCCTTGATGATCTTCAGGATTTCCGCCTTGCGCAGGAGGAGTTTGCGGGGCCGCAGGACTTCGTGGTTCGTCCAGCTGCCCTTCTCGAAGGGGCTGATGTGGGCCTGCTTGAGCCACAGCTCGCCTGAGACGGCGTCCACATAGGCGTCCTGGAGCTGGCCCTGGCCCGCCCGGAGGCTCTTCACCTCCGTACCCTGCAGGGCGATGCCGGCCTCCCAGGTCTGTTCGACGTGGTAGTTGTGCAGGGCCTTGCGATTGCGGACGAGATCCTCGGACATGCTTCAAGGATACCCGTGGGAGGAGCCTCCGCTTGCGGCGGGGCGTACACTGGCCGCATGGGTTCCCTGATCGAGGACTTGCGGGATCAGCACCGACGGCTCATCACACGGGCCGAGGACCTTCGGATGTACCTGGAACCCGGGAAGGTGGAAGCGGATCCCGCGGCCGCGCATCGGACCCTCGTCCACTTCGGCCTCCTCCTCCGTACGCACCTGGATCTGGAGGACGGGCACTTCTATCCCAAGGCGCGGGCCCACGAAGCGTGCAGGCCCATCGTCGCACGCTTCGAAGAAGGCATGAGCCGCCTCCAGGCCACGGCGGATGCCTACATCCTGGGGTGGCCGGATGCCCAGAGCATCGCGAACGATCCTTCCGGATTCCGCGATTACACCGGGGCGGTGCTCCGGGTGCTGGCCCGCCGGATCGAGGCGGAGGAGCAGGAGCTGTTCCCCCACCTGGAATCCGGGGACTTCTGAACGGGTGGATGGTTCCGCCCGGGGCGGTGGACGGGGTAGCCTGGAGTTTTGGATTCTCCGTGCTGCACAAGCTCCTCGCTCCCGTGATCAAGTGGATGACCGCCGTGATGGCGGCCACCGGCCCCTGGGGCGTCATGCTCCTCATGGGCATCGAGAGCGCCTGCATCCCCCTGCCCAGCGAAGTGATCATGCCCTTCGCGGGATTCATGGCGTTCCAGGGGAAGATGACCCTCTTCGGTCTGGGCGAGGGCAACCCCCACCTGCAGATCTGGATCGCCGCAGTGTTCGGCGCCCTGGGGTGCAACCTGGGCTCCATCCCCGCCTATGAGGTGGGCGCCTGGGGTGGGCACGCCGCCGTGCGCCGTTTCGGGAAATACGTGCTGCTCCACGAGGGCCACCTCGCCCAGGCCCACCGCTTCTTCGAACACTTCGGATCCTGGGCCATCATCATCGGCCGCCTGTTGCCGGTGGTGCGCACCTTCATCGCGCTGCCCGCGGGCATCGCCGAAATGGACCGTACCAAATTCCACATCTACACCTTCGTGGGCAGCCTGCCCTGGTGCTATGGCCTGGCCTGGGTGGGCTTCAAGCTGGGTTCGAAGTGGGACACCCTGGGCGCTTACTTCCACAAGTTCGACCTGGCGATCGGCGCCGTGATCCTGGCCGGGGCCGCCTGGTTCGTGTGGGATCACTGGAAGCACCGGTCCCGTTAGGGTGAACCGGCCCTAAGAGGGCAGGTCGCTCTCGGGCTTGGATTTGCGGTGGCCCACTTCCGGGAACAGCGTATCCACGCAATCCGGGCAGATGCCGTGGGTAAAATCCGCTTCGGAGTGGGTGGAGATGTAGTTCTCCAGCTGATTCCAGTAGCCCTTGTCATCCCGGATCTTCTTGCAGCAGGAGCAGATGGGGAGGAGGCCCGAGAGCTGCTTCACGCGGGTGAGGGCTTCGGAGAGGTCGCGATTGCGCGATTCCAGTTCCGCGGTGCGCTGGGCGACGAGGGCTTCCAGGGCCACCTTGGCCCGAGCGAGGGACGCCAGTCGGATCCGGATGATCCCCGCCACGGCGGCCAGGCCTCCCAGGGCCGCCAGGATGCGGAATCCCAGGGATCGCCACCAGGGGGGCCTCACGGTGAAATCGAGGCCGGCCGCGGGGCCGAAGGGCCCCGATCCCAGGGCGACGCGGGTTTCAAACCGGTAGGTGCCTCCGGCGAGGGCGGGATAGCGGGCGCGCTTGCCCTCCAGATCCCGCCATTCTCCTTCCAGGCCGACGAGGCGGACCTGGAATCGGAGTTCGCTTTCGTTGAGGTAGGAGGGGGCCGTCATCCGGAATTCCGCGGTGCCATCCCGATGGGAGAAGGGGGCCAGGGTCCCGAAGGGCGGCTCCTTCCGCTGGGTGCCGAAGGACGCAGCCACGATCCGGGCTTCGGGGGGGGAGGTGGAATCCGCGATGGCGCTGCCGTCGTATCGCACGAGCCCCATGGTGGTTCCCACCCAGATGCGGGAGCCCTCCGCCAGCAGGGCGTGGACATTGCAATCCTCGCTGGCCATCCCGTCATGGCGGCCCACATGCAGGGGCGAATCCACGCGATCCAGGCCCAGATCCGTGCTGACCCACAGGTGCCCCTGTCCATCCAGGGTGACGCCGTAGACCATGTTCGACCGCAGGCCCTGGCCCTGGCCGCGATGCTCCAGCACCTGCAACTGGCCGCGCTCCAGGCGCACCCGCGTGAGGCCCCGGGGCTCCTGGTTGTGCAGCCAGGCGCTGCCATCCGGCAGGAAGACGAGATCCCGAACGGCCCGGGGGTAGAGTCCATCCCGATCCGTGAAGAGCCGCCACCCGGCATCGAGATCCCGGACGAGCAGGCCCGCGCTGCTGCCCGCCCAGATGCGCCCGTCGCGGTCCTCCCGGAAGCTGAACACGGCGAGGTGATCGGTGCGTGCGATCTCGGGCCCCACTTCCTGGCTGAGGCGCCGGGTCGCGGGATCCAGGCGGAGCACCCCCAGGCTGCTGTGGCCCACCCACACCCGGGCTTTGGAATCCGTCATCACGGCGTGGGTGTGGAGGCCTGCTTCGCCCAAGGGCGCCACTTCCGCCACGTGGCGGCCGGCGGGGATCCACAGGGTGGGGCCCGTGCTGCTGGCCATCCAGAGGTTGCCCAGGGGATCCCGGGCGAGGCATTTGATCCGGTGGCCCTCGCTGCCGCGGATGCGCTTCATCTCGCCGGATTCGAGCCGGGCCGCGCCGTCATCCGTGCCCACGAGCAGGCTGCCGTCCCGGTCCCGGAGGATGGACCACACGGCCTCGCCCGAAGGCCCCCCGGAGAGCGCGTAATTGCGCAGGCGACCACCCCCTTGGAGCCGCGCCAGGCTGGGGCCGAGCACCCACAGGGAACCCTCCCGGTCCCGCAGCAGGGCGCGCACCCAGCGGAAGGGGAGTCCCGCGGCCGCATCCAGGCGTTCGGTGCGGGCCCCGGTGATGCGGAGGGCGCCATTCTGAGTGGGCACCCACAGGGAACCATCCGGATCCAGGTGAGGCAGGCTGTTGGGGGAGAGGCTCCCGGGCAGGAGGCGGGATTGGTCCGTGAACCGGTCCGAGTCGGGGGCCTTCATGAGGAGCTTGCGGCCGGAGCCCACCCAGACCCGGCCATCGCCATCCTCGGCGAGGAGGGAAGGGGCCGATACGGTGTAGCCGCTGGCGGCCCCCCAGGTGCGGCAGGTGCCATCGGGCAGGTAGGCCCGCACCGCATCCTCGGAGGCGGTGAAGAGCCATTGGCTGCGGCCCCCGGCATGGAGCAGCAGCGGTTTCCCGAAGGTGGGCCAGGGCAGGTGGGAAAACTCGAGCCCCTCGTGCTGGACGTAGAAGCCCCGATCCGTGAGCATCCAGAGCCGGCCCTGGCGATCCAGGGTGAGGAGGTTGGAGCCGGCCTTAGGGGTTTCCCCTGGGAAGCGGGGGGCTTCGAAGCGCCCATCCAGGAACCGGACGAGGCCCACCTGTGCCTCCACCCACAGGCCGCCCCCCCGGGCGGGGAAGAGGCGGCTGACGAAGGGCGAGGGGAGGCCGTCCTTGTCCGTGTAGACCCGGCATTGGCCGCGATCGTAGCGGATCAGCCCCCCCTCGGTGCCCAGCCAGATGAACCCGTCGTTGTCCTGGGCGATGGCCACGGGCCCCGTGGTGGGAACGCCCTCATCCGGGCCTAGCACCACGAAGGGCATGCGTCCGGCTTCGGGGCGGGCCAGGGCCGGGGCCTGGGCACCCACGGGGAGCGCCAGGAGGCCGGCGAGCAGGGGCCGGAGGAGGTGGGTGGACATGCGGTGGAGCATCCCCGATGGAATCGGCCCGAACGGCCATGCCCGTGACTTCGGGCCCGGGACGGGGGCCATCAACCGAGGATCCGATCCGTGGCCGCCACCAGCGCTCGGGAGATGCCGGGCTCGCTGGCGCTGTGGCCCGCGTCGGGGACTTCCAGCAGCTCAGCTCCGGGCCAGGCCCGGTGCAGGTCCACGGCGTTCTGGAAGGGGCACACGAGGTCGTAGCGGCCGTGGACGATCACCCCCGGGATGGCCGCCAGCCGATGGGCGTTCTCCAAGAGCTGCCCCTCCCGCAGCCAGGCTCCGTGCTGGAAGTAGTGGCACTCGATGCGGGCGAAGGCCAGGGAGCCCTCGTCCTGCCCGTAGTTGGCCAGCAGGGCCGCATCGGGCTGGAGGGTGAGCATGGAGCCTTCGTAGCGTGCCCAGGCCTTGGCGGCGGGCAGGTTCACGTCCGGATCCTCGCTGAAGAGGCGCTTGGCATAGGCGGCCATGAGGTCGCCGCGCTCCGCCTCGGGAATGGGGGCGAGAAATTCCGCGTAGCGCTCCGGGAAGAGCCGGCTCGCGCCCTCCTGGTAGAACCAGCGCAGCTCCCAAGGGGCGCAGAGGAAGATGCCGCGCAGGACCAGGGCGGCCACGCGCTCCGTGTGCGCTTGCGCGTAGGCGAGGGCCAGGGTGGACCCCCAGGAACCGCCGAAGAGGGTCCAGGTGTCGAGGCCGAGGTGATCGCGGAGCCGTTCCAAATCGGCCACCAGATCCCAGGTGGTGTTCTCGCGGATCTCCGCATAGGGCGTGCTCTGGCCGCAGCCCCGTTGATCCACGAGGATGATCCGCCACTTGCGGGGATCGAAGTAGCGCCGGTGCTTGGGCGAGGTGCCGCCGCCGGGGCCGCCGTGCAGGAACACCACGGGCCGGCCTTCGGGGTTGCCGCTTTCCTCCCAGTAGATGGAATGGCGTTCGGAGACCTTCAAGAAGCCCGTGCGCCGGGGCTCGATGGGGGGGTAAAGCCAGGTGAGGGGATCCTTGGGCAGCGCGGTCATGCTTCCAACGTATCCAAGAGGATGGCCCGCACGGGAGAGGCATCCGCCCCCGCGATGCGGAGGGGCAGTGCGATGAGCTGGTAGGTGCCTTCGGGCACGCCCTCCAGCAGCAGCCCCTCAAGGTTCCGCATGCCCGTGCGCAACAGGCCCTGATGGCTCTCCAGGGCCTTGCTGGCGAAGGGATCCACGCTGGGGGTGTCGATGCCCACGAGCACCACACCCTGGGCGTGGAGGTGCTCGAGGAGTTCCGGAGAGAGGCTCGCGAAATCCTCGTTCCACTGGCGGGGGTCGGGAAAGGTTCCCGTATGGAAGAGCACCCGGGGGGCCCGGAGGGGGCCGGTGAGGTGACTCGGATGGATCCGCTCCCCGCGCCCCACGTTCACGCGCATCACCTGGCAAGGGCCAACGTAGGCCTGGAGGTCCAGGGCGTCGATGGTGTCCGCGCCCAAGCCGTAGTGGCTGGGGGCATCGGCGTGAGCCCCCAGGTGAACGGTGGTGTGGATGCTGCTGAGATCCAGGTGGGCGCCCGTGGCCATGGAGAGGGCCACCTCCCGAGAGAAGGGGCGGTCGCCGGGCCACACGGCCAGGGAGGGTTCGAGGAGGGGGCTGAGGTCATGGATCCGCACGGGGCCAGCTTAACCCGGGGAGGTTCAGGCTTGACTTGGGTGGCCCCGGAACCGATATAGGGTTCATGCGTCTCATTCCCGCGGTCCTCCTCGTCCTCGCGACGGCTTCAAGCGTGGCGAAGGATCGGAAGGTCGCCCCACCGCCGGCCACCACGCCCGTGGCCCGGGGCTCCGTCACCATGAAGAGCGAAATTTATCTGGAAGTGGAGTACGGGGTGGATCTCCCGGCGCTCCGCAAGATCAAGGGGGTTCCCGACCGGGATCGGGGGGCCTGGGGCCTCGTCCAGGTGGCTTCGGGGCGGGTGCCCTCCTCCATCCGGGTGAAGGCCCTCGTGGACACCAGCGCCGCCAGCCGCCGCGCCATCCTCGAGAACCTCCTGAGGCAGTGGTGGCCCGCGCAGAATTTCCGGCCCGACCTGCCGGAAGTGCAGGCCTTCCTGGATTTCTCGGGCCGCATCCTGAACATGCAGGATGCCTTCGAATACCGGTTCGCCGAGGGCCAGGTGTGGGTGCGGTACAAGGACGAGGATTGGCGGCGCTTCACCGCCCAGAACCTTTGCCAGGCGATCCTCCGCTTCAATTACCAGGTGGGCCCCGCCAACCGGGAACCCATGAAGGCCTATGAGAATGCCCTGAACGACCTTCTGAAGTAGGGGCTTCAGGCCTTCGCGATCACCTTCATCTCCACGGCGATGGGCGTGGGCAGGGCCCGCACCTCCACCGTGGTGCGGGTGGCCTGGATCCCCTCGAAGTACTGCCGGTAGACCTCGTTGAAGGCCTTGAAATCCCGCTGCATGTCGATGAGGAAGCACTGGCAATCCACGATGGCGTCCAGGCTGGAACCCGCGTCCTCGAGGATCGCCTTGATGTTCTCGATGACGGCCTTGGTCTGGGCCGCGGTGTCGTAGTCCCGCGGCGTGCCATCGGCATTGCGCACGGGGCCGCCGGGGATCTCGTCCGTTTCCGGCTGCCGGGGGCCGATGCCGCTCACGAAGATGAACTCGCCTTGGCGCCGGGCGTGGGGGTAGGCGCCCACGGCCTTGGGGGCCCGCTTGGCGCTGGTGTGGATGGCGCCGATGGGGGTCGTCGGTCGTCGGTCCTCGGTCGTCGGCTGCGGCGCAGCCTTGGCTCCGCTCAAGACACCGCGTTCGCCGCCAAAAGTCTCCACTTCACCTTCATCGAATTCGCGGCTGAGGTTGCGTTCCGGGGCCGGGGTGAGGGAAACGACGGCGGCGCCGCTGCCCCAGAGGGGGCCGTAGGCGAGGGTCTTCCCGGCATAACCGTTGTGCTGGCCGAGCATGCCCGACAGCCACCAGAAGGCCCGCCCGCGCTGATCACCGCTGGCCTGCTGGCTGAACTCGCGGATCACCTGGGAGACATCCTCCACGCGGCCGTCCTCCAGCATCTCCAGCACCTTGCGGTTCCACTCGTCGTCCTTGGCGCTGTAGAGCCGGTCGTCCTTGGGATCGATCATCTTGGGGAAGACGCGGTTGGAGAGGGCGCTCACGGCGACGACCACGGCCTTCTTCCCCGTGGCCTTCAGGGCATCGAGGGCGGCCTTGGCGAGCACGATGGTCTCGGCCCGGTCCGCGTACATGTTGCAGCCCACGACGCAGGCGGGGATCGCGTCGTCGGGGTTGAGCAGCTGCAGGGCCTGGATGGTGCCGCTGTCGATGGGGAAACCCTTGTAGCTCACGGCGCGGGTGAAGAGGCCTCGGGCCCGGCCTGCGGCCTCGTAGGCCTTGGCGAAGTCCGCATCCATGCGGAGCTGGTAGGGCATGGTGCCGAAGGCGTGGAAGTCCTGGTCCACGTGCACCCACTCGGGGCTCGGATCGCCCTGGATCTGGTGGCCGATGACGTTCACCCACTGGGTGCTGTAGAGGAGGATGAGGTCGGCGCCGCTGGCCTGGATCTCGGCGCGGGCCTGCTCGAAGCCCTTGCGAAGCTCCATCCAGGAAGGGTTTTTCTCGGGCGCGAGGAGGGGGAGGGGACGACCGGGGACGAGGTAGCCGTGAAGGATCATAAAAATCTCACCACGAAGGCACTAAAAGGGAAGAAAGCCACGAACGGAACGCTAAACAATGCGGCGCTTCAGCGCCTCTTTGAAGCTGGGTGCATGGAAGTTGATGAGGAACCCCAAACGGATGCCGCTTAGCCGAAGGTAGGTGATCAGTTGGGCTTCATGGATAGGTAGCAGACGATCCACACACTTCAGCTCCAAGATGATGGAGCCGCCGACCAGCAGATCGATGCGATAACCCGCTTCGATTTCCAATCCTTCATAGGTGAGAGGCAGGTGGATCTGGGATTGGACTTTTAACCCTCTGAGCGTCAATTCGTGGGCCAAGCAGGCCTCATAGGCGCTTTCCAGTAGGCCGGGCCCGAGGGTTCGATAGACCTTTAACGAGGCATCCACGACTTGGGTGGCCAAGAATTCAGTCGCATCGTCCAACCACGCATTCGTGGCCTTCGTGTCATTCGTGCCTTCGTGGTGATCTTTGCTCAAGGAATCCACCCGACCACGGCATTGCCCGTGCCAATGACGCTGCCGTAGCCGTAGATCTCGGCGGGCTTAGTTGGGTAATCCAGGGCCGCCAGCAGCCAGGCCAGGCTGCCGTCCTTGGTCTCGCTGATGGCCTGCTCCGTGAAGTCCGGCAGGATGTCCATGAGCTCCCGGGTGCGGCCCTGTTTCATGAGTTCGATGACGCGCATGTCCCACAGGTATTGGCCGTGGTGGGTGATGTGCTCCTTGCTCATGTCTTCGGGCAGGTCGCTCTCGGTGGTGAAGTGGCGGTGGCTGAGGGAGCAACTGGCGAGCAACAGCGCCTTGCGGCCCGTCTTCTCAATGGCGGCCTTGGTGGACTCGCCCAGGCGGGCCATTTCGTCCTGGCCCATCTCGTTGCTGAAGTCGAAGTAGGTGCTGTTGGAGCTGATGGCGACGATGGGCTTGTCCCACTTCGGGTTCACGAGGTGGCAGCTGATGATGGTGCCGTAGTCCACCCGGAAGTCCGGGTTCTCCATGAGGCTCATCTCCAGCTTGCGGGCCTGGCCCTCGGCATGGATGGCCTTGGCCAATTCCACGTCCACGTTCATGTCGAAGGTGTAGCGGAAGAGGTTGGGGAAGATGGGATCCACGCTGAGCCCCGAGAGGTGCGGCACGGCGAGCAGGTGGTTGCCCGTGCGCGTCTTCCAGTGGGGGCTGTGCACGAGGATGACGTCGTAGTCCGTCGCGGCGAGATCCTTGCGCAGGCGCTCATAGCCCCACCGCAGCACCTCCCAGCCACCTTCCGAGCGGGGCTCGTTCTGGGGCGGGTTCTCGGCGTAGACGAGGTGGGGCGGATGGGGCGCGAGGGCGCCTGCGACGATGCGACCGGTCATGGGAATCTCACAAGAAATCCACCGCCAAGACACCAAGACACCAAGAAAAGCAAAAGAGACTTTTCTTCTTTTCTTGGTGTCTTGGTGTCTTGGTGGTTCATCCGTTTTTAATCCAGTTTCACGGTGATGGTTTTCGCTTCGCTGAAGAACTCCAGACTCCAGCGGCCGCCTTCTCGGCCCACTCCGCTGTCCTTCACGCCGCCGAAGGGCACGCGCAGGTCGCGCATGAGCCAGGTGTTGATCCACACGAGGCCCGTTTCCAGCTTCTTCGCCACGCGGTGGGCGCGGTTGAGGTCTTCCGTCCAGAGGTTGGCGGCGAGGCCGTAGCGCACGCCGTTGGCCATGGCGAGGGCCTCGTCCTCGGTGTCGAAGGGGTGGACGGTGACGACGGGGCCGAAGATTTCCTCCGTGGCCGTGCGGCAGGTGGCGGGCAGGCCCGTGATGATCGTGGGTTCCAGGAAGAAGCCGCCTTCGAACTCCGGGTCCATGGAAGGCCGCTTCCCGCCGCAGCGGATCGTGCCGCCCTCTTCCACGGCCAAGCGCAGGTAACCCTCCACCTTGTCACGGTGGCCCGCGGAGATGAGGGCGCCGCCCTTGGTGGATTCGCGGCGGGGATCGCCCGGGGCCCAGGCGGCGGCCTCTTTCACGAGGGCCTCCACGAAGCGGTCGTGGATCGAGCGCTCCACGAGGATGCGGCTGCCGCAGAGGCAGATCTGGCCCGTGTTCTGGAAGGCGGCGCGGGTGACGCCCTGCACGGCCTTGGCGAAGTCGGAGTCGGCGAAGACGAGGCTGGGGTTCTTGCCGCCCAATTCGAGCGAGAGTTTCTTGAAGGCGGGGGCCGCGGCGGCGGCCACGAGGGCGCCGCTGGCGGTGCCGCCCGTGAAGCTGACCGCCTTCACGCGGGGGTGGGCGACGAGGGGCGCGCCGGCTTCGGGGCCGAGGCCATGCACGAGGTTCACGATGCCGTGGGGCGCGCGCAGCGCGTGCAGTTCCTCCATGAGGAGGTGGGCCGTGAGGGGCGTCAGTTCGCTGGGTTTCGCCACCACCGTGTTGCCCATGGCCAAGGCCGGAGCCAGCTTCCACGTGAGCAGGTAGAGGGGCAGGTTCCAAGGCGTAATGAGGGCGCAGACGCCGACGGGCGTGCGGTGCACGTAGTGGAAGCCATCCTCCACGTGGTAGGCCTCGTCGTTCCGCTGCCGCACCTCCCGGGCGAAGTGGCGGAGGTTCGAGAGGGCGCGGGGGATGTCCAAGGTGCGGGCCAATTGCAGCGGCTTGCCCGCATCCTGGCTCTCGGCCTCGGCGAAGTCGTCGAATCGGGCCTCCACGCGGGCGGCGAGCGCCTCCAGCAGGTCGGCGCGCTCGGCCACGGAGCTGCGGCCCCAGCTGGGCTGCGCGGCGGCGGCGGCGAGCACGGCGGCGTCCACATCCTCGGCGCTGCCCCGGGCCACCTTGGCGATCACCTGGCCCGTGGCCGGCGCGAGGTCCTCCAGCCAGAGGCCACTGGCCGGATCCTGGAAACGGCCGGCGATGAAGTGGGGAAGGGTGCGGGGTTGGGTCATGGGGTCCGTCGATTATCCGTTAGGCGGGGCCCCTGGGCTATGCTGATTCGCGATCATTCAGAGGTGCCAGGGCGCACTGGGAAAGGATGCCGTACCCATGCGACGCGCCGACCGGCTCTTCCAGATCGTGCAGATCCTGCGCCGGGATCGCCTCACCACCGCCGCCAAGCTGGCGGAGGAACTGGGCATCAGCATCCGCACCCTCTACCGGGATGTGGCGGATCTTCAGGCCTCCGGCGTGCCCATCGAGGGTGAAGCGGGCGCGGGATATCGCCTGCCGCGCCACTTCGACCTGCCGCCCCTGATGTTCACCATCGATGAGGCGGAGGCCATCTTCCTGGGGCTCCGCATCGCCTCGGCCTGGGCGGACCCCGCGCTGGCGGATGCGGCCACGGCGGCGCGACGCAAGCTGGAGGCGGGCCTCACAGAGGGGCTGAAGCGGGCCCTGCGGGATTCGGTGTTGGAAGCGCCGGGCTTCCACGTGCCCGAGGCCCTGCGTGCGCCCTTGGGCGACCTCCGGCGGGCGGTGCGGGAGCGCCTTCGGTTGAGGGTGGACTATGAAGACAAGGAGGGGCGCTCCAGCTGTCGCGTGTTGCGTCCCTTGGGGCTCCACTTTTGGGGCGGAACGTGGACCCTGGCCGCCTGGTGCGAGACCCGCGAGGACTTCCGCACCTTCCGTGTGGATCGCCTGAAGCGCTGGACCCTCGAAGCGGCCTTCCCGGTGGAGGCCGGGCGGGAGCTGGCGGACTACCTGAAGCTCACGAAGGGCTGAACCCTGCTGCCAGCACGGTGGCAGCAGGGCCTGGGAAGCTGGGGATCCATTCAAGGAGAACCCCATGTACCGACGCCTCGACGACTTCCGCGCCCAGTTCCAGGAGGAGGTGGACGACACCCTCAAGGTGCTCCGCGCCATTCCCGACGCCGCCGCCACCCAGGCCGTCAGCGCGGCCCACCGGGATCTGCGCCGCCTGGCCTGGCACCTGGTGGAGAGCCTCGTCTCCCTGCCCGCGGAAATCGGCCTCCAGGTGGATGGCCCCGCCGTGAACCAGTTCGGTACGAGCCACGAGCCCGTGCCCGCTACCTTCGCCGAGATCGTGGCGCGCTACGAGCGCGCGGCGGCCTCCCTGCTCGCCGGCTTGGCGACCTGGACCGACGCGGACCTGCTCAAGGAGGACACCATGTTCGGGCACATGGTGTGGGCCAAGGGCTACAGCCTGCGCGCCCTGGAGATGCACCAGGCCCATCACCGGGGCCAGATGACGGTGCTCATGCGCCAGGCGGGGCTCCCGGTGCCGGCCTTCTATGGCCCGGTGCTGGAGGATTGGGCGGCCATGGGCGCTTCAGCGCCGGTGGTGTGATGCGCGCCTGGCTGGGCGTCGTCTCCCGCAGTCACGTGCGGCGGGGCGTGGCGGGCGGCTTCATGCAGCTCTGTCACGGCAAGCTGGAGCCCCTCCGCCGCATGGCGGAGGGGGACCTCCTCGTGATGTACTCACCCCGCACCGAGATGGGCGGGGGCGAGCCCCTGCAGGCCTTCACGGCCTTCGGCATCGTGGGGCCGCCGGACCTCGTGCAGGTGGAGATGGCCCCGGACTTCAAGCCCTTCCGGCGATCCGTCCGCTTCCTTGAGGTGCGGGAAGCGCCCATCCGGCCCCTGCTCGACCGGCTCAGTTTTTCGAAGGGCAATCCCGCATGGGGCAGGGTGCTGCGGCGGGGGCAGGTGCCGTTGACACCGGAAGATGCGGCGTTGATCGCCACGGCCATGGGCGTGGAAACGACCGCAAGAACCGGATGGTGGGGGTAGGGCCGCGTCTCGATGCTGGCGGCAGTATTGGCGGATCGCAGCGTTTCATTCATCACCTTGCGCAACGGCGAAGCGGGGTGCTTCATCGCCCCCATGGCGCGGGGAGGCCCGCGCCGAGCCTCGCGATCCAGGGGTGGTGCGAGGGGTTGTGGCGACGCACCCCAGCCTTCTTGGGTGGTTCGGCCTGGGGGTGGGGCTAGAATCACCCATTACCCATAGGTGACATCTTGGAATGCGGCTTCACCCTGCTCGCCCTCCTGGCCATTGGACTGTTCGTGTTCCTGGTCACCCTCAACGCCAAGAGCAAACAGGCCCTCGCGCAAATCGAGGAGCTCAAGGCCGTCAACGCCCGGGCCTGGGAGATGCTGCGTGGCCAGATCCGCGCCCTGGAGGAGGAGGTCGCCCGACTGAGGGCGGGCTCGCCGCTGCCCCCCGCTCCGGAAGCGGAACGAACCCCCGTGGCGACGGTCGAAGCGGCCGCGGCTTCCACGCGCACCCAACCCATGGCCGTGCCGCTCCCACCGGCGGTTGTGCCCGTGCCGCTCCCCCCTCCGGCGCCCACGCCGGCGCCGGCAACGGTGCCTGAAGCCGCGCCGGTCGCCCCGCTTCCCGCTCCGCGTCCCGCGCCCCTTCCCGCCCCCATCCCCGCCCCCATCCCCGCCCCCACGGCGGCGGTGCGGCCTCCGATGCCTCGTCCCCTGCCGCCCCCACCCGAACCCGCGGGTCCCTCGCTCTCGGAACGCCTCTCGACGTTCAACTGGGAAGAGCTGCTGGGCACTCAGGTCTTCCTCCGCCTGGGCGTGGCCGTGGTGGTGCTCGGCGTGGTGCTCTTCCTGGGCCTCGTGTTCACGCAGATGGGCCCCGTGGGCAAGGTGGCCATGGGCGTGGGCGCCGCCGCGGCGATGATCCTCGGCGGTCTCTACGGTGAATCCAAGGACGCGTGGAAGACCTTTGGCCGGGTGATCCTGGCGGGGGGCTGGGGCGTGCTCTATTTCACCGCCTACGCCATGCGCTTCGTCGCCGCCAGCGAAGTGATCCACTCGACGCCCCTCGCCGCGCTGCTCCTCATGGCCGTGGCCACGGGCGCCGTGCTTTTTTCCCTGCGCTACAAGCAGGAGTGGACGACGGCCTTCGCCTTCCTCCTCATCTACCTCAGCCTGGGCATGGCGGCGGTGGAGCTGCAAGCTCCCTTCACGCTGCCGGCGGCCCTCGTGGCCTCGGCGGCCCTGGGGTACCTGGCCTGGCACATGGGCTGGGCGCGATTGCTCGGCCTGGGCGCCCTCGCGTCTTGGGCCTGCCTGGTGCTGGGCGCCGCGAGCCACCCACAGGGAGGGCTTCCCCTCCCACTGACCTGGCTCTGCCTCCTGGGCGTGTGGGCGGCCTTCCTGTGGCCCGTGCTCGCCTGGCGCACCGAATCCGAGGAACCCTGGCTGGGCGCCACGTTGGTGGCCAGTGGCCTCGCGCTCATGGGGCTGGGGCTGCAAGAGGGTTTCGCCGCGCAGTCCACCCACGTGTGGGTGCTCCCCCTCGGCTACGGGATCGCCGGATTGGCGGCGTCGTTGTTCCTGCGTGCCCGATCGCGGCGGGGCCTCTTCCAGGTGCAGGCCCTCATGGCCCTGCTGGCCCTGGGCCTCGTGGGCCCCTTGCGCATGGGCTTCCAGAACGGCTGGTTGCCGGTGCTGCGCATGCTCGGCGTGGAGGCGCTGTTCGCGGCGGGCATCTTCATGCGCGAGCGCTTCTTCCGCGTCGTGGCCCTCGCGGCCTTCGGGCTCACCTTCATGGAGATCTTCTTTCTCCGCCTCGGCCTCTTCGGCGGAGGCGCGCCGGAGCAGGCGCGGCTCGCCATGCTCGGGGTGGCGACGGCGCTGTCGTTGCTCAACGCCTTCCTGCTGCGGGGCGCGTGGGCCCGTCACCTCGACGGGGAGGAAGCGGCCTTCGCGCCGCCCTTCTTCAACATCGCCGGCGCGCTTTTCCTGGCCTGCCTCATCTGGATGCACGCGCCCCAGGGCGCCGTGGCCCTGCTGCTGCTGGCCGCCGCGCTGCTCTTCCAGGAGTTCGCCTTGGCCACGGGCCACGGCGAACTGCCCTGGCTGGCCCAAGGGCTGGCGGGGCTCTCCCTCATCGGCCTCTTCGCCGTGAGCCTGCCCGCGCTGGCCCAGGAGGGTCGCCTGCGCATCCTCACCTGGGCCTTCCTCTCGGCGGGGTTCTACCTGAGCCATGGACGGGCCGCCCTGGGCACCGGTCAGCTCACGGAGCCCTTCCGCAAGGGCACCCGTTGGACGCACCTGGTCGCCGCCCTGGCCCTCGCCCTGGGGGTGATCGTCCAGGAAGCGCCCTCGGCTTGGGTGGCACCCCTCATCGCCCTGCTGGCCCTCCTCCACCTCGGGGTGGGCCTGCGCACCTCCCGCACGGAATGGACGGCCACCTCCGGCGGCGCCTGGCTCGCGGCGCTCATGGCCGTGGGCGGATCCAGCTGGGGCCTCAGCGGCGCCAGCCACGGCGTCTCCCTCCGCCTCCTCTCCGTGGGTGCGTTCCTCGCCCTCGGCTATGGCGGGCGCCTGCTCGTGCGCCGCGCCCGGGCGGAAGGGGCGTTGGATACGTTCGTGGGGTGGGCCCTGGGCTGCATCCTGCCCCTGGTGCTCGCCGCCCTCATCTGGGTGGAAGCGCCCGCCCTGTGGGCCGCGCCGTTGCTCTCCCTGGCGCTGCTGCTGCACGCCTGGGCCGCCGTGAAGGGCACCGGCACCGAGGGCCTGATCCAGGTGACCGAACTCTTCGTCGTGTCGGCGCTGGCGCTGGTGTGGCTGACCTGGCCCCACGGCAGCACCGCCTTCTTCTCGCCTCGCCTGGGCACCCTCGCCCTGGCCATCGGCGGGTGGTATGTCGCGCACCTCCTCTTCCTGCGCGCGGAAGGCGAGGGATTCAGCACGAGCCGGGAACCCCTGTGGTCCGGGCTCGTGGATGCCATGCCGGTGTTGGGCGCGCTGGGGCTCGCCCTGGCCGTGAAGGGCGAGGCCCTGGGCCACGACAAGAACCTGCTGGTGTCCCTGGCCTGGGGCCTGCTGGGCCTGCTCCATCTGGAAGGGGCCCGAGCCTTGGTCCGCCGCACGTGGTTCTGGATCGCCGCCCTGGCCCTGGCCGCGGGCTCGGTGCACCTGCTGCTCGTGAACGTGCCCCAGCCCGGGGAGCTCTACCATCTCAGTTTGCGCACCCTCACGGTGCTGCCCTTCCTGCCGCTGCTGATCTACGCCCATGTCACCGTGCAGGCCGCGGGCGAGGAACTCGGCGTCGCCTCGGCGGCGGTGCGCTGGAAGGCCCTGGGCATCTTCACGGGCGCGGTGCTCGGCGCCAGCTACCTGCTCTACGAACTGCACCGCGCCGCGGTGATCGTGGCTTGGGCCGCCCTGGCCCTCGGCTACCTGTGGACCTGGACCCGCTGGCGGACGGTGCAGCTGCGCCTCTCCGCGTTGGGCTTCCTGGTGGCGGTGCTGGTCCGCACCGTCGGGGTGAACCTGGCCCTGCGCGATGAATTCCGGGGCCATCGGCTGAACCTGGTGGCGGTGCCGGCGGCCTGCGGGCTGCTGCTCCTCTGCTACGTGCTCCTCAACCGCGAGGAGCGGGGCACGGAAGGCGAATCGCGCTTCGGCGCGGCGGGGAGCCGGATCTGGTTGCTGGGCCTCCTCGCGATCGTCACCGCCTACTTCTGGGTGGAGGCATCGGGCAAGGAACTCACCATCTGGTGGAGCTTGGAGGGCCTCGCCGCGGTGGCGCTGGGCTTCATGCTCTCCGAGCGCTGGGCGCGGTTGGCGGGCCTCTCCCTGCTCAGCTTCTGCATCCTCAAACTCTTCGTCTACGATCTGCGGGGCCTGGAGGGCATGGCGCGTATCCTCAGCTTCATCGTGCTGGGCCTCGTGCTGGTGGGCGTCTCGTGGGTGTACACCCGCTTCAAGGAGCGCCTCCTGTGAGCAGCCCGTTGAAACCCCGCCATGGGGCCCTGCTGGGGCTCACCGCCGTCTGCGCCCTCGTGATGGTCACTGTGGGGCGCCATGCCACCCCTCAGCAGCGGATGACCCTCGCGCCCGTGGTGGATCGGGGCACGGAGGCGCTGAAAGCCGTGGATGAAGTGGGGCTCACCCTCACGCGGTTGAGCCCCGAGGAAGTGGCGCAGCTGGATGAGGACATCCAAGCTCGATTCCATTTCCGGGAAGGGGATGCCAGCCCCGCCTTCGAGCGGGATCAACGCTACGTCCGGGGGATCTACGCCACCCTGGGCGCCTTCAATGACCTCCCCCCGGGCACCCACCTCCGGCTGGTGGTGGAGGATGCGCCCAACGCCTTCGCGCTGCCCGGCGGCACCATCCTCGTGACCACAGGCATGGTGGCCCTCTGCGCCAACGAGGCGGAGTTGGCGGAGGTCATCGCCCACGAGGTGGGCCATCACAAGCTGGGCCATCCCCTGGCGCGCCTCCAGTACGAGCGCGCCGCGCGGAAGCTGGGAGGGCCCCTGCTCAAGGATCTGGCCACCCTCGGGTACACCCTTTACTCCCGCGGCTACAGCGCCCGGGATGAAGAAGAGGCCGATCGCCAGGGCCTGGCCCTCGCGGGCCGGGCCAACTACCATCCCCAGGCCGTGCAGAAGCTCATGGCCCGCATGCAAACCCGCTTCGGCCGCCCCGAATCCGCCCCCAGCAACGTGGTGGAAGAGACCGCCGACGCCGCCTCCACCGCCCTGATGAACTACTTCGCCACCCACCCCCCCTTCCCGGATCGCATCCTCAAGCTGGAGCGGGCCCGCGTGGAACTGGGCCTCGACTTGGAGGAGCGCCGCTGGTTCCTCGGCACCCTCAACCACCAAGAACGGGTCTCGGCCAATGAACGGGAGCGGCCGGAGGATTTCCTCTTGGGGAAGCTGAAATGATTCGGCGAGGCCTGGAAGTTGGGTAGTGATGCGACCTATGGGAAGTTAGGCTTTTTTCATGGGGAGCTTCACAGTTCAATCTTCATGGGCTAGCACCGGTACGCCTGCCATTCGGCTAATACGGAATCCCAATGCTCTCCTTTTTTCAAAATATCAATCCCGAGGTGGTGAATGAACGTTTGGATCAAGAATTCAGCTGCCATTCTTATTTTTGCAGTTGCCGCCTTCGGCCAAGGAGCAACGACTAACCCAGGTTTCCAACTGGCCAAGGAAATTGTTAAGTCTAATAAGGGAAGGGAACGGCTTATTGCCAACGTGAAATCCGTTCTCCCTTACTTAAAAAGGCGTTATCCGAGGGTCCCAAGTAGAACTTGGAAAGCGATTGAAATTGAACTAACTCGGGATGAGTTTTTTGATCGTGTAGCCAATGTCTATGCGAAAAATTTCACAGATGACGAATTGCACTCAATTCTTTCATTTGTTAAGACTGACGTCGGGGCCAAAATATTCTTTGAATCATTTGACCCAAAAACGATCTCTGATACAGATCGCCATCTGGTTTTAACATTTATGGAATCCAAGCAAGGACAAAAATTCCTTGCGAAGGATGGACAATTCAATACGGAGATGGCTGCAGCCATTAAGGAATGGCAAAGCTCAGCGGTGTTAAAGGTTCGGGAGAGAGAAATGGCTGCCTCAACCAAAAAGAAGGGAGCACGGTGAGCGGAATAGAATGGGCACGTCCCAAGAAGCCTAACCACTCAATGCACCAGACGCTGCCGCTACGCGCCACCGCTGGTGATTTCGAAAGTTAAGACCTTAGGCTCCAAGCCGTTCCCGGAAGGAGAAAACGAATGCGGATGATCCACGCGCTGTTGGTTGTTCTTGCCGTGGGGATACCACTATTCTCGAACCCACAAGACGTTGTCATCGCAGTGAACGAAGCGAAGGGATATGCGAAACCCGATGATCGCTCAGAGGTTGTGGACACATTTGATTTTCTCGGCACCTTCCGAATGGCAAAAAATCAAGGAAAGGGATCTAGGCGAGGTGCATTTGTGCTTCTGGAAGGGACAAGAGGGAAGAAGGCCCGAAAATATGGAGGTGCTAGGCCAGACCTTTGGGTTAAGAGGTCGGACATCATTTTTCTTGGTCGGATGAAGCGCTGGAATGGTTGCATGCCGATTGAAACGCTCGATTTCATCGACGGGACGGAGGAAGAGCACATCGACGTCAAGGCCGATGGAACCGGCGAAATCGCAAATGGTGATCACCCCATACGAGTCATCACGCGCTTCGAGAAAGGAATTTTAGACATAGGTGGCTGTCGATTTGTATTTGATCCGGCATCGAGATCTGTTCGTTCTCCTTTGTATGAAGATCTTCAGGTTAAATTTCGGGCATGCGAGTAGCGCCTTACCACTCAATGCACCTGACTCTGCCGCTACGCGGCGCCCCAGGTAATTTCGAAAGATAGGGGACCACAGTGACGGCAGGGCGAATGATCAACTACGTCGTCGCTTTTGTTTTCGTGTGGGGGTGTTCGGCCCCAACCACGATCCAAACCATTCCGATCGAGCGGCTGGAACCTGCGAAACACCTGATCACGGTCCATCACCAATCGACGAGGGCTTCGGCCTTGCAAAAGCAACCCCTCTCCAAGGGGGACTATGGCTCGCTCTTTTTTGGCGTCATTGAAGGACCGCCAGGAAGCCACAGGCTGATGCGTTCTCCGAGCGAGGTGGTCGCCTTCGTTCAAGAGAACCGCGCCAAGCAGCCCGTGGATGGAATACTCTTGGCGCTTTCCAATCCGGAGATGTACTCAGCAAGGGACCTCATGGTGCGCAAGGAGCTGGTCCTCTTGTGCTCAAGCCGGGGGATCTTGGTGTTCGTCCAGGAACGATGGGCCGTCAAGCCCCAGCTCTACCAGGCTCTGCCGTTCGGTCCGACGCCCCGCCCCGCGCTGGCTCCGGATGCGGTGATCGCGCGGCCGCCGAGGTGACTTCGAATCTTGGGTCCCCCCCTTTCGAGGGAGAAGCGCCCGCCCTTCAACAGGTCATGACCCCTTGAGCAGAGACCGGGGCTCGGAAGGTCAGGTCGGAGCCATCGCCTGTCGCAGGGCGGCCAGGAGGGCGGCGCGGCTGTAGGGCTTCGGGAGGATTCCCGCAAAGGCTTCGGTGCCCGGCCCTTCCAGGGAGAAGCCGCTGGTGAGGACGATGCGGGCCCGGGGATCGAAGGCGAGGATTTCCTTCGCGGCGCTGCGGCCATCTTGGCGGGGCATGGTCTGATCCATCAGGACGACCCCGATGGCCGCCTTCGTCTCGCGGTAGCGTGCGCAACCCTCCACGCCGTCGGCGGCTTCAAGGACTTCGTAGCCCGCCTGGCGGAGGAGGGAGGCGGTGGCCTGGCGCACGGCCGGCTCGTCTTCCACGAGCAGCACGGTGGTGGGGGCCACGAGGGCCGGCCCGGGTGCGGGGTCGGGGGAGGCGGATTCGAGGTGGGCGGTGGACACGGGGAAGTAGAGCCGGAACGTGGTGCCCTCCCCAGGGGCGCTCTCCAGGCCGATGCCCGCGCCGTGCGTGCGAAGGATGCCGATCATGGCTGAGAGCCCGAGGCCGCGCCCTGAGAACTTGGTGGTGAAAAAGGGATCGAAGATGCGGGAGCGGACATCCGCTTCCATGCCGGCGCCGGTGTCGGAGACCCGGAGGGCGACATAAGTCCCCGCGGGGATGGGGGCGCTTGGATGGAGGGCGGCGACGCGGGCCTCATCCAAGGTTTCGAGGGAGGTGCCCAGGTGGATCTCGCCTTCCCGATCCCCGATGGCTTCGGAGGCGTTGGTGACCAGGTTCATGAGCACTTGCTGCAACTGCGCCGAGTCCGCGAGGATGGGCGGGAGGTCCTGCGCGAAGCTGAAGCGCAGGCGGACCATCTTGGAGATGGACACTTCGAGGAGGGAGGCCATCTCCCGGGCGGCCTGGTTGAGGTCCACCGGTCGCGGAAGGAAGACGCCCTTGCCGGCGTAGGCGAGCATCTGTCGGGTGAGGTCCGCCGCCTTGAGGGCGATCTGCTCCGCCCGCTCGAGCTGCGTGCCTGCGGGATGGCCCCCCGGGAGGCTGTCGTGCGCGAGCAGGAGGTTGCCGAGGAGGGCCGTGAGGAGGTTGTTGAAGTCGTGGGCGATGCCGCCGGCGAGGACGCCCAGGCTCTCAAGCTTCTGGGTTTGACGCAGGTTCTCCTCCAGGCGTATGCGGGCGGTGATGTCCTCCGAGATGCCCAGCAGCATCCAGGTCTCCCCCCGCTCATCCGTCAAGGGCACCTTGAGGGTGTGCAGGATGATCTCCCCCAGGGCATGGGAAGTGATGGGCTCCTCGGGGATGTCGATGATGCGCCCCTCCCGCACGGTGGCTTCGTCCGCGGCCCGGAAGGCGTCGGATTCCTCCTTCGGGAACAGGTCGTGATCGGTCTTTCCGAGCACATCGGCCTTCCTCAACCCGAACATCTGCTCGCTGCGGGCGTTCCAGAGGGTGAAGGCGAAGCCCCGCCGCGGGTCCTTGCCGAAGACCGCCAGGGGCAGGGCCTCGATGATCCGATCCAGGTGGGATTCCCGCGCGAGGATCTCCTCGTTGGCCGCCTGGAGCTTCAGGGTGGCCTGGGCCACCTGACGGCGGAGGGAGGCGTTCCAGATGGCGGCGACCCCGAGGGCCAGGCCCAGGAGGATGAAGATGGCGAGGGTCCAGCGGGCCAGGGCGCGGCCGAGCCCCTGATCCTCCTGGAGGTCCCCGAACCACGCCCGGTAGATGGTCGCGTAGCGCCCGGTCTGGTTCAGGATGGCGAGGCCCGTGTTGAGCCGGGACACGAGCTCGGCATCCGAACGGCCCACGGCGAAGCAGAGCTCGCGGCTCAGGAGGGGGCCCCCCACGGTGTGCAGCGGCAACTTCTCCTGCTTCACGAGCACGAGGCCCTGGAGTTGGGGCGCGGCGGCGGCATCGCCTTCGCCGCGCGCGAGGCGGCGCACGGCCTCGGGCTCGGACGCCACCGGGAGGATCCCCTCGCGGAGGCCGAGACTCTGGAGGTGATCGTGCATCTGGCTGTCCCGTTCCACCAGGACGCGCTTCCCCTTGAGGTCCTCGGGGCCCCGGATCCGGTCATCCCCCTCCTTCACGAAAAGGGCGTAATGGACGACGAGGTGGGGGGCGGAAAAGCGCGCGAAGGTCTCTCGGGACTCGGAGTGGAGAAGGCCGGGGAGCAGGGCCACGCGCCCCTCCTTGAAGGCCCGGAGGGTGTTCTCCCAAGAGTCCGCGCGGAACTCGAGTTCCAGCCCCTCCAACTCCGCCACCGCGCGGATCAGGTCCACGTCATACCCGGCGGGCTGGCCATGGGCGTCCAGGAACTCGTAGGGCGGGAAATCCCGATTGATGCCCACGACCACGTGGCGGCGGGCGGGCTCTTGGGCGCTCAGCGCGCCGAACCCGAGCAGGCAAGGGATCAGCAGGCCTCGGAGGAAGCGGCGGAAGCCTGGCATCCGGGGTTCCTGGGAGCTCATGTTGGATCCGTGCTCAGAAGGCCGTCAGCCCCGATCCTGGCCCGCGAAGTCGTGCCAGTCGTAGTACCAGCGATCCTGGTCAGGATCCCAATCGTCCCAGGTGGCCACGCGCTCAAGTTCTGGAAGGTAGCGCTCGGGCACGATGCCGGGCACCACGAAGGCCTTCTGACGGCGCAGGCCGTAGGGGTTGCGCAGCTCGAAGCCCAGGGTTCCGAGCACGGCCCGGGCCACGTACCAGGTGGCCTGGGGGTTCCAGCCGTGGGCGATCTTGATGACGACGCCGAGGCCCTCGGGATAGTCCGGGTGGTCGATGGCGAGGCCCAGCAGGCCGTCCGCGCCCTCCTTGGCGATGACGCGGCCTTCGCAGGCCTTCATCACCGTGCTGTCCAGGCGGTTGAAGCCTCCGACCAGATCGGGGTGGCGCGTCATGGCCTCCCAGATCCAATCCTCATTCCGCACCTTGGCAAGGCCCGCGTACAGCACGGCCAGCTCGCCCACCGTGTTGCTCACGGTGGGCAGGCCGCAGCCGTCCTTGGCCGTGCGCAGCGGTTCCCAGGTGGGGCCGAGAAAGCGACGCAGTTGTCCCAGGTAGGCGAGGAAGAAGGGGTGCTGGGGCAGCATGTAGCCGGCGCGGTTCCAGCCCTTGCCGCGGCAACCGCGCAGGATGGCGGCGTGCTCGCCGGAGCAGCAGTGGTACCAACGGCGGGGGCGGCGCACCTGGCGGCCGAACTGGATGAGGGGCACGTCCAGGGGCGTGAGCATGAGGGGCTGCTCGCTCTCGGGCAGCAGGCTCGTGGCGGCCGCCACGTGTTCCGTGTCGCCGTTGTGGCTCGCCACGCTGATGGCCTTTTGCTCCCAGGTGCAGTCCGCCAGTTCCTTCGTGAAGACCTTGATCATCAAGGGCTTCATCATGGAGCGACCGTAGCAGAGCACGTTGCCGCCGAAGGAGTGGATGATCTTCCCGCCGTGCGCCCAGGCCACGGCCCCGTGGATGGTCGTCTCCGACACGTCGAAGCGCCGGTAATCCACGAGGGGTTGCCAATCCACGTCCCGGCCCGTGGGGATGCCGGGGATCTGCTCGCCGAGGGGGCTGGTGGGATAGAAATTGGACATAAAAGGATTTCACCACCAAGACACCAAGACACCAAGAAAAGCAAAGGTGGCCGGGCTGCCCTTCGTTTTCTTCCTTTCTTGGTGTCTTGGTGTCTTGGTGTCTTGGTGGTTCAGCTTTTCAATGCGCCTTCAATCCGCGGCGCGACTTCGGCCATGAAGGCTTCCATGCCACGGATGACGCGGTCGCAGTCGTGATCGAAGAAGTCGAACCAGAGCATGAGGCGGTCGTCGGGGTGGAAGCGGTCGAGGATCTGCCGGGCCACGTCCTCGGGGTTGCCGATGAGGGCATTGTCGGCGGCGCCTTCCACCTTCTTCGGGTCCAGGGTGCCGTCCAGGGCCTTCCAGTAGGCGCCGAGGGCCTTGGACGCGTGCGCCTTGGCGGCCTCGCGCTGGGCCTCGGGGGACTTGTCCGCGTCAGCGTTGAGGAAGACGAAGACGGTGCGGGGCATGAAGTCCCGTCGCCAACCGCCCTCGGCGTGGTAGGCCGCGGCCATGCGGCGGTGGGTGTCCTCGATGATCTCGGGCTTCGTGATGCTGAGGTTGAAGACCTGCACGGGGCTGAAGCGGTTGGCGAACTCCTGGAGCTTCGGATCGTGGCTCCCGATCACGGGCTGCACCAGCTCCCGGCGCCACTGCGCGGGCACGATCTTCGTGACCTCGAAGGTCCAGCGGCGGGGCAGGGGGATCGCGTCCCCGTCGATGCCCGCCAGGCCCCGGACCTTCGTCCAGGCCTCATCGGAGGCGAAGTCGCCGCGGCACAGGTCGTATTCGGGAATGTCAGTGCTGGCGAAGGTGTCGCCGCGCAGGGCGCGCAGGAAGATCTCCGTGGCCTCCCAGAAGAGCTTGGACTTCACCTGGGGCCAGGCGGCGTCCTCCCACGGGGAGCGGGCGTCCACGCCCGTGACGCGGTTCATGAAGTCGAAGCGCCCGGCGCTGAAGCCCAGGTGCAGGCGGCGCTGCTCCTTCGGGTTCAGGCCGTGGTAACTGGCCCAGGTGGCCACGCGCTCCGCATGGGCCAAAGGGCCGCCGTTGCAGACGATGTTCATCACCGCCGCCCCCACCTCAATGCGGGTGGTGCGATGGAAGACTTGGGTCGCCAGTTGGAGGATGTCGCCATTGAGGCCCACTTCGCCTTCCCAGTGGGGGATCACCGGTTTGCGGTGCGCCTTCTGCACCTCACTGCTGTAATGGCTCTCCGCCACCCAGGCCACGCCGTAGCCCAGGCGATCCCCCGCTTCCACTTGCCGGAAGAAGTTGCGGAACATCGTCGCCTCGTCGGGCGTGTGGCCGTCGACGGGGGTTTGGGAGATGGAGAAAAATAGGTCGAAGCGCATGGGGGTCCTTGGTCCTTAGTCCTTGGTCCTTGGCGTGGCATGCGAGGGGCTGGGCTTCGCGTCCATCAGGGCGGTATGCAGGCGTTTGAGGGCGGGCACGAGGTGGCTCCAGGCATCTGGAAGGTCGGATTCACCATCGAGATGGCCAAGGCGTACTGCAACCTTGAGCAAGTAGGTCACTTCAGAAGCCGATCCCAAGGCCACGGATACGAAATGGCGGAATTCGCCTTCGCTGTGCCGGGCGCATCCTTCGACCAGATTGGTGGGGACGGACTGTGCGGCACGCCGGATCTGGGATTGAAGCCCGAATCGTTCCTCAGGTGGAAATCCCTGAGTCGCTCGGTAGGTTGGGACCAAGAGCTCGTCGGCCTTTTGGAATACAGCCAGTTTGCGATGATCACGGCTCATGGAGTGGGTCGGCGCCAGCAAAGGACCATGGACTAAGGACCAAGGACAAAATCTTCAGATCGCGTTCATGCGCCCGCCATCCACGGCGATGCTCTGGCCGCGGATGTAGGCGGCGTGGGGGCCGGCGAGGAAGGCGATCATGGCGGCGGTCTCGCGGGGGTCGGCCACGCGGCCTTCGGGGATGACGCGCACCATGTCGGCTTGCACTTCGGCCGGGGTCTTGCCCGTGCGGGCGGCGGCGGCGGCTTCGATGGCTTCCAGGCGTTCGGTGGCGGTGGCGCCCGGGAGCACGTTGTTGATGGTCACGTGGGGCGGCAGCTCCTTGGAGAGGGTCTTCGCCCAGGAAGCCGTGGCGCCGCGGATGGTGTTGGAGACGCCGAGGTTGGGCAGGGGCTCCCGCACGCTGGTGGAGATGACGTTGATGATGCGGCCGTACTTGGCCTTCACCATGCCCGGCAGCAGGAGCTGCACGAGGAGGTGGGGGGCCATGAGCAGGCGGCCGAAGGCCACGGCGAAATCATCCTCGGTGGCCTGCAGGATGGGGCCGCCGGGAGGGCCGCCGGCGTTGTTGACGAGGATGGTGACGGGGCCGTGGACGGCGAGGAATTCCTCCACCTGGACCTTCAGATCGGCCCGGTTCTCCAGATCGGCCACGAGGACGTGGACCTGGGGCGCGCCCGCGGCCTTGAGGACTTCGCGCAGCTCCTCGAGCTTCGCTTCGGAGCGGGCCACCACGGTGACCGCGGCACCCTTGGCCGCCAGGGCCAAGGCCGCGGCGCGCCCGATGCCGGCGCTGGCGCCGGTGACGAGGGCGTGCTGCCCCAAGAGATCGTGATCATGCACCATAGGTGCCTCCCCCCAAGCGTGAGCGAACTTCCCAGAGCATGGGGAAGAAGCGGTGTTCGGTGCGGCTCTTGAGGTACATGACGCCCGGATCCTTGAAGGCGTCCTGCCCGCTCATCTTCATCTGATCCGTGTGCTGCACGCCAGTTCCGGGCTTGAAGCCGATCATGCGCTCGGCCATGAGGTAGTGGCGGTTGCGCCAAATGCGGAAGGCCTCGTCGTACTCGATCATGGCCTCGGCGAGCTGGTGCAGGTCGAGCTGACGCTCGTTCGAGTAGATCTCCACGAGGGCCGCGAACTGCTGTTCCTTCTCGGCCACGGCGAAGCCGCGGCTCCGGAGCAGATCGAGGAAGCCATCCCAGATGCTGGCATCGTGCAGGGCCTCCTTGAGTAGGCCCGTGTTGGCGGGATCGCCGGGATAGAGCTGGAGGTAGCGCTCATCCTTCATGCCCGAGTAGAACTCCAGCGCTCGGAATTGGGCGCTCTGGAGGCCGGAGGCGGGCTTGAGGAAATCCCTGAACTCCAGGAACTTCGCGGGGCTCATGGTCTCCATGACGTGCATCTGCTGGATGAGCACGCGGGTGATCTCGATGCAGCGCCGCATGAGCCAGTAGGCCGGGCCCGCCTGGCCCTTCTGCAGATGCCCGATGGTGGCGCGGGCTTCGTGCAAGAGGAGCTTGAACCAGAGCTCGTAGACCTGGTGGACGATGATGAACTGCATCTCGTCGTGGGCCTCGGGCTCGCTGAGGGGCTTTTGCAGGTTCAGCAGGCCATGGATCTGCAGGTAGCTTTCGTAGGAAGGCTGGGAGGTGGACATGCCCCCAGTCTAGCGGGGCTCCGGGGGTGGGACCCCCTTGGGTTTCGTCAGCCCACCACCTGATTGCGGCCCCGTTCCTTGGCCTCGTAGAGTCGGGCGTCGGCCCGGGCCAGGAGGCTGGGCACCTCGTCCTCCTCCGCATCGAGCACGGCGATGCCCACGCTCACGGTGACCACTTTCTGCTCGGGCAGGCCCGGCACATCCTCCGCCTCCATGCCGGCGCGGATGCGCTCGGCCAGGAGCCGGGCCCCTTCGAGATCCGTGCGCGGGCAGAGCACGAGGAATTCCTCGCCGCCCATGCGGGCAAGGCGATCCACCTTCCGGAGGGCGAAGCTCATGCGTTGGGCGGCCACCCCGAGCACCTGATCCCCGGCCGGGTGCCCGAAGGCATCGTTGATATGCTTGAAGCGATCTAGATCCAAGGCCAGGACGGACAGAGGCAGGCCGTAGCGGCGGGACTGCTCCATTTCATGCTCGAGCAAGTCCAGCATGTGCCGGCGGTTGTAGAGGCCGGTGAGGGGATCCCGGATGGCCTGTTGGTAGAGCAGGGCGTGACTGCGTTCGAGGCCCATGACCCGGGCCAGTTCATCGAAGGCGATGTCGAAGAGGCGCTGCTGCTCTTCCCAGGTCTCCTCCTCCAGCAGCAACGCCACGGCGCCCAGGTTGGTGTGGCCGCGCAATCCGATGCTCTGGGAGGACACCAGGGGGCGGCGCAATTGGAGCCCGCGTTCCTCGGCCCCATCGGCTTCCACCCAGGTGATGGAGGGCGGGGCGTCGAGCTGGAGGGTGTCTTGCAGACGGATCTCCAACTCCGCGCGACGGGCGGGTGGAGCGCAGGGGCCATGGACGCCCACCGCCTTGATCTGATCGCCGTCGAGGTAGGCCATGGCCACGGCCCCGGGCAGGATCAGTTCCTGCACGATGCCCAGGAATCCCTCGGCGAGGCTGCGGGAGTCGTGCTCGGCCGTGTAGAGCGTGCTCACGGCGTTGCGCATGGCGCTTTCGAGCAGGCGCTGTTCCAGGGCCCGGCCGAGGTGCCGCTGGATGGATTCGATGGTGAAGTTGTCCTCGGCCACCTTGGGGATCAGCCCCTCGGTGCGGGGGCGGCGGGGCGATTCCGCCAGGTGCTCGGCGGCGGCCACCACGCTGTTCATCTCCCGGCCTTTCACGAGGAAGCGATCCGCGCCGCAGGTGCGGGCCCAGAACCGGCTCAGGCAGCCGCCTTGGGCCGTGAGGAGGATGACGGGCAGGTGCCGCGTGGCGCGGTCGTCCTTGAGGAGGCGGCAGAGCTGATACCCATCGAGCATGGGCATCTGGCAATCGCTGACGACGATGTCGGGCATGGTGCCGGAGATGAGGATCAGCGCCTCGGCGCCGTTCTTCGCCTCGGTGATCTGATGGCCCGCGTGCTGGAACAGGTAGCGCAGCAGGGCCAGCTGGATGGGGTTGTCATCCACCAGCAGGACTTGAAGCCCCTTGGTTGCGCGCTCGCTCATGGCCCCGATATCGGTCTCAATTTGCCCAGCCTTTATTTTCCTTGGGCCTGCTTTGTCAGGTTTGATCCCTTGATACTGGTGGAATGGATGCACCTCTTCTCTTGAGCCTGGCCCGGGATCGGGCGCGTACGCATGGGGACCTCGGCCTGGAAGGGGCCTGGGCCAGCGGGCGGGCCCTGGGCTTGTCCTGGCGCAAGGAAGGGTGGGTGTTCCTGTTGCAGCCCCGGCCCGAGCTCTGGTTGCTGCCCACCGCCCATCCGGCTTGGAAGCGCCTGGAATCCGAGGCGGGCAAGGACAGCGGGCGGGCCTGGGGCGCCTGGCTCAAGGGCGCCCGGCTGCGGGAGGTGCTGGGCGATCCGCGGGAACGCTGGCTGGGGCTGGTGTTCCAACGGCGGGCCATCACGGGGCGCCTGGAGACGGTGCGGCTGGCCTTCCAGGCCATCCCCGGTCGGGCGGGGCTCCGGCTGGATGGGGTGGATGTGCAGGCGGGCCGCCTGGGGCTGGGGGTTCCCTTCGCGGCGGCGCCGCCTGAGCCCGGCGAGGAGCCGCCGCCCCTGAAGCGCTGGCGGGAGGCCTGGGGGGAGCGATTGGATGCGGCCCTGGCGGGCCACATCCCGGAGGTGCTGGAAGGGGAGGGATCCCTGGCGGAGCGGCATGGGGCCTGGTCCCAGCGCCGCGCCCAGGAGCTGATCCTCGGCCCCGTGGAGGCGGCCCGCCGCCGGGTGCTGGATCAGGAGGGGAAGCGGTTGGAGAAGCTGGCCGCGGTGATCGCCCAGGATCGGATCCGCCACGAGGCGGGGCAGGGCATCCGCACCCAGGCGGCGCGCCTCTCGGCAGAGCTGTGGCGGCTCAAGGGGGCCACCGGCATCGCGGAACTGCTGGATGGTTCCAAGGTGGAGCTGCCCGTGGGGGACACGGCCGAAGCCGCCGCCCAGCGCTGGTTTCAGCAGGCGAAGAAGGCGGAGCGTGGCCTCCAGCGGGTGGCGGAACTGGAGGGCGAACTCGCCCGGGGCCGGGCGGATCACGCGCGAAAGGTCGCCGCCTTCGAGGCGGGTGAAACGGCGCCCGCTCCGGTGAAAATGAAGGGTCAGGCCAAGGAGAAGAAGCCGGTGAAGGACGCGAAGGGTGCGGGCAAGCGGGCGGACGGCAAGGGCAAGGCCTTCCGCAGCGTGATGATCGATGGGTTCGAAGTGCTCATCGGGAAGGGCGATGCCGAGAACGACCAGCTCACCTTCAAGGTGGCCGACAACCTCGACCTCTGGCTCCACGTGGCCTCCCATCCCGGCAGCCACGTCGTGATCCGCAATCCCGACAAGCTCAGCGAACTGCCCCGCGAAGTGGTGGAGCGCGCCGCGGAGCTGGCCGCCTTCCACTCCAAGGCGAAGGATGGCGGCAAGGTGGAAGTGCACGTGGCCCGCATCGCCGACATCAGCAAGCCCAAGGGCTTCGCGCCCGGGAAGGTGATCCTCAAAAAGTGGACGGGCGTGCGGGTCTATCCGAAGCCGTAGAGAAGCTCTGGGTCCTTGGTCCTTCGTCCCTGGTCCTTGGTCGAATGCGATGGGACCGGAGCATTCCTAGTCTTCCGGTGTTCGATCGATGTTCGGGAATTCGGGTGGGTCGGCGCCAGCCAAGGACCAAGGACCAAGGACCAAGGACCAAGGACCAAGGACTAAGGACCAAGGACCAAGGACCAAGGACCAAGGACCAGGGCCCCTCCCTACTCCACCTTCACGGGCGACGTCTTTAGCCCAGCCTTCTTGAGTTTCTCGGCAGGCTTGTCCAGGGCGGCCTTCTCCGTGGGTTTGGCGAGGCGCACCTTGTGGAGGCCGCCCTCCTTCACGGTGGCGGTGCCGAAGCCGGCGGCCTTGGCTTTATCGGCCACGCGCTTGGCCTCGGCGGCATCCTTGGTGGCCACGAGTTGGAGGGTCCACTTCTCAGGGGCGGCTTCGGGTTTGGGCTCGGGCTTGGATTCGGGTCTCGGCGGCTCGGGGCGCGTTTCCGCGTCGGCGGCTTCCAGGGCCTTGAGCTGATCCGTGAGGCTCTCGGGCAGTTCCTTCAGTTCCTCATCCAGGCTCTTGGCTCTGGGTCCCTTGAGGGCGGCGCCCTGCTTGCCCACCTGCACGCCCAGCACGAAGGCCAGGGCCAGGAGGCCCGCCGCCATCATGGCGACCCAGGTGACGCTCCGGGGGTCGAGGGTGAGCTTGTCGCGGTTGGACATCGGTTGTTAGGGTGCCACAACCGCATCGAGGCGGAGGGCGTACTGGGGGCCGAAACTGGCCGGGCCGGTCACCAGCACGGTGGAGGCGGACTCCAGCAAGGCCGCGCCGATGAGTTGGCCGCCGCAGCCGCAGAACTCACCCCAAAGGGCCTTGGGGGTGACGGGCGCGGGGAGGTCGGGCCGGGCCCAGAGGCCGCGTTCCGCCGCATCGAGCCGGCGTTCGCCGCTGGCGCCGCTGATCCAGCGTTCCGGCGAGCCCTCGAGCACTTCTCCCACGGCGGTGCTGAGGCAGGCCGCGCGGTCCGCGGATGCCTGCTCCGGCGCCAGGGAGGCGAGGCCGCCGAGGGTGGCGCGGATGCGGGCGCCCCGGGCCCGGGCGTCGTCTTCGCGCTCCAGGAGGAAGGCCTGGGCGCCCTCGCCCATGAGCATGCCGCCCCCCCGCATGGGTGTGGGGTCGCCGTGGCGCGCGGTCATGCGCGCGCCGCGGAGCACGTGGGTGAGCAGGGGGAAGAGGGAATCGAGCCCCAGCACCAACACCGCGTCGCAGCGACCGGCGTGGAGCCAGCGCTGGGCTTGCTCCAGGGCTTCGAAGGCGGCCACTTCGCGCTCCAGCAACGTGGCGCTGGGGCCCTTGATTCCGAAGGTCACGGCCACGTAGCCGCTGGCCGCGTTGGCCACGGAATTGGGGAAGAGGAGGGGGCTCGCCGCCTCGGGACCGCGCGCGCGGTAGGGCCGGTAGAAGGCCTCGCTGGCTTCACTGCCGCCGGTGAGCGTGCCCGCGGCGAGGCCGATGCGCTCCCCGCCGAAGGCCTTGGGATCGAGCCCTGCATCGGCGAAGGCCTGAGCGGCGGCCACCCAGGTGTAGCGGCTGGCGCGATCGAGGCGGCGCAGCTGCATGGGCGGGATGATGCCCGCGGGCTTGAAGGCCGGGCAGAGGGCGGCGCGGCCGATGCCGAATTCCGGGGCCAAATCTTGGAAGCAGGGGATTCCCGAGGCGAGGCTTGCGCGGGCGGCCTCGGGGCCGTCGCCGCAGGGGAGCACGAGGCCAAGGCCCGTGATGGCGATGCTCACCGGCCCTCCCATCGGGCCAAGGCAAGGCTCACGTTGTTGCCGCCGAAGGCAAACGCATTCACCAGCGCCACGCGAATCTCGCGTTCCTTCGGCACCAGCGGCGTGCAGTCGAGATCGCACTCCGGATCCGGTTCCTCCAGGCGCAGCGTGGGGCTCACCACCTGATCGCGCAGGGCGAGCACCGCCACGGCGGCGCTGATGGCCCCGGAGGCGCCCAGCGTGTGGCCGAACTGGCTCTTGGTGCTGGTGACGGAGACGCGATCGGCGGCTGCGCCCAGGGCGCGGCGGATGGCGCGGCATTCGGCGCCATCATTGGCGGGGGTGGCGGTGCCGTGGGCGCAGACGAGGTCCACCCGGGTTGGATCCACGTGCGCCGTGCGCAGGGCCATGGTCATGGCGCGCCAGGCGCCTTCGCCTTCGGGATGGGGGGCCGTGGGATGGTGGGCATCCATGGAGGCGCCGTAGCCGAGCACTTCCGCGAGGATCACCGCGCCTCGGGCCCGGGCGAGCTCCAAGGGCTCCAGGATCAGCTGCACGCCGCCTTCGCCGAGGTTCAAGCCCGCCCGGTTTGCGGAGAAGGGGCGGCACTTGGCGGCGTCCACGGCCTTGAGGCTGGAGAAGCCGCTCCAGGTCATGCGGCAGAGGTTTTCCGCCCCGCCCGCCACCGCCAGATCCAGCTCGCCGGCCTGGATGCGTTCCAGGGCCTGGCCGAGGCCCAGCAGGCTGCTGGAGCAGGCGTTCATCACCGTGCTGCGGGGGCCGGATGCGCCCAGGCGCGCGGCCAGCGCGTCCGTCACGGTGTTCGGGGTGTTGTAGGCCAGGCGGGCGGCCTTGGGGCGGCGCCCGGCGGCCTCCTCATCGAGGAAGTGCTCGGCGCCCGGCAGGCTGGAGGTGCCGGCGCCTTGGAAGACGCCCATGCGGCGCGGGGCCCCATCCGGCCGCCAGCCATCCAGGGCCTCCTCCAGGGCCAGCAGGGCCTGGGTTTCGCAAAAACTGTTGGGGGAGGTGTCGGGGACCCGGACTTCGCCGCCGATCTGGGCGGGTTCCATGGGCAGGTGCAGCTTGGTGAGGGGGCCCAGGCCATCGCGGCCTTCGAGCATGCCCTGCCAGGTGGCTTCCCGGGTGGGCGCGATGCTGGAGACGAAACCCACGCCGGTGACGACGACGCGCCTCAAGGACCCACCTTTTTGACCATGAGCTTGGCGGAACAGAGCACCCGACCCTCACAGGACACGGTGCCCGCCAGCTTCATCATCCCGGCGAAGGAGCCCTCGGAGAGGACTTCCAAGCGCAGGCGGTCGCCGGGGAAGGCGGGGGCCTTGAACCGGGCATCCTGCACCCCGGCCAGGAAGATGGCCTTGTCCGCGAGGCTGCCGGTCTCCAGGAAACCGCCGGCCTGGGCCAGCATCTCGATCATCAGCACGCCGGGCACCAGGGGGCGATCCTGGAAGTGGCCCTGGAGGATGGGATCCCCGTAGCTCACGAGCTTTTCAGCCACCACGCGCACGCCGGGCTCCCGCTCGAGGACGCGGTCCACCAGCAGGAAGGGGTGCCGGTGGGGGAGGTGCTCCTGGATGCCGTCCGTCATGTACAGGCCCATTGATCCCGCGGGGGCCCTTAGGCCGGGCGGTGCTGGCCGATGTAGGTGGCCAGGGCTTCCGCGGACTTGAAGGCCTGCATGCCGGCGGCCTCGTCCTCGATCTTCACGCCGAAGGTCTGCTCGATGCCGAGCACCAGCTCCAGGGCGTCGATGCTGTCCAGGCCGAGGCCCTCGCCGAACAGGGGGGCCTGATCGTCGATGTCCGCAGGGGTCATGCCCTCCAGCTTCAGGCGCTGGATGATCATTTCTTTCACTTGGAGCTTCAAATCGGACATGGGAGGCCTTGAGGAAGCTCCCATTGTAGCCCGGGCTGTCCGGCCCGCTGGAGGCCCTTCCTGGACATTTCCGGCCCGGGAGCCGGGGCGCAGGTCCGCTCCCGGGCCGCCGGGCGAGGACGGACGCCGGTCACGCCCGCCCAACAAGGGGCCCCATTTCAGGCCCAGTGCACTAGAATGGGCGGTTGGGGTCCGACCATGAATCCTGCTGCTCCCTTCCTTCCCGTGCTCATCCTGATCGCGCTCGCCAGCGTGGTCGCGGTGGCGATCCTGGCGTTGTCCGGGTGGCTGCTGCCCAAGTTGAAGCCCAACAACCCCCAGGCGGCCAAACTCCAGCCCTTCGAATGCGGCGTGCCGCCCGTGCAGGAAGGCGCCCGCCACCGCTACAGCGTGAAGTTCTACCTGGTGGCCATGCTCTTCATCCTGTTCGACGTGGAAGCGGCCTTCCTCCTGCCCTGGGCGGTGACCTACAAGGCGCATGCCTGGACCTTCTGGGCGATGCTCAGCTTCATGGCCACCTTGCTGGTGGGCTTCATCTACGCCTGGGGCAAGGGTGCCCTGGACTGGGAACGATAGGCCGGGGGATCCGAAGATGTCTGAGATGAACCTCCAAGAGGCCGTCGTCACCACGCGTCTGGATGCGGTGGTGAATTGGGGCCGCAAGAACAGCCTCTGGCCGCTGCCCTTCGGCACCGCCTGCTGCGCCATCGAGTTCATGAGCGTGATGGCTTCCAAGTACGACATGAGCCGCTTCGGCGCCGAGGCCATGCGCTTCAGCCCCCGCCAGAGCGACATGATGCTGGTGCTCGGCACCGTCACCAACAAGATGGCCCCGGTGCTCCGCACCATCTACGCCCAGATGGCCGAGCCCAAGTGGGTGATCAGCGTGGGCGTGTGCGCCAGCTCCGGCGGCATGTACCGCACCTACGCCACCCTGCAGGGCATCGACCGCATCATCCCCGTGGACGTCTACGTGCCCGGCTGCCCGCCCCGTCCGGAGAGCATGCTCTACGGCGTGATGAAGCTGCAGGAGAAGATCGAGAAGGAAGGCCTCGGGATGCGCAAGGATCACATCCGGCGCTTCTACGAGAGCCTGGAGCGCCAGAAGGAGCTGGAGGCCGCGAAGGGCCTCACGGGCCAGCAGGCCATCCGCGAAATGCTCATGGACGCCGCCGGCACCGGCGCCGCCACCATCTTCTGAGGTCGGCCATGGTCACCGAGCACATCGAACAGCAGCTCCCCGGGGCCGTGCAGGACAAGCACGACTTCCGCGGAGACCACACCATCGTCGTGGGCGCGGAGCACCTCCTCGCTGTGGCGGACCTCCTCTTCAAGGAGGGCTTCCAGTTCCTCGTGGACGTCACCGCCGTGGACTGGCCGGAGCGCGAAGGTGCCCGCTTCGACGTCGTCTACCACTGGCTGAACCTCACCTCCCAGGAGCGCCTGCGCGTGAAGGTGCCCGTGGCCGAGGGCGCGTCCGTGCCCAGCCTGGTGTCCCGCTTCAAGACCGCCGACTGGTATGAGCGCGAGGTCTTCGACATGTTCGGCGTGACCTTCGACGGCCACCCGAACCTGCAGCGCCTCCTCACGTGGCCCGACTTCCCCGGCCACGCCCTTCGCAAGGACTTCCCGCTGGATGGCGGGGATGCCTTCTGCATGGACGGGTGCACCGCGCCCTACAACCGGGGTTAGGCGTGCATCGCTTACTTTCAGGGCTGCTGGTCGCCCACATCGTCGTTTCGGCGGGGTGGGCGTGGGCCGACGAGGGAGGGGCGAAGACGCCCCTCAAAGCTGCCTTGGAGGTGGGCGTCGAAAAGAGTCCGTGGTCCATCGTGTTTAGTGGGGCCAGGATGGCGACTGAGGGATCCACCCTCTTGGCCAAGGATTTCGAGAATTGGGGCTTCAAGCTATTTCAGCCCGGCTCTGAGATGGGCTCATGGCAGGTGCGGAAGATCCCCGGAGCGGGGAGGATTACACCTGCGACCGGTGGGTTCCTCATCGCCAATTCAGGCACCACTCACGCCATCCAGGCGGATTTCACTCGGACCAGGAAAACAACTGGGACGCTGACTTTCCTCGATGGAGGATCCGGGTTACCCCGATGGACCGCCCAATGGGAGGATCGTTCGGTTGAAAGTCCCGTTCAGCTCGGGGACCGCGTGTACGTCTATACCCGTGAGTTCAAGGTGGGAACCTTTTGTCTCGGGCTGGACCCATCGGGCAAAGTGGTGCAGCGCTTCGCTCTTCCGTTCGATTGGAATGTGAGTGCGGGCACCATCGCTCATGGACGAGAGCTGTTCTTCCACGGACTCTCCTCTTCGGGCGGCTTCGTCGTGGCCTACGACCCGGCCACCGGGCAGGAGACCTGGCGGGAAAATGTGGGGTTTGGAAGCCCAGTTACCGAAGTGAGCGGATCCATGGCGGTGCTCCACTCCCCTTATAACCAAGGCGCCTTTGCGGTGGTGGATCTGGCTTCCCACCGGGTGCTTAAGAAGGGGACGATCCAAGGGCTCGTCGAGCGCGGCATGGCCGTGGTCGGAGAAGCTGCCTATTTCTGGGGAAAGAAGGTCGATGGACGCGTGGGCTACCTCCAGTGCTTGGATCTGAAGACCCTGAAGGTCCGATGGGAGCGCACCTTCGACGTCGAGACCGGCGTGACGGCGGGCCTGCTTCATCAGGGCGGACGATTATGGGCCCTCGTGCAGGGACCCCAGGGCGCCACGCGCATGCATTCGCTGGATCCGGCCAGCGGCGCCACCCTTCGGGAGGTGCCCCTGGAAGCTCGCTTGGACCTGGAGGCCAACACCCGCACCGTGGCCTTCCAGAACCTGATGCTCGTTGACACCAAGGGCGGGCGCGTGCTCGGTTTTCCTCTTCCGCTTTAGTTTTTCCGAGGGCGTTTCATGGATTCCATCGCCATTACCCGACAGATGCTCGACGGCGATCGCATG
>DATEZP010000009.1:0-46222 GCA_035255465.1 Holophagaceae bacterium
GGGGTCGTGGATCGGGTATTGAAAACGGGGCATGTGGAAGCGCATGGGACCCCCTGATGCAGGCCCAGTATCGGTTCCATTTGGTGTCCGCGCCCGGGAATGTGAGGGGCGTGGACGGCGGAGGGGAATCTCGGTTTGGGCCCGCCGGGCTGAGCATCACCGGTGTCCCGGTTCGCGGGCCGGGACTTCCAACTTGGTGCCCCCACCCGGGGTCGAACCGGGACACCCTTGCAGGTTGCGGATTTTAAGTCCGCTGCGTCTGCCATTCCGCCATGGGGGCGAGGTTCCAGGCTACCGCAAGCCAGTCATACTTGGGCAGCGCCCCAGGAGGTTGGATGTCCGCGATGCTGTTGCTGCTTTCCGGGATGGTCTCGGTGTCCCAGGCTCCCCGGAAGGATCTGGCCCTCTTCTATCGCCGGGCCTGCGCGGAGTGCCATGGGGCGGATGGCGGGGCCCGATCTCCGTCGGGCCTCCGGCTCGCCGGGCGGAACCTGTCGGATTACCGCTGGCAGGCGCGGACGACGGATGCGGATATGGTGAAGGTCATCCTCAAGGGGAAGCGCGAAATGCCGGCCTTCGGCGCGAGCCTTTCCGGAGAGGACGCCCAACGCCTCGTCACCGAAATCCTGCGGCCCATGGCCGCCCGCAAAGGTTAGGAGATCCCATGCGTCTCGCCCTGCTTCCCTTCGCCCTCCTCGCCCTGCCGGCCGTTGGGCAGGCCCCTGTGAAGGATGCGAAAGCCCTCCGAGCCTTCTTCGTGGAGAACTGCACCAAGTGCCACGGCGCGGATGGCAGCGCCCTGGGGCCGGACGGCAAGCGGCTCAAGGGGCAGGACCTCACGGATCAGAAGGAGATGGCCGCCAAGAAGGACGACAAGCTGGCCAAGACCATCCTGAAGGGCATCTTCTTCGGCAAGGCCATGCCGGCCTTCAAGGACAAGCTGAGCGAAGCCGAGGCCCTGGCCATGGTGACGGAAGTCGTGCGCAAGGCCGAGAAGGGCAAGGCCATTCAGCCCTGAGTGGGGCCGGGGCCCGTCCGCAGGGGCGATCAGGGCCACGGGGTATGATGAGGCAATGGATTCTCAGCACGACCACCCGCTCCTCCGGGGCCTGAACCCGCCCCAGCAGGAGGCGGTGCAGCACGTGAAGGGCCCCCTGCTCATCCTGGCGGGGGCCGGCTCCGGCAAGACCACCGTGATCACCCGGCGCATCGCCTGGCTGGTGGAGGAGGAGGGGGTGAATCCCTCCAGCATCCTGGCCGTGACCTTCACCAACAAGGCGGCGGAGGAGATGCGGGAACGTGTGGCCCGCTTGGTCTCCGTGCCCGTGAACCAGCTTTGGGTGAGCACCTTCCACAGCTTCTGCACCCGACTGCTGCGGCGCGAGGGTGACCGCACCCCCGTGGGGAAGTCCTTCGTCATCTTCGATCCCAGCGATCAGAAGAGCCTGGTCAAGCAGGTGCTGGCGGAGCTGAAGCTCTCGGAGAAGCAGTTCCATCCCCGCAAGGTGCTGGAGTGCATCAGCGACTGGAAGAACCGCTGCCTGCTGCCTGAAGAAGCCGCCAGCGAGGCCCTGGACACCTGGAGCCGCAAGACCCTGGAAGCCTACGCCCTCTATCAGAAGGGCCTCACCAACCACCGGGCCTGCGATTTCGACGACCTGCTGCTGCACGCGGAGCGGTTGCTCCGGGAGCCCGTGATGCAGGAAGTCTACGCCCAGAAATTCCGCCACGTGCTGGTGGACGAGTACCAGGACACCAACTTCGCCCAGTACAAGCTGGTGCAGCATCTGGCGGGGCTCCACAAGAACCTTTGCGTGGTCGGCGATGAGGACCAGTCGATCTACGGGTGGCGAGGTGCGGACATCCGCAACATCCTCGACTTCCAGCGGGACTTTCCCGGCGCCAAGCAGATCAAGCTGGAGCAGAACTACCGCAGCACCCAATCCATCCTGGATGCGGCGAGCACCGTCATCGCCAACAACAGCCAGCGCCTGGGCAAGACGCTGTGGACGGATCTGGGCCAGGGCGAACGCCTATCCTTCCGCCTGTTGGACGATGGCCGGGCCGAAGCGGAACATGTGGTGCGTCGCATCCGCGAGGAACGGGCCAGCGATCCCGAAGGGCGCGTGGCCATCCTCTACCGGGCCAATTGGCAGAGCCGGCCCTTGGAAGAAGCCCTGCGAGGTTCCAACCTCGCCTACAAGCTGGTGGGCGGCACCAAGTTCTACGAGCGCCAGGAGATCAAGGACCTGATCTCCTACCTGCGCCTCGCCGCGAATCCCTTCGACCTCACCTCCTTCCGCCGCAGCGTGAACACGCCCAGCCGCGGCATCGGCCCCACCACCCTGGCGAAGATCGAAGCCGCCATCCCCGAGAATGGCACCCCCATCGAAGGCGTGGCGGCGCTGCTCAAGGAGAAGGCCTTCACGGGCCGAAGCCAGCGGGAGATGGTGCGCTTCCACGACCTCTTCGCCAAGGCGGAAGGGGAGCGTCGCGCCCAGCCGCTGTCGGGCTTCATCCGCTGGATGCTGCATGAGAGCGGCCTGCTGCAGGCCCTGGTGGACGAAGACACGCTGGAGGCCAAGGGCCGCATCGAGAACCTGGAGGAATTCCTCACCGCCGCCACCGAACTGGACGGGTTGGGGCTGGATGGTTTCCTGGACCGCATCACCCTCATGGCCGACGCTGACGAGGTGGAACAGGATTCCCGCATCACCATGATGACCATCCACTGCGCCAAGGGCTTGGAGTTCCCCACGGTGTTCCTGGTGGGCATGGAGGAGGATGTCTTCCCCAACCGAATGGCGAAGGAAGACGATGGCCTCGAGGAGGAGCGCCGCCTCTTCTACGTGGCCATCACCCGCGCCCAGCGGAAGCTCTACATGAGCGGCGCGCGGCGCCGTGCGGCCTTCGGCGGTCCGCCGACGCTCGGCATGCCCAGCCGCTTCCTCAAGGAAGTTCCCACCGAGGCCCTGGATCAACCCATCCGATGGGGCACGGAGATGTTCCAGGCCGGGCAGGGCGGCTGGACGCCTTCGCCCGCCCGCGGGGGCGGCGGCGTCTCCGTGGCCGGCGAACTGAGCCGCATCCGCTCCATGTTCAATCAGGTCAAAGCCCAGGCGCCTTCGGAACCCGGCGAGGATCCGGCGGAGGCCCCGCCTCCACCCGAGCAGGTGCCCGGCGATGCCTGGCCCGTGGGCACCCGCGTGCGGAGCCCCCGCTTCGGGCGCGGGGTCATCACCGGCGCCTCCGGGCGCGGCGACATGGTCACCTACACCGTGCGTTTCGCCGACAGCGGCGAGAAGCGCATCGTGGCAAAGTACGGGATGTTGGAGAAGGAATAGGCGGGAGGCTGGAGACCGGAGGGACGAAGCCTCCGACCCATTCCGGCGCCAGTGAACCGGCGGGTCGGCGCCCGCTTGACCTCCGGTCTCCAGCCTCCCGCCTGATTCTGTCATCCTGGATCCACCCCTCAGGTGATCCATGACTGAAGCTCCGGCGCGCTCTTCCGACGCCCCATCCCTGCTGTTGCCCTGCGCCATGGTCGGCCTGGGAGCCTTCCTGCTCTTCCAGGTGCAACCCTTGTTGGCCAAGCGCATCCTGCCCTGGTTTGGCGGCTCCGCGGCGGTGTGGACCGCCTGCATGCTCTTCTTCCAGGTGATGCTGCTGCTGGGCTACGGCTACGCTCACTTGCTCCAGAAGCTGCCCGCGCGGCGACAGGCCACGGTGCACGGCCTCCTGCTGCTGGGCAGCCTCCTGCTCATGCCCCTGAGCCCCCGCGCCTCCTGGAAGCCCACGACGGCGGGCGACCCCACCTGGCGGATCCTGGAACTGCTGGGCGCCACGGTGGGCCTGCCCTACCTGCTGCTGTCGGCCACGAGCCCCCTCGTGCAGGCCTGGGTCTCCCGGGAGCGGCCGGACTGGCAGCCCTGGCGCCTCTTCGCGCTCTCCAACGCGGGCAGCCTCTTCGCGCTGCTCAGCTACCCGGTCCTCATCGAACCGTTCATGGTGCTCCCCACCCAGGCCTGGTCCTGGACGTGGACCTTCGTGGCCTACGTGGCCTGCGCCCTCGCCATGGCCTGGCGAGCCCGGGTGCTGCCCGATCGGGAGGCATCGCACGCCGACGTGGATGGCCCGGCCCCGGGCTTGGGGCTGCGCACCTTCTGGGTGCTGCTGGCCTTCGTGCCCAGCCTCCTCCTGCTCTCCGTGACGAGCCACCTGAGCACCAACGTGGCGCCCATCCCCTTCCTCTGGGTGCTGCCCCTCTGCCTCTACCTGCTGAGCTTCATCCTCACCTTCGAGCATCCGCGCTGGTACTTCCGCACCGCTTGGCTGGGGCTGCTGGGCCCCGCGCTCATCGTCATGGGGCTCATGCTGAGCCGCGACTTCGCCCATGCGCCCGTGCGGGTGCAGGTGCCGCTATTCTCCGCGGGGCTCCTCATCGTCTGCATGACCGGCCACGGTGAGCTGGCCCGCCTGCGCCCCCATCCCCGCCACTTGACGGGCTTCTACCTCTGCCTTTCCGTGGGGGGCGCCTTGGGCGGGGTGTTCGCGGGGCTCATCGCCCCCCGCATCTTCACCACCCTCTTCGAGCTGCCCCTGGGCCTGGTGCTGTGCGGCCTCCTGGCCTTCCTGGCCTGGGCGCGGGATTCGAAGCAGGAACACGCTTGGGTCCGGCGCAGCCTGCTGCTGATGCTGGCGCTCTCGGCCGGCGGCGTCTTCGCCATGGCCTCCTATTACCGGCGGGAGTCGGCGAAGGAGAGCCTCGTCCAGGCCCGCAACTTCTACGGCGCCCTGCGCGTGAAGGAGGAGGGCAGCGGCGAGGATCACATGCGCCTGCTCCTGCACGGCACCATCAATCACGGAGGGCAGTTCCTGTCGCCTGGGCACGAGCGCGACCCGGCCACCTACTACGGCCGCAGCAGCGGTGTGGGCCGGGCCATCCTGGATGCCCAGGGCGCTGGGCCCGTGAAGGTGGGGGTCATCGGGCTGGGCTCTGGCGGCCTGCTCTCCTACGTGCGCCCTGTGGATCGCTTCCGGGTGTACGAGATCAATCCCCTGGTGGAGACCATGGCCCGCACCTGGTTCGAAGGCCTCTCCAAGGCCCCCGCCCCCGTGGATCTGGTGATGGGCGACGCGCGGCTGATGTTGGAGGTGGAGGCGCCCCAGGCCTACGACGTGCTGGCGGTGGACGCCTTCAGCAGCGATTCCATCCCCGTGCACCTGCTCACCAAGGAAGCCTTCGACGCCTACAAGCGCCACCTCAAGCCCTCGGGCATCCTGGCGGTGCACATCTCCAACCGCTACCTGGATCTCAAACCCGTGCTCGTGGCCGAAGCCGCCGCCGGGGCCTGGTTCGCGGTGTACGTGAACGATTCCGCCGACGATGAACCCGAAGGCGTGTACAGCTCCGATTGGGTGCTGCTCACCCGGAATCCCGCGGCCCTGCAGGGCGCCAAGGTGAAGGCTGGATCCGAACCCCTGACCGCCAAACGCACCGTACGCCGGTGGAGCGACGACTTCAGCAACCTCTACCGCATTCTGAAATAGACCTTCCTTCACCCCTGAAGGGAAGTCGGACCACCCGGAATGCGGATCAGGATTCCCGCCGGCGCTTCCAGGCCTTCGCCTCCCCTCGGGCGAGGGCCTTCACGGTTTCTTCGCCGGCCCGGCCATAGGCGAAGGCATCCACGGCGGTGGCCAACGCCTGAAGCGACGCGGCGCGATCCGGCCGCAGCTGCCCCAGCCGGAGCAACCAGCTCCGCGCCGTTTCACCGGCTGCGGGCCGCAGGGCGGGGGGGACGCTGCGAAGCAGGGGCTTCAAGAAGCGCAATCCGCCCGGGGGCGTCCCGCCGAAGCGCGGGAGAAGCCAGCCAAGGCGTCGGCGGAACAACAGGACGAAGAGGACGCCTCCGAGGGCGAGCCAAGGCCAGGAGGGCCGCTTCCACGTCCAGCCTTGAAAGTGGCTCTGGGCCCATCCCAGTCCCGCCTGCTGATCATCGTCGGAGTACCGCACCACGTAGCGTTCCCAGCGGTAGCGCAGCGCGTCCGTCATGCGCTCCCAGGCGGAGAGACCCTGGGCCTCGCTGGCGCCCAGCTCCGCAGAGGGCGTGGCGTCTTCCGCGTGCCATCGGCCGCCGGCCTCATCCCACCACTCCACCCAGGCGTGGGCCTGCTCCTGGGTGACGAGGAAGTAACCTCCCTCCTCCACCCAGGGCCCCAGGCGGTAGCCATTCACCACGCGGGCCGGCACGTTGCGGGCCCGCAGCATGAGGGCGAGGCTCGATGCGAAATACTCGCAATGGCCTGCGTGGGATCGCTCAAGGAAGTCCTCCAGGGGGTTGGCGGTGCCGCCGCTGGGATTGGTGAGGGTGTAGCGGAATCGCGAACGGAGCGCCCCGGCCAGGCGTGGGGCCAGTTCCGGAGTGGGCGTGTCGGCCGGCGCCAGCACCTGGCTGGCGCGGCGGGCGGCCTCATGCTCAGGGCCGATCTGGGTGAGGGCATTCCAGCGGGTGCCCGATCGGGGGCCGGGCTCCGGCAGCGTGTGGGCGAAGGCTTCCCGGGGGGACCACCCCAGGCGGATGGGGAAGCCCTGGGCCGGCAACCAGGCCCACCGGAATCCGCCGCCTTCCCCCGTCCTCAGGGGGAGGGGCATGGGGCCCTTCAGCTCGTCCAGGCCATAGGGCACCGTGAGCATGGGGCTGCGGCTGGGCAGGAGGAAGAACTCCGCCTCCCGGAGCCCTTGAGGCGCCCCGCTGGAGAGGAGGGTGCCCAGCGGGGGGCGCGGGGTCCGCACCGAGGCTTGCCAGCTCATCCCCTTCACTTCCTCCAGCGCGATGCCGCGGAGGAGGGAGAGTTCTTCGGCCCAGACGGCCCGTTCCGCGGGCTGGAGGGTCCGGGTGGGGGCCACGCGCAACACGGCGTCGCCGCTGGTTTGGATGGGGCCTTCCTTCCCAAGGTCCAGGCCATCCGAAAGGCCCGCGGCGGAGCCCAGGAGACCGCGCCGCATGAAGGAGAAGGGACGCAATCCCACGGTGACCCGGGGCATCAGCAGGAAGGCGAGGGAGGCCATGGCCAACGCCGCGAGGGTCCAGGGGAGCAGCCGCCGGAACGGGGCCTGGGGAGAGGGCCCGCGGCGGAGGCCGGCGCTCTCCTCCCAATTGAGGTGGAGCAGGGTGAGGGCCGCGCCGAGGAGGAAGGCCACCGCCGCGGCGAAGAAGAGGATGTCCGTGGTGCTGATGGCCGTGGTGAGGAAGAGCAGGAAGGCCATGAGCAGCAGCTGCCGTCGCTCCCGCCGCTGCCGGGGCAGGGCCAGCCGGAGGCCCATGAGCATGAAGAGCACCCGCACGAGGGCGCCGAGGAAATTCCGGAAGAGGAGCACGTCGAGGACGAGCAGACCCAGGGCCACCAGTTCCAGGGGCTTCCGCGACGCGCTCACATCGGATCGCCGAACCTCCACGGCGATGGCGAGCACCAACGGCAAGCTCATGGCCAGCACCTCCCAGGGCTCGTAGAGGGAGGTGGATGCCACCGCTCCCCAGGCGATCCAGGGGCAGAGGTGATCGATCCAGCGACCGGCCTTCACGTCAGGGTTCCAGGTAGGTCAGCACTGGGACCCCGTGGAGGGGAAGGCCCAACTGCCCAGGACCGCCGGGCGGGAAGCGCCCGTCACCTCCGGAACGTTGCCGGGCACGCCCGCGGCGCCGGCGGCGCCCAAGAGAGCCCAGCTGATGGCTTCCCGGGCGCCGGCGGGGAAGGCTTCGTCTTCGGTGAAGGGCAGGTGGGGCAGGCGGTGCGCCAACTCCGCCCGGAGGCGAGCGTGGTGGGAGCCCCCGCCGCTCACGAGGCCCGTGCGGGGCAGATGGGGGATCCGGCCCAATTCGCGCGCGATGGCTTCGGCGCTGAAGGCGGCCAAGGTGGCGAGCCGGTCGGGCAGGGGCAGGGCTTCCAGGGCGGGGGTTTCACCGTCCAGCCAGGCGGCGCCGAAGGCTTCGCGCCCCGTGCTCTTGGGGGGCAGCTGCGCGAAATAGGGGTGGGCCATCCAGCGGGCCAGCAGGATCTCCTCCACGGTCCCCAGGGCATAGGCGCCGCCGGGGTCGAAGGGGATGCCCAGCCAGCGGCGCGCGGCGAGATCCAGCAGGCTCATGCCGGGGCCCACGTCCCAGGCCTGGACGCGCTCGCCATCCCAGAGGGTGACGTTGGCGATGCCTCCGAGGTTGAGCGCCGCCCAGGGTGAGGCTTGGCCGCGGAGCCAGACTTCCGTGAGGGGCACGAGGGGGGCGCCCTGGCCACCCAGGGCCATGTCCATGCGGCGCAGGTCCCACACGACGGGGCAATTGAGGCGCAAGGCCAAGGGGTAGGGGTCGGCCAATTGCAGCGTGGCGCCGCGGCTGGGCTGATGCTGCACCGTTTGGCCATGGAGGCAGGCCAGGTCCGGGGCTTCGGCAGCCAGCGCGGCGGCGGCCTCGGCGTTGAGTTCCCCGAGGTCCCGCTGGAGCACGCACAGTTCGCCGGGCCGGAGCCGATCCGAGGCGGCTTCCACCACCCGATGGTGGAGGGCCTCCGGGTAGGGATGGTGGTGGTGGGCGCGCAGGGTGAGGAAGGGCCGGCCGCCCCGGAAGCCCGCAGGATCGACCTCGATCACCACCGCATCCACGCCATCCGCGGAGGTGCCGCTCATGAGGCCCAGCACACGCCAGGGCCGGTCCAGCGGAAGGGCGGGGAAGGACATGGAGGAGATGATGGCACAGGGCCGCTTGGGGCGGGCGGAGACTAAGCCCCAGGCCCCGCCGGGTGTAGCCTAGTCGTCCGGGAGGCCTCCATTGTTCTGGGTCATCATCATCGCTGGCGTCGTGCTGTATTTCGTCTTGAAGGGTAAGTCGGACCGGCCGCAAGTGGCGGGGGCGCCGAAGCGCGGCATGGGCAGCGGCCCCCTGGAGCCCATTACCTTCGTCTGCCCTTATCCCAAGTGCGGCTCCTGCGGGGCCGCTCCGGACAAGATGAAGCAGGAATGGGATGGCCTGCGTACCGTGAAGTGGAGCTGCGGCTATTGCGGCAACGCCGCCGGCGTGCAGGAACTGAAGGATGAGGAGCTCCCCGCCAGCGCCCGGCGCCGCTTGGGGCTGGATCAACCCCAGATGGCGCCGGGCATGCAGCCCGGCCCCGGCTATGGCCGTTCGGGCGGGGGCATCGGCGACATGCTGACGGGCATGATGATCGGCTCGATGATGAGCGGGGACCGTCACCATCACCACGATCAATCCGGTGGGGGCGGCGATTGGGGCAGCTCTTCCGGCTCCGATTCCGGCGGCGGCTCCTGGGGCGATTCCGGCAATGAATCCTGGGGCGATTCCGGAGATTCCGGCGGCAGCTCCGACTTCGGGGATTCCGGCGGCGGGGACAGCGGCGGGTCCGACTGGTAGACCCTCAGGGGATCCGCCCGGCGAATCAACCGGGTTGAAGAATTCCCCTTGGCGGGGGGGATGCGTCCGCGCATCATGGGGCCACTTTCCAAACAGACCCCATGAGCCGGAACGCCGGCCCTGCGCAGGAGGAACCATGCGTGCATCGACCCTTCGATGCCTGCCGCTGATCATCGCGGCCGGCACCCTACCCCTTGTGGCCCAGACCACCGGTTCGGTGCAGGGCCGGGTGCTGGACCCCAAGGGTGCGCCGCTGGCCGGGGCCCGGGTCGCGTTGACGGGCGCGAACCTGCAGGGCACCCGTCTCATCTCCACCGATGGGGAGGGGGCCTTCAGGCTCAGCCTCCTTCCGCCCGGGCCCTGCGTCGTCACCGTGACCAGGGACGGATTCAATACCTACAAATCCGCGGTCCAGGTCGGGCTTGATCGCACCTCCACGGTGGAAGTGAAGTTGACGGCCATCGCCCAGGCGGTGGTCGAGGTGGTGGACCAGTCGACCTCCGTGGACACCAAGGCCACCACGCAAGGGGCCAACTTCAGCAATGAGTCCTTCGAAAAACTTCCCGTGAGCCGGGATTTCGCGAACATCGCCCTGCTCGCCCCCGGGGTGACCAAGGATGACGCGGGGTTCAAGGTTTACGGGGCCTCCGGCGCCGAGAACAACTACGTCATCGATGGCATCAACACCACCGGGGTGGAATTCGGCACCCAGGGTAAAAAGGTGCCCATGGAATTCATCCAGGAATTCCAGGTGAAGACCGGCGGTTATGAGGCGGAGTACGGCAAGGCCCTGGGCGGGGTCATCAACGTCATCACGAAGAGTGGTGGCAATGAATTCTCGGGAGACGTGTTCGCCTACTCGGAAGGAGAGTTCTTCAAGAGCGGGAACCGCCACGTGAATGATACGAACCTCCAGGAGAAACCCCTCCTCACGGAAGACAAGACCTTCGAACTCGGGTTCGACGTGGGTGGGTTCCTGGTCAAGGACAAAGTGTGGTTCTTCGTGGCCTATGACCGCCGGCGAAACAACCAGGTGAACCAGATCCGGGTGGGCACGAGCGCCGGGCTGAAGGCGCCGACGGATTCCTCCCGGGAGCTCTTCGCTGGCAAGCTCACCTGGAAAATGGCGGAAGGGCACACCCTCATTGGCTCCTTCCTGGGGGACCCCGAGAAGATCACCGGGGCTGTGAAATCGCCCCAAGGGGATGTCCCCACCTGGGACGGCGAGCATAAGGTGGGCGGCACCGACCTGAGCCTGCGATACGAAGCCACCGGAGCGAACTGGTTCGGTCATTTCCAGGTGAGCCGCCACAACGAGACCAACAGCATCCTGCCCGGAGCGGGGGGGGCCTCGGCGATTCAAGTGACGGATAACGCCACGGGGGAAAACCGCTATGGCTTCGGGCGGTTCGACGAGAAGACCTTTTCGCGCGACACCCTCCAGGGGAGCTTCGCCTACATCCTCGGCGGGCATGAACTGAAGGCCGGATTCGAGTTCCAGACGGATAAAGCGGATATCCGGCGCGGATTCACCGGTGGCCAACAGGTCACCATCCTCGGCACGAGCGGTCCCAATACGGTTTATTCGCACTACTGGTGGACGACACCCGATGCCGTGCTGGGCCCGCCCTACGATTCGGGCGCATCCTTCAACGCACCCTCCATCAATTTTACCTCGACTCCCAAACACGAAAGCCAGGCCTATTTCCTTCAAGACAAATGGGCGGTGAATCCGAATTGGACCTTGAACCTTGGGGTGCGATTGGATCTGACCGATATCGTGGATCCCAACGGCGTCAAGGTGGCCTCCTTCAAGAACCAATGGGCGCCCCGGCTCGGCCTGGTCTGGGATTTCAAGGGCAGCGGCACGGACAAGGTCTATGCGAGCGCCTCCCGCTATTACGAGCAGGTGCCCTTGGATCTGGTGATCCGCTCCTTCAGCATGGAACGCAACCCGACCACCTATAACTTCAGCGCCACGGCCTACACGCCCAACAGTGCGGCGGAAACGGCGTATTGGAACATCCTGCTCGTTGATGACCCCACGGCTTCACGTCCGGAGGCGAACATCTATGGGTACACCGAGCCCGTGGATCCCGACATCAAAGGCTCCTACTCCGACGAATTCATCCTCGGGGTGGAGACCACCGTCGCCTCCAAGTACGTGCTGGGCGCCAAATTCATCCGCCGCTACCTGGGGCGGGCCATCGAAGATGCCTTGGATCCCAACAGCCCCAATGATGACTACAACATCATCAATCCCGGGCAAAGCCACCCGCTGGGCATCACCCTCCCCGATGCGACGCGGGATTACCGGGGGGTCGAACTCACGGCGCAGCGCAAGTTCGCGGATCACTACACATGGCAGGCCAGCTACCTCTGGAGCAAGTTGGACGGCAATTACGAGGGCGCCTTCCAGGGCATTGGTGGCGCCGATGGCACGGGACAGCTCGACCCCAACATCAACGCCGCCTACGACCTGCCGGAATTCATCCCCAACAGCTGGGGCCGCCTCAGCGGGGATCGCCGCCACCAGGTCAAGGCGAACGGATATTACGAATGGGATTTCGGACTCAGCCTGGGGGCCAGCTTCCAGTACATGAGCGGCACTCCCATCAGTCGGCTGGGGTACCACACCGGATACGGGCGCTACGAATTGTTCCTGACCCCCCGGGGCACCGACGGGGAAACCCCGGCCACGACCCAGCTGGATCTCAATCTGGCCTATTCACTCAAGATCACGAAGAAGATGCAGGTCCGGTTCAATTTGGACATCACGAACGCGCTGAACAGCCAGACGGCCACCGTGATCGACCAGCGATTCAACACGCTGGAAGGCGGCCCCCAGCGCGCGGGCTATCAACAGCCCTTCGCGTTCCAGGCCCCCCGCTCCGTGCGGATCGGAGCCCGTTTCAGTTTCTAGGAACCCTTGAGAGAACAGGCCCGGGCTTCGGCCCGGGCCTGTTCGTGTCGGGTTCAGTGGGTCACCTTCACATCCACGGGATTTTTGAAGGTGTCGAGCAGTGGTGATGTCCGCATGGCCTTGTCGTGCAGCTCCTTGATCTGAGCGGGTGTCCCGTTGCAGGCCAGGTTCACCTTCACGCGGATCTGGGACAGGCCCGGGCGGATCTTCTTGTCCAGCTCCAGGAAGCCGCGGAGGTCCGTATCCGTCTCCAGTTCGAAGCTGAGGTTGGAAATGTCCAGACCCATGGCGGCGGCGTTGTAGGCGTAGGTGACGCTGAGGCAGGAGCTGAGGGCGTGCAGGGCGGCCTCGGCGGCGTTCGGGGCGAGGTCGGTGCCGAGCAGGGCCTCGGGCTCATCCCCCTCCAGGAACAAGGGCTTCGCCCGTTTGTGCTCCGATCCCGCGCCGAAGAGGGAATCAAAGGTGCTGGCGGAGTGGGCACCGTTGATCCATTTGGCTTTGGAGCGGAACTTGAAGTGGGCCAAGGTGGGATTGGCCTTTATCTCGGTGAGGGTGGCGGTGAGGGCGTCTACGTTCACGCCATTGCGGGATGTTGCGATGGTTCCCATGGGATCTCCTCCACAAAGGGGTTCGGCCCCCGAAGGGGCGATCAGCCGGGCTTCGGCCCGGATCTACGGCAAATGGCACAACACCATCCGGCCCGCTCCGCGAGGCCCGGATTCACGGGGAAACGGGGCCATGGTGAGCCGGCGGAACCCTCGCGCAACTCCGCAACCTTTGCGCCAGGAATTCAATACCGAGGGGTCTGAAGCCCCTCCGATCACAGCACCTTGGGCACCACGAAATGGCCCTGGGCGGAATCGGGGGCCTGGGCCAGCGCTTCGGCCTGGGTGAAGGTGGTGCGGGGTTCATCCTCCCGCCGCGGAAGGGGCAGGTCGAGGCCGTGCAGGGTGGGCTCCACGCCTTCGAGATCCAGCTCCAGCAGGCTCTGGGCATGGGTGAGGATGCGGGCCATGTCCCGCTGCAGGGCGGGGATCTCCGCTTCCGTGAGCTGGAGCCGGGCCAACTCGGCGCAGCGCAGCACATCCTCCCGGGTGACCTCCATGGAACCTCCAGCTCCCAGTCTATCGGGCTTCGCGCAGGACCTGGAGCTCGGCCACCAACGCCTCGTCCGTGGGCCGGTGGGCGGGGTCCTTGGCGCCCAGGCGCTGGACGAGGGCGGCCAGGGCAGGCGGGATGTCCGAGCGCCCTTCCCGCAGATCCGGCAGGGGCTGACTGCGGTGTTTCTCAAGTACGGCCAGCCCGTGGGGACCCTGGAAGGGCGGCTGCCCCGTGAGCAGTTCGAAGAGCACGATGCCCAGGGCATAGCGGTCGGCGGCGCCATCCACGCGGGAGCCCAACAGGGCTTCGGGCGAGGCGTAGAGCGGCGTGCCGAGGAAGGCCTGGGTGGCCGTCATGGCCGTGGCGTCCACCACCCGGGCGATGCCGAAGTCCACCACCTTGGCCCGGCCTGAACTCAGCATCACGTTGGCGGGTTTGAGGTCGCGGTGGATGACGCCGTGCGCGTGGGCGTAGGCCAGGGCCTGGGCCATGTCGAGGCCCAGGTCGATGACTTCCGCGATGGCGAGGCGGCCCTTGCGCTGCAGGTGCCGATCGAGGCCTTCGCCTTCCACGAATTCCAAGGCGAGCCAGGGGATGCCTTCCTCGGGGCCCGGGTCCACGATGCGCACGACACCGGGGTGATCCAGCCGCTGGCCGAGGCGGGCCTCCTGCCGGAAGCGCGCCAGGAATTCCGCATCCAGGTGCAAGTGCGGGTAAGGCACCTTCACGGCGGCGGGGCGGTGGTCCCCGCGGTGGATGCCGAGGTAGGTGATGCAGGTGGCGCCACGGCCCAGTTCCCGCGTGAGGTTCCAGGGGCCCGCCGAGGCCGCGGGCGGGTGGGTGATGCGGTCCTTGGGAATGAAGGTGGTGGCGTCGGAATCCGAAGGGGCCTTGCGCCGGGGACGCCAGGCCAGCCATAGGCCCGCGCCCATGGCGGTGACGAGGCCTCCACCGGCGGCCCAGGGCCACCCACCTCGGGGGGATGGGGCCGTGGACGGGGTGGAGGGCGGGGTGGCTTCGAGGGGGAGCTTGGTGGGCGTGCCCGAGGCCTGCGCGGGAGGCGGAGGCGCTGCGATGGGGCCGTGGGAAGCCGCCGGATCGGGAGCGGCTTCCGAGGCCTTGGGGGGCACCTGAGCAGCTACCAGGGGCTGGGCCTTGGCCTGTCGCCAGTCCTTCCCGGCCTTGCTGTAACTCACCACGCGATCCGAAAGCCGCTTACGCAGCTCCCCACGCTCCGAGGAGGGTTCCAGGGCCCAGCGGGAGGATTCGCCCAGGGCTTTGTCCGCGGCCAGGAGGTCCTCCGCCGCCAGGGCCGCGGCCGCTTGGCGGAGGTAGGGGCTGTAGGCATCCAGCACACGGCCATCCGTGAGCGTGGTGCGGCCCGCGGGCTGGGGGTGCAGGCGGGCCGAGGCCTGGAAGGCGAGCAGGGCGGAGGCGGGATCCCCCTCCTTCTCCAGACGCAGGCCTTCCAGGTACGTGGCCTCCCACCCTTCCAGCGTGGATCGGCCCGGCAGGGGGGCCTCGGCCACCTGGTAAGGATCGGGGAAGGCCCGGGGATCCAAGGGCATGGGGGCCTTGGCGCTCACGTTGATCTTGGGATCCGGGAATTCCTCGGAAGGGGAGGGAGGCGCGGGTTGGCCGGCCTTGCGGGCCTCGTTCAGCCGCTGGGCGTAAGTGCGGATGGCGGCCATGCGGCGGTCGAAGCGGGCGTCCTGGTCCGGATCCCAGAGCTTGTTCAGCTTCACGCGGAAGATGGTGCGGCTGCCGTCGCTCTCCCCGCCGTAGCGTTCGGACTGATCCAGGGCCCACTGCGCCAGGGGAGCGTCCTTCAAGGCCAGCGCATCCCGGGCGATGCTGAGGTAGGGGTCGTAGAGCACGATCCCGATGCCGCCCGTGGGTGAGGGGATCGCATCGGCGGGCTTGGGTTGGCGGGCCACGCACCAGGCGTAAAGCCCGATGGCCTCCCGCAGCTTGCCCGCTTGCCCGCTTGCTCCTGGGCCTTGGCCTGGTGCCACACCCGCGCCAGCTGATCGGGCGAGGTGGTTTGGGCAAGGGTGGGGAGGACGAGGAGGCTAGACCAGACGCAGGTCTGAATCCGCATTCAGGCTCCAGTCGGTCTCCAGGGGCAGCAGGGCGCCCGCGGCGGCGATCATGGCGCCGTTGTCGGTGCAGTAGCGGGGTTCCGGCACGGCCAGGGCCAGCCCCAATCGCTCGCAGAGACGCTTGGCCTGCTCGCGCAGGGCCGAATTGCAGGCCACGCCGCCGCTGAGGATGAGGCTCTTCGCGCCGGTGGTTTCCGCATGCGCTTGGAGGGGCTTCAGCAGCCAATCGGCGATGGTGTCTTGCAGCACGCGGCAGAGGGCCTGCACTTCGGGGGCCTCCGCGCCGCCCGTGGCGAGGGTGGCATCCGCCTCCACCCGCAGCTTCACGCCCGTTTTCAGTCCGCTGAAACTCCAGCTGGCCATGCCATCCCGGAACTTGGGGGCTGTGAAACGGGGGCCCGGACCCGCCGCGCGGCGGGCGCAGGCATCCACCAAGGGCCCGCCGGGGTAGCCGAGGTTCATCAGCCGGGCCGCCTTGTCGAAGGCTTCGCCGGCGGCATCGTCCCGGGTCTTCTGGAGGAGTTCCAGATGCGTCCAGTCCTTGGCGAAGTAGAGGTGGGTGTGGCCGCCGCTCACGAGCAGGGCCAGGGCGGGGAAGGGCAGATTGGGCGAGGCGATGCGCGCGGCGTTCAGGTGCCCCAGCAAGTGGTGCACGCCCACCCACTCCTTGCCGCTGCGCCAGGCCAGGGCCTTGGCGGCGCTGAAGGTGCAGAGCAGGCTGCCGACGAGGCCGGGGCCCCGGGTCACGGCGATGCGATCCAGATCCGCCAGCGTCACCCCCGCCTGATCCAAGGCGGATTGCACCACGGTGCGCACCTGCAGCAAGTGTTCCCGCGCCGCCAGCTCCGGCACCACCCCGCCGAAGGGGCCGTGCAGGTCATCCTGGCTCTTGCGAACGAGGGACCGCACCCGCGGACCGGTGGCTGACTCCTCCAGCACCGCGGCGGAGCAGTCGTCGCAGGAACTCTCGAGGCCCAGGATCAGCATCTTGGTAGTCTATCGCTCCCCCTGATGAATCCCACCCGCATCGAACTGAACCGGCCCCTGCCGCCCCTCACCTACCTGGCGCCCACCGGGCTCCCGGTGGGCGTGCGGGTGCAGGTGAAGGTGCGAGCGGGTGCGGCCCTGGGATTGGTGCTTGGCGCCGACCCCGATCCGCCCAAGGTGAAGCTGCGGCCCATCGAGGGGGTGGTGGATCCCTTCCCGCTGTTGCCGGCCAAGGTGCGGGAATTGATCGCGTTCGCGGCGGGCTACTACGCCTGTGGAGAGGCGGCGTTGCTGCCCTTGGCCCTGCCTCAAGGCCTAAGGGCCCGTTGGGAGACGCCCCTGGCGGACGGGCGCACCTTGGCCCACCTGCGGGATGCAGGGGCATGGGTGGAACTGGCGGCCCTGGGGGAGGCTTGGCACGCGGGTACCTTGAAGCTGCCCACCTTCCTGCACCGGCCTGAGCGCCGCGGCGCGGGGCTGATGGAGGTGCGCCGTACGGATCGGCCCCATCCGCCCAAGGTGACGGCCTCCCAGGCCAAGATTCTGCTGGCGCTGGAGGAGGCGGGCGGCGCCCTGCTGGAAGAGGAATTGCTCGAGGTCGCGGGTGTAGGCATCAGCGTCCTGTCCACCCTGGAAAAGCACGGGCTCATCGAGAAACTGAAACGGGTGGATCTGCTCTCCCAGCGTCGTGAGGCTGGTGTCGATCGCATCGTGGCGCTCAATGGGGAACAACAGGCGGCCTTGAATGGCATCGAGGTCGGGCGCTTCGGGACCCACCTCCTCTACGGCGTCACGGGCAGCGGCAAGACGGAGGTGTACCTGGCCCTCGTGGAGCGCGTGCTGGCCCAGGGCAAACGCGTCCTGTGGATGGTGCCGGAGATCGGGCTCACGCCCCGGCTGCTCTCCCGTTTGGAGGCGCGCTTTCCCGGCCTCGTGGCCGTGGGGCACGCGGGTTTGAACACGGGCGAGCGGGTGGCCGACGTGGTGCGGCTCCTCAACGATGAACCCTCCATCTTCGTGGGGGTTCGTAACGCGGTGCTGGCCCCGCTCCGCGACGTCGGCCTCATCGTCGTCGATGAGGAACACGAGGGCTCTTACAAGAGCGAGGAGCATCCTCGCCTCCACGCCCGGGACCTCGCCATCAAGCGGGCCCAGTTGGAGGATTGCCCCGTGGTGTTGGGCAGCGCCACGCCCTCCCTGGAGAGCTGGCAGGCGGCCCAGGCGGGGCGATACAAACTGTTGAAGCTCACCCAGCGGCCGGGCACCACGGTGATGCCCACGGTGGAAGTGGTGGACCTGCGCGAGGTCTACAAGGCCACGCGACGGAAGGTGCTCTTCTCCCCGAGGCTGCTGGAAGCCCTGGCCGAAACGCTTCAGCGGGGGGAGCAGGCCATGATCCTGCTCAACCGCCGGGGCTTCGAGAACTTCTGGATGTGCCGGGCCTGCGGCAAGCCGTTGGAATGCCCGCACTGCGCCCTGAGCCTCACCTACCACAAGGGCCACTGGCGCCTGCGCTGCCACCTCTGCGGCTTCGAGGCGGTGCCGCCGGAAGCCTGCCCCGCCTGTGGCGCGGAACACCTGCGCGGCGTGGGGGAGGGTACCGAACAAGTGGAGGAGCAACTGGCGGCGCTCTTCCCGGCAGCCCGCATCCTGCGCCTGGATCGCGATACCACCAGCCGCCGCGGGAGCTTGGAAGCGGGCCTCTTGGCGGCGGAAAGCGGCGAGGTGGACCTCCTCGTGGGCACTCAGATGCTGGCCAAGGGCCACACCTTCCCGAAGCTCACCCTGGTGGGCATCCTCAATGCCGACCAGGGGCTCAAGGTGGCGGATTTCCGCGCGGCGGAACGCACCTTCCAACTCCTCACCCAGGTGGCGGGCCGGGCGGGCCGCGCCGAGCTGCCTGGGAAGGTGGTGCTGCAAACTTACAGCCCCGACCACCCCGCCGTGCAATGCGCCGTGGCCCAGGATTTCGAAGCCTTCGCCGCCACGGAGCTGCCTTTCCGGCAGAGCCTGGGCTACCCGCCCTTCGTTTCCCTGACCCTGTATCGGGCCGAGTCGGACACCCCCGAGGAAGCCAAATCCGCCCTTGAAGCTTTGCGCCAGCGCCTCGAGGGGCTACCCGGTTTGCGCTTGTTGGGCCCCATCGAAGCCCCCGTCGCGCGGGCCAAGGACCGGTGGCGCATGCAATTGCTGGCCAAGGCTGCTGAGCGCGGCACCCTGGGGCTGGCGCTTCGAAAGGCGCCGCTGAAGCGGGGCGGGGATCTGAGCCTGGATCGGGATCCCCTGCAGTTCGGCTGATGACTAAAAATAATACATTTCGTCACCCAATCGTCTCCATGTACCCTGGCTCAAAGTACAAAAAGTCCTAAAATCATTTAGTTAGAGAATTTCGACTCGAGTTCCTTCCATCGATGAACCTTTTATGTCGCGAGGTTTCCATGCGGGCCCGATCCAGACAATCCGGCTACACCCTGATCGAACTCTTGGTCGTCATGGCCATCATCGGGGCGCTCTCCATCGCCGCGGCCTCCTACCTCACGCTGCCCCGGCAGAAGCCCGCCGTGCAGAACCTCCTTTCGGAGACTGAAGGGCTGCTGGGAGAGGCGAGCAAATATTCGGGTGCGGCCTTGGCCAACGTCGTCCTTGAAACCAATGGAACCTGGACTCCCACCACGACGTTCAGGCTCAGTTTCAGGCAGGTGGGAGCGGCCACTCCCGACGTGAACGCCATCACTTCGCAAGCCTTCCCGGATCGGCTCTATGCCGGATACGACACCTCCAATGCGGGCGTGGCCCTCGCGGTGGGATCGGAGACCCTGGCGGCGGCCCTGGCGGCGACGCCCGGCCTGTCTGCGGAGCTTGGCCCCGCCTTGAACCGGAACTTGGTGGCCCCCGGCGGCGGTGGGATTCAATTGAACGCCTTTAATAAGCAGTACCTCGCTCCTTTCTGCATTCCCATCGTGGGCCTTCGCAATGGGGAGCCCTACGCGGGCGCTCCGGCGGGCTACATCGTGGTCACGGGAAGCAGCATCTACAAGTTCTACAAGTCGGGCCCCGGTGCCCAGAATCCATGGAGGCGCCTGTGAAGACGTCGAACTCCATCCGTCGCAGCCGCCGCGGGCAATCGGGTTTCAGCCTGGTGGAGCTGCTCCTGGCAGCCTTCGTGATGGCCGTGGGCCTGTTGGGGCTGACGAGCCTTCAGGCCATGTCCATCCGGGCCACCACCTCAACCGGCCGCATGCAGGACGCCATCCGATTGGCGGAGCAGATCCTGGAACAGATCTCCGCCGAGGGCACCCAGAGTTACCTCGGTGAGATCTACCAGTCGAAGGCCCCCGCCCCGATGAAATGGATCAACGCCGGGGCCACCGTGACCGACTATTACCAGTACCGGACCGTCGCGGATGCTGAAGGCGAGAAGGGCACCCTTCGCGCGGGCACGGCCGCGGATAACGCCTTTACGGTGACGGTGAACCAGGTGGAAACGGTCCCTGCCGGGGGCCCCATGCTGGCCCAGGTCACGGTCCAAGTCCAATTCATGGAAGGGATGGTGGGCGGGGTGCCCGTGATGCGAACCGTCACCTTCACGCGCGAGGTGCTCCATGCCTAAGCCTTCCCAGCGGGGATTCTCGCTCATCGAATTGATGGTGGCCCTGGCTTTCACCGCGGTGCTCATGGCGGGCATGGCCGGTGTCTACAAGAGCAGCATCACGACCTTCACCACGGCCGGGGAGCGGCTTTCGGCCGTCCGCCGTGGCCGCGTGGCCATCGACGTGCTGTCGGACGACCTGAACGTGGCGGGAATGTTCCTGCGGACCCTCACGGCCCCGCCCTCTGGCGCGAAGGCACTCTCCACGGTGAACCCCGGCTTCTGGGTCAATCCCGATCAGGCGGTCACCCTGACGGATGGAGCCTTGAGGGCGGATGAATTCTATTTCTACTACGATCAGCCCCTCCCCTTCGAAGCGACCTTGGTTCCCCAGAATGGCGCGCCCGCGGATAAGGGGCTGATGGCCTTGGAAAATGATTTCTCCCAGGACCTTTCACAGGACACGGCGCGCACTAAATTCATCGACACCAAGGACCCGTCTTTCGCCTCGATGATCCAGGTGGGGCAGTTCTTCTACGTGAAGGACCAGACGGCCGTCAAGACCATCGAATCGATCAAGTCTGTGAATGGCAACATCGTGGAGGTCGTCGTCTCGGACAAGAACTCGGATGCGGCCGGAGCCCGGACGGGAAACGTGGGCATCTCCCTGTACAACGACCGCAAAGATGCTCCCATCATGGTCGTGGTACCGGAGCAGATGGTGAAGTACAGCATCAAGGCCCGGGCCGTGGATCCCAGTGATCCCTCCCGTACCGTGCCCTGCCTCGTCCGTGAACAGGGAACCTACCAGTCCGGTGCTCCCGGGCTGCCCGCCGCCTCGGTCACCAACGTGAACGTGCTGGCGGAGGATGTCACGGGCCTCAAGGTGTACATGAGCGTTGATGGTGGTCGCACCTGGATCCGGGAAGATGCCGGGGGCGGATGGTCCGCCTACAAGACCAAAGTCAATGCCGCCCTGGCCCTGGGCTATGGCCGACCCGAGCAGCAGACCATCGACTCCGCCACCTGGTTCCGGGAAATCCCCGTGACGATCCGCGTGGATGTGACGACCCGCACCGCCGCGAAGCGGATGGAGTACGGCACGACGACCACCGCCACTTCCTACAAAGAACGGGTGAGCACCCTCGTGCTCCGCCCCCGGCATTTCGGCCTTTCGATGCCCGTCACCGGCAAGGGAGCATGATCATGGTCCATCAGCCTCGCTCCACCCGCGCCACCCAGTCCGGGGGCATCACGATCCTCGTGGTGCTCAGCATGCTCGTGCTCATGACCGTCATCGCCGTGGGCATGTCCCGGAACAGCCTCCGAGAGGTCTTCATCGTGGGCTCCAGCCAGCAGGCCGCGGTGGTCCGCCAGACCGCGGACACAGGTCTGGAATACTCCATCGTGTGGATGAAGGCCGACAAGGTGCCCACCGATACCGGGGCCCTCAAGTTCAAGGAAGTCCAGGGCCTCTTGGTGCACAACACCGAGAGTGCGGGGCTCTCCACCCCGATCGCTCCGGTGGGGGCCACCGACATGCAGATGCCGGCCCCCACGGGGCAGAGCCGATCCTTCACGCTCAAGATGATGCGCATGGGCAAGGTCGAGCCCGACATGGTCTCCGGCGGCGTGGTGGATACCCGATCCTGGAATGACCTTTGGGTAATTCAATCCTCGGGCCGCACGGTGCTGGGATCCACCACCTTCCAGCATGACAAGGAAGTTTGGGTCACGACTCCCGCAGTGGTTGATTGACCGATCATCGCGATTCAATTCGAGGTTCGACCATGTTGAAAAATGTCCGCACGTCCCTGATGAAGAGCCTCCTCCTGGTGCTGGCGGGCTCCGCCGCCCTCCAAGCCCAGTGGGATTCCCGACTCCAGCTCGGGAAGACCGACTTCCTGGATCTCTACCAATCCAGCGGGAACAAGAAGGCCAAGCCCGAGGTCGTGACCTTGCTCGACTTCTCGGGATCTATGGAAGCCGTGATGTTCCATGCGTCCTATCCCAACGGTGATACCGCCGACAACGCGACCGGCGACGGGAACATGAAATTCACCCGGTCCGGCAGCAGCAGCACCAACTGGGCGGTGTCGGCTTCGTTGACCCTCACCAACACCAGCGCCTATAAGGGGTCTTTTGCCAACCTCACGGGGGGCATTCTCCTCCGCCCGGATGGAACGGCCGTGACCCGCGCCAATGTGAATACCACCGCTTCCAGCACCTCGGTGCTCATGAACGGGGCCACGGCCTCAAGCGTGACCCTGGCCGGCCAGGCGGCCGTGGACAAGGCCTCGGACGTTCGCAATTGGATTCGGGCCTGCTCCCATGTGCGATTCAATTATTTGGATGGCACCACCACGCGCACGTTGGATATCCCGGTGCCTTGGCGCACTATGAATGCTGCTTCCTCGGGCTATCCCCTGTCGGGCCAGACCCAGTACGACGCCGAGACCGGGCTGAACATCGAGCTGGACACCTCCTTCGCCGTGTCAGGCGCCCAGAACAGCATCTGGTCGAATAGCAGTTCCATTGCCAGCGTCTTGATCCCCAACTACCGCACGGATTACGTTCGGTGGCTCTTTACGGGCAAAGACGGTGCGGGCAAATACATCATCCCGGATGCCCTCAACGCGAGTCTTTCCCTGGATGGCGTGGCCCGAGTCACCTTCGCCAATGGCATCCCAGCCCGCACTCGCACCCAGGCCGTGAAGGAAGCGGCCATCCGCACCTGGATCAGCTATCAGAAGAAGGTGTTCTGGGCCTTCCGCTTCCTGAACCCAGGGGGTGAGAACTCCGTCACCACCGTGAATCCGTCCACGACGTCGCCCGGGATCACGAACGCCGCGACCTTCAACACCGTGACGACCACCGGCAATGATCGGACCTGGTACCTCATGAACAACACGACGCTGAGCCCCACCAATTCCCGCACGGGCATGCAGCGCATCTCGGCCCTCTTCGCCAGCGGCAACACGCCCTTGACCTTCGCCGTGGCCAACACCCTGGCGCAATTCCAGGATTCCGCGAGCGTCTTCAACTCGGTGGAAACCGGCGATGACATACCGCAGGATTGTACCAAGCACTTCCTGATCGCCTTCACGGATGGTCAGCCCACCAGCGATAACAGCCCGACCAACACAACGGTGTATATCGGAGACGGCATCTCTGGGTCAGCTGATGCGGGCAATAAAGCTATCAACACGGCGGGCAAGGCCTCGATGAATCCCAGCGGCACGAACTGGAACATCATGAATTACGCAGGTGCGGCGGCCCATGCTCAGGACTCGGATATTTCGGTCACCAACAAGATCGCGATTCCGACCTATCCTGCCGGTGCCTCCAGCCCTCAGAACTTTGTTCCAAATTGGATCAAATCGAGAAATGGCGTGACTTTCAGTACGCCACACCCCGTGCAAGTCATGACTGTGGGTGTAAGTCTCGGTGGTGAGCTTACTGACCCAGCTGGAGGTAAGTTTCGCCTCTTTGCGACGGCCATCGTGGGGGACCCTCGAGACCACGATTGGGCTTTGAATTCTGATCCTGCTCCACATGCATTCGAATTGACCATTCCTAGCGATCCGACCTCTTCCCCAACTTCTGGATCCGTCTATTTCTTTGATGCCGCATCTCCCGACAAGCTTGTTGCTTACCTGGCCGCGGCCTTCAAGGCCATCGACGACATTTCCGGGCAGAGCATCACGGCGACCCCAGTGGTCCCCTTTTCCGGTGTGGCTTTGGCCAAGCAGGTCTACCTGGGCCGCTTTGACCTTCCGGATCCCAACGCGCCCTCGCCTTACTGGAATGGCGATCTGCTCATGTTCCCCACGGGGACCGTGAACGGCCAGACCCAGCTCCTTCAGAACAGCGGCACTCCGGTTTCGAATTTAGACAGCAAAACGGCGCAATCCCTCTCGCAATGGAGCGCCAAATCGATCCTGAACCAGGAGAACTACTGGGCGACTCGCACTATCTACACCCGCCCTTCTGCCACGGTCACGGCCCCCAATCCCGCACTGGTGAACTTCACGGACCAGACGGGTGCGGGCAAGCTGGACGACTTCCAGGCGAGCATGGATTCCGCCCTGACCCTGGCCCAGAAGCAGGATCTGGTCCGCTGGACCCGTGGCGCGGATACCTCCGTGAGCGCTCCTTACCCAAACCGTACCAACCTGATGGGCGACATCATCAACAGCGCGCCCGCGGTGCAGGAATACGGGATCAGCACTTCCTCGACTCCCGGCGTGTCCGCGGGATCCCTGCCGGGCACCCTTTCTTCGGCGCTTGCGACCCATTCGGGGGCCAAGTTCCGGGTGCTCTTCGTGGGCACCAACACGGGCTTCCTCCATGCATTCGGGGAAGTGAGTTGGGAGACCCCCTACACGAAGTCCGATGGCACAGCCAGCACCATGGTCAAGGGCGTCGCCGCGGAACTGTGGTCCTTCATCCCTACGGATTTCTTGCCCTACCTCGGGAAGCTCCGTGACAACACGCAGCTCCACCGGTTCATGGTCGATGGGTCCCCCGTGGTGTACCACCAGGATCGCCCCCAGAACAGCAACCTCGCGGGCGACGACATCGTGAACTACAACGAGAAGGCCTACGTGATCTTTGGTCTGCGCAAGGGCGGCCGGAGCTACTACAGCCTGGATGTCAGCGATCCTTTGAATCCCAAGATGGCCTGGGCCCTCAATCCCGAAGAGGCCGCCAAGATCCCCGCTTCCCGCGTGCTCAAGGGCACCCTCGCGGCCGCTCAGACCCTCGTCGGCAGCATGGGGTTCTCCACGAGTCAGCCGGGCCTCGGCCGGGTGTTCTACTCCGACAATGGCTCACTGCACATCCGCAGGGCGGTGTTCCTGGGTGGTGGGCTCAGCGTCCCCGAGCTCGAAGTGGCCGTGGGCCCCGCGCCCACGGGCGGTTTCGGCAAGCCCCTGGGCCGCAGCGTCCTCGCCTTGGATGCCGCTACCGGTGAGATCCTCCAGACCTGGGACCTCACGGGCCTCCCCGGGATCGCCTCCATTCCCGCGGGCGTGCTTCCCTTCCAATACTTCACCAACTCCGGAATGGTGCAACGCGCCTACTTCGGTGATCGGAACGGCAACATCTGGGCCCTGGGCTCCGGCCAGAAATCCACCGTGTCCCCCTTCAACGGATTCCGCCTGGATTCCAGCGCCCTCGATCGATGGACCACCGATGGCAGCATCGGGGGCACGCCCGCCGTGCGGGCCATCTACCAAGCCCCCGCCAAGGAAAAGCAGAGCACCTTGCCCACGGCGTTCAACATCGCCACCTTCCCCTCCATCCGCACCACGGATCCCAAGATCTCCCCGGCCGCGGTGGGCGTCGGCTTCGTCAGCGGCGATCGGAACAACCCGCTGGATCTCTGGTACAGCTCGCCCACGAACCCGGCCCCCACGGGGCATCGTCTGAACGTGGTCTTCGACCGCCAGGACAGCTACCTCCTGGGGTTGGACAGCGTCGGCGTGGCCACGGGCCAGATGCAGGACATGAGCAGCCAGACCAGCAGCTCCGCCTCGGTGATCGATCCCTCGAGCACCAACTACTACCTGAAGAGCAAGTACGGTTACTACATCAACTTCCCCGGCCCGACACTGTCAGGCACCCAGACCTTCATTCCCAAGGGTGTGAATGAACCCCTCGTGCTGTCGGGCGTGTTGTTCTACTCCTACTTCAAACCCACCAAGGGGGACACCTGCAACCCCGGCTCCGGCCTCACCCGCACCTGGCGCGTCTGTGATGTCATGAACCCCGTGATCAGCAACTCCGCCGCGGATACCTCCGTGAAGGCCTGCACCCCCGGGTTCGTGATGGAGTGGGCGGGCGTGGCCTCCAACTTCGCCGCCAAGGGCACCACTGCCGTCAACCAAGCGGGCGGCGTGCTCGATGTGGGTGGCGGTGGTGCCACGGGCACCGGCGTGGGGACGGGCAAAGTGGCCATCGGCACCGCCGCTGGCAGCTATGCCGAGACCTTCCCCAAGCCCCGCGTGTGGCGGTCCGTGCATTCCGACCAGAACTGATCGATCTGATTCCCTCCTGGGGCCCCCACCGGGGCCCCTTTTCGTTCTGGGGCCGGAGGATGCGATAGTGGATGTGTGGATGCATCACCGCTGGGTCTGAAGCCCAAGAAGGCCTTCGGGCAGAATTTCCTGGTCAATGAAGGGGCCATCCGGGGGATCGTCCAGGCGGCGTTGGTGTCCAAGGCCCCTGAACTCCTGGAGATCGGCCCTGGGCCGGGGGTGTTGACGGAGAAGTTGCTCGCGGATGGGCGGCCCGTTCACGCCATCGATCTGGATCCGGAGGCCATCGAGCTGCTTCAGGCCAAATTCGCGGACCGGCCCCAGTTCCACCTGCGGTTGGGGGATGCCGTGACGGCCCCATTGCCCGAGGGCGGTCCCTTCGCGGTCATCGGCAACCTGCCCTACAACGCGGCCACGCCGATCCTCACCCGCCTGCTGGTGGAGGGCTACCCCTTCGAGCGCATGGTGCTGATGTTCCAGCTGGAGGTGGGGAAGAAGCTGCTGGGCGGGCCCTCTACCAAGGACTACGGCCCCTTGGCCATCCTCAGCCAGCTCTGCTGTCGCCTGACGAAGGTGATGACCCTGGGCCCCGGCTCCTTCCGTCCCGCCCCCAAGGTGGATTCGGCCGTCCTGCTCTTCGAACCCAAGGCCGATGCGCCGAGCCTCGCCGAGCGCCGGGCCCTGCTGGCCCTCCTCCATCGGGCGTTCGCCCAACGACGGAAGACCCTTTCCAACAATCTGGGGGATCCGGAGCGCCTGTCGGCCTTCGGATTGGACCCCAAGCTGCGGGCGGAGGCGGTTCCCCCCGCCACCTGGCTCGCCTATCTGCGTAAGACTTTGGAGTAACTGTGATTCAAGCATTGACGCCCTTCGAGGGCTGGACGGAAGCCCCTCAATCGGACGAACTGCGCCTGATCCCCATCGGCGGTCTGGGGGAATTCGGCATGAACGCCCTCGTGGTGCACGGCCCCAAGGGCCTCGTGCTCGTGGATTGCGGTCAGCTCTTCCCCTCCGAGGATCAGCCGGGCATCGACAAGATCGTGCCCGATTTCGCATACGTGGAGGCCTTCGCCGATCAGGTGCACGCGGTGCTCCTCACCCACGGCCATGAAGATCACATCGGCGCGCTGCCCCACTTCCTCCGCCGCTGGCCCGTGCCCGTCTACGGCACCGCTTTCACCCTGGCCCTGGTGGCCGGGAAGCTGAAGGAAGCGGGCATCCGCGAGGACCTCCTCCACGTCATCCACGATTACGACCGCGTGACCCTGGAAGGCATGGGGATCGAAGCCGAGTGGATCCCCGTCACCCACAGCCTGCCGGATGCTTGTGCGCTGGTGCTGCACACGCCCCAGGGCCCCATCGTGCACAGCGGCGACTTCAAGATCGACCCGCACCCCGTGGATGGGCGCCTGATGGGCCTCTCCCGCTTGAAGGAGCTGGGCGATCAGGGGGTGCGCCTGCTCATGTCGGACTCCACGAACATCCTGCAGGCCGGGCGCACGCCTTCGGAGGCGCTGTGCAAGGCCGGCCTCGATGATGCCTTCCGCACAACCGAGGGCGCGCTCTTCATGGCCACCTTCAGCTCCAACGTGCACCGCATCCAGGTGTTGCTGGACCTCGCCTACGAACATGGCCGGCAGGTGGTCCTGCTGGGCCGCAGCATGGAGAAGGTGGTGAACCTGGCCCGGGGCCTTGGCCGCCTCAAGCTGCCCGATGATTTCCTCATCGAGCCCAAGCACGCCCCCAACTACAAGCGCAGCGAACTGCTGATCCTCTGCACCGGCAGCCAGGGCGAGCCCATGAGCGCGCTCATGCGGGTGCTGCGCGGCGAGATCAAGGGTCTCACCATGAAGGAGGGCGACCGCCTCGTCCTCAGCTCCCGCGCCATCCCCGGCAACGAAGTGGGCATCTCCCGGATGCTGGATGCCGCCGCCCGCCTGGGTGCGGACACGACCCTCGATGGCATCGGCACCATCCACGTTTCCGGCCACGCCTACCGCGGCGATCTGGAAGAACTCATCCAGACCGTGCGCCCCAAGCACATGGTCCCCGTCCACGGCACCTACCGGAACCTCAAGGCCCACGGCCAGTTGGCGGCCTCCCTGGGCTACAAACCCCAGGCCATTTCACTGTTGGACGGTGGGCAATGCCTGCGGCTCTTCAAGGGCGGCAAGGTGAAGATGGCCGGCACTGTGCCGGTGGGCCGCGACTTCGTGCACGAAGGCGTGGATCACATGGTGGATGCCCGCATTGTGCAGGATCGCCTCATCCTGCAAGAGGATGGCGTCGTCTTCGCCACGCTCATGGTGGATCCCGACACCCGCGAGCGCGTGGGTGAGCCGTCGATCCTCACCCGCGGATTCGTGGTGCTCAGTGACGACGAAGCCTACGGCGCGCTGCTGCGCGGCGCTGTGGCCAAGGCTTACGACGAGGCGCCTTTCGAAGTCCGCAACGACGACACCCTGCTCTACGAGCTCCTGCGCCAATCCCTGCGCCGCATCATCCGCAAGACCACGGACACCCGGCCGCTGGTGGTGTCCATGGTGCTGGAAGCACCCAAGGAATAACGGGGCTTCGAGCCCAGGAATCAGTTCCGGTTGAAGCGGCGGGGGCGGCCTTCGCCCTCCTGCCGTTGCTCCCGCCGGAGCTCCTTCATCAGTGGGCGGTTCTCCAATTTTTTGGCGATGACCTGGATGATCTCGTCGATGGTCACCACCAGGCGCGCCTGCTGGGCGGCGGTGAGCCCGGCGCGGATGTCCTCCTCGAAGCGCTGCTTGCCCTCCACCTGCTGCCGTCGCAGATCCATGAACTGGTCGAGCAGCGGTTTCACCTTCGTGCTCTTCTGGTTCTCATCGCCGGGACCCATGAGGATGTCCTCGAAGCGTTGGCGGAGCTGGGCCATCTGGCGTTGGCGCTCGAAGTGCTCCCGGTTGAAGCGCTCCCAGCGGTCGGCCACCTGGCGGGTTTGCGCGTCGCTGAGGCCCACGCGGTCCTGCAGGCGCTGCATGACGATCTGGCGGAAGGCCTGGGCGCCCTCGCCCGGGCCGGGCTGGGCGGTGAGGGCGGTGGCGGCCAGGATCAGGGCGGGCAGGGCGCGGCTCATGGTGGACCTCATTCGGTCCCCTTGGGGGGATCGGTCTGCAGCTGGTTGAGGAGATCGCGGACCTCCTCGGGCTTCATGTTCTGGAGTTTACCCAGCTCATCCTGGGAATCCGTGAAGGGGGCTTCGACGTGGGGGGGCGGCTCCACGGGGCGGGCTTCGGCCTCCACCACCGGGGTGCGGTTGGCGCGGCCGGCCATGAAGGCGCCGGTGCCCACGGCGAGGCTCAGGACGGCGGCGGCGGCCATCCACCAGGTGGCGGGGCGGAACCCGATCTTGCGCGTGTGCAACTTGCCGATGATCCGGGCCGGGAGGCGTTCGAAATAGCCTGCGGGCACCAGGGGCAGGGGGGCTTCTTCCTGGGCCAACAGCAGCACTTGGGCCTCGCGGCAGGCGGCGCAGGCGCGCAGGTGGGCTTCCGCTTCGGCTCCGGGTTCCAGAGGGTCGATTTCGAGGGCTTTCAGGGCCGTTTTGCAAGCGGGGGGAAGGATGAGCTCGCTCATGGGCGGCCTCCTTTGATGTGGCGCGTCAGGCTTTGAATGGCGTGGAAGATGTGGGCTTTCACCGAACCCACCGAGGTGCCCATCTCCTGGGCGATGCGCTCGTACTTCCAATCGTTCTGCAGCTTCAGGGTGAGGGCCTGCTTCTGGCGGGGCGGCAGCTTGGGCATGGCCTCGGCCAGGAGGCGGCGGGCCTCCTGATCCAGCAGCCAGGTGCCCTGAGAGGCCTCCACCCGCAGGGCCGGGTGCTCGAAGCCCTCCTGTTCCATCTCCAGGCTCTCGGGCTGCCGCTGGATCCGCTCCCGGTAGCTCAGGGCCTGGCGGGTGGCGATGGTGATGATCCAGGTGCGGAAGGAACTCTCCCAGCGGAAACCGGGCAGGGCCCGGTAGACCCGGATGAAGGTCTCCTGCACCACATCGTCGGCATCCGTGTGGTTTTTCAAGATGGAAAAGGCCTTCCCATACACATCCCGGCTGAAGCGGTCCACCAGCTGGGCAAAGGCCGCTGGGTCCCCCGCCTGGGCACGCTCCACCCACGCCAACACTTCCGGCGCGTGGTAGGGGGAGTCGGCTACGGGGGTGGACATGGGTGGGGTGAGGGCTTGGGAGATCATTGTAGGGCTCCGCCAGGCGAGTTCCCCTGGCAGAACTATGGACCCGGCGCCCCTCCCCAAGGTTGAATGGAAAAAGAGGTCCCCATGCGAAGCCGCGTCACCCCCCTGTTCAACGAAGCCCAGATCGCCACCCGGGTGAAGGAACTGGGGCAGCTCATCACCCGGGACTACGCCGGGAAGGATTTGGTCGTCGTGGGCCTCCTGAACGGGGTCTTCCCCTTCTTCGCGGACCTCGTGCGGGCCATTGAGCTGGATGTGGACCTCACCTTCATGCAGGCCTCCAGCTACCACGGCGGCACCAACAGCACCGGCGAAGTGGTGATCAAGAAGGACATGGACCGCCCCATCCAGGGCCGGCATGTGCTCGTGCTGGAGGACATCGTGGATACGGGCCTCACCCTCCACAAGGTCCGCAACCTGCTCATGGATCGGGAACCCGCCTCCCTGGCCATTTGCACCCTGCTGGACAAGCCCAGCCGCCGCAAGGTGCCCGTGCAGGTGGAGTACATCGGCTTCGAGATCGAGGATCACTTCGTCGTGGGCTACGGCCTCGACATCGATGGCAAGCTGCGCAACCTGCCCTACGTCGGGGTGTACCAGCCGTGAGTCGTGGTCTTCGGTCTTCGGTCTTCGGTCGTCAAGGTATCGCTCGTCCGGCTGCGGCGACCGACGACCGACGACCGATGATCCGCTTCATGCGGGCGTTTGGCATCGTTATGTCCGCCCTGCTGCTCGTGTCCTGCGGCTACCGCCGCCTGGATCGGCAACAGCGGAGCCAGGCCTGGCACCACAAGGGCGATACCCTGCGGCTCGCGCCCTTCAAGAACATCACGCCCCGCCTGGGGGTGGAGGATCGCTTTGAAAAGGCCCTCTCCAACCGCGTGGTGGCGGCTTCCCCCTGGAAACTGGTGGGCAAGGGCGAGGCGAGCCGGTGGATCCTCCAGGGCACCTTGGAGCGCTACGAAGTGCGTCCGGTGGGCCTCTCGCTGGGCAACGACAAGCTGAAGGCCAGCGCGGGCAGCGCCAGCCGCGTGGAGGTCATCGTGGTGGCCTCCGTGGAGTTGCTGGATGGCCAAACCGGGGCCGTGGTGCAGAGCCGCCGGGGCCTCACCTTCTCCAACCAGTACCGGGTGGACCAGAACTTCGCCTCCTTCGACAACCGCGAGCTGGCCGTGGTGGACAGCCTGGCCGATGACTTCGCCGAGAGCTTCCTCACCCAATTCCTCGAAGGTGCGGAATGAGCCTGCAGGCCTGGGCCGCCCAGGGGTTCGCCCTCGTCCACGGCGAGGATCCCGACCGCCGCAAGGCCGCCGTGGCCGCCTGGAAGGCCGCCCACGTGGATCCCGAGTGGGCGGATTTCAGCCTCACCGTGTGCGGCGAGGCCTGCCCCTGGGCCGAGGTGCTCAACGCCCTGCAGGAAGCACCCCCGTTCGGGGCCACGCGCACCGTGCTGGTGCCCGCCGCGGATAACCTCCTGGCCAAGCCCAAGGATCTGCCCGGCGCCCTGAAACCCTGGCTGGAGAACCCTCCCGCGGACATGGCCCTACTATTCGTCTGCGGGGCCACCTTGCCCGCGGGCCCCGGCAAGCCCATGGGTTCCAAGCCCTGGTCCGAGTGGGCCAAGCAGGGCCGCGTGCTGAAGGTGGGGGCCCTGGAGCCCACCGAAGTGCCCGCCTTCCTGGAAGCCGAGGCCCGGGCCCTGGGGCTGAAGCTGGGCTCGGGCGTGGCCCAGGCCCTCGCGAGTCGCCTGGGAAGCCAGCCCAGCCTGCTGAAGCGGGCCCTGGAGGTGTTGGACCTTCTTTCCGAGGATCGCCAGACGACGACGGCCATGGTGGACCAGGTGACCTTCCGCCTGGCGGAACAGCGGGCCTTTGCCTGGACTTCCGCCTTCCAGAAGGGCGCGTGGGGCGAGGCCCTGCATGCCCTCAGGCAAGGCTTGGAAGATGGGGATGATCCCTTGCAGTTGCTGGGCCAGGCCCGGCGCGAAGTGGAGCGCGTGGTGCGGGCGGTGGAGGCCGAGGCCAAGGGCGTCTCGCCCAGGGATCTGCCCGAAGCGCTGGGCCTCTCCCCGAAGCAGGCCTTCCTCGTGGAAGGGTACCGGGCGGTGGCCTCGAAGATCCGCATGCCCGGTGCCAAAGCGCTGCTGGCGAAGGTGAACCAGTGCGAGCGGGATCTGAAGGGCGTGGCCCTGGGGCGCTCCGACACCCCGCTGACGGACCTCACGCTGGCCTTGTCCCGCGCCTGGGCCCGATGATCCCTGGAGCCTTCCGATAGACTGGGGGCTCCCCGAGGACATCGCATGACGGCTTCCCTTGCCATCGCCAAATCCGACGCCGAGCTGCTGCTCCACCCCCGCATGGCCAATCGGCACGGGCTGGTGGCGGGTGCCACGGGCACGGGCAAGAGCGTCACTTTGCGGGTCATGGCCGAGCGGTTCAGCGCCCTGGGCGTGCCCGTGTTCCTCTCCGACGTGAAGGGCGACCTTTCGGGCTTTCCCTTCCCGGGCAGCCCTAGCGAGAAGCTGGACGCCCGCATCAAGGACCTCGGCCTGGAGGACTTCGCCTTCCGGGGCTTCCCCGCCGTTTACTGGGATCTGCTGGGCCAGCAGGGCCACCCCATCCGCACCACGGTCTCCGAAATGGGGCCGCTGCTCCTCGCGCGCCTCCTGAACCTCAATGACACCCAGGAGGGCGTGCTCAACCTCGTCTTCAAAGTGGCCGATGATCAGGGTCTGCTGCTGCTGGATCTCAAAGATTTGCGCGGCATGTTGGCCCACGTGAGCGACCACGCCAGCGAGCTGCGCGCCACCTATGGCAATGTGAGCGCCGCGAGCGTGGGCGCCATCCAGCGGTCCCTGCTGGCCCTGGAGACCCAGGGCGGGGAGGCCTTCTTCGGGGAGCCGGCCCTGGATCTGGAGGATTTCCTCCAGACGGATGCGGAAGGCCGGGGCGTCATCAACGTGCTGGCCGCGGATCAGCTCATCCAGGCTCCCAAGCTCTACGCCACTTTCCTGCTGTGGATGATCTCGGAGCTGTTCGAGCGCCTGCCGGAAGTGGGCGATCCGGAGAAGCCCAAGATGGTGTTCTTCTTCGATGAGGCCCACCTGCTGTTTGAGGACGCCCCCGACGCCCTCCTGGACAAGATCGAGCAGGTGGTGCGCCTGATCCGCTCCAAGGGCGTGGGCGTCTACTTCGTCACCCAGAACCCCCTGGATGTTCCGGACAAGGTGCTGGGCCAGCTGGGCAACCGCGTGCAGCATGCCCTGCGGGCTTTCACCCCCCGGGACCAGAAGGCCGTGAAGGCCGCCGCCGAGACCTTCCGCGCCAACAAGGACCTCGATGTCGCCACGGTCATCACCGAGCTGGCCGTGGGCGAAGCCCTGGTGAGCTTCCTGGATGAGAAGGGCACCCCGGGCATCGTGCAGCGGGCCCGCATTCTGCCGCCAGCCTCCCGCCTGGGCACCATCACCCCCGAGGAGCGCCAGGCCCACGTGAAGGCCTCCCTGCTCTATGGCCACTATGAGAAGGCGGTGGATCGGGAGAGCGCCTTCGAGGTGCTCAAGGCCCGCACGGAAGCCGCCACCCAGGCCCAGCAGGCCGAGGAGCAGGCCCAGCAGGCCGCCAAGGAGGAGGCCAAGGAGGCCCGATCCAGCCGGGGCGGGGATTCGGTGCTGGAGGCCTTCGGCAAGAGCGTGGTCCGGGCCGCGGGTTCAGCCATCGGCCGCCAGCTCATCCGGGGCGTCATGGGCAGCCTCTTCGGGGGTGGGGGCCGCCGGCGCTAGGGCCCGGGCTTCTGTGCTTGAGGCCACACCCGTTCGGCCCGATCATGGATGGTTGGAACAGCGAGGTTTGACATGGCTGAGTGCACCATCCCCACCATGACCACGGCGGACGTGGTCGAGTCCAAGTCGGTGATGCCGGCCGGTTACAAAGCCGCCATGGGCGACCTCAAGGGCCTGGACCTCACCACGCCCGTGCTGGAGCTCATCCGCCGCACCTCCACCCGTATGCCCCAGGACATCATCGATGCCCTGGTGAAGGGGCGCGACGCCGAGGAGGAGGGCAGCCGCGCCTTCAACACCCTCAACGACATGGTGAAGAACATCCTGCTGGCGGATGGCCACGTCACGCCCCTCTGCCAGGACACGGGCACCGTGCTCTTCTGGGTGCGGCACCCCTACGGCGTGAGCCAGAAGGCCGTGAAGGCCCAGGTGCGCGAAGCGGTGAAGGAGGCCACGAAGAAGGTTTGGCTGCGTCCCAACTGCGTGGAGAGCCTCAGCGGCAAGAACTCCGGGAACAACATGGATCCCTTCCACGAGGGCCACCCCATCCTCCACTTCGAGGAGTGGGACAAGCCCGAGATCGAGATCAGCCTCATGCTCAAGGGCGGCGGCTGCGAGAACGTGGGCGCCCAGTACCGCCTGCCTGACGTCACCATCGGCGCCGGCCGCGACCTGAAGGGCGTGCGCAAGGCCATCATTGATGCCGTGGTGAAGGCCCAGGGCCAGGGCTGCAGCCCCGGCATCCTCGGCGTGGCCATCGGCGGTGACCGCGTGAGCGGCTACGAGCACAGCAAGGAGCAGATCCTCCGCAAACTCGGCGTGCCCAACCCCGACCCCAAGATGGACGCCTTCGAAAAGGAGATCGTGGCCGACCTCAACACCCTGGGCATCGGCCCCATGGGCTACGGCGGCAACACCACCGTGCTCGGCGTCCACGTGGAGGAGATGTACCGCCATCCCGCCAGCTTCTACGTGAGCATCAGCTACATGTGCTGGAGCAGCCGCCGGCGCACCATGACGATCGCCGCCAACGGAACGGTTTCCTTCGACTGAGATGACCACCACCAAGGCACCAAGACACCAAGAAAAGCCTGCAGGAAGCTCCTTGTTCTTTTCTTCGTGTCTTGGTGTCTTGGTGGTTCAAAAGGAGTTTCTATGATTCGCCTGACCACCCCCATCACCGAAGACCAGATCCGCCAGCTCAAGGTGGGCGACGAGGTCCTGCTGAACGGCAAGGTCGTCCTCTCCCGCGACATGGGCCACAAGTACATGAAGGAGCAGAAACCCGAGTGGCTGAAGCCCATCCTCGAGGGGATGGTGATCTACCACTGCGGCCCCGTGGTGAAGAAGAACGCCGACGGCACCTGGTCCTTCGTGGCCGCGGGCCCCACCACCTCCATCCGCGAGGAGCCCTACCAGGCCGACGTGCTCGACACCTACAAGGTGCGCGGCGTCATCGGGAAGGGCGGCATGGGCAAGAAGACCAGCGACGGCCTCGTGAAGACGGGCGCCGTCTACCTCCACGCCACCGGCGGCGCCGGCTCCCTCCTCGCCGCCCAGGTCAAGCGCGTGGTGGACGTGCACATGCTCGAGGAGTTCGGCTCCCCCGAGGCCTTCTGGGTCATCGAGGTGGAGGACTTCCCCGTCGTCGTCACCATGGACAGCCATGGGGGCAGCCTCCACGAGGTGGTGCTCGCCACCGCCCAGGAACGCGCCAAGGCGCTGATGGAGAAGTAGGCCAGATGCTGGCCTGGCCTCGGGTTCCGGCCCCGAGATTCACCGACGAGCAGGGTCTTTCCTGGGTGAGCACCCGGGGGGCCCTGCTCCATGTCTGGACGCCCTGGGTGACCCTCCTGGCGTTGGGGCTGGTGGTCTGGGCCATGGGCAAGGATGGGTTTCCGATCCTCGCGATGATCCTGAGTGCCCTCACGGTGATCGCCTTCGCCTGGCGGTACCACGGGAGTGGGAAGTACGAAGCCCTGGCATGGCGGATTCGTGAGGATGGCCAATTGGCCGTGGCTTTCGCTGACGGGGGAATCCGTGCCCTGGGCCGGGTCGAAACCCATGAGCCAGTTGGGAAGGTCGGATGGTTCCGCTGGACGCGATTCACCCATTGGACCTGGCGCTTTCCCAAACAGAAGTTCGGGAAGGGGGATCAGAATTTCGGGATCATCGGGAAATTGATCTCTCCCCAGCTTTCATTGGGCCTCTTCACCATCTCTGCGGATCTGATGATCGGGGACTACCAGGGCAGGCACGGGGTGTTCTATCCCTGCCTGCACCGCCCTGAGACATGCGCGTTGGTGACCTTGGAATCCGGGGCGACCTGGATCCTCACCGCCCGCACCGAAGAGGCCCTTCGCGCCGGATTGGGGACGGCTTGAACCTCTCCTACGCCGACCTCCGCCGCGACCTCGCGGGCATGCTGGCCCGCTTCCTCCCCCCGGAGGAGGCGGTGGCGGAGAGCTGGCGGTGGATGGATGAGGGGCTGGGGCACACGCGCAGCTGGATGCTGGCCCATGGGGACGAGGCCGTTCCAGGCCCGGAACGGGAGCTGGTGGGACAGTGGATCCGCCGACGGCGGGAGGGCGAGCCCTGGAGCTACCTGATCGGCTGGGCGCCCTTCCGGGAGCGCCGCTGGAAGGTCACTCGGGACACGCTGATCCCCCGGCCGGAGACGGAGCTGGTGCTGGAGGCGGCCCTGGAGGTGGGGCGCCGCCTGGGCGTGACTCGGGCCGTGGACATCGGCACGGGCAGCGGCATCCTGGGCGTGAGCCTGGCCCTGGAGACCGCCTGGGAGGTCATGGCCACGGACTTGAGCGCTGAGGCGTTGGCCGTGGCCAAGGCCAACGCCGCCGCCCATGGTGCGAAGCTGGCTTTCCTGGAAGGGGATCTGTTGGATCCGGTGCCTGATCCCCTGGAACTGGTGGTGTCCAATCCCCCCTACGTGGCGGAGGCGGATCGGCCCACCTTGCAGCGGGAGCTGGCTTTCGAGCCCCCGATGGCCCTCTTCAGCCCGGATGCCGGCATGGATCACCCGACGCGCATCCTGGCCCAGGCCAGGGCCCGGGGGGCCAAGGCCTGCGTGTTGGAAATCGGGGCCGGGCAGGGGGGCGAGCTCTGCCGACGCGCCCTCGGCCAGGGGTGGTCCAAGGCCTTGAATCACCAGGACTTGGCTGGGCACGATCGCATCCTGATCGCCCTGGCATAGCCTTCGCACTTCCCTTGGCGTCGAGGTGCGCCATGCGGAACAAGTTGCCTATCTTTCTGATGCTGGGATTGCTGGCGGCCTGTTCCATCCCTCGGAAGCACGATCCGTTGCTGCTCCAGAAACCGGCCATCCCCCTGATCGAGGAGGCCAAGGATCCCGCCCCCATCAGCGAAGGCAGCCTCTGGCGGGATCGCACCCTGGTGGGTGACCTTCGGGCCTCCCGGGTAAACGACCTCGTCACCATCAAGATCACCGAGGCCACCACGGCCATCTCCAAGGCGGACGTCACCACGGCCCGGGATGGCTCCAACAAGCTGAACAGCCCCACCCTCTTCGGGCTGCTTAACAGCGTTGGGATCGGCAGTGGCGGGGCGGCGGACCGTACCACGGCCACCACCAACAAATACAAGGGCAATGGCACCACGGGCCGCAGCGCCACGTTCACCACCACCGTCACCGCCCGCGTGGTGAAGGTGCTGAACAATGGCAACGTGATCTTCGAGGGCTACCGCGAGATCCAGCTCAACAACGAGACCCAGCGCCTCTACGTGGCCGGCATGATCGATCCCGCCCGCCTGGACAAGGACAACACCATCGTCTCCGGCAACGTGGGCGAGCTCCGCATCGGCTACGGCGGCAAGGGTGTGGTGGATGAAACCCTCAAGCCCGGCATGATCAGCCGTCTCCTCAACTACATCTGGCCCTTCTGAGGCGACCATGCGAGCCCTGCTGCTGCTGCTCTTCCCCGCGCTCCTCCTGGCCGCGGATGCCCCCAAGGAAAAGAAGGTGGAAGCCCACCTCAAGGAAATCGCCCGCCTCCAGGGCGTGCGAGGCAACCAACTGCTGGGCTACGGCGTCGTCGTGGGCCTCGATGGCACCGGCGACAAGGATCAGACCCGCTTCACCCAGCAGAGCCTGAGCAACCTCCTGGCCCGCCAGGGCATCACCGTGAACCCCTTGCAGATCAAGGTGAAGAACGTGGCCGCCGTGATGGTGACGGCGGAACTCCCGCCCTTCGCCAAGCCCGGCACCCGCATCGATGTGACGGTCAGCAGCACAGGCGACGCCAAGAGCCTCGCGGGTGGCACCCTGCTCATGACACCCATCCAAGCGCCGGATGGCGCCACCTACGTGGTGGCCCAGGGGCCGCTGCTGGTGGGTGGCTTCAGCGCTTCGGCCGGCGGAGCTTCCACCACGAAGAACCATCCCACCGTGGGTCGCATCCCCGAGGGCGGCCTGGTGGAGCGCGGCGTTCCCGGCGATTTCAACGGGCGTCCCACCTTGAACTACAGCCTGCTGGAAGATGACTTCACCACGGCCATCCGGCTCGTCCACGCCATCAACGAGGAACTGGGGGAGAAGGTGGCCAAGGCCCAGGACAGCCGCACCATCGAGGTGAAGTTGCCCAAGGAATACGAGGGTCGCGCCGTGGAGCTGGTGGCCCGCCTCGAAAACCTGAACGTGCAGTTGCAGCCCAAGGCGCGCGTGGTGGTGAATGAGCGCACGGGCACCGTCATCCTGGGCAGCGATGTGAAGATCGGCGCCGTGAGCATCGTGCAGGGCGGCCTCAGCATCCAGGTGACCTCCACGCCGCTGGTGAGCCAACCCAAGCCCTTCAGCCAGGGGCGGACGGTCACCGCCGAGAAGAAGGACGTGGCCGTCACGGAGGAAAAGGCGAAGACCGCTTCCCTCGAACCCGGGACTTCCGTGGGCAAGCTGGTGGAGACCCTCAATGCCATGGGCGCCACCTCCAGGGACGTGGTGGCCATCCTCCAGGCCATCAAGGATGCCGGCGCACTGCAAGCCGAGCTGAGGATCCTCTGATGCAGGACGCCCTCTCCTTCAAGGTGGACCTGGATCCCACCCTGACCCTCAAGCAGCGCCTTCCCCAGGTGGAGGATCGCACCGAGGACTCCGCCAAGCGCTTCGAGGGGATGGTCATGAACCTGCTCTTCCAGACCCTGCGCAAGACCGTGGAACCCTCGGGGCTGTTGGGAGAAAGCGGGCAGTCCCGGGCCACCTACGACATGTTGATGGATCAGGCCGTGGTGGATAAAGCCGTGGGCTCGGGTCGATCCTGGGGCCTGGCGGAGCGCCTCGCGGAGAGCTGGAAGCAGGCAAGCGCTGCACAAAAGGAATCCCAACCCCTCACGGATCCGGGCAAACTGCCGATAGGACCCTCATCGAGGTGAAGCATGCGCATTACCGGCAAAACCAGTGGAGTCGGCAGCAGCCAGGGCGTCTCGTCCTCCAAGGCTCCTGCGACATCCGCGGCCGCGCCCGTCTCAGGCGTTTCCCAGACCGATGCCCTCCAAGTGAGTGGCGGTGCCCGGCTCATGGCCGTGGCGCAAGCGGCGATCGCCCAGGTGCCCGATGTGCGTATCGATAAGGTGGAGGCCCTCCGGGCTCAGATGGACACCGACAGTTACAGCCCCGATGGAGAGGCCGTGGCCGATGGATTGATTCGCGAGCATGTGCCCGCGAAGGTCTAAGGCCCCCGATGTGAGGATGTGATCACTCCCCTGACCCAACGCCAGATCCTGACCACCGCCTCTTTGGAGGCCGTGCGGCAGGCGGTCGAGGGGGGGCTGCAATCGCAGCGGGAAGTGGCCCGGCGACACGCCATGGAACTTCGTCAGGCCGAAGAGGCCGACGAGGTCCACGACGTGGCCAAAACGGAGGAACTGCGCCTGGCAGAGCGCCGGGAACGCCGCCAGCAGGGGCATTCGGAAGAGCGGCCCGAGGAAGAGGGCGAGGCTGCAGAGCCTGCCGAGAAACACCTGGATCTCCTGGCCTGAGGCTTGCTCTTGAAGACTCGAACGAGTCTTAGGGCCTGTGTAGGAATATCTTTGCCATTTGTTGGCCCCTATTCGCGCCATCCAGTAAGGAGAGGCGCGCGGCGCGATGGGTGTCCATCGTGCAAGCGGCTCGACGCAGCTGGGGGCGCGAAGAGGGGCCAACCCTCTCGGTATCGAAGGCCCCACTCGGGGCCTTCTCCCGCTCGGCCCTTGGCCGAGCGGACCGGGGAACCTGGGCGAGGGACGGCGGCTGTCGCAAGCCTGCGTTGGCCTCCCTGCGTGTAGTCCCGATACACCTCCGGTCGGCCGTCTTGGCTTGCTCCACCGACACCCCTCGCAAATGGCAAGGATATTTCTACACAGGCCCAAGGAGGCAACCCATGCTTCACGCCCTGCCCGAGCTGCTGGACGCCCTTGAGGCCAAGCTTCGCCTTGGCGAGGATCCCCTGCCGCTCCTGACCGGCATCCGCTGGTCGGAACTGGTGGGTTGGCCCCAGGACCTCGCCCAGGCCGAGGGCCTCAAGGCCCGGCTGCGCCGGATCCAGGTGCTCGTGGAGGGGCTCAACGCGCCCCTCCGGGCCACCCTCGCCCAGCTCCAGGAAACCCACGTCTACGGCCCCGGCTTCACCGGCCGCCGCTAGGAGAACCCCATGCCAGGCCTAACTTCCAGTCTGTACGTCGGCCTCTCGGGTCTTCAGGCCCACCAGGGAGCTCTGAACGTCATCGGGCACAACATCGCCAACGTGAACACCCCGGGTTATGCCCGTCAGCGGGTGGAACTGGGCACGCAGGACACCCAGTTCTTTGGCGGCTTCGGCTACGGCCCGGGCGTCAGCATCGGCGCCATCGCCGGCCTGCGGGATCGCTTTCTGGAGCTTCAGACCTTCTCGGAGCAGGCCCGGCAATCCGGGGCCCAGACCCGCTACGAAGGCGTTCAGTCCATCGCGGCGCCCCTGAGCGATGAAGGGTCCACGGGCCTCGCGGCCCAGCTGCAGAAGTTCCTCCAGGGCTTCCAGGATCTCGCGGCCCGGCCCGAGGACCTGAGCCTTCGCCAGAACCTCGTGGGCTTGGCGCAGAATTTCATCTCGACGATGCAGACCCGTTACCGGCAGCTCGATGATGAGCGGACCCGGGCGGACAAGGCCATCTACAGCGACATCCAGGAGGTCAACTCCCTGTCCACCCAGATCGCGAAGCTGAACGAGCGCATCGCCCAGGAGCCCAGCCCGGGTACCGATAGCGACGCCCGGGATCAGCGGAAGGTGCTCACGGATCGGCTCTCGACCCTCGTGGGCATCCACGTGTTCGAGGGGACCCATGGCGAGTACGAGATCACCCTGGATTCCGGCGCGGCCACCCTCGTGAGCGATAACACCCACTATGACCTCCGGCCGACTCCGGACCCCGCGTACAACAACTTCTACCGCATCGATTCCGTCATGGGTGGAACGGTGGTGGATGTCACCCAGCGCATCGGCGAGGGGGAGATCGGCGGCAAGCTGGCCCTTCGCGACACCATCCTTTCCGGGTATCAGCAGAAGCTGGATGAACTCGCCGGTGGCTTGGCCTCTGCCGTGAACGTGGGCCTTCCGGGCCCTCCCCCGACGCCCGGGCATCGCGCGGGCTACGCCCTGAACGGGGTCACCACGGGCACCGACTTCTTCCAGGGAGCCGCGGCCAATGGCGCCGATGGCCTGCCGCCCGGCTACAACGCCGCCACCCAATACAAGGGGATGGTGTACCAGCTATCCGTGAACACTGCGATCTCCACGAACCCCAACCTCATCGCGGCTTCGGGGGTGCTGGGCGCCCAGGGGGACAATACCGTCGCCCGGGCCCTCGGCAACCTCCAGTCGGCCGGCCAGACCGTGGACACCAATTTCGATGGCATCGGCGATTCAGGCCCCTACAGCCAATTCATCGGCCAGCTGGTGAACAAGGTCGGCACCGATGGGCAGGGGTACAAGGTGAGCGCCGATAATCAGCAGAACCTGGTAACGGCCCTCCAGAATCAGCGGGACCGCGTCTCAGGCGTGGATCTGGACGAGGAGGCCACCCAGATGATCAACTTCCAGCGGGGCTACCAAGCTTCCGCGCGTTTCATCTCCGTCATCAACCAGCTGGCCGACCAGCTCGTCAACCAGTTTGGGAGGTAAGCCATGACCTTCCGCAGCCCCATTTCGATCAACAACCGACAGACGCTGCTCGATCTCTCGCGGACCAAGGAACGGCTGGCCGTGACCCAGCGGTCCATCTCCACCGGCAAGCGCATCAACGAGCCCATGGACGATCCCACCGGCGCGGCCCTCATCCTCGACTTCAACACCTCCATCGGCACGAACGAGAGCTACCTCAAACAGATCCAATCGGCCGCCAGCTTCCTCTCGGGAACCGAGACCGCCCTGGACAGCGTCACCAACGACCTCCAGCGGCTCATCGAGCTCGGCCCACAGTCGCTGGACGCCAGCAACGGGGGCATTCCCCGCATGCACCTCGCGCAGGAGATCGATGCGATCCGGTCCAACCTCCTGACCAACGCCAATACCCAGGAGCAGGGCAAGTACCTCTTCGCGGGCAGCGCCACGCTGACGACGCCCTTCAGCGGTCCGTCGGCGGGTCCGATCACCTACGCGGGCAATTCGGGCGTCATCAAGATGGACATTTCCGCCAGCGCCTCGGTGGATACCAATCTCGCGGGGGACTCCGTCTTCTTCGGCCCCGGCGGGCAGGGGAGCGCCACGGATCTGTTCCAGCAGGTGACGGATCTGCGGGATGGGCTCCGAACCAACAACCAGGCGTTGATCCAGGGCGCCGTCACCAACCTCAAGAACATCCTGCCCCGCATCACCACCGCGACGACGGATGTGGGCGGGAGGCAGGCGGGCCTGCTCTCCCTGCAGGACAGCATCTCCAGCTACAACCTCACCCTCCAGGGCATCCAGGACACCGTCGAAGCCACGGACATTCCCACGGCCGTCACCCAGTACACCCAGGATCAGACGAACCAGCAGGTCACCCTCAGCAGCCTGGCGAAGATCGGGAAGACGAACCTCTTCGACTTCCTAGGGTAGGGCCTTCAGGGGCAGCCACCAGCGGTCCTGATCGGTCCCGAGCAGGAGGCCCTGCGCCTCGGGACGGAGGTCCACCTCCGCGGTGGGGACCGCGAGGGGGGCGGGGGCGCCGAGGGTGGGCCAGGCCTTCGACCAGATGACGCAGCGAAGGGCTTTGTCGCCGGGCTTCCAGATGTAGATCCGATCCAGGGGCCCCTTGAGGTGGGCCTCGTAGGCGAGGCGGGTTTCCACGGTCAAGGTGGCCGGGGGTGTCACGGGCGAATCCGTGGAAGGCGCTGTTGCAAGTTGGGCTGGAGCCACAGGCTGAGGCGCCAGCGTCGGAGCAGCCAGGGCGAACCAGAGGCGGCCTTCGGCGTCGCAGCCGAGCAGGTTCAGCAAGGCCGCGTCCTTCTCCTCAGGCTCGGGGGTGGGCAGGGCTTCGGGGCCGACCACGGTCCCTTCGGGCGTCACCTTCAGCAAGGCGCCAGGCTCCGGCTGCCAATAGATGGTGTTCCCGCAGTGCGTCACGACGCCTTTGGGCACGGGGAATCCCAGGGGGGAAGGCGTTGGCGCGGGCGTGTGGATCCAGCCTGATTCACTGCGCCAGGCGCTCAGTCCTTTCCCGTGGGCCACGAGTAATCCCGCGGAGGTGGGCAGCAAGGCGATGGGATTCGCGGCTTCATAGGGCCAGATGAGGGGCTCCGGGAGGCCCGACCGTTCGTTTTTGGGGCTCGGCTGCTCGCCCTTGGCCAGGGCGATCGGCAGGCGCTGGGCTCCACTGGACCCCCAGGCCCACACCGAGCCCTCGCTGAGGGTCAGATGGTCGGCCTGGGTCTGGTGGGCCCAGCGCAGATCGCCCTCCAGGCTGAGGGCCATCACCACCGCGGTGTCCCTTCGCGCGCCTTCGGCCTTCACGAGGAGGAGCAGGGTGTCGCCCGCCATCGCGGCTTCGCGGATTTCGGCCTGCCGGTAAAAGCCCTCGGTGGTGCCCTGCAATCGCGGCAGGGAGAAGGTGCGGGCCAGCTGGCCGCCCTGGAAGAGGGTCAGCACCTGGCGATCGGATTGCGTGCTCACCTGGCACAGGGACCAGCCCCCGCTCATGGGAGGCAACCACCGCACGCCCCGGAGGGGTTCCTTCGCCTGCAACTGAAGGAGCCGACCCAGCCCCTGGGGCTGGGTGGCGAAGAGCGGGGCATCCTCGTCGGCTGCCGCCACGGCGGCGCCCCGCTGGGCCAGGATGAGCCCACCTCCGATCACCAGCAGGCCCAGGCCGAGGGTCCAGATGAGGGGCTTCTTCATGCGATCACTCCGAGGCTTTCAGGAAGGATTCCAGGGCGGCGAGGGCCCGCTCGCGATGGGCGGCACCCTTGGCTTGCTTGAGTCCCGCACGGCCGCCGGCCTTTTTGGCGCTGCGCGCATCCACGGTGCCCTCGGGCAACTCCGGAAGCAGCCCCAGCATGGCGTTGGTGGGGCCGAAGTCCTTGAGGTTCGCGTGAGCCAGGTAGTGGAGGAGGGAACCGAGCACAGTCTCCCGGGGAAAGGGGATCGCAGCCTGGCTCCGCAGCGCGCGGTCCACGAAGAAGGCCGCGGCCAGGCCACCGGCGGCGCTCTCAAGGTAGCCTTCCACGCCGCTGAGCTGCCCGGCGATCCACAGCTCGGGGTGCTCCTTCACGGCGAGGGTGGCATCCAGCACCTTGGGGGCCTGCACATACGTATTGCGATGGATGGAGCCGAAGCGCACGAACTCCGCGTGCTGGAGCCCGGGGATGAGACGGAACACCTCGGCCTGGGCGCCCCACTTCATGCGGTTCTGGAAGCCCACCATGTTGAAGTGGTCCCCGGCCAGCGTGTCCTGGCGGAGCTGCACGGCCGCGTAGGGATAGCGCCCCGTTCGCGGATCATCCAGGCCGATGGGCTTCATGGGGCCGAATCGCAGGGTCTCGCGCCCACGTTCCGCCATCACTTCAATGGGCAGGCACGCTTCGAAGTAGGGCGTGTCGAAGTCGTGGAGGGCCGCCTTCTCCGCAGCGAGCACCGCGTCCACGAAGGCGTTGTACTCCGCTTCATTGAGGGGGCAGTTGATGAAATCGGGATCGCCCTTGTCGTAGCGGGCCGCCATCCACGCGATGGACATGTCGATGCTGTCCTTCGCGATGATGGGCGCGATGGCGTCGTAGAAGTGGAGGCGTTCGCTGCCCGTGAGCGTGGCCAGCCATTGGGAGAGCGGGTCCGCCGTGAGGGGGCCCGTGGCGATGATCGTGGGAATGCCTGGTGTTGGCCGCTCCACCAGCGACTCGGACCAAGTGATGTTGGGATGGCTGCGCAACGCGTCTGTGACCTTGGCGCTGAACGCCTCCCGATCCACGGCGAGGCTGTTGCCCGCGGGCACGCGCGTGGCCTGGGCGCAGCGCAGGATCAGCGAGTCCATGCGCGCCATCTCGGCCTTGAGGATGCCCGTGGCGCTGTTGGGATCGTCGCTCTTGAAGGAGTTGGAGCACACCATTTCCGCGGCGCCGCCCGTCGTGTGCGCGGGAGTCGGATGATGCGGGCGCATTTCGAAGAGCGTCACCTTCCATCCCCGGCTTGCCAGCTGCCAAGCCGCTTCCGAACCGGCCAGACCGGCCCCGATGACGTGCACGTCCATGCGATCCCCCATGGGGATTGTAGTTCAGGCCCCTGGCTGAATCGGGCGTGGTCTCGTGGGGGATGGAGCCGCTCGGAACGCTCGTGTTATCAAGCGGATTGCCAGGCAGGACAAGGGATCGAAGGCTCCGTAGAAAATTTCCGCTTGCGTTCTCTCTGCGCGCTGGTAATCTGAATTTCCTGGGCGGTTGAGGCCACCAGGGAGCGCTGGAAGGCGCGGCAGGCATCTTTGACAACCGGATAGAGAATAGGAAGAACCTTTGAGCTTTCGGGAAGCCGCTTCGGTGGCGACCTTAGGAAGTTCGTACAAAAACCAGAATAATTTGTGAATCAGCCTTTAGGGGTTGGTTCTAAAGAGTT
>DATEZP010000010.1:0-57910 GCA_035255465.1 Holophagaceae bacterium
GGTTGGTGCGGGCCAGGTAGGCCATGCGCTGGAGCTCTGCGAGCTCCGGGCTGAAGCGGTCCGGCGTGGTCTTCTGGATCCGGACAGCGCTTACCTTGAACTCGGGGATCTTGCTCACCGGGTCCAGGTGGCGGGCCGTCAGGCGGTTGGCGGAGAGGGCGCCGGGCCAGTGGTAGGGGATGAAGACCGTGTCCGGGCGGATGGTCTTCACCACCTTGGCCGGCAGCACGAGGGTGCCGCGGCGGGAGCTGATCTCCACGGGGTCGCCTTCCGCGATTCCGTATTTCTCGGCCAGGCGCGGGTGGATCTCCAGGTAGGGATGGGGGCACTGCTCCACGAGGAAGCCGATGCGCCGGGTCTGGGTGCCGCTGAGGAAATGGAAGACGGTGCGGCCCGTGGTGAGCCACACGGGGAAGTCGGCGTCCACCACTTCCATGGCCGGCCGCCAGGGCGTGGCCTGAAGGTGGGCCTTGCCGTCCGCGTGGTAGAACTTCCCCCCTTCGAAGAGGCGGGGCGTCCCGGGATGGCCTTCCGTGGGGCAGGGCCAGAACACGCCCATCTCATCCACCACCCGCTTCCAGGTGATGCCGGCATAGTCGGCGGTGCCGCCGCTGCTGGCCTTGCGCAGCTCGTTGAAGATGTCCTCGGGCCCCTTGAGGTGATCGAAGAACTTGCCCTGGCCCAGGCGCTGGGCGATCTCCAACTGGATGGCCCAGTCGGGGCGGGCGTCGCCCGGGGGCTCCACGGCCTTGTTGAGTTTGATGACGCGGCCTTCGGCAGAGGTGGACGTGCCCTCGTCCTCCTCGTGCAGGGCGGAGGGCAGCACCACGTCCGCGTGCTGGGCGCTCTCGCTGAGGAAGAAGTCCAGGCAGACGAAGAACTCGAGTTTCGACAGGGCCTCGCGGGTGTATTCCGTGTCGGGCAGGCTCACGAGGGGGTTGAAGCAGAGCAGGAGGAGGCCCTTGATCTCGCCCGCGTGGATGGCGTTCATGATCTCCTGGGCGCTGAGCCCCTTGCGGGGCAGCTCCTCGTCCGTGCAGCCCCACACCGTGCAAACGTGGGCGCGGTGCTCGGGGTTTTCGATGTCGCGGTTGCCCGGAAGCTGGTCGCACTTGTGGCCCTGCTCGCGGCCGCCCTGGCCGTTGCCCTGGCCTGTGATGGTGGCGTAGCCGCAGGAGGGCCTGCCGATGCGGCCCGTGGCCAGCACGATGTTCTGGGCGGACAGGCAGTTCTCCACGCCCTTGCTCTGGTGCTCGATGCCGCGGGCGTGGAGGAGGAAGCTCGTCTTCGCCTCGCCCCACATCCGCGCAGCCTTCTCGATGGCCTCCACGGGCAGGCCCGTGAGCCCGCTAGCCCACTCGGGCGTGCAGTCCTTCACGGCCTCCAAGGCGGCGTCGAAGCCCGTGGTGTGGGCGTCCAGGAAGGCGCGGTCCACCATCCCCCACTTGTTCAGGAGGTGCAGCACGGCGTTGGTGAGGGCGAGGTCGGAGCCCGGTTTCAGGGGCAGCATGAGATCCGCGGTGCGGCCCAGGGGCGTGATGCGGGGATCGACCATGATGAGCTTGGCCCCGCGGTCCCGGGCCCGCCAGATGTAGTCGGTGGTGATGGGGCTGCACTCGGCGATGTTGGAGCCCTGCACCCAGATCACTTCGGCGCCTTCGATGTCCGCCCAGGCGTTGCCGGCGCGGTCGATGCCGAAGGTCTTCTTGTTCGCGGTGCCGGCGCTCACCATGCAGAGGCGCCCGTTGTAGTCGAGGTTCTTCGTGCCAAGGGCGAGGCGGGCGAACTTGCCCGTGAGGTAGCTCTTCTCGTTGGACATGGAGACGCCCGAGAGCACGGCGAAGGCGTCCTTGCCGTGCTTGGACTGGACCTCCTGGATGCCCTTCACGACGCGGTCCATGGCCGCATTCCAATCGGTCTCCTGGAAACCCTGGTCGGTGCGGACGAGGGCCTTCGTGAGGCGGTCCGGGTGGTTGCCCTGGAGGTAGCGCTTCACGCCCTTGGGACAGAGCTTCCCCTCGTTGAAGGGGAAATCCTCCCAGGGCTCGAAGCCGATGACGTCGTTGCCCTTCACCTTGAGCTGGATGCCGCACTGCTGACCGCAGAAGCAGCAGTGGGTCTTCACGAGCTTGTCGGGCTCGGGATCCGCATCCCAGCCACCGGGAGGGGCCAGGTTGAGGTGGGGGCCGTAGGTGATTCGCAGGGCGTCGAGCGTGAGGGGGGTGCGCGCCATCTCAGAGCCTCATCGTGGTGGGATCGTCGATGGGGAGGACCATCTCCGGGGCGTCGTGGAAGGGATCGAAGGCCCCGCCCAGGCGCACGCTCTGGGCCTTGGCCATGAGGCGGCGCTTGCACCTGGGGCAGAGGTCCAGGTGGTGGACTTCTTTGGAATGTCGGGCCTCATCCAGGTCCAGGCGCTTGAAGAGCTCGCCAAGGTCCCGCCGCTGGTTGGCGCGGATGAAGGGATCGCCGCAGGCTTTGCAGGGCAGGCGGCCTTCCTGTTCGCCATCGGCCTTGTAGAAGCTCACGCCCAGCTGGGCCGGGCGCTGCACGATGTGGAAGAGCTTGCCGAAGGGGAGGCTCAGCAGGAGCAAGATCACGGACAGCTCATGCAGGTACGCGAGGGTTCCGAAGTTGCGGCCCTGGAGGAATTTTTCCGAGGCCGTGAGCATGAGCCCCGTGATGCTCACCGCGAGGAGGAGCAGCAGGGGGGCGATGTCCAGATCGAAGCGCTGGGTGGCCATGTCGCCCTCGTCCTGGCGGCGGCGGATGAAGGCCAACAGGCAGCCGGTGATCACCATGACGGCGGCCACGTCCAGCACGTGGAAGGTGAGCCAGGCCACGGGGGAATCCAAGGGGAAGTCGCCGGCGGGGAAGCCGAAGACCCAAGCCTGGTAGCGGGTGACGTCGAGGCCGTGGGAGGTGAAACGCACCCAGCCGAAGACGAGGGGGAAGGTCACGGCGAAGCCGAGCAGGCAGCCCCAGGCGATGAGGGCGTGGGCGCCCCAGCGTTTGATGGAGCGGCGCTCGATGAAGCGCTGGAGGAAGAGCTGATCCAGGGCCAGCAGCCCGAGGCGGGGCACTTCGAGCAGGCCCTTGGGCGTGAGGAGCCGGGCCACGCTGTGGCGGAAGTACATGGCGGTGGCCGGGCGCTCCACCCAGGACCAGTACCGGTAGGCGATGCCGAAAATGGCGAAGAGGGCCGAGAGCAGATAGCCCAGGAGGGCGGGATCCAGCCAGCGGCCGGCACGGCTTCCGGCCATCACGGAGGCCACCACGACGAGCACCGTGAGCACCGCCCGGATCAAGGGGCGCAGCTGGAGATCAAGTCGTCGCAGGAGGGCCGGGTTTTGCATCGGAAGTCCAGAGTCACAGGATCTTCCGATTAATCCCAGATGCAACAGTCTTTATGGTGCGAGGCGAATTTGCCTCAGGTCACAACGGTTTGGGCCCTTTCAGGCCGGCCACGCCTGGATTCACGGCAAAGCCCCGGGCGCGGGTGACCTGCTTCAGGTGCGCGATGGTGGCGTTGGTCATGGAGGAGGCCATCTGCTCTTTCACGGCCGTCCAAGCGTCATGCATGGGGCAGGGCTGTTCGTTCGAGCACTCGGGGAAGCCCATGACGCAGGCCTTGAAGGTATCTTCGCCATCCAGGAGGTGCACCACCTCCTCCACCGTGATCTTCCCGGTTTCCCGGGCCAGGCGGAACCCGCCCTTGGGGCCGCGCACGCTCTCCAGCATGCCGCCCTGCACGAGGCCCTGGAGGACCTTGGCGAGGTAGGGGCCGGGCAGGCCGAGTTGCTCGGCGAGGTCCTTGGCCATCACGAAGGTTCCGTCCTCGGGCAGGGCGGCCAGGGCCCGGAGGGCGTAGGCGGAAGCGGAGGAGAAGATCATGAAGGTTCCAGTTCCAGGAAGGCGCGGAGCGCCTGAATGGGACAGCGCTCCAGGGGAGCGCTGGATAACTGGAATCCAGCGTACCGGAGTCCCTGATCTGTTGAAGGGTTTTAGGGGCGACCCGGTCTCAACCGCGGGCCGTGAGCCCGTAATCTCCCGTGAGCTCCTCCACCAGCTCTCGGACGCTGACCAATTCCTGGAGCCTCCAACCGTTGGATCCAGTGAAGTAAAGGCCATTTTCCACATCCCCCAGGTGGGCGTCGGCCAGGCGGTCGGCGATGCAGTAGCCGGCGCCCCGGGCCCCTTCGCCCCGGCTGCAGGGCAGGAGGCAGTTGCTGATGCACTTGATGGCGGGGGCGGAGCCGTCGGCCACATGGTCCAGCAGGGGGGTGTGGACGGCCCGGGCGGGCATGCCCACGGGGCTCTTGATGAGGCTGATGTCCTCGGGGCGGGAGCGGAGGATCACGTCCTTGAAGTGGGGAGCTGCATCGCACTCATGGGTGCCGATGAAGCGGGTGCCCATCTGCACGCCTCCGGCGCCCAGGGCGAGGAAGCGGCGGATGTCGGCGCCATCCCAGATGCCGCCGGCCACGATCACGGGGAAGGTGCCCCAGAGGTCCCGCTCCGCCAGCACCTCGGGGAGGATGGACTCCAGGGAGAAGGCGGGATCCGCGCACTGCTCCACGGAGTAGCCCTGGTGGCCGCCGGAGAGGGGGCCCTCCAGCACCACGGCGTCGGGCAGGCGGTGGTACTTGCGCTCCCAGGTCTTGCAGAGCAGCTTCAGGGCCCGGGCGCTGGAGACGATGGGCACGATGGCCGCGTCGCCCGCCAACTCCGGGAGCTTGAGGGGCAGGCCCGCGCCGCTGATGACGAGTTGCGCGCCGGCTTCCACGCCCTCGCGCACCACGCGGTCGTAGTCCTCGATGGCGCAGAGCGCGTTGATGCCCACGGCGCCGTGGCCCTTGGCCAGATCCCGGGCGTCACGGATGAGGCGGGCCAGGGCGGGGCCATGGTTGAGGTTCGCGGGTCCCACGGGCCGACCCTGGGCGAAGGTGACGCCCTCGGGATGGCCGTAGGCGGTGCCGATGGCACTCACGATGCCCACGCAGCCCGTCTCCGCCACGGCGCCCGCGAGGTGGGACCAGGACACGCCCACACCCATGCCGCCCTGGATGATCGGATAGGGCAGGTCCAACTTCCCGATGCGCAGGCGGGGTAGGGGCTCCGGCGTCGCCGCGAGGGCTTTGGGGAAGCGGGCCTCCAGCTTCTGGCGCAGCTCGGCGAAGAGGTCGCTGGCGTCGCGCAGGGCCTTGGGGGAGCGGAAGCTGAAGCCATCGAGGCCCCGCTTCATCCATTCGCGGCCGTCCTCCAGCGCGGCGTCCAGGCTGCCGAGCATGGGCAGGCGGCAGCTGGCGCGCAGGGAATCGAACCAGGTGCCGAGGCCTTCGAGCACGAGGGCATCGGGCTGGGCGTCGAGGGCCTGGCGGGCCTCGGCTTCGCCGGAAGCCAGGGCGAAGCGTCGGAGGTCCAGCCCTTCCCAGGCCTTCCGCAGGGAATCGGGTACCGAGGGGCCGTGGACGAGGAAGGTGGCGCCCTCTTCCCGCGCGGCTTCCAGGGCCGACCGGACCTGGCCCCGGAGGCCGCGCACGTCGAGGCCCAACAGCGAGCCGGGAGAAAGGTGCAGGGCGCGGATCCGCGCGCGCAGCTCCTCGGGATCCGGGAACGCGGGCAGGCGCAACACGCCGGCGCCACCCGCCGAGGCGAAGGCTCCCGCGAGGCCATCGCCCCCTTCGGGGAACCACCCTTGGATGAGCGCGAGCTTGGAGGAACCAGGAAAGACGGTGGCGGTCATGGGAGTCCCTATCGGATCAGGCTGAGCAGGACTCCGCTCAGGGTCAGGTGCAGCAGCTCTTCCACGCCGGCCGTGCGCGGGCCGGGCTCCCGCGCCACGAGGCGGCGATGGAGGAAGGGGCGAATGAGGCCGAGGACGCACCAGAGGGCCCATAGCTTGGATACGGGAGAGGGGAGGAGGAAGGCGGCGCTGAAGGCGAGGCCCTGCCAGGCCAGGGCGCGGATCAGATCCGAGCGATCGAGTGGGCCTTTGAGGCGCAGGCGCACGAAGGCCAGGCTGGCGAGGAGCGTGGGGGCCAGGGGGGCCCAGGCCCGCAGGGCTTCGGGCAGCGGCGCACCTTGGGCCTGGAGCATGGCGGGCAGCAGGAGGCTGAAGGCCAACGCGCCCATGGCCTCGGGCAGCCAGCTGCGCTGATCCTTGCGGGGTCGGGCGAGGGCGAGGGTGGCGAGCAGGCCCGCAGTGCCCAGCCAGGGCAGGGCGATCCAGGCGCTCCGGGCCCCGAGGAGGCCCAGGCCCACGGCGGCGCCGAGCGCGGGAATGGCCGTGGCGGTCGGCACCCGGGCACCCGCCCGGAAGCGCGCCAGGGGCTCCCGCAGCAGGAGGCCGGAGAGCCCCAGCAGCGCGATGGCGCCGGAACCGAGCCCGGGCCGCAGGGCCAAGCCTACGCCGACGGGGAGGAGGAGCAGGGCCCAGGTGCCGTGCTCCGCGGGGAGCAGGGCTCGGAAGTTCAGGGGTCGGGGCAGCACGCTCATGCCAGCACCTTGGCGAGGGCGGCGCGGAGTTCCGCCCGGTAGAAGGCCTTCAGCTCCGGATCGGAGACGAAGGGGGTCATCATCGTGGAGCGTAGCACCAGCAGCTGGGCATCCCCTTCCCAGGTGGCGGGATCCGCGCCGAGGCGCGCCAGGAAGGGCTTCACGCCAGGGCCGTGGACGCCCGCGCGCAGCACCGTGCTCGTGAAGGCGAAGGGCCCCTGGCCGCCGGGGTTGAAGGCCGCGAGCACCTTGGCGCTGAGGGCGTTGAGCGCCTCCAGGGTGCAGGGGCCGCCTTCGGTGAAGGCGAAGAGGATGACGTCGAGGTCCGGGGGCGTGAGCAAGTGCGCGGTGGCGCGGCCGAAGGCCTTGCCATCCAGCAGCTCCGCCATGCCGCGGGAGGTGCGCAGGCTCTCGCCGAGGATGCGGCCGTAGCCGGCGGCGTCCAGACTCACGGCCCGGTGGGCCATCCAGCAGGCGGCCACGGCGGCGCCGGGGCGACTGCCCTCCAGGGCGTAGGTGCCCGGGTGATCGGGGTTGCCCTGGTTGATGTAAGCGGCGGGGCTCGCCACGGCGGTGCGCACCCGCTTGTCCTTGAAGGCGATGGCTCCGGCGGGGTAGGGGATGTAGCCGAGCTTGTGGGGATCCACCGTGGCGCCATCCACTTCCGAGAGGGCCGCGAGGGCGCCCAGCTGGGCGGGGGTGGCGTCCGGCACCAGTTGGCGCAGGCCTTCGAGATTCAGCAATCCGCCTTTGGGATTCCTCACGAGGGCCCGGGCGTAGCCGCCGTAGGCCGCGTCGGCGTGGATGAAGAAGGTGGCGCCGTGCTTGGCGCGGAAGGCTTCGCGGGCGGCGAGGATCTCCGGCAACGGATCGAGGCCGCCGCCCTCGGTGGTACCCACCACGGCCACGCAGGCGAGCACGGGGCGGCCCTCGGCGGCGAGGCGCTCGAGCTGCGCGGTGAGGTCGGCGGGGTCCATGCGCAGGGAGGCGTCCACCGCCACCTTCACGAGGGCCCGGGGCGGCATCCCCAGGAGGTCCACGCTCTTGGCCCAGGAGTAGTGGGCGGTGCTCGGCACGAGCACGGCCCACTCGGGTTCGGGGCCTTCACCGGGGGTGCCCGCCAGCAGCTCGTCCATCGTCAAACGGCCGAACCCCGCGCCGCCGCGCCGGGCCAGGTTCCGGTAGGCCCACAGGGCCTCCAGGTTGGCCACGGTGCCGCCGCTGCAGAGGTGGGCGAAGCCCGCCTCGGGATCGAAGCCCAGCAGCTCGCAGAGGTCGCGGCCCACCTCGAGCTCCAGCTCACTGGTGACGGGGCTGGCCTCCTGGGCCACGTTGTTGGGGTTGTAGAGCATCGCCGCCAGGTAGCCCACCTGGGCGGGGAGCAGGGTGTCGCCCACCATGTGGCCCAGGTAGCGGGGGCTGTGCACGGGGGCGGAGCCCTTGAGCCGCGCGAGGAGCCGGCGCAGGGCGGCCTCGGTGCGGGCCTGGGTCATCAGGAAATCGCGATCCAGCTGGATGACGGGATCCACCGCGTCGGGGTCCCCGGGATGGAAGCTCCGTCGCCAGTGCACGTGATCTCGGATGGCATCCAGAAACATCCGTTCCTGGGCATCGGCGTTCTGGCCTTGGGGCCCCAGGAATACGGCGCGGGGATCCATCAGAAGCGCTCGAGGGGGGTGCGCGCGTCGCTCACGCGGACCCTTGGCCAGCGGTCAACCCGGGCTGGACCAGGGTGAGGCGGGTGCCCTCCATGCGCAAGATGCCCTGATCTTGGAGCTTGCGGAGTTGGCGGCTGAGGGTTTCCCGGGCCATGCCCAGTTCCTCGGCGAGCAGGCCCTTGGGGATGTCGAGGCGGAAGGCGAGGCCGGGGCGGGCGTGCTCCTGCAGCCATTCCATGAGGCGGGTCTGCGCGTCCTCGGCTTCCACGCGGTGGAGCTTTTGCGCGAGGTTGCGGATGTAGAGGGCCTGGGCGTGGTGGAGCCCCAGGTTCAATTCCATGTCCTGGGAGAGGGCCGCGAGGAAGGGCTGGATGGGCCAGAAGAAGAGCTTGGAATCCTCCAGGGCCTCGGCGGTGGCGTAGTAGGTTTCGCCGCTGAAGAGCGCGGTCTCGCCGAAGGTCTGCACGGGGGAGACGAGGCGGAGCGTGGCCGCCTTGGCCGTCTCGGAGGCGGGGTAGCTGAGGCGGATGCGCCCCTTCACCAGCACGTAGAAGCCCTTGCAGGGCTCCCCGCGGTGGTAGAGGAGTTCCTTCCGTTTCAGAGTGAGAGGCTCCTTCATGGCTGCGAGCCTCTCGAAAGAGGCGCCCGTGATGCCACGGAAGAGCGGAGCTTGGGCCCAACGTTCCATGTCCCTAAGATGCACCGTCCAAAGGATGCGTGGGTCCCGAATGTGATCTAGGGCACCCGCCCTGAGCCGGAATCGTCAGTCCTGAAGGGAAGAAGGGCCCGGTGGAATTGACCTGACCCCTGTCCAGACCTGGGAATGCGGGGCCTGGGCGCGGGCCGGTACCATTCAGGCCAGGAGCACCCCATGACCACCGCCAAGGCCTTCGCCGCCCTCTCCGCCACCTCGCCCCTCGTGGCCCACGAGATCCCCCGCCGGGAACCGGGGCCGAAAGACGTGGTCATCGACATCCACTACTGCGGCGTTTGCCACTCCGACATCCACCAGGTGCGCGACGAGTGGGGCCGCTCCATGTACCCCATGGTCCCCGGCCACGAGATCGTGGGGAAGGTGACCGCCGTGGGCGCGGAGGTGAAGGGTTTCAAGGTGGGCGACCTGGCCGGCGTGGGCTGCATGGTGGACAGCTGCCGCACCTGCCCCAGCTGCGCCCAGCACCTGGAACAGTTCTGCGTTGCGGGCTGCGCCTGGTCCTACAACAGCACGGAGATGGACAAGCGGACGCCCACCTACGGCGGCTATTCGTCCAGCATCGTGGTGGACGAGGCCTTCACCCTGAAGGTGAGCCCCAAGCTGGACCTGGCGGCGGCCGCGCCCCTGCTCTGCGCGGGCATCACCACCTACTCCCCCCTGCGCCACTGGAAGGTGGGCAAGGGCACCAAGGTGGGCGTCGTGGGTCTCGGCGGGCTGGGCCACATGGCCGTGAAGCTGGCCGCCGCCATGGGCGCCGAGGTGACCATGCTCAGCACCTCCGCCGCCAAGGAAGCCGACGCCCGCAAGCTCGGCGCCACGGGCTTCGGACTCACCACGGACAAGGCTACCTTCCAACGGCTCGCCGGCGCCTTCGACGTCATCATCGACACCATCAGCGCCCCCCACGACCTCAACGCCTACCTCGGGCTCCTCCGCCTCGACGGCGCCATGGTGCTGCTGGGCGTGCCCCCGGAGCCCGCCAAGGTCGGGGCCCTCAGCCTCATCGGCGGCCGCAAGGTGCTCACGGGCTCCCTCATCGGCGGCATCCAGGAGACCCAGGAGATGCTCGACTTCTGCGCCGAGCACGGCGTCGTGTCCGACATCGAGCTGATCCCGGTCCAGAAGGTCAACGAGGCCTACGAGCGCATGATGAAGTCCGATGTGCGCTACCGCTTCGTGCTGGACATGAAGACGCTCTAAGAAAAATCGAACCACCAAGACACCAAGACACCAAGAAAAGCGTGCCTGGGCATGACTCCGCCTTTGCTTTTCTTGGTGTCTTGGTGTCTTGGTGGTGATTCAGTTCTTCGTTTTAGGTTCGAAGCTCAATGCGCGGGCGCCGCCGCGGGCCGGGGGCGGCTGGCGGGGGGGATGATGCCGTTCATGCGGAGGTACTCCACCATTTGGCCGTAGTGGTCCATGCCGTGGAAGGCCATGAGGTTGGCGACGCCGGCGGGGGTGAGGTCCCCGGGGGCGAAGGGGTTCTTCAGGGGCTTGGTGGCATGGGCGGTGGAGATGCCCTGGACCGCCTTGTGGGCGTAGGCGTAGGAGTCCTTGAGGTACTTCATGATGTCGGCCTTGGTCTTGAGGTTGTCGGGGCCCATCTCGGGGTTGCCGACCTCGACGGGGGGCTTCTCGCCCAGGAGGTGGGCGCCGAGCATGTAGTTCACGGCGGCGATGTGCTTCACCTGCTGGGCGAAGGTCTTCACGCCCTTGAACTCGCCGGCCGTGGGGGCCCAGTCGTACTTGTCTTCGGGCATGGCCTCGGCGGCGGGGATGAACTGGCCGGACACCCACTGGAAGGTGGCATCCAGGGCGGCGCCGACGCTGGGTTCGGCGGCCGGCTTCGGGGCGGGGGCGGGAGCCTGGGCGGCGAGGCCGGCGGCCAGGAGGAACATGAGGGGGAAGGCGGACTTGCGCATGGGACTCTCCTTGAAGGGGGGAAAGGGTACACCCGGGGGGAACCGGGTGGGATCGGACTCGGAGGTCGTTTTAATTAGCCGCGGCTGGCGGGGGGCACGATGCCGTTCAGGCGGAGGTACACGGCGATTTGGCCGTAGTGATCGAAGCCATGGCTCACCCCGATGGTGGCGAAGCCCAGGCGGGTGCCCTTGCCTTCCCCCCAGGGGCTCTTCACGAGGCCGAGGATGTTGGCTTCCGTGAGGGAATCCATGGCCTTGTGGAGGTAGGCGAAGGAGTCCTTCAGGTACTTCACCACTTCGGCCTTGGTCTTCATGGCCTCGGGGCCATTCTCACCACCCGGATCCAGGGTGGGCTTTTCCTCCAGCAGGGCCGCGGCGATGGCGATGTTCACGGAGGCGATGTGCTTGGCCTGTTGGGCGAAGGTCTTCACGCCTTTGAATTCGCCTTGGCTGGGGGCGAAGTGGAAAGTGGCTTCGGGCATGGCCTCCACGGCGGACACCGCCTCGCTTTCCACGGTGGCGAGGTTGCGGTTGAAGCTCAGGGCGAAGGTGGGCGTGGGGGCCGGTTTGGCGGCGGGTGCCGGGGCTTGCGCCTGCAGGGCCAGGGTGGCGGCGGCGAGGAGGAGGGCGGTGGGCTTCATGGAGGGCTCCTTCGAGGTCAGGCGGTGGGGACGGGGATCTCGTCGCCGGGGATTGCCGGCGCGAGGGCTTGGAAGAGCAGGGCGAACAGCACGACGCACACGCAGCCGATGACGTTGTACCAAAGGAAGGGAATGCCCGTGAACGCGAAGCAGAGCAGCACCACCGCCTCGGCGACGAGGGCCGCCCAGAAGGCCGTGCCCCCCTTCACGCGTTTCACGTAGAAGGCCACGAGAAAGATGCCGAGTATGGTGCCGTAGAAGAGGCTGCCGAGGATGTTCACGGCCTCGATGAGGGATCCCAATCGCGCGGCGTATTCGGCGAAGGCCATGGCGAAGCAGCCCCAGGCGAAGGTGGCGAAGCGGCCCACCCACACCTCCCGTTGACCCCCGCTGCCCCGGAGGAGGCGCCGCCAGAGATCCACCACGGTGGTGGCGCCCAGGGCGCTGATCTCCCCAGACATGGAGGACATGGAACCGGAGAACACCGCGGCCAGCACGAGCCCGATGAGCCCCGCGGGCAGGCTGCTGAGGACGTAGGTGAGGAAGATGTAGTTCGTGTCGCTGGGGTTGGTGCCGGGGTTGGCCTTCTGGATCAGCTTCACCGCCTGGCCGCGGAGGGCCTCGCTCTCGGCGTGGGCCTGCTGGAGGTCCGCCTTGGCGGTGGCCATGGTGGCCGCGTCGCCACCGTGCCGCGCGAGCACGTAGGCTTCCGCTTTGATGGACTGACGCGCCCGCGCTTTCGCGAATTCGGTTTCGAGCTGCCGGTAGGCGCCTGCGTCGGGGCCCGCCATCACTTCCTTCACGGGGCCGGGGTTGAAGAAGATGGGCGGCGTGTGGAATTGGTAGAACACGAAAACCAGGGAGCCCAACAGCAGGATGAGGAACTGCATGGGCACCTTGATCATGCCGTTCAGCAGCAGGCCCAGCCGGCTCTGGGTGACGGAGCTACCCGCGAGGTAGCGCTGCACCTGGCTTTGATCCGTGCCGAAGTAGGAGAGCATCAGGAAGAAGCCGCCGATGAGGCCCGACCAGAGGTTGTAGCGATTGTGCAGGTCGAAGTGGGTGTCGATGGCGTTGAGGCGGCCCAAACCGCCGGCCACGTGGAGGGCGTCGCCCAGGCTCACGTGGGCGGGCAGGCGCTGGGCCGTCATCACCCCCGCCAGGATCATGCCCAGGGAGATGATCACCATCTGGGAGCTGTGGGCCCAGGCCACGGCCTTGGTGCCGCCGGTGACGGTGTAGATCATCACCAAGGTGCCCACGAGCAGGATGTTGACGTGGAGGTTCCACCCCAGCAGCACGGAGAGGACGAGGGCCGGCGCGTAGATGGTCAGCCCCACGGCGAGGCCCCGCTGGATGAGGAAGAGGATGGCCGCCAGGAGCCGAGTTTTCAGGTCGAAGCGGTTCTCCAGGATCTCGTAGGCGGTGCTCGCCTTGAGGCGGTGGAAGAGCGGGATGGCGGTGATGGAGAGCACCACGGCGGCCAGGGGCAGGCCGAAGTAGAACTGCACGAAGCGCATGCCATCCACGTAGGCCTGGCCGGGGGTGGAGAGGAAGGTGATGGCGCTGGTCTGGGTGGCGATGATGGAGAGCCCGATGAGCCACCACTGGTGGTCGCGGCCCCCGCCGATGTAGCTTTCGCCCGTCTTCGCGCCCCGCCCCTTATGGAGGCCCCAGAGCACGACGAAGAGCAGCGAGGCCCCGAGGACGAACCAATCGAGCCGGCTCACGAGAAGTACCGGCCAAAGAGGCGGAAGAGGACGATGCAGAGGAGCAGCGTGCCGATCACCGCGGCATAGAGCTTGGGCCAGGTGCCCATGAGGGGCGGCGGGGGCTCGTAGTGGGGTTCGATCATGGGGTCACGTTGAAAGCAGGGATCACCGCCAAGACACCAAGGCACCAAGAAAAGCAAAAGCCGACACTCAGTAGGCTCTTCTCGTCTTTCCTTGGTGCCTTCTCGGGATCGGCTCCGCCGATACACGAGACAGGAGCGCGACGGGCGTCTTGGTGGTGAGTCCTTTTCATTTGTGGCTCCCCAAGGCCAGCAGGTTGGCGAACAGGCGCGTGGCGCCGGGCACACCGTCCGGCAGTTGCCGGAAGAAGGAGATGCCCGTGTACACGTAATGGCCCTTGCCATGGTCGGCCACGAGGAGGGCGCCGCCATCCTCCTTCTCGCCGGCATCGGCCATGCCGAGGAGGGGTGTGTAGTGGGCGTCCCAACCTTCGGCGTGGTAGAGGCTGCGCTCTTGCACCCAGCCTTCGAAATCCCGGGCCGTGAGCTCATTGGGCCAATGGAAGGCGGGGTGCTGGGGCTGGAGGAAGCGCACGGGGGCCGTTTCCTCGGTGACGCGGGTGCGCCCCACCTTGAAGGGGTAGGGGCCGATGGTGTCCGTCACCATGGCGGCATTGATGCCGGGGAATCCCGTATTCACGGTGTAGAGGACGATCTCGGTGCCGCCCTGTTCCACGTAGGCGTGTAGCCGGGTCTTGAGGGTCTGGAGCGCGGCGCGGGTGTTGAAGGCGCGGATGCCCAGCACGATGGCGTCGAAGCGACTGAGATCCTCGCGGGCCAGGGCTTCGTCCGAGAGCAGCTCCACGTCGTAACCGATGCGGCGCAGGGCTTGGGGGATGTCGTCGCCCGCGCCCATGACGTAGCCGATGCGCCGGCCGTTGTGCTTCAGCTCGAAGCGCTCCAACCGGAGCTTGGCTTCGGGGAGCAGGGTCTGCAGGGGGATGTGGGGATGGTCGATCCGGGTGAGGCCGCGGGCGGGTGTGAAGCCGGCGCCGCCGTCGACCTCCGCGCGCAGTTCGCCGGAAGCCGGGGCGGGGGGCGGCGTCACGCGAAAGGTGAAGTCCTGTTCCGCGCCGGCTTGGGGAAGGGAGAAGGCCGCTTCGGCGGGCTCCACCTTCCATCCCCCCGGCACCTGCAGGCGGAGGCGGCCCGCGGGTTTGGCCGCGCCGGCCACCACCTTGAGCCGGACCTCCTTGGCCGCGGGGCCATCGAACACCTGCACGCCTTCGGTGAAGGTCACGAGCACGGGCGGCACCACGGCCAGGGGTTGGTACCGCTCGCCGAGCACGGGATCCCGGAATCGGTACTGCACGGGCACGGTGACTTCGAAGGCACCTTCCAAGCGGGAGAACCGGGCCCGCAGACGGAAGGGGGCGGGGGATTCGGGCAGGCCCGCCCAGGCCGCGGCGCCCGGGCCGCCGAGCCAGTGGGGTTGGGCCAGGGGCGTGGCCGAGGGCACGGCGAAGGTGAAAGCCTCCTTCCGCGGCGCGTTCACGGGCAAGGGCTGGTGGGTGGCGCGGGCTTCCAGGGTGTGGATGCCCTCGGGCGTGACGGCTTCGAGGGTGATGGAATCCAGGGTCAGGGCCGCGTCCCGCGCCAGCACAGCGGCCTGGATGGTGAGGGGATCCCCGGGAGCCACCCGCTGCCGATCGGCGATGGCCTCCACCCAGAGTCCGGCGGCGGCGCGCAGGGTCTCCTCCAACTCGGTGGCCTTGGTCTGCACGAGTGGATCCGCCTGGGCCTCGGGAGGCAGGGCACGCAGGGCGAGGAGGGCCCGGTGGAGCAGGGGCAGGATGGCGGCGGGCCGATCCGCTCGGAAGCCCTGGCGCGCTTCCCGGAGGAAGGAGGCCACGTTGCGGCCACCGGGGATGCGGGCCCAGGAGAGGTCGATGCCTTCAAAGAGGTCGGCTTTGGCGGGGCTGCCCGCGAGCAGCTCGAAGGTCTCCTCCCGTTGCCCCCGCTGGGCCAGCACTCCGAACCCCTGACTGCGGTGCTGGCTGCGGCTTTCGCCCGCCAGCTCGCCGAAGGATTTGCCCAGGGCGGGGTCGTAGACTCCTACGTCCAAGGTGAGGCTCCCGGGGGCGGGTTTGGGAGCCTCGTTGGTGAAGAGGAATTTGTTCCAGAGCAGGCGGGTGGCCTGCCAGGGGCGAAGCCCCGCTAGGATCTGCTCGGGGAACCGGGTGGGATCCGCGGCGGCCTTGAAGGCTTCGATGGCCAGCATGGCCGACGCGGTGTGGTGGCCGTGGCCCGCTTCCTTGGTGGGCGGGAAGCGCGTGAGGATCACGTCGGGTCGGAAGGTGCGGAGGGTGCGCACCACGTCGCCCAACACCTTCTCGTGATCCCAGATCCGCAGGGTTTCCTCGGCGGTCTTGGAGAAGCCGAAGTCCACGGCCGACGTGAAGAACTGCTCGGCCCCGTCGATGCGGCGGGCGGCCCGCAATTCCTGGGTGCGGATGGCGGCGAGGCCATCGCCCAGCTCGGCGCCGATGAGGTTCTGGCCGCCCCCGCCCCGGGTCATGGCGAGGTAGGCGGTGCGGAGGTTGCGGCCCTTGGAGAGGGTGGCCAGCATGGCCGTGTTCTCATCGTCCGGATGGGCGGCCACATAGAGCACGCTGCCCATGACCTGGAGCTTGTCCAGGGCCTTCTGGAGGTCGGCGGCATCCTTCACGGATTGCGCGGGGGCTGGGGCGGCGCCGGCCAGCACGAGGGCGGGCAGACAGGCGTTCACGAATCGAATCGGTAGGGACATCGGGCCATCCGGGAGGGATCCCAGGGTAGAACCGGATGGGGCCCACAGCCAGCTTCGCCTCCGAGGGCTGGGGCGGACCGTCTGCCCTCGGGGACGGGCTGAGGCACCCCGAGGTATGTACCCGACCAGGGCCGGCGTCAGCGCAGGGCGTGGGCGGCCACGAGGGCCCTCAGCTGCGGCCCTTCGTTCGATTGGGAGCCCTGCCGGGGAAGCCGTTCCAGCCAGAGCAACGCCATGGTCATCAGGCCACAAAAGCACACGAGTTTGAAGGCCAAACGGATCACGGCAGGTCCCAGCGGAATGCGCCTTGCGGCTCTGATCATTCTTCGGGTCCGGCGCCGGGCCCATGGAGGGGAATGTCCCAGCGGAAGTTCCATCCTTCCGAGCGGGTGGGATGGGATCCCCTGGAGGCATCCGAGATGGGGATGGGCCGGTGTGCCTCCTTTTTGACCACTTTCCCTGGTCGAAAGCCCGGAAGCCTTTGGAAGTGCGGGTTTGATTGAAGCTCCTTGGCCTCATGCCAGGGGCCCACCCGGGCCGATGAACCTCAAGGCCTTGGCATTCCGGGGCCCGGGAGCGTGGGCATGGCGCGCACCGCGGTGGCCCCCAGCCCGCGCTTCCAACCTTCCTCCGCAAAGGACATCCCATGTGGCGATTCACGGCGGCGATCTTTCTGGCGGGTCTGCTCGGGTGTGGCGGAGGATCCTCCCCGGAGTCGGCCTCGGCCCCATCGGTTCCCTTGACGGGCGTGGCGGCCACGGGCGCTCCCATCGCGGGCAAGGTCTACGCCCTGGATGCCCAGGGGAGGTCCCTCTCCGTGGACACGGCGCTGGATGGTTCCTTCGCTTTGAACGTGGGAAGGCTCTCCCTGCCGGTGCTGCTGAAGGCGGAGTGGACCGGCGGCGCGGGCACCCAGCGCCTCTACTCCTTCGCCACGCGCGCGGGCCGCGTCAACGTCACCCCCCTGACGGACCTGGCGGTGCGCCTCGCCCTGCTCGGTGCGGATCCGGCCGCCCACTACGCCTCTCCCAATCCCGTGGCCTTCGCCGCCTTGGCCGCGGCGTTGCCCACGGCGGTCACCCAGCTGCGCAACGCCCTGCGGCCGCTGCTGGCGGCCCATGGCGCCGACGCGGATCCCTTCACCATCGCCTTCGCCGCCGATCACACGGGGGTGGACCGCTTCCTGGATTCGGTGGCCATCACCACGTCGGGCCTCACCCTCTCCGTGACGGACGTGGTCACGGGCACGCTCCTCTACAGCGCCTCCCTCACCAACTTCGCCGTGGGCACCTCCGCCCTCGCCTGGACCCAGGCCCATGCCCTGGTGGCCAATGATCCTGAAGTGGCCCTGGATCCCACGGGCCGGGCGCTGGTGGTGTGGGTCCAGCAGGGCGCGAGCCACTGGGACATCCTGGCGCGGTGGTTGGATGGCACCAGCGCCGCCGTACGGATCAACGATGGGGCCGGCGAGGGCAGCCAGCCCCGCCTCGCCTTCGATGGCGTCGGCAACGCCTGGGCGACCTGGGCCCAATATGGCGCCGGCGCCAACGAGATCTGGGTGAACCGCTGCACCGTGGGCGGCGCCTGGGGAACGCCCCAGAAGGTCAGCGCCAGCGGCTTCGATGCCTACTACCCCGATGTGAAATGCGATGGCGCCGGCAACGTGATCGTGGCCTGGTATGAAGCTACGGCCACGACGAACCACTTCGATGTCCGCGCCAGCCGGTTCACGGCGGGCGGTACCTGGGGGGCCCCCGTGCTGCTGAGCGATGGCATCCACTCCGCGTACCGCTGCCGCTTGGCCCTGAACGCCGCGGGCGACGGCCTGGTGCTGTGGAGCCAGGATGTGGATGAAACCCTGTCCAACGGCCCCAAGGATATCTTCGCGCGGCGCTTCACCGGGGCCGGGGGATGGGCTTCCGAAGTCCAACTCAACAGCGTGCCGGGCGCCACCCAGGAGATCTACGGCCAGGTGGCCGCCGCCTTGGATTCAGCGGGGAATGCCACGGCGCTCTGGGTGCAGGCCCAGGCGGGCGGGGCCTACGTCATCTGGGCCAACCGCTTCACGCCCGCGGGGGGCTGGGGCACGGCGGGCATCATCACCTCGGCCGCCCTCAGCAACTGCTATGGCCCGGATGTGGCGGTGGATGCTGCGGGAAGGGCCCGGGCCGTGTGGAGCCAACAGACGGGCCTCGGGGCCTTCGCGGCGTCCAACAGCGCCTCGGCGTCGGGAGTCTGGGGCACCTCGGTGGAGATCAGCGATGGCACCGGGGATTGCTACGACATCCGCGTGGCCGTGGATGCGGCGGGCAACGCCGCGGCGAATTGGTACCAGATGGATCCCGATGGCGCCGACAGTGTGCGCATGAACCGGTTCACCCAAGGCGGAACCTGGGGGAACGCGGTGCTCGTGGATCGGCTGGCCAGCCCCGGCTTCCTCTACCCCGTACCCCGGGTGGCCCTCTCGGACCTGGGCACCTGCTACGTGGTGTGGGGCATGGATTCCTACTAGCCTTCCACCGCGGGGGCGCCCTGCTCTCGCAGCGAGGCCACCAGGGCGTTGACGCGCACCTGGTGGTACTCCAGCAGCATCCGCTTGGAAGCCTCGACATCCCCGGATTCGATGATTTGGATGAGTTCCTGGCGCGTGGGCTTCACCTTGCGCAGGCCGCTGCGGATGCTCTGCATGAGGGGGAAGAAGCGCACGGTGCGCCACACCATGTTCTCGATGATCCGCAGCATCTGGGGCCGCTCCGCGGGCTGGAAGAGGATGCGGTAGAACTCGATCACGGTCTCCGGGGATCGGTTGCCTTGATCCAACTCGTCGCACAGTGCCCGGAGGAGCTTGAAGTCGTCCGGTGTGAGGCGGGGGAAGGCCATGGGGGCCAAAGCCAGCTCCAGGGCCATGCTGAGGTCCTGGATTTCCTCGATCTCCGCGATGGTCACGGGCGTGACGATGGCGCCTTTGAAGGGGAGGAAGGTGACGAGGCCTTCCGCTTCAAGGCCGCGCAGCGCCTCCCGCAGGGGCACGGGGCTGACCCGCAGGGCCTGGGCGATGTCCGCCTGTCGCAAACGGCTGCCGGCGGGCAGCTCCCCTTTGAGGATCTGGGAGCGGATGGCCTCCATGATCCCGGGGATGAGGGTTTGGGTATCCAGGAGGCTGCTCATGGTTGATCCGCCACGATCTTGAGGAGGCCATCCTGCCGGATGAGGTGATAGGTGCGGAACGTCTCCACGGCCCGGGCGATGTCCCCGGATTCCAGGGCGTCGAGGAGTTCCATGCGCGTGGGGCTCACGTGCTGGAGGGCGAGGCGGTTGGCGTGGACGATCGAGAACAGCCGGGTGGCCCGCAGGAGGAGGGTCCGGACCATCTCCATGAGCAAGGGCATCTCGGCGGGTTGGATGAGGATCATGTAGAAGGAGAGGGCCTCGTCGAGGGTCACCTGATGGTGGTCGAGCTTGAAGGCCAGCTCACGGAGGAGGTGGAAATCTTCGGCCCGGAGCTTGGGGAGGGATTTGGGGAGCATCACCCCGTAAAGGGCGAGCATCCCCGCGTAGCACTCCTGGATCTCCGTGGGCGCGATGGGCGACACGATGGTGCCCCGGTAGGGGAGGAAGGTGACGAGGCCCTCGGCCTCGAGGCGCCGCAGGGCCTCCCGGAGCGGCACGGGACTCACGCCGAGGGAGCGGGCGAGCTCCGTTTGATGGATGAGGGCTCCAGGGCCCAATTTCCCCAGCACGATCTGATCGCGCACGGCGGAGGCGATGCCGGGGATCAGGGTGCTTTGATCTTGAGGACGGGCCATGGTTTCAATGGGAATGGGTCGAGGCCCGCTCCGCATCCGTCATCACGCTGAGCAGGGCCTCCGTATGCAGCACGAGGAAATCCGTGAGGGCCTTCTGCGCGAGGGCCACATCCCCGGATTCGCAGGCCGCCACCACGTCCCTCCGGGTGGGGCTGATGCTGCGGTGCTGTTGCCGGACCTTTTGGATCTGGGGGAAGAACCGCACGGAGCGCCACACGAGCCCTTCGATGGATTGGAGGATAAGGGGCATGCCCGCGGGCTTCAGCAGCGTGCGGTACCACTGGGCCACGAGTTCAGGCGTCGTGTTCTCGCCAGTCAGTTGATCGCAGAGCTCGTAGAGGCGCTGGAAATCCTTCTCGGTGAGGCGGGGCAGGGCGAAGGGAAGCAGGGCCACTTCCAGGGCCACGGACGCCACATGGATCTGGTGCACCTCGGCGGCGGTCACGGGGGTCACGATGGTGCCGCGGTAGGGCAGGAAGGTGACGAGGCCTTCGGCCTCCAAGCGTCGGAGGGCCTCCCGCAGGGGCACGGGGCTCACGCCCAGGGTCTGGGCCAGTTCCGTCTGATGGAGCACCTCCCCCTCGCGGAGGTTGCCCCGGAGCACCTGATCCCGGATGGCCTCGACGATGCCGGGGATGAGGGTTTGATTGTCGGGAGACGATTTCATGGGGATCCAGGCGGAGGGCCGAAGCTCTTGGGAAGGCGCAGTCCCTGGATCGGCCCGATGCCTTGGAAGCTGGAACTTGGGCCCACGGGGATGCGGCGATCGTTTGAGGAAGGTTGAAGTTTAGCATTCGAAAAATCGGAATAAATGAAGCATCGTAATTTTAAATAAGTGCAAATTTGTTTAAATTTTTCAAAATCGTTAACAATTCTGCGAAATAAATTATATTCACTTTGTTGCGATGGATCCGGGCCCCAAAACGGGAGGACACCCCCGCCCACGGGCCCGATCTTTCAACCCATTCCGCCGTCTTTCCGCGCCCCGATGCAGGGCCGGAAGGCCGCCGTCGACGTGCTCAACCCCGATCGCCTCCCGGCCTTCGGGGCATCCCCTTGTCAATTCCAGAGGTACCCCCGATGCGCCACGCACCCCTCATCCTCACCGGTCTCCTGCTGGGCCTGGGCCTCGCCTGTGGGGGCGGCTCCGGTTCCGCGGCCCCCGCCACCATGGCCGCCCCCGCCCCTGCGGCCACGGGCTTCACCTACACCGATCCCACCGGCACTGGCTGGCGCCTGGTGAAGGATCCCGCCTCCACTTCCACGCGGGTGCTGTTGAACCTCGTGGGCCCCTCGGGCCTCATGACCCGGGGCGTGGGTTTCAACCTCAAGGCCGCCGCCGGCGTCACCTTCGGCACCTACCACGTGGACATCCCCGCCACGACCCACGCCACGGATTTCGCCATCCAGGACTTGGGCGTCTACGAGCTCCTGAACACCGATCCCCGCGATCCCTGGACGGGCGACCCCATCCCCCACCACCCGTTGGAGCCCACGCTGCTCGCGGGCTTCGTGAAATCCGGGAATGTGCTTTCCGTCGGCATCTTCCAGAAGGACCGCCGGGCCACGGCCAAGGATTCCGGTGCCCCCTTGTGCCAGATCGCCCTTCAGTTCGATTCCGCTGCGGGCCTAAAGGCCGGGGACACGATCTCCCTCGCGGTGACCAAGGCCAAGTACCAGGCGGAGGACATCGGCACCTTCCAGACCTATCCCACGCTCGAAATGGTGCAGAAGGCCAAGCTCGTGGACCTGTCCCTGGCCGTGGGGAGCCTCCGTGCGAACTGACCTGACTTCCCCCTTCCGTCTCCTTGGAGTTCCCATGTCCCGCCCCCTCCATCGCCTTCTGCAGGGGCCGGTCTCGTCCCTGGCCCTCGCCTTGGTGGCCCTTCCCCTCGCCGCGCAGGCGCCCACCCGTCAGGGCGTGAAGGCCTTCCAGGTGGCCCGGGTCCAGGCGGAGGCCCTCGCCCTCCGCGCCGGGCTCGGCCTGGGCGAACGGGATGCCTTCGCGCCCCGAGCCTCCTTCCTCAACGGCCAGGGCCAGACCATCGTGCACCTGGATCAGACCTACCTCGGGCACCGCGTGCTCGGCAGCGGGATGCTCGCCCGCGTTCAGCCTGATGGGGGCATCCGCACCCAGGCGCAGCGCCCGCAGGCGGGCATCGCGCTCCCGGACGCCCCGCGCCTGAAAGCCGAATCGGCCCTTGCCGCGGCCATGCGCCGGCTGGATCCCAAGGGGCCCCTGAAGGGCCAGCCCAAGGTGGAGCTCGTGGTCTTCCCGGCCCGCCTCGTGGGCGGTGTGGCCACGGTGGAAGATCCCGCCACGCACCGCCCCATCCTCGATCGCAAGAACGTCGTCCACGCCCAGGTCGCCGGCGACTACACCTGGGCCTACGAAGTGAAGCTACGCGTGCAGAACCCGAAGGACGGCCATCAGGAGCGCACCTACTACGTGGATGGCGACACCGGCGAGATGCTGCGGATCGTCAACGATCTCGCCTCCGCGGCGGCCCTCTCGGGGGTGACGCCGGCCACGGCTTCCGCCCAGGGCTACTACCGCGGGCCCGTGACCCTCGCCACCACCCAGATGCTGGATGGCACCTACTCCTTGTGGGATACGACCCGCGGCACCCAGCCGAACCCCGACCTCTCCTACTTCAGCGACGACGGCTCCGGTTGGGCCCCCACGGGCCTCCAGGTTTGGTACAACAGCCACGAAGCCGACGGCACGCCGACCTACAGCATGTACCTCTTCCAGGCGAACCCCACGAACACCTGGGGCGACGGCCAGCCTTGGAGCCTCGGCTGGGGCCAGGAGAACGGCCCCAACGGCCAAACCGCTGGCGTGGACGCCATGAGCGCCATGGCCACCACCTGGGACTTCTACTTCAACGTATTCGGCCGGAAGGGCATGGATGGCCTGGACACGGGGGTCTACGCCAACGTGCTCGCCACGGGCGGCTACATGGACAGCGCCACGGACAACGCCTGGTGGTCCCAGAACGCCCAGAGCCTGACCCTCGGCGCGGGCTCTTACCCCGCGAACCCCCGCGGCTTCCGATCCCTCACGGACCTCGACATCGTGGCCCACGAGATGACCCACGGCGTCGCGGGGAGCACCTCCCAGCTCATCAATGACCGCGAGGAGGGCGGTCTCAGCGAAGGCACCTCCGATTTCTTCGCGCAGATGGTGAAGGTCTACGCCAACCGCGCCCCCGGCGATCCCATCGACGCCATCCCCGGCGCCGGGGCCGATTGGCAGATCGGCCAGAACGTCGGCCATGGCACGCCCCTCCGGTGGATGGATCTGCCCAGCCGGGACGGCCGCAGTGTGGACGCCTGGTACGACGGCCTGTCCCACCTGGACGGCCACTTTTCCGCGGGCGTCCTCACCCGCGCCCTTTACCTGCTCGCCATGGGCGGCTCGTCGACCCAAGGTGCCGTGAACCACAGCCCCTACAATCCCGCGGGATTCACGGGGATCGGATTGGATGCCACGGCCCGGATCTGGTTCAAGGCGGTCACGGAGAACCTGTACAGCGGCTGGTCGGGTTCGATCACCTTCGTGGAGGCGCGGGATGCGGCTGTTGCCGCGGCGGAGGATCTCTATGGGATCGGCTCCGGCCCCGTGGAATCCGTCCGCCAGGCCTTCTCCGCGGTGAATGTGGGGCTCGCCACCGGCCAGGCCCCCCGGGTCGGCGTGGCCTTCGCCCCCTGGCGCGACGGGGATTGGGTAATGGGGGACAAGTACGATCCCGATTACTGGTCGAAGGTGGAGTACCTCCCCTTGGGTGAGAAGGTTCGACCCCGCATTTCGGTGACGAACACGACGGACCCCCGTGTCACCTGGAGGCTGGGCGGGCCCTCCGTCTTCGGCTACACCGGCTCTGAGACCGGCCCGGAGGTGGGGGGAGTCATCAATGCCGACGGCAGCTGGACCACGCCCTTCAACCGCGGATGGCACGCCATCACGGGAAGCAGCGTGGCCGATCCCACGCAGTTCGCGGAAGGCCGAGCCTTCCTCGTGAACTTGGACACGGATCAGGACTTGGAGAACGACGCCCTCGACATGGGCGGCATCGCCTTCTCCTGGTACCTCTCCAACGGCCTCAACTTCTCCCACTCCATGTTCAACGCGCCCTGGGTGGACGACGCGGACGTGGCCGCCTACATCGATGCCGTCAAGAACACCTGGTTGCCCAAGTGAGGTCCCCCATGCGTCTCCGCACCCTGATTCCTGTGGCCTCCGGCTTCCTGCTCCTCTCCGGCCTCGCCTGCGGCGGCGGCTCCAAGTCCGCCTCGGCCACCTCGGTCGCGCCCGCGGCCACGGGCCTCGCCTACACGAACCCCACCAGCACCGGCTGGCGTTTCGTGAAAGATGGGAGCTCCACCTCCACCCGCCTCGTGCTGAACCTGGTGGGGCCCGCGGGCCTCATGACGCGCGGCGTCGGGTTCAACCTCCAGGCGCCCGAGGGCGTGAAGTTCGAAGCCTTCGCCAACGGCCTGCCCATCCAGGACACGGGCGTCTACCAGCTCCAGGCCGTCGGCTCCGCGGATCCCACGGAACCCGTGGCCATGACGGGTGGCGTCAAGCGCGGAAACCTCCTCTCGGTGGGCATCTACCAGAAGGACCGTGGCCAGGGCGCCAAGGATAGCGGCGCGGCCCTCTGCCAGATCGCCCTCAGCCTGGATGCCACCGCCCACCTCTCCTCCGGTGCGGCGCTGACCCTCAGCGTCCCCAAGGCCAAGGCGATTCCCGAGGACATCGGCGCCATCACCGATGACCAGCAGACCCTCGACCGCAAGATGCGGATGACGGACCTCACCATCGCCCTCGGAACCCTCACCGCCAACTGATCGCCGTCCTCCCCGAAGGAGCACCCATGTTCCGCATGTCACCTCGCGCCACCCGGAACACCCTTCCGGCCCTGGCCCTCGCCCTGGCCCTGGGGGCCGCGCCCCTGCGGGCGGGCCTCCCCCAGGTGCCGCCCACGCAGCTCGCCGCGATCCGCGCGCAGCAGCCCCAGCGCGTCGCCCAAGCCGCCTCCCACCTGATGGCCTTGCGGGATCAGCTGGGCCTGGGCGCCGCCGCGGGCTTCGTGGCCCACCACCCCTTCACTGATCCCCACGGCCGCACGGTGACCCGCTTCCACCAGACCCACGCGGGCTTCCGCGTGTGGGGGGGTGAGGCCATCGTCCACACGGAGGCCGAAGGCCAGGTCAACGCCCTCACCCAGGGCGTGAAGACGGGCCTCACCCTTCCTGAAGGTGCACCCCGCCTCTCCGCGGACCAGGCCCGGGCCATCGCGATGAAGCACCTCGCGCCCAAGGGCGTCACCACCGCCGAGGCCAAGGTGGAGCGCGTGGCCTTCCCCACGCACTTCACCGGGGGTCTCGCCACCCGCTACGACGCCACGAAGGGCGCCACGGTGGTGGATCTGGCCACCAGCACGTGGGCCAAGCAACCCGCCGAGCCCTTCGTCTGGGCCTATGAAGTGCGCACGCTCCTGAACAACCGCAAAGACGGGCACAAGGAGATGAGCTACATCATCGATGCCACCACGGGCGCCGTCCTGCGCAAGTGGGACGAGGTTCAGCGCCTCACGGCGGATGACACGCCGGTCCAGGGCACGGGCCACAGCCACTACCGCGGCACGGTGCCCCTCGACACCGTGCAGACCGGGGATGGGACTTACTCCCTCGTCGCCAAGAACCGGGGCCACCTGCCTCAACCCTACTTCCAGGAGGCGGGGATCACGCAGGTGGGTCTCACCACCTGCTACGGCACCTGGTATCCCAACCTCGGTCCTGACGCCGCGGGCTTCGAGATCTATTCGGGCAACCTCACGAACGAATGGGGCAACGGCACCATCATGCCCTTCCCCTGGAACATGCAGACCGGAGGGATGTACTTCGACTACAACGGGGATGGCAGCATCGCCTGGATGAAGGATGCCCGCGCCGCCTCCGGCGAAACCGCCGCGGTGGACGCCCACTACGGGCTCAGCACCACCTGGGACTTCTACCAGAACGTCTTCGGCCGCGATGGCATCGATGACCTCGGCACCTCCACCTTCGCCGTCGTGCACTACATCGACACCAACCCCTACTGGGGCACCGCGCCCCTTCCGGACAACGCCTTCTGGGCGCCCTGGTATTTCGGGATGAACTTCGGCACGGGCTTCTACCCCGCCGATCCCAACTACGGAATGATGTCGGAAGTGACGGAGCTGGACATCACGGGCCATGAGCTCACCCACGGCGTGACCCAGGAGACGGCCCACCTCATCTATGACGCCCAGTCCGGCGGCATGAACGAGGCGACCTCCGACATCATGGGCAAGATGGTGCAGGCCTATGCCGATGGCGGCGCCACCGGCGCCACCATCCCCGAGTTCGCCCCCGGGGACCTCACTCCCTGGGAGGTGGGCCGCAACTCCGTCCGGCCCGAGCTGGGCGCCCTGCGCTTCATGTACAAGCCCAGCAAGGATGGCATCAGCGTCGACGAGTGGTACGACGGCATCGATGACATCGACGTGCACTTCAGCAGCGGCCCCGTGAACCGCTTCTTCTTCTTCCTGGCCACGGGCGCCTCCAGCAATGCCTCCAGCGAGACCTACAGCGCCTACCTGCCCGGTGGCATGACGGGTCTCGGCAACGAGAAGGCCGCCCGCATCTGGTACCGCACGTTGACCCAGCATCTGGTTCCCGATTCGGATTTCGAATCGGCCCGCGCGGCTTCCATCCTCGCGGCCGGTGAACTCTATGGCCAACCCGAAGTGGATGCCGTGAAGAAGGCCTGGGCCGCCGTGAACGTGGGCGCCGCGCCGGGCCAGCCTGAACCCGTACGGCTGAGCTTCCCCGTGATGTTCGCCGAGGGCAGCTTCATCGACAACAACGCCGTGCCTTCGGGCATCCTGGGCCGCGTCCAGCTCTTCCCCACCCGCACCGCGGTGCGCATCGCCGTGAACGTGGCCAACACCACGAACAAGGCCGTGACCCTCTCGCAGCCGATGTGGCATGGCTACATGCCCGCCGGCACCATGGCCGCCGATGGCACCTGGACCACCCCGAACTTCCATTTCTACATGGAGCTCCTCGGCGTCAGCGCCACCAGCCAGGCTGATTCCCGCCAGTACGCGAAGACTAACGTCCTTCTCTGCGATCTCGACAGCGATCAGGACACGGATATCGACGCCATCGATCTGGGCAGCACGGCCATGGCCTGGGGGCCCTTCGCGGCCCCCCACCCCTCGGCCCGCACCGCCGGCTCCGGCGACGACTGGGATCTGGCCTTCTTCACCGCGGCCTTCCAGAACGGATTCCCCACCAAGTAATCCCCGCCGGATCGAACCGAACCACCGATCGCCTCGGGGCGCCTCCGGGCGCCCCGAGCGTTCTCTCATGGAGATTTCCCATGACATCGTCGCCGTGGACCTATCGGTTCCGGATCATCCTGCACCTGTTGAAGCGCGTATCGAACCCCGCCGGTCCGGAACGGGCGGAGATGGACCTCGCGGCCCCCATCCGGCGGAGGTCCTGCCTTGGGCTGACCGCCCTCGAAGCCGATGAGCGGATGCTGGCCGAGGATTGGACGGGCTACGAGCACAGTCTCTTCCACCTGGCGGCCCGGGCCGTCGCCGCCCTGGAACTGCACCATCACTTGTCCGAGGATCGGCCGCTGCCTCCCGAGACCTGCTGGACATGGGAAGTGGGGGTGCCCGATCCCAGCCGCCGGCGGCTGCACGCCTCGAAGGCGCAGGCCATCGCGGAGGCCGAGCGGTGCCTGGAGGCGGGTCAGTCCTATCGGGTGGGCCACATTCCGGTGCCCGCCCTTGAGGCCTTCCTTCCGAGCATCGAGGCGCTCATGGACCACATGCAGGCCCGTGTGGTGCGCGAATTTCCGGGCCATTACATGCCCTGGCCGTGCCTGGATCCGGCGCAGCGGGAGGCCTTGGCCCGCCTCTTCCAATCGCTCTTCGTGGCCTTCCTCTCCGAGGAGGTCGCCCCGCCCGCCTTCGGGAAGCTGGAGGATGTCGAGCTCCGGCAGGTCCCCGCCCCCTTGGGGGAGGCGCGCAAGCTGGGGTGAGCCTTTCCCCATGGCGAAGGCCCCGGCCATCGGTCGGGGCCTTCGCCATGGGGCGGGCCTGTCCATGGATCCCCCGCCCTTAACGAGCGCACCCCCGGCCGAGGCCGGGGGTGCGGGGTTCCAGGAGATCTGGAAGGAACGCTATTGCAGGGTGCCCGTGAAGCAGGCGTGAACGGGGTCCATGCCGGTGTGGAGCATCGTCTCGCCGGTCATATCCCCCATTGGCACGAGGAGGCCGTTGGGATCGGAGAGGTAGATGATCATCCGATCGGTTCCGTAGGGAAGGGTGACGGCGAAGAGCAGGCCGCTGCGATCGGGGACCACGGCGTCCGCGCCACTTCCGAAGTAGCCCCAGTTGTTGACCATCCGGGGCGAGATGTAGCCAGTGGCGGGATCGAATGTGTCCCCGATGGGAAGGCCCGTGGCGGGGTCCACGGCGTATTGGCTGTAGATGGTGTTGTAGAGGTTGGGATCCGTGTTGATCCAGCCATTCACGAGGTGATCCACGCCCGGGCGGCGGGAGTAGGCCAAGCCATGATGCACTTCGGCGCTGAAGTCGATCACGCCGTCATTGTCCCAATCCTGTTGAATGTCCGTGGCGCCTTCCACCTGGGCGAGGTCGACTTCGGAACCCATGGCCCAGCTGTATCCGGCGTTGGCTCCGAAGCCCTCATAGGTGGACGCGGGGGTGAGGATGCCCGTTTGGGGATCGAGGTCGACGGTGTTGAGCGCGCCGAAGTAGGTGGTGGTGGCGGACGTGCCACGGAGGTGCAGGCGGTTCGCCGCGCGATTGAACGTGAGGCCCGTCGGGCCGAGGGCGGTGGTCACCTCGGACACGAAGGTGAGGGCTCCCGTGGCCGAGTCCACGGCGTAGGACTTGAGAAGGCTGTGGGCCTTGTCCGCGATGAAGAGGAACTCGCCGGAGGGGTGGATCACCATGTCGCCCTTGAGGCGCCCGGGGATGGAAACGGCCAGGGTGGGTTCCGGGGTCAGGGCGCCGGTGGCGGGATCAAGGGTGAAGGCTTCGATGCCCTCGGCGCAGGCTACATAGAGGCGGGTGCCGGCGGGATTCACCGCAGAGCACCAGGGGGACGCGGCGATGGAGGAGAGGGGGGCCGTCGCGAGGGGCGTGGGCACGCCGGTGGCGGCATCCAAGCTGTAGGCGCTCACCGTGCCATCTCCGAAGTTGGCGACGTACATGAACTTCTCGTCGGGCGTGGTGACGGCGTGGATGGGCCCGGCGCCGGTGGCCACGGGACTGCCCACGGCGGAGCCGACGGGGTCGGCCGCGGTGGTGTCCACGGGGTACTGGTACAGATCGTTGCTGCCCTTGTTCACGACGTAGAGCCACTTGGGAGCGTAGCTCTTCAAGGTCACCGTGAGGGGCAGGTCCGTGGTGACGCCGCCCTCGGTGACGTGCAGGGTGTAGGTCTGGGTGGCCGTGGGGTGGATGAGGGTGTTCCCGCCGCTGGTGACGGACACGGCGGGGTTGGCGCCATCCTGGAAGGTGGCCGTGGCGAGGTTGCTGAAGAGGTAGGTGAAGATCACGCCTTCACCGGGAGTCACGGTGGTCGCGCTGGCCTTGAAAGTGGTGACCATGGGCTTCACGGTCAGCGTGGCGTGGGCGCTCGTCGCATCGGGCGGGTTGCCGTTGGAGACCACGCACCAGTATTGGGCGCCGTCGTCGGCCAGACTGAGGCTCGGCGTGGTGAAGGTGGCGGAGGTGGCACCGGGGATGGTGGCGCCATCCTTGATCCACTGGTAGTTTAGCGCCGCGCCCTTCGCGGTGACGACGAAGGTGGCCGATTGGCTCGAATGCACTGAGCGGTTGCCGGGCTGGGTGATGATGGCGGGATTGAGTTGGACGGTGAGGTGGGCTGCGGTGCTGGCGGCGGTGTTCGCCACGCCGTCGATGGTGTTGGAAACGACGCAGGCGTAGTTCCCCTCATCGGTAGGGGCGATGCTGGCGAGCACGAGGTCCGCGGAGGTTGCTCCGGAGAGGTCGGCGCCATCCTTCTGCCACTGGTAGCTGAGATCCCCGTTTCCCGAGGCACCCACGTGCAGGGTCTTGGCGTCGCCCGGGAAGAGGGTGGCATCGGCGGGGGCCGCGGAGATGACGGGGATACCCACCACGCGGAGGGTGGCGGCCGCGGACGTGCGCACGATGGCGGCGGTGCCGACCGTGTTGGTCACGCGACAGGTGAGGCTCGCCCAATCGTAGGCGCCATCCACGGACGGGAGGGTGAGCGTGCTGCCCGTGGCGCCTGGGATGGAAGTGCCGCCCATCTCCCACTGGTAGCTGAGGGCGCCGTTGCCCGTGGCGGCCACGGTGAAGGAAGGGGAGGTGCCCGCGAGCACGGTCTGGCTCTGGGGCTGGGTGGTGATCGAGGGGGCCCCGGCCACGTTCAGGGCGGCGGGTGCGGTGGTGGCGCTGGCGGTGGTGCCGTTGAGGGTACCGGTCACGGCGCAGGTGTAGGTCGCCGCATCGCCCAGGCCCACGTTGGTGAGGGGGTAGGAGGTGGCGGTGGCGCCGGGGATGTCGGTGCCGTCCTTCTTCCACTGGTAGCTCAGGGTGCCGCCGGTGCTGCCCGAGGCGGTCACGGTGAAGGTGGCGTTCATGCCGGTGCCCACGGAGGCGGTGGCGGGCTGCGCATCGATGGTCACGTAGTTCACGCGCAGGACGGCGCCCGTGCTGGTGGTGGATCCACCGCCATTGGTGGCCACGGCGAGGAAGAGGGCGTTGTCGTCCCCCGGAGCGGTGGCGGGCGTCTGGTAGGTGGCCGACGTGGCGCCGCCGATCACGGTGCCGTTCTTCTTCCACTGGTAGGTGGGGGAACCTGAGGCCGCCACCGTGAAGGAGGCCTGGGTGCCGGCCACGACGGTGGTGCTGCTGGGTTGGGTGGAGAAGGCCGGGGCGGGCCCGGCGGGCGCCGAGTTGCCGCCTCCGCCTCCGCCACCGCTGCAGGCGGCGAGCGCGGCCATGAGGGCGGAGGCGCCGAGGGCGCCCCAGGCCCTGCGGCCTGGATGCGAAGGGCGGGGCGCCCAAACCGGGTGAGAAGTCGGTGACATGGATCCTCCTGGAGGTCCCGCCGAAGCGGGGGATGGGGCCGTCAAGGCAGGGGCGGCCCCTTCGTTCCGTGGAACGGGGGCAGGCGATGCCGGAGGGGCAGTGACGCGAAAGATCAGGCTCGGGGCCGGGAATTCCCTCCATTCCGGGCCTTCAAGGGATTCCTCGGGGATGAAAATAAAATATTTCGCAGTATTGTTAAGAATTTTTAAAAATTGATCACAATTTAAATTCAAAAGGACGAAAATAGTGATTCACTCTTTAAATAAAGAATTTAATTGTGAAGTTAAATTGAATTAAATGATCGCGTCGCAGATGCGCGGATCCCAAGCCCCAGGGGGCTCCTGCGCGTTGCGGCGTCTTAGGCGGTTCGGGCCCGCCGCCCGGTGGCGTTTCCCTTCCGGGGGGGCGGCAGGGGCGCGGTGACTTCCTCGTCCAGGGGCCGATCGCCTTCGAGGAAGGCCTTGGCGGCCATGGATTCCAGCAGCGCCTCGAAGGCATCCGCGGGAAGGGGCCGACCCAGCAGGAAGCCCTGCAGCACGTCGCAGCCCAGCAATTCCAGCATGTCCCGCTGGCCTTCCGTCTCCACCCCTTCGGCCACCACCTGGAGGTTGAGGTTGTGGGCCAGCTGGATCACGGCGCGCACGATGTGCTCGCTGGAGATGTCGGGCTTTTCAGCCAACAGCGCGGCGGTGAAGGACTGATCGATCTTCAGCGTGGTGATGGGCAGGCGCTGGAGGTAGCCCAGGGAGCTGTAGCCGGTGCCGAAGTCGTCGATGGCGATGCGGGTGCCGATTTCGCGCAGGCGGTGCAAGGGGAGGATGTCCTCCTGGCCCTGGCGCATGACGAGGCTCTCCGTGAGCTCGAGTTCGAGGCTCTCGGGCTTGAGGCCGGATTCCACGAGGGCCCGCACCACGCAGGCATCCCAATCCCCGTTGGCGAACTGCAGGGCGGAGACGTTGACGGCCAGCAGGAGCGGAGTCGGGGAGAGCCCCTGCCACTTGGCCATCTGCTTGCACGATTCGCGCAGGGCCCATTCCCCGATGGGCAGGATGAGGCGGTTCTCCTCGGCCAGGGGGATGAACTTCACGGGCGGTACGGCCCCCAGCAGCGGATGGTTCCAGCGGATGAGGGCCTCGGCGCCGGCGAGGCGGCCATCCATGTGGAACTGGGGCTGGTAGTACATCTGCAATTCGCCGTTGGCGAGGGCGTCCCGCAGGCACTGCTCCATCTCCTGGCGCTCGAGGGATACCTGATTGAGGGTGCTGGTGAAGCACTCGATGCGGTTGCCGCCCCGCTCCTTGGCCCGATACATGGCACTCTCGGCGTGGGCCTGCAGGGTGGAGGCGTCCATGCCATCGTCGGGATGCACGCAGATGCCGATGCTCGCGCTCACCTGGAGCCCCCGGCCCCCGGCGCGGAAGGGGGAGCGGAAGGCCTCCACCAGCTTCTGGCCAACCTTGGTGGCGCTGTAGGAATCCTTCAACTCCGGCAGCAGGATGAGGAAGCGGTCGCCGCCCATGCAGGCGAGGGTGTCGCCCTGGCGCAGGGTGCCTTCGAGGCGGCGGGCCACCTGGCAGATGACGTCATCCCCGCCGGTGTGGCCGAGCAATTCGTTCACGCGCTTGAAGCGATCCAAATCCAACACGAATACGCCCACGGCGCATCCCTGGCGTTGGGCCTGGATGAGGGCCTGGTGCAGGCGATCCGTGAAGCGGTGCTGGTTGGGCAGGCCGGTGAGGCCATCCAGTTGCGTGGCTTCCGAGAGCTTGGCTTCCAGCTCCGTGACCCGGGCCTCCGCCTTGCGCAACCGCCCCGCCATGTCGAGGCGCTGGATCTCCCGCATGAATTGGCGGAGGTCAGGCCTTGGGCAAGGCGATTCGGGCAAGGGGGGCTCCAGGAGTTTCCGCAGTCTTTTTACCATCCTCGCGTAAAGAAGCCAGTGAAAACGACCCCTTCCGCCTCCCGAAGCAGGAAGGCTTCTCGGCCGAAAAGACCGGGTTCAGACCCCGGGGCCAAGGGCCGATACCGAACTTAAGCGGACGACGCCGCCGCCAACCTTCCAGGAGGGCCCATGAGTTCAATCCAAGGCCTCAAGTCCGTGGCCCCAGCGCCCCCGAAGCCGCAGCCCGTGAACCCCGAAACCCGGGAAACCGCCTCCGCCGAGCGCGTGGAAGCTGCCCGCGGACAGCGGGAAGCTTCGGAATCCCAGCCCACCTCCAACGGTCAGCAGGTGGGCAGCCGATTGAACGTCACGGCCTGAGATCCGCCCACCCCCGTGGCATTCAGGGGCCAGTGGCCCCCACCAGGGAGGAGCGTGCGATGGGGACGGCCCGGATGGCCTCCTCCGTGTTCTCGTTCCAGAAGAAGCCGCGGATGGGGCGGCCATCGGCCAGGTAGCGGCCGTGGAGCTGGTTCCGATGCAGGCAGAAGGCGAGGAAGCTGCGGGCGGGCCGCCGGTTGGGATCCATCACCGTGAGCAGGAGATCCCCGGTCTCCTCGTAGTATCGGTACCCGGTCACGATCACCTGGTGGATGCGGGATGGCCAATCCAGCTTGCCCGGGAGCACGAGCATCGCGAGCGTGGGGCCCGCCAGCAGGTGGGGCTTCAGGACATCGCGCCACTCCGAGCGGGATTTGGCCGCGATGGAGGGAATCACCTGCAGGGGGCCGGTGGCATCCGGGGCGCTCATGAAATCCAGCACCTTGTTCATCACCGCAGGTTCCGCGGTGAGGGAGAGCGCCTGCCGCACCCGGATCTCCTCGAAGAGTTCGGTGCCAGGTTTGGGCGGGGTGGGATCCGGGGGCGCCGGCACATGCTCCCGATGCCGCCGGAGGGCCGCCGCGCCCATGCCACCGCAATAACCCCAATCGAGGCCCCGGAGGTCGAAGGGCAGGTCGAAATGATTGGTGAAGTGGAAGGTGAACCGGGCATCGAAGGCGTGCTCGAGATCATCCCCCCCGGTTTCCATGCGGACGGCAGGTCGGGTGACCTCCAGGGCCTGATCACCCTCATCCGCGGCCAGCCAGCGTCCGAAGGAGGCGAGGAAGGCCTCGCCATCCTGGATCTGGCGCACCAGCGCGTAGTCCACGTGCCAGCCGGGGGAACGGCCCATGTTGTCCTGCCTCAGGCGGATGCCCGTGATTTCGCCCAGATCCTGGATGCCATAGAGCCGGAACAGGTCCACCGCGTCCCGTTCGAAATCCGGCTTGTGGCTTTCCAGGCGGATTTCCGGAGAGGTCCCCTTGGAGCCCAGGAGGGTGATGAAAACCGCCGCGTCGGTGCCAGCGCCGATCAGGTCGGAGGTATGGATCTGCACTTCATAGGGGATCTTCATGGGGTCCTCCCGGATCCACGGTTCAGGGCCCGCCCGGGGGCGGGTCCGAAGGGACGCCTGAATCCGTTCCCGAGACCCCTGAAGCATCCCGGGAGCGGGAAGCATTCAGGCAGCCCCAATATGCGTTCGGGAGGGAGCGCGGTCAACGCGGGGGCAGCCTCCCGGAGCTCAGCCCAGGGTGGACCAGGCCTCCTTCAAGGGGCCCGACTTCAGCTCTTGCAAATAGGCGCGCTCGGCCTCGGGCAAGTCCGTGGTCAGGGCCGCCTTCAGGACGTGCACCACCTCGGTGGGGGGCACCACTTTCCAGGCCCAGTGGCTGGGCTTGTACTTGGTCTCGGGGCCCAGGTGCTTATGGTCGTTGAAGATCTGAAGGGTGACGAAGGGATCGTAGGGCGGTTCCAGAGTGATGACGGCGCTCATCTCGTCGCGGTTCCAGAAGGCTTCCAGGTGTGCGTTGAGAAAGACCTCCATGGAGGCCTTGGGTGCCGAAAGGATGCCGGTGTGTTCGGTCCAGAGGCCGAAGCGACCGCGGGGGCCCCAGCTCTGGATGATGAAGCGGTCCAGTGCGTCGAGGCCCTTCCCGCAGTTGCTCGAGCCGTGATCGGCGGGTTTGGGTGGCGCGGGCTTCACGGACATGGAGAACTCCCTGGGATGGTTATGCACCCCTGAACGCCACGCGTCCACCGCATTGAGCGGTGGACGCAGGATCGTGCCCTTGGGCACAGGTGGGCGGAGCCCGGAGATCTACTTCTTTTTCTTGGCCGGGTTCAGCCCGGTGTTCTTGGTGGGGGTGAGCAGCGAACTTCCGGCTTCGCCCGCGCGGGAAGCGGCGGTGGCGCCATGGACGATGGCCGGCTTGGCCTTTTTGGGCTTCTTGTCGTTGGACATAACGTCCTCTCGTTGACCCGGGGAGGAACATCCCCGCAGCCTCTAGGGTCAGCATAGGCGCATCCCTGCAGAAGTCTTGGAAATACGGCGGCACACCCCGCCATGCCCGGTGCCGGAGGCATGGCGCGGCCGCGCTCAGGGCGCAATGTCAGGCGCGACGGGCCTTCGGAGCAGGCACAATCACTCCTGAACCCTCGCCGTTCCAGGCCGATCCATCCCATTTCTCAGAGCGCCGACCATGAACTTCGCCCTCAGCATCTGTTTGGCTGTCCTTCCCCTCGTGGGTCAGTCTGGGACGCCCCTCACCGAAGGGGCGACCAAGCCCATCCAGGCGGGGCTCGGCCCCTTTTCCCGGGCGATGTACTCCCTCCGGGCGACCCGGACCCAGGGCTCCTCCCTGGTCCTGCTCGATGCGACGGGCGAGGAGATGGTGGTGCACACGGACGCCCGCCTGGCAAAGGGGAAGGGCTTCATCAATGGCACGGCCCACGCGTCCCATTATGGGGCCTTCAGCTGCACGCCCGATCTTAAGAAGGCCGTGTTCACGGTCTTTGGTGATCCGGTTGAGCCCATGACCACGGGCGGGGGGTTCGCGATGGGCGGCATGGGCTTCGCCTTTGCGGTGCAGGGCACCTTCGGGGAGTGGGATTTCGAAGGGCTACACGTTTGGAACCGGGAAACGGGGAAGAGCGAGTGCCTCGCCGATCCCGACCAGCTCAAGGCCATCGGGAAAGCCTGGTTCAAAACCAAGGAAGGGCAGCCCTTCCGGGACGCGCCATACCTGCACAAGGACGTGAAGACCAACTGCCCATCCGCCTTCTACCTGCTTGGAGGACAGCGGTTCCTCTGGGTCACCCGCAGCTACCTCGTTCAAGTGGATTTGGAGACCAAGGAGATCAAACCCCTCTGGGCCTTCAGGGACCTGGACGCCATGGAGCTGGAGCATGCCAGTCTGCGCTCCTGGCAGGAGGTGGATGGCACAGTCCACGCGTTCCGGGACAACCATTTCCTGACCATCGGAACCGATGGAAGCTGCAAGGACGATCGCTGGATGCCCCTGATCAAGTCCACTTCCGGAGAGCGCTATTCCTGGAAGGCGCATCGGCCCGAATCGGTGCTGCTCTCCTGGCCTGAGCGGACCGCGCTCTTCAGCGATGGTTCGATGTGCACCCGGGTCGAAGCCAAGCCCGAGGGTGGATGGAAGCCCGTGGCCCAATGGGAATTGGACCATTCGCGGATCCTCGTCAACCAAAGCGCCACCCGGTACTTCGCCTACAACCACTACAAGTTGAAACACGACACCCTCACCTGCGTGGATGCTTCGGGGAAGACTCAGTGGGTTACGGATCTCGGCGATTGCCGCAATGAGATCAGCCTTCAGGAGGGCGAGGGACAACTCTTCGCCCTGGTCCTGAGGGTGGCATCAGGCTGGGATTCCTATACCCGGCTTGCCATCGACCCCGCCACAGGCAAAGTGCTTTCGACCACGCCCTGGGGGGCGGAGGGTGCGGGCAATCCGCAGGAGGCCGTTGCGAAGGTGCCCGCCAATCTGGAGGATTTCGCTTGCCTGATCCCCACTTCCGAGGACTTCCTCGTGTGGCTGCCCGCCTCGGGTGAAGTGGACAATTCCCTGAAGGCCACTGGCTGGGAAGCCAAGGTGGAGGCCCGGCCCACATTCCGGAATCCCAGTTATGGAACCTGGGCGCGTCTGGATGTCCGGGGGGAACTCACACCCTTGGCGCGACGGGCCTATGCCGATCAGATGGTGGTGCTGGTCGAGGAACGTCCAGTGCCGCTGCCACTTTCGGCCAACACCGGCATGAGCATCGGCAAGGGTGCTGGATCGCCCTCCATACCGGGGTCCGGGCGGGGTGCTGGTGGCCTCAAGTCCAATTGGATGGGGGCCGAGCTGCCGAGGACCGCGCCCTTTCCCTTCGGCCGCTTCAAGCAGGTTCCATCGAAGCCGTTGAGCGCTTTCGCGGCCCGATGGATCCAAGCGATGCCGGCGGCTCCTACCTCCCCTCAATGACCGGGGGGCGTGGGGCCGATTAGGGTCACCGGGCGAGCTCAAGGTTCGTGAGGTAAAGGCGCAGATCGAATTCCAACTGGAAGTAATCCGGCGCCATGTGGGTGCAAAGCTGGTAGAAGGCCTTCGAGTGCTCGCCCTCCTTCAGGTGGGCGAGTTCGTGCACGAGGATCATCCGGAGGAAGGCGGCGGGAGCCTCCTTGAACACCGTGTCCACGTGGATCTCGCGGCTGGCCTTGAGCTGGCTGCCGTGCACGCGGGAGGTGCGGGTATGCAGGCCCAGCGCATCCCGCAGTACCTGGAGGCGGGGGTCGTACTTCACCTTGCGCAGGGGCGGCGAGCTGCGGAGGAAGCGGCTCTTCAACGCCTGGGCCGCCTCGGTGAGGGCCTTGTCCGTGCGCACGTCGTGGCGCTCCGGATAGCGGTTCGCGAGGTACTCGCCCAAGCGGCCCTGGGTGATGAGGTTCCGCACCTGGGCTTCCACGGTGGGGCCGTAGCCCGCGAGGTAGATCAGCGGGGGGTGGTCGCTCACGCGGGCTTCACCAGCCGGATGCCCTCCGCTTCGATGAGGATGCGCCGCTGCTTGTAGAGGGCGCCAATGCTCAGCTTGAACGCCTTCTTGCTGATGCCGAAGAGGGCGTAGATCTCTTCGGGCTTCGTCTTGTCCGTCACTGCCAGGTAGCCGCCCCGCTGGGCGAGGTCATCGAGCACGCCCTGGGCGATGGCATCGACCTTCGCGTAGCCCGGCGCATGGAGCGCGACGTTGAGTTTGCGATCTTCCCGCAAGCCCTTGATCCAACCCTCGCGGGTTTCGCCCCGGAGAAGGGTGCCGTAGATGTCACTGGTGTGCACCATGCCCCAGTGGCGGTGGTTCACGATGACGCGCACGCCGAGGTCCGTGCGATCCCCCACGAGCAGCGTGACCTTGTCGCCTTCGCGGAAGCCCTCGGCCTCGTCGGTGAGGAAGTCATCCAGGCGCATGGAGGCGGCGATGCGGCCCTCCTCATCCGTGAACACGAAGACCGTGGCCTTCTGTCCCTCCTTGATGAGGCGCCGCTGGGCGGATTTCACCTCCTGCCAGGGCAGGAAGAGATCCTGGGGCAGGCCCCACGCGAGGAAAGCGCCGGCCTTGGTGGTGGCGACCACCTTCAGATGGGCCACCTCGCCCCGCTGAGCGAGGGGTAGGCGGGCGCTCACCTGGGCGAGGCCCTGGCCATCCTTGTACACGAACACGGTCAGCGTCTGGCCCGCCTCGCAGGCCGGGGGCATCTGGGCCAGCGGCAGCAGGAGCTCGCCTTCGGGGCCGCCGTCCAGCACCGCGCCCTCCCGGGTGACCCGCAGGACCTTCAGCGTGTTGGTGATGCCGAGGGTGGCCATGCCTAGGCGCGAACGAGGTGGACGATCACGGCCATGGCCTCGCCCGAGGGGGCCCGCAGGCCGAGCTTGGTGCCCGCCTCGCCGTCGAAGCGGAGCACCTCACCCACGGCCATTTCCACCCCCAGGGGATCCACGCCCACGGGGGACTTGGGGGCGTAAATGAGGGTGGTCTCCCGCAGGGCGAGGGACGTGGCGTCGGGACCCAGGGTGAGCACCTCCACGGTGCCCTTCACGCGGGTGGCGTCGTAGATGAGGCTGAAGTCCCGGCAGGGGCCTTGGATGAGCGTGGCGTGGGCGGCGGGGGCTCCGGAGAATTCCAGGCACTGCTTCACCTGCTTCAAGCGGAGCCGGCCTTCGCCTTCCAAGTCCAGGATGAACCCGGCGCCCTCCAGCAGGGCGAGGATGCGGCGGTGGCTCGGGAAACGGGAGAAGGGGCCCGAGGCCTCCACCCGCGCGGAGCTGATGCGCCACAGGAAGGGCTCCGCAACCGTGGCCCCGGCGGGCTCGATGGCCAGCTCCGTGGTGCTGCCACCACCATCCTTCCAGGGCATGACTCGGGTGTCGGAGGCGCGGAGGTGCAACATGGCGTCAGTTTCTCACGGCCTCCCAAATGGACCGTCACGGGCCAGGGTCAGGCCTTCACCGGCCCACGGTGGATCAGTCGCAGGGCCTCCAGCCGCAGGCGCGCGCCGCCCAGGTGCTGATCGAGGTCCCGCTGGAGCTGGACCATGGTTGCGACCTCTTCGGGGCGGACGCTCGGGTTGACCCGCTGAAGATCTTTGAGCCGAGCCACTTCGCGGCCCAGGCGATCAGCCATGGCCTTGCGCGCCTGGGCGACGAGGCCGGGCGCTTTTCCCTCGGCCAGGGCCTGGGTGTGCTCCAGCATGCGGGGCAGCAAGGTGCCTCGGATCTCGGCCTGATCGAGCAGGGCCTGGCCTTCGCCATCCTGGAGCAGGCGCCGGAGGCCCGGGTGGGGAAGCCGCTCGCCGAGGTCCGCGCCCCGGTGATCCACGAGGATGCGGAGGGGCGTGGGCGGCAGGAAGCGATCCAGGTGGAGGTGGGCCGGTGCGATGCATTCCAGCAGGTAGATGGCTTCCAGCAGGAGGCCGTTGCCCTGGGGATCGGGCCAGGTGGCGAAGGCGCAGGTGCCGGTTTCCGAACCCAGCACCAGATCCAGGGCGCCGGAGACGAGCGGGTGATCCCAGGTGAGGAACTGCACATCCTCCCGGGCCAGGGCCCGGGCCCGATCGCAGGTCACCGTGAGGCCTTCGGCGGTGAGGCCGGGGAAGGCCTCCACCAGCACCCCGGCGGAGCCCAGCTGGAAGGTGCGGGGCGCGAGCTCCTCCACGTCGATGAACTGCTGATCGAGCACGGCGAGCAGGAAATCATCCAGGGCCTTGCCCTCGTCCTGGCGGCGGATCTCCTCGATGAGTTTCGCGGCGACGGCGGGTTTGCAGGAGTTCCATTCCAGAAGCCGGTCGCGGCCCGCTTCCAGGCGGGCGTTCACTTCCACCCGCTCGAGGCGCGTCGCTTCGATGAGGTTGGCCAGGGCTGGCGCATCCAGGGCCTGCGCCACGCGGCGCAGCTCCGGGCCGAAGCGGTCCATCACTTCGCGGCCGCCGGCGAGGTTGGTTTCGAAGGCGCCCAGCCCCTCGTGGTACCAGCGGGCCACCAGGGCCTGGGGGCTGCCCTCGACGAAGGGGACGTGGATCTGGATCTCGGCGGTCTGGCCGATGCGATCCAGCCGTCCGATGCGCTGCTCCAGCAGGCCGGGATCCAGGGGCAGGTCGAAGAGCACGAGGTGGTGGGCGAACTGGAAGTTGCGCCCCTCGCTGCCGATCTCGGAGCAGAGCAGGAGGCGCGCCCCTTCGGGATCCGCGAACCAGGCCGCGGCGCGATCCCGCTGCACGAGGGTGAGCCCCTCGTGGAAGAGGGCCATCTTCACCTTGAGGTGGGGCCTCAGGGCCGCCTCGATGGCTTCGGCCTTCCGCGGGGTGCGGCAGATGAGGAGCACCTTGGCAGAACCGAGGCCCCGCAGGAGGTCCGCCAGCCAGGGCACGCGGGGATCCTGGGTGAATACGGGGTGGAACCGTCCCCCTCCTTCCTCGCCCGCATCGGCGGCCCACTCCCGGGTGAGCGCGGGGAGGGACGCCGGGGCGGGGCCCAGGGGATGGAGCCGGGCCACGCGCCGAGGGAAGCCGCTCACCGTGCCGCGGGTGTTCCGGAACATCACGCGGCCCGTGCCGTGCTGATCCAGGAGGGCGTCGATCAGCTCCGCGCGATCCTTGCCCTCCAGGGCGGCGCGCACGTCGGATTCGCCGCGGCGAAGCACTTCGGCGAGGCTCGCGATCTCGGTGGCGTCGAGCGGTGTCCCGGATCGCAGCTTGTCGGCCAGCAGGGCCACGGCGCGGTAGCCTCCGGCTTCCTGCACAAAGGCGTCGAGATCGCCGTAGCGATCAGGGTCCAGCAGGCGGAGCCGCGCGAAGTGCCCGGCCTGGCCCAGCTGTTCCGGGGTGGCCGTGAGCAGGAGCAGGCCAGGCGTGGATCGGCCGAGGGTCTCCACCACGGTGTATTCGGGGCTGGCGCCTTCCGGGGACCAGCCGAGGTGATGGGCTTCATCCACCACGAGCAGATCCCAGCCCGCCGCCTCCGCTTGGCGGAAGCGCTCGGGGTTGCGGGTGAACAGGCCCAGCTCGCAGAGCACGAGCTGATCATCCAGGAAGGGGTTGGCCCCCGGCGTGCTTTCCTCCAGGGCCCGGCAACGGTCTTCGTCGAAGATGGCGAACCACAGGTTGAAGCGGCGCAGCAGCTCCACGAACCACTGGTGCACGAGGGATTCCGGCACCAGGATGAGCACCCGCCGGGCGCGGCCCGTGAGGAGGAGGCGATGCAGGATGAGCCCGGCCTCGATGGTCTTGCCCAGGCCCACTTCGTCGGCGAGCAGCACCCGGGGCGCGAGGCGGGCGGTCACCTCCGAGGCGAGGCTCAGTTGGTGCGGCAGCAGGTCGATGCACCCGCCCAGGAAGCCGCGGACTTCCGATTTCCGGCGGCGGTACTGATGTTTCAGCGCGGCGAAGCGGAGGTCGAAGGGGGCGGTGGCATCGAAGTGCCCGCCGAACAGGCGATCCCGGGGGCCGTTGAGCTGGATGGCCAGGCTCAATTCCGTTTCGCAAAGGCTCCGTTCGCCGCAGTCGAAGTGGAGGAGGCCCTCCCGCTCCACCACGGTGCGCACGACCCATCGGCCCTCCTGGGCATCTTGGATGGTGTCGCCGGCGCGGAAGGTCACCCGCCGGAGTGGGGCTCCATCGAGGGCGTAATCCCGCACTTCGTCGGCAGCCACGAAGGCCAAGGTCACGGTGCGGGCGTTCAGGGCCTGGACTTCGCCGATGCCCAGCTCGGGTTCCCCTTCGCTGATCCAACGCTGACCGGGGTGGTAGAGGTTCGGCATGGGGATTCGCAGCGCTCCGGAAGCGGCTGAGGGTCCACCGCACCCTTCAGCCTACCGCTGGAGGGCGTTGCCCAGGCTGGCGGAGGACGGATGGGCTCCCGCAGGGGATCCGCCTGTGGCGGCGAGGTGGCACGCGTCGAGGTCCAGGGCGACCTGTTCCACCAGCGTGCCGTCGATGGCGCCCTCGCTGGCCATCTGGCGGAGCATGGCGAGGATTTGGTGGCTGGGAAGGGGGCCGCGGTAGGGGCGATGTTGGGCCAGGGCCTGGTAGATGTCGGCCACGGCGATGATGCGGGCCTCGGTGGGGAGGTCCTCGGCCGCCAGCCCGAAGGGATAGCCGCTTCCATCCAGTTTCTCGTGGTGGCTGGAGGCCCAGCGGGTGATCTCCTCCAAGCCCTCCACGGAGCGCAGCAGGTCGAAGGTGGCGAAGCTGTGGGCCCGCATGGTGTCGAATTCGGCATGGCTCAGGGGCCGGGGCGCCTCAAGGATCTCGTCGGGCACCTGCATCTTGCCGATGTCGTGGAGCAGGCCCGCGGTCTCGATCATCTCGCAGCGATCGGGATCGTAGCCACGGTGCTGCGCGAGGGCCTGGGCTAGGCGGGCCACCCCGAGGGAATGCTCGTGGGTGAAGGGGGATTTCGCGTCCACGATCTCCTGCAGGAGCTTCGCGGCCTGCCGGAAGGTGGGCCAATCGATGGTGGGCCCCTGAGGGGCCTTGGGCACGGCGGCGGGGAAGGCCTCGATGGCTTCGATGGACCTCAGCTCGGACCAGAAACTGGGATCCGTGGATTGATCCAGGAAGGCCTCTACAAACTCGGACTTGAAGGAGGAGCCGCGGTGCTTCCCGAGGAGGGCCCGCACCTCCGCGATGCGCTCCGGTCGGGCGGGGGTGGCTTCGCGCCGCGCGGCGAGCACGTCGATGCGGTCGCACAGGAAGAGGAGGTTGGCCCGGGGCGCGGCCGCTTCGGGGCAACCGGCGGCGGGGAGTTCCTTCCACGCGGTGTGGTGCCAACGCACGAGGGGGGCCAGGTGCGCGAGTGGCGCGAATCCAGCCAACCGGTCCGATCCGATCCGGCAATGGGCCTGGGCTCCCGCCCAGTGGATCTCGCCCAGCAGGCGCTGATGCTCCCGCGTGGTGGACACCCCGCAATCGTGGAGCACCCCGCCCTCGAAGATGAGGCCCTGGGCTTCCTGATCCCACCCGAGGGATCGGGCCAGCTTCACCGCGAGCAGGGCCACCCGGCGGCCATGGTAGAAATCGTCCACCCCCACGAGATCCAGGGTGTGGCCGATCAAGAGCACCAGCTGGCGGACATCCATCCGAAGGTCGAGCACGTCGGACCTCGCAGGTCATCCTAGGCCGTTGGTCGGGTCTAAGCGAGTCCCTGGGGGGAACTTCGCCGGAGCCGAAACCGCCTTGTGATGGGCATCATGCTTCCGCGCCGGGCGGCTAAGGGGAGGCCGGTGGGACTTGGTGGGGCAGCCGATCGCCATTTAGGAGGCCCCAGGCGGTGATGGCCATGACCTGGGCCCCTTGGAGGAGATCCTCCTGCGCCACGTGGTCGAAGGAGTCCATCTGGCTGTGGTGCGTATGGGTGCGGTAGTCCAAGGGCTCCTGGATGGGGGAGAAGGCGGGGATCCCCCGCTCGAAGAACGAGGTGTGGTCGCTGCCGCCGCTGAGGGCATAGGGCAAGTCCACGGCCCCGAGTGCCTGGGCCGGGGCCATGGCGGCGGACAGCGCCGCGGCCCAGGCATCCACCTTCATGTCCGGGAAGCCCGAGATGCGCCCCGCCCCCGTGTCCTGCACGAGGACGGCCTGGATTTTTGGGCGTTCCGAGGCGTGGGCCGCCACGTAGGCTTTGCTGCCGAGCAATCCCTGCTCCTCGCCGGAGAACAGCACGATCCGGAGGGTCCGCTTGGGCTTGAGCCCGGCGGCATTCACCGCGCGCAGGACCTCCAGGGCCGTCACGCTGCCCGCGCCGTTGTCCGTGGCGCCGGTGCCGAGATCCCAGGAATCCTGGTGCGCGGCGACGATCACCACTTCACCAGGGGCCTCCGTGCCGGGCAGCTCGGCCACCACGTTGGTGGCTTGAACTGCCCGGTCGCCGAACTGGCCGCCCAGTTCCGCTTCCACCCGGGGGGTGATGCCGCGGAGCAGGAGCCGCTGCAACAGGTGGGCGTGTTCTTTGGCGATGAAGGCCACGGGGCTGGAGAAGGGTGAGGCCGGGCTGCCGCCCATGTCCAAGAGGCCGTAGTCCTTCTCCGAAGGGAGCAGCACCAAGGCGGGATGGGCCTCCCGCCAGGCCTGGGTGAGCGCGGCGGCATGGGCTTTCAAATCCGCAGGCTCCGCCGCGGTGGCCCGGGGCCGGTCCAGGAGGAGCACCACCTTGCCCGCGAGCCGCGGGGCCGCCGCCTGGAGCTCCGCGACGGTCTTCACGTCCACCGCCACCACATCCCCTTGGACGACTCCCTGGGTGCCTTCGGTCCAGCCCAGCTGGGCGATCAGGAGCGCCTGGCCGTTCGCATTGAGGAGCCGGGCCCGGGCGATGCCCCGGGTCCAAGGCCGGCCCAGGTCGTAGGCTTCCTCGTGCACGTTGACGGCGCCGTACTGCTTGAGCTTCGCCATCGCCCAGGCCTGGGCCCTGCGAAGGGAGGGGGAGCCCGAGAGGCGGGGACCATAGTCATCGCACAGCTCCTCCAAATTGCGCAGGAGTTCGGAGTGCGCCCCGATCTCCTGGATCAGCCGAGCGGGGGCGGGATCCGCGGGCTTCGCGGGCGCCTTGGCGCCGGGAACTTGGGCCGCCAGGGCGCCGGTGACGGCGAGGAGAAGGGCCAAGGGCCGGTGGAAGGACATGGGGCTCCTACGGGGAATGGAGGGAGGGGGTGCAAGGCCCGAACGCGTCAGCGTTTCCCGGCGAAGAGGGCTTTGACGAAGGCGGGCAGTTCCCCCTTGGCGCGGAGCGCGAGGGCCTCATCCATTTTCTCGGAGCGGTTTTCGGGGCGCCGGGGCAGGAGGGATTCGTAGGCCTTGAGGACGCCTTCGAGGGCCGCTTGATGGATGGCGAGCTTGTGCTCCAGGGTCTTCGGCTCGTAGATCTGGTGCTCGATCTGGTAAGCGACGCCGCTGAGTTGGTATTGGAAGCGCATCACCTTCCGCAGGTCGCCCTTGGCCGCGCCTTCGCACCAGCGGGCCGGGGCTTCGGGTCCGAAGAGGATGTCGGGCACGTCATCGAGCCACTTCTCGAACCAGCGGCCATCGGTGGCCATGAGGGCGAGGGGATCCTTTTCCGAATCCAGGGCCAGCTTCACCACGCGGGCCCGCTCCTCCGGCGTGGAGGGGCCCCGGCCCTGGGCGTGGGCGGCGGTGTGGAGGGTCCCGATCAGGGCGATGGGAATCAGGAGGGTTCGAAGGGACATGGCAGGCTCCAAAGGGTGACGTGAGGGATGGACCCCCTCGGGGGAGGGGGGTGGGTGGGCTTCTGGCTGGATTGGTGGGGGTCAGGGCTTCAGGAGGTCCAGGGCCGGGCCGGACTCCGCCTGCGTGAGATCCAAGGTGGAGAAGGTCCACGTGCTCCCGCGCCGCTGGCCCTTGGCGTGCAATCGGGCGGTGCCGCGGGGGCCGGAGAGTTCCACCGTGAGATCCGCGGCCGCGCCTTCCTGAAGGGTGAAGTGCTTCCACCCCTGGGGCTCGCCGGCACCCCAGGTGTGGAGGGAGCCCTTGGCCGTGGGTGCCAGCGCGATGGGGCTGCCGAGCATCCGCAGGAGGCGGGCGTCGTGCTGCACTTGCTGGAAGGCGGCCCTGCCGGCTTCGCCGGGCACGAAGGCATGAGGGGGCGGTGGCACCGGCGGCTGGGGCGGCGCGGGAGGATCGGGCGGCGCCCCCTGGGATTCCTGGATTTTCGCGGTGGCCCACTGGTGCACCGCGGGCTCCACGGGCCTGGCCACGCCATCGACCCAGTAGCGCTCCTGGGGGGATCCCGTTGCATCCTTCCAGGTTTGATAGACCCGCTCGGGGCCGCCCCCTCCCGATTCCACCACGGTGGTGGTGTTCCCCGTGATCGTGACTTCGCTGAAGCCCCGGGCCAGGCCATTCCACCACCGCCGCAGCGCGGAGGTTCGGGGTGGCGCGGTTTGGGCGGGCGTGGGCGAGGCGCCCAGGCCCCACGCGATGAGGCAGATCCACCCCGCGGGCCGGAGCCCGGCGAAGCTTCGAAGGGAGGTCATGGAAGGCTCCAAGAGAGGTTCGGCAGGGCGACGCCCATCCCGGGAGGAAGGCGCGTTCGTGCGAGGGGGCCCGGCGTGGGGAGGTTCGATCCCCACGCCGTGGCGGGGTGGATTCAGTCCTGCTGGGGTTCTTGGTGCGCGGCGCGATCCTTCACGGCGCGGCCCACGAGGTAGAGGCCGAGGAGGACGAGCCCCACGGGCCACCAGTCCGCCAGCCAGGCCATGGAGATGCCGAAGCGGAGGTGGAGCAGGGATAGGATGCCCACGAGGATGAGGCCCACACCGAAGGCGAGGCGTCCGCCGAAGGACACGGTGCCGAACCCATCCGGGAGCGGGGCCGCCTCCATCCGGGTGAGGGACTCGTTGATGAGCTGGGCGCGGCGGTGGGCATCCACGAGGTTGTAGAGGAAGAAGAAGGCCATGCTGACGCCGACGAAGGGCTCCAGGGGCCCCAGCTTGTTGCTGGACATGAGGGCGACGAAGCCCGCCGCGGCCACCGCGTGGATGAAGGCCAGCTGCGTGTAGCCCAGGTACACCAGGCCAAGGCCGGGCATGCCCGAAAGCACCGTGGCGATGACCGGCGATTTGAGGCGGGGATCGCGGTAGTACTCCGGCCGGCCCGCCGGGGGGGCGAAGGGGATGGGCTGGGCGGCGGCTTGGGGGGCGGATTCGGGAAGGGGGGTCATGGAAGCTCCAGGGGAGGGTGGGGAATGGATTCGTTCGGATCCTGAAAAGAACAACGCAGGGTGGGCCTCAAGGGTTCGTCGGATTCGGCACTTTGTCCTGCGGAGCGCCCCTCACCTGCCTCAGCCACCCGCGCACCCGTTGGGAGGCGCGCTGCCACAGCCCCGCCGGGGCCTCGCCCTTCGAGGTCGCGACGCCCAGCTTGAGCCCCCGTTGGACGCTCGCGAGCGTTCGCTGCTCCGCCACCACGATCTGCCCCAGCACCCGTTGGGCGGGGGCCTTGAGGGGGGCCACGAAGGGCTCGGGCGAGAGGGTTTGCGCGAGAGTGCGGGGCGAGGGGAGCGAGACGGGGAGGGGCAGGGCGAGGCCCATGAGGCTCATGGCCGTACCCACGTAGGCCGCCTCCAGGGCGATGCGGGGCCGGTGCAGCAGCTGCAGCCAGGTGGCCCGCCATTTGGAGGCGCGGCGGGGGGCGTGCACCGTGGCCCGCATCACCCGGGCGGTGAACCAGGGGCCCGGATCCACTTCCGCCAGGCGGGGCAGCAGGGCCGTGGCGCGGCTCAGGGCGGTCATCCATTGGGCACAGCCCGGGCAGTGGTCGAGGTGGGCGCGCACGAGGCGGGCCTGCGTGGCCTCCAATTCGCCATCCACGTACTCGCAGCCCAATTCCTGGACCCGCGCGCAGGGCGAGCCGGAGGTGCGGGCGAGGATGGCGCGGGTGAGATCCAGCGCGGCCTGGGGATCGGGAGGGGTGGGGCGGTTCGGGGCGTTGGGCATCTCAGGCTCCCAGGCCGGCGGCGGTGAGCTTTTGCGCCAGCTCGATGCGGGCGCGGTTGGACCTTGACTTGACGGTGCCCACGGGTACGTCGAGGATCTCGGCGATGGCTTCCACCTTCAGCCCTTGGATTTCCTTGAGGAGGAGGATCTCCCGGTTGAGGTCGGTCAGCTCCTGCAGGGCCTGGTGCACCATGGTGGTCCGCACCCGCTCCAGGTGGGCCTCTTCGGGGTTCAGCTCCGGGGAGCTGAGGTGGAAGAGTTCCTCCGCGGGCACATCCCAGAGGGGTGGCCGGGCCTTGCGCCGGCGGAGGTGATCGATGCAGGCGTTGCGGGTGATGCGCAGGATCCAGGGCAGCCAGCCGTCCTCGTCGGGGAGCAGGGCCAGGTTCTGGTAGACGCGGACGAACACATCCTGCGTGAGGTCACGGGCATCCTCGGCCTGGGTGGTGTAGTGGTAGGCCAGGCCGTAGACGCGCCCCTGGTGCGTTCGGACGAAGCCCTCCCAGGCGAGGGGATCGCCTTGGCGCAGGAGGTCCTGGAGGGCAGAGGGCATTCAGCCTCGGGTGGCGGAGCGGGGGTGCCCCTACGAGGATGAACGCAGCGGGGAGGGAAAGGTTCGGTGGGGATCCGGAAATTTTTGGGGCGGGAGCGCGGCCCTCAGCCCTTCAAGGCCGCCAGCAGGGCCTCCAGATCCACGGTGGCGATGGAGGTGGCCGTGTCGCTCATGGCGTAGGGGAGGATGAGCTTCCGGCCGTGGATCAGGGAACCGCAACTGTAGACGACGTTGGGGACGTAGCCCTCCCGTTCGGCGCCCATGGGCGAGAGGAGGGGTTCCGAAAGGCGGCCGATGACCTTGGTGGGGTCGTGGAGGTCCAGGAGCACGGCGCCCAGGCAGTACTTCCGCAAGGGGCCCACGCCGTGGGTGATGACGAGCCAACCGGCCTCCGTCTCCAAGGGAGATCCGCAGTTCCCCACCTTCACGGATTCCCAGGCCTCCGCGGGGCGGAGGAGCATGTGGGCCTCGTTCCAGTAATGGGGGTTGTCGGAGAACATGATGAAGAGGTTCTCGTCATCCTGCCGCGAGAGCATGGCGTAGTGCCCGTTGACGCGCCGGGGGAAGAGGGCCATGCCCTTGTTGAGCACGGCCTTGCCATCCAGCGTGAGCATGCGGAAATGCTGGAAATCCGGGGTCTCGATGAGCTGGGGCAGGATGGTCCGCCCGTTGTATGCCGTGTAGGTGGCGTAGTACATGACGGAGCGATCGGTGTCCACGAAGCGCACGAAGCGGGCATCCTCGATGCCATTGCTCTCGTTGGCGGACACGGGGAAGATGATGCCCTCGCTCAGGGTGAGGCCCGGGCTCAGCCGGAGTTCGTAATTGGAATCCGCCAGCCACTGGATGCTATCCAGCGTGCGGCGGTAATCCTGGGTGAGGGGCAGGGTCTCGTTCCGGACCTTGGCCACGCTTCCGGCCAGATCCTCGCGGCTGAACTCGTCGGTGAGGGCGGCCATCACCCGCTCGGTGCATGCGTTGTCATAGCCGAGGTCGTGGAGGGTGATCACGAACCGCTTCTTGCGGTAGCGCGGGTTGGGCACCACCTCGGGGGCGGTGACATACCGCGAGATGGGATCCAGGCTGATGCCGCCGTCGGCCTGCACGGTGCCCACCCGGAACTCGATGGAGGAAATGTGCCCTTCCCCGGTGGCGCGCAGGCTCAGGATGAACCGCAGCGCCCCTTCGGGCACGCCGCCCTGATCCGGGTGGGGGACGATGGAGGGATTGAACAGGGCGGCGGCCTCGACGGCGTACTCCCCCGAAAAGAGCCCACCGATGAGCAGCTTCCGGGCGTGGCTCAGGGGGCGGTGGGTGAACACGTGGGGCTGCACCTGGTCGTACTGCGCCAGGAGCCGATCCTCCAGATTCCGATGGCGGTGCCCGAAGGCCTCGCGCATGCCGTCCACCTCCTGCCGCACCTCCTCTTCGGTGAGGGCCAGGGCCCGGCCGATGATGGTGGCGATGCGCGCGGGGCCCGAGGGCATGAAGGGGCGGATGATCACCCGGCCGCTGTCGGGCCGGAGCAGGAGGTCGTGGCGGTGGAGCGGGATCGGGTTCATGTCTGGAAGGCCAGGGGAAGGGCGAGCCGCTGCTCGGCGTGGGTCATGGCGGCGCGGGCGAGGTGGAAGGCCAGGGTGGATTCGGCCCCCTGGTTTTCGTTCATGCGGTCGGCGTGCAGGCCGTCGCCACATCCGCCGGTGCGCTCGTCGTACAGGGAGATGCCCAGGTCATTGCGCCCCAGGAACCATTCGAAGGCCCGCTGGGCCTCCACCCGCCAGCTGGGATCCCCGGTGACGCGGAAGGCCTCGAGGGCCGCGCCGACCATGGCCTGGGCTTCCACGGGCTGCTGATCGAAATCGGCCCGGGCGCCCTGGCGGGGGTAGAAGCCGTTGCTGCCGATGGGGCGGAAGTGGCCCGCGGGAGTCCTTTGCACGGAGGCCAGCCACCGCAGGGCCTTCAGGGCGATGGCCATCCCGTGGTCATCCATCGTCGCCTCGGAGGCGACCAGCAACGCCTGGCAGAGCCGGGCGTTCTCGTAGGTGGTGGTGGGCTCAAACCAGGGCCAGTCCTCGCTGGCGCACTGGTTCCAGAGGCGGACGAGGTGGGCGGAGAGCCAGTGGCGGACATCCTTGGCCCGGGCGTGGTCGGGCATCACCCGCAGGCACTCGTTGATGCCCAACAGGGTGAAGGCCCAGGCCCGCGGGGAGGAGAAGGCCTCCACCTGGGTGAGGCTCTGATCGAAAAGTTGGGCGCAGAGCTTCCGGCGGCCCTGGTCGTGGGACCTTCCGAGCCCCGTGCCCAGGGCCCAGAGGGCCCGGCCCTGGCTTTCCTCACTGCCCACGGCCTCCAACCACTGGCGGCTGTGGCTCATGAAATTGCGGAATCGGCCCGCCTTCGGCTCCAGGGCCGCGGCCAGGAAGGCCAGGTACCGAGTGGCCAGGCGATCGAGCTGGCCCGCCAAAGGGTGGGCCCCCAGCTCATCCAACAGGCAACACAGGATGAAGGCGCGGGCGTTGTCATCCGTGCAGTAGCCCTCCAGGAGGCTGGGCACGTCGAAGCGGGCGTGTTGGAAGAGGGCGGTGTCATCGGTCATGCGGAGCAGGTGGTCGAGCTTCAGCGGGGGCAGGTCGTAGGGGCGGTTGGCCAGGGTCCACCCGGCGAAGGCCGCGCGGGACCTCGCCCTGCGATCGGTGCGGGCCCGATCGAAGGACGCCAGGTACTGGTGGGCCACCGCGGGCCAGGTCATGGCCCGGCCCCGCGCGTAGGTTTCCCCGCGGGTGCGCGCCATGCGGGCCTCCGATCCCAGGAAGGCGCACACGCCCTCGGTGATGGCGGCCGCATCGCGGAAGGGCACGAGGATGCCCCGGTCCTCGGCCAGCAGTTCCTGGGCGTACCAGTAGGGCGTGGAAACGATGGCCTTCCCGGCGCCGAACACGTAGGCCAAGGTGCCCGAGGTGATCTGGTCCGGGTTGAGGTAGGGGGTCAGGTACACGTCGGCGGCGCCGATGAACTCCGTCAGATCCTCCAGGGAGACGAAGCGGTTGTAGAAGATCACCTGATCCCGCACGCCGCGTTCCTCCGCCAGGCGCTCGAGGCTCAGCCGGTAGCGCTCGCCTTCGCGGGCCAGCAGGTGGGGATGGGTGGCGCCGAGCACCAGGTACACCGTTTCGGGATGCTCCCGCAGGATGCCCGGCAGGGCCTCGATGGCGAACTCGATGCCCTTGCCCGGGCTGAGCAGGCCGAAGGTCAGCAGCACGGGCCGCCCCTCCACGCCGAACTGCGCCTTGCACGTGCTGGAATCCCGGAAGGGCACGTCGGGGATGCCATGGGGGATGAGATCCACCTTGGCCTCGGATACGCCGTAGACCTCGCGGAGGATATCCAGCCCCTTGCGCGCCATGACGATGAGGCGTGCGCTGTGCTGGAGCACGCCCTCCATCACCGCCCGTTGATCGGGGTTCGGATCCTGCAGCACGGTGTGCAGCGTGGTCACCACCGGCATCCGCACTTCCTTGAGGAGCGTCAAGAGGTGGCTGCCCGCGGGGCCGCCGAAGATCCCGAACTCGTGTTGGACGCAGAGCACGTCCACATCGTTGAAATTGAGGAAGTCCGCGGCTCGGCGGTAGGCGTCGAGGTCCTTGTCCTGGATCTCTACCCGCACCCGCGGGGGGTATCCGTATCCTTCCGGCCGGTCGTTCATGGCCCCGGCGAGGCAATCCACCAGCGGCGCCGCCGCGCTCACGGCCTCGCAGAGATCCGTGGTGAACGTGGCGATCCCGCACAGGCGGGGCAGGTGATTGCCCAGGAACGCGATGCGGCGGGGGGAGGGCGGTCGGGTCATGGCTGGAAGCTCCCGCCCCGGGGCGTGCAAAGGCCACCCCCATGGCCCCGGCCCCGAACCCGCTGCCTGCGGTCTTCCATGTGCCACCCCCGGGGCCTTCCCAGGATCGATATCCGCGACCTGGACGCTTCGGCTCCCCGGAGCCCCTCAGGCCACCCAGCAGTTGATCCTGGGCCCGAATGGCCCCCTTCGCCAGGGATATCCATAGGAATATTCCAGCTTGTGATGATCGCCCTCCGGGGAATCGGGGCGGATCGGAAAAAGAGATCGGTGCGAAAGGTCGGATGGGGTGGCAAGTTGCTGGGAGGGCGGTTCCAGGTGACCTGGGACCGAAGCCACCACCCGGGGGTGATCCGATGAACGTGCTGAGATGCCTGCTCCTCCTTCCGGTGGTGCTCTTTGCAGGTCTGGTGAGGGGGCAGGCGCCCGTCGAAGGGGATGCCCTGCTCCCGGATTTCCGGTTCCGGTCGGGCGAATCCATGGCGCAGCTGCGGATCCACTACCGCACTTACGGAACGCCGCGGAAGGATGCCTCGGGCGTGGTCCGGAATGCGGTTCTGATCACCCATGGCACCACGGGCAGCGGGGCGCAATTCGTGCGTCCGGAATTCTCGGGCCGCCTCTTCGGCCCCGGCCAGCCCCTGGATGCATCCAAGTATTTCGTGGTGCTCCCCGATGGCATCGGCCACGGGAAATCCAGCAAGCCCAGCGATGGCCTGCACGCGCGCTTTCCCCGCTACGGTTACCTGGACATGATCGAGGCCCAGCGCCGCCTGTTGGCCGAAGCCTTCGGCGTGACGCACCTCCGGCTCGTCATGGGCACCTCCATGGGCGGCATGCACACCTGGCTCTGGGGCCAACACCACCCGGAAATGATGGATGCCCTGATGCCCCTGGCGAGCCTGCCCACGCAGATCGCGGGGCGCAACCGCGTCTGGCGGCGCACGATCATCGATGCCATCCGCCAGGATCCCCAATGGCAGGGCGGCGACTACAAGACCCAGCCGCAATCGCTGCGGACGGCCGCCCAGATGCTCTACTTCATGGGCAGCAACCCCGTGCTGCGCCAGGAGGAGGCGCCCACCCTCGCCCAGGCCGACGCGAAGGTGGACGCCTACGTGGAGGCCTATTTCAAATCCGGCGATGCCAACGACGTGCTCTACGCCCTCGAAGCCTCCCGCGACTACGACCCCGGCCCCGGATTGGAGCGCATCCAAGCGCCGCTGCTGGCCCTCAACACCGCCGACGACCTCATCAACCCCCCGGAGCTGGCCATCCTCGAACGCGAAATCAAACGTGTGCCCAACGGAAAGGCCGTCCTCCTCCCCCTGAGCCCCCACACCCGAGGCCACGGCAGCCACACCCTGGCCGCGCTGTGGGAGGGGTACCTCGTGGAATTGCTGAAACAGACGGAGGCGAAGCGCTAATCGCGGAGCCCCGTTCGGAAGGGTGCGCACGCTCTCGTGCAAGGTCACGAATAGTGCCGACACGGTCGCTACGACTTTGGCCAACAGATCATGAAGCCAAAGCCAGTCGAAGGTGCCGACCATCTAGCACCTTTGAATAAGCGTTCTTTCTAGTTTTGAAGTGCTAGGTAAGCCCGCGTGCTCCCGGTGTCAGATTGGTTGTGGGCCTCAATCCATGCCATGCCCAAGACCGTTAGTGATTGGGTATTCCCGGCTGAAGATGGACGGCCCCATCGCTCAGGGTATTTCAAGAAGGCCCTTCAACGCGTTTGCCGGGCCCTGGACCTGGGCAACGTGACCCAACATCGCCTCCGAGCCACCTTTGCCTCCTTGCACGCTGAAGCGGGTACTCCGGTCACCGAGATTCAGGGAATGATGGGCCACAAGAGCCTCGGGACGACGATGGTGTACGTTGAGACGACCTTGGAAGCCAAGCGAAAGGCTCAGGATGCCTTGGGGAGGCAGCTTGGCCTTGCGTAAATGGCCTATGGCTTAGTCACAACGAGGAAAAGCGCTTCACCAATCTGTTCGAGAGCATCAATCGCATCAGTGACTAGGGGGAAATCTATTGGCCAACGGACGCCGGGTGCAGTCGGGTCCATGTCTGCTTCATGTGCGATCTGATTTCGCCGTTCAACGATCAGTTTGAGTCTTGCTTTAGCTGCCTTATTGGTAAGCCGGAGGTGCTTCCCTGCCTCTTTCCAAACCTCTTTGGCAGTGATTAGACGGAGTGCATCTGCGATCTTCTCTGGATCCTGGAAGCTAAGGTATCCATGCTTCTCACGGATCTCGTCTTCGAGCGCTGCGTAGACGCCAGGCCCATTCAAGAGGGTAGTTGCGGTCGTCATTGAAATCGAAAATCTGCCGAATGCGTCTGTTGATGGTCTGGTACCTGCTGCAATTTCCAGCATGCCCTTTCTAGATAGCTCGTGAACAAAGTGGTCCAGTGCACTAACAGCAAGGACTAGCGAGGCCCGAAAAAGGTCACTAAGGTCAAGTGCACCTGTGGTCTGAGCAGATAAATTCCCAGCAAGGGAAGCTAGATCCCGGGCTCGCTTCAGGTTCTCTACGAACTGGTCATGGGAGGGTTGCATTGATGCCTGCCGTCAGACCAGCCCTTCAGTAATCTCGGCCAAGCGTTCAAAGATTTGCTCGAACATCACTCTGGATTTTTTAGTCCGAGCGAGAACTACGCCTCCGAGACCAATCTGTTCATCAGTCAGCGTGTATACAGGGGTTCTCTCGTCTTGCGCCTTGGCGATTAGGCTATTGAAGTCTGAGATCTCAGCCAAGCACCGATTCTCGCTAATACCGAATTTGGCATAGCGCTTTGGGTCGATGAGCATTTGTTCATGTGCCAGCATCGGGATGAATTTTGAAACTACGACCGCGTTGATCTCGTCGATCCACCTTTGAAACCCCTCAGCAGGTTTGCCGCTAGTGGGCGCTCCCGTGCTTTTCGATTTAGAATTTCGTTCTCGGATCCGATATTTCTGAACGATAGTTCCCATAAATTTGGGAACTGTTACCGGGAAAGGATAGGTTGCCTCTTGAAGTACCTTCATTCCGGCAGCTTTACTGGCCCAAGCTCTCCATCGAGGCAAGATGGAGGTGAGAGAGTCAATCGCCATGACTGAGAAGTAATCAGGGCTTGTTGGAACAATGAAGTAATCGCTAGTCATCAACAGATTCTGGTTGATTGAACTGAGACTTGGGTTCATATCAACGATGATGTAATCGGCCTTGTGGGCTTCCGCTGTGCACTTGATGAGGTATGAAAGGCTTCCCGGAAGGTTTTGTAGAGTCTGAATCGACCCAGACAACTCCTGTGCAATGCCCAGCGTGACCTCGTACTCAGAGAGGCCAATGTGCCCGGGAAGGAGGAAGAGATTCTTGTTCCCCGGGACCTTTACACATTTTATGGGTTCAATCATTTTCGGACGGGATTCGAATGCAGGTGCTAGCCCAGCTTTGAGATTGCGATCCGGCTCAGTCCGGTAGAATTCTTCGAAATCCTTCTGGCCCTGATACCCAAGAATTAAGCCAGATAGGTTGCATTGTGGGTCTGCATCCACAAGCACAACTCGCTTGCCCTTCTGTGCAAGCATCCAACCTAAATTAAATGCAGTAGTAGTTTTGCTCACACCACCCTTGTGGCTGAATAGGGCAATTTGAGTTGGTGATTTCTTGGCCTTAGGCTTCTTGGTACTGGTCATAGTGGCTCCAAGCGTCTGAACGTGATCAATAGCCATTGTCTATGGATGTGACATCGCGAATGGTACCAAGTATGCGGCGATCCAAATTCTCGTGAATTTATTGAATCCCATGTCAGGGAGCAGCCGGCTACTGGAGCCCAATCACAATTTCATCCTTTGGGTCGGTATCGTTCCCGATGCCCTTCGGGTGGTACTGGACCTCGTAGACATTGTTCCGAGGAATGATGATTACCATTGCGATGAAGTGTTCATCGTGAAGCTTCTCCAGTGCCTTCCTTGCCTTTGTCTTCTTACGTTCATCCACGAATGACTTCGCATTGTCCATAGCCTCGCCAGCAACCTTGTAGGCTTCGATGTTGTCGTAGACCGTCGTGGATGCACTCACTAACGAGGAGTCCTTCTCTTTTAACTGTCGGCCAAGCCTCTCGATGTCTGACCTGTTGTTGTGTGATGGATCCACGAGGATGCATCGGGCAATGCCCCCGCTCGGGGTGCTTTTCTCTTCCAGGGTCGAAAATTGGAGTTGAGGGACTTGAGGGGGCGCCACCCGAACCTGCTCTGAAGCTGGCTGGGCGACGTCTGATTTGTATAGGGATGCAATCACACTCACGATCCAAGCCAATACGATCAGACCTACAATCCCAGCCAGGATTGGCATCCCGCGCCTCATGCTCTCTTGGAGCTTTCGCTGCTCTTCGGGGGTATTAGCCACACCATTAGGCTTGACCATACCGAGCGCAGATCCACACGATGCACAGACATCCGCCTCGAAGGCGGCCACAGTGCCGCATTGCCAGCATTTCTTCGTCTTAGGCAAGATCCCCATAACTCCCCCATTTCCCTTGAAGTATTGAAGGCCTTCCACCGAAGTGGGCAACCTTTGTGAGGCATTATTGGTGAGCGTCTACGTGTGTTGGGAGTAACTCCTCCAGGCTCCGACAGCCGCCACCGCGATGGATCATTGCATGGCAATTCGGGCAAACGATGGCGAGGTCCTTGAGGTGGACCTTCCTACCACTTTTCTCGAACTCCGACAGCGGGGTGAGGTGATGAACGTGTGCAAATCCCTCCCCAATGGCACCGTAGCGCTCAACAAAGTCGAACCCGCAGTTTGGGACTTCGCAGCGAAGTCGGCCGCCTCGACTCCTAAGCACCGAGTTGATTTTGGTTTGACGAAATTTTTGTTCCCGGTGCCTATGACGGACATAGCGTGAGCGAAGGGATCCTTCCATTGCTCCTGAAATGTCCTCGAATTCGGCTCCTTGAGTGAGCCAGTCCTCAGACAACTCTTCCTCAATTCCCTTCAGGAGCTGGTCGCGAATTTGGAGGAAGAGTTCAAGTAGCCTAGGCCACTTCGTTCCATCGGTCTCGCAGGCCCAACGCCTGACTCCCGAGGACCCGGGCCATTGCCCCTTCTGGAACTCGGGACGGTCTTCTGGAGGAAACAATACAGCCCATCTAGTCGTGGCAAATTGCCATTCATCGTAGACCGGGGCGGCAATCCCCTCTGGGCGGTGTAGGTGGGCGTCAGCATAGACCCCTACGACGACTCGCACTTGAGTGCTGGGCTGTTTCGCGACGAACACCACATGAAATCCATCGAGGGCATCGACCTCTCCACGGCCGATGCCGGCGGAGTAGTGCCCTTGGTCGTCCCGGATGAACGCGTGGCCCTCCGCATTTTCGGTAGGGTTGGCCTGGAGGTAGCTGTGATTTCCTCTAATGGTCTCGGTGCCATCGTAGAGACGGGCCCAGCCGATATAACAAAAGAGCACCGGCAAGTCCTTGGCCAATGCTTCAGAGAAAGTGGGAGCGATCAGATCGAGAGAAGTGTATGCAGATTGAGTGGGCATGCGGGGATGATCCCCAATCAGGGCACTGTAAGGGAAGTGATTTCCGGCGCACTTCTGTTCACAGGTGCCTTCTGGGGCTCTCACTGAGCCAGGTGGACAACCACTTTTTTAAATTCTCTACCTTCGATGACCCACTCCATCGAATCCAGGCGACTTACCCACGCATCTATCGGAGGACTCACCCATCCCTAGAACACACCTGGGACCTCGGCCCACACAGGCGAAGACCCTTGAAACCGTGTGGCTTCAAGGGTCCTCTGTTGGTAGTGCAGTGGATCCTAC
>DATEZP010000011.1:0-4501 GCA_035255465.1 Holophagaceae bacterium
GCTGGGCGCAGGACCTCTACGTCTTCGACTTCGCCACGAAGCAGCAGAAGAAGATCGCCGCCAGCCCGCGTACCGAGCGGGATCCCATGTGGATCGGCGACCAGGTGTACTTCGCCTCGGACCGCGACGGCACCCTCAACCTGTTCTCGGTGGATCCGGCCACGGACGCCGTGAAGCAGCTCACCTTCCAGAAGACCTGGGACGTGCGCTGGCCCTCCAGCGACCGCCAGTCCCGCATCGTCTACGAGCTCAACGGCGAGCTGCACGTGTTCCACGTGAAGGACGGCCGCGACCAGGGCCTCTCCATCACCGTGCCCACGGACGGCGGCGCCTCGCGGCCTGCGCGCATCAGTGTGGAGAAGAACATCGAAGGCTTCGCGCTCTCGCCCAAGGGCGAGCGGGCCCTCTTCGTGGCCCGGGGCGACGTGTTCACCGTGCCCATCGAGAAGGGCCCCGTGCGCAACCTCACGAACAGCTCCGGCTCCCATGACCGGCTGGCCCGGTGGTCGCCGGACGGGAAGACCATCGCCTTCATCTCGGACATGGGCGGCGAGGACCAGGTCTACCTCGTGGCCCAGGATGGCAAGGGGAAGCCCGAGGCGCTGACCAGCGGCCTGGTGGGCCAGCTCAACGGGCTCACCTGGGCGCCGGACGGCAAGCACTTGGCCTTCACGGACAAGGACGGCGTGGTCTACGTGCTGAGCATCCAGGACCGCAAGCTCGCGAAGGCCGCGAAGGACGAGTTCGCGAGGGTGGGCGACCTGGCCTGGTCGCCGGACGGCCAGTTCCTGGCCTTCTCCCTGGCCAACCTGAACGGCACGCGCAGCCTCCATGTGTGGGGCCTGGCGGATCAGCAGCTCCACCGCCTCACGGGTGAGCTGTTCACCGTGGCCGATCCCGCCTGGGATCCCGAGGGCAAGTACCTCTACACCCTCAGCCGCCGGGACTACGCGCCCCAGATCAGCAACCTGGAGTTCGATTTCGCCGGCAACCGCAACACCGACATCGTGGCTTACGCCCTGACGAGGGCGGTGCGCCATCCCTTCCCGCCGGAGAGCGACGAGGTGGGGGCGGCGCCGGAGAAGGCCGCTCCTGAGAAGGCTGGGCCGGAGAAGAAGGAGGAGGGCGGCAAGAAGCCCGAGGCCGCCAAAGCCCCCGTCGCCGTGCGCATCGACTTCGACGGCTTCGAGCAGCGCGGCGTGCGCGTGCCGGTGCCCGCGGACAACCTTGGCGGCCTGGAAGCCGTGAAGGGCTTCCTGGTCTACAGCAAGGCCGAGCCCTTCGTGTACGGCGAGGCCAACGGCCGCCGGCCCGGCGGCGGCGCCCTGTGGATCTTCGACCTGAGGAAGCGCCAGGAGAGCGAGCTGCTGGCGGGCGTGCAGGGCTGGGTGTTGAGCCAGGACGGAAGCAAGGTCCTGGCCCGGACCGGGCAGGGGCCCACGGCCTCGTACCAGCTCATGGACGCCAAGCCCAAGGCCACGGAGAAGAAGGCGGTCTCCACCAAGGAGCTCTACGTGGACCGCATCCCCGCCGAGGAATGGCGCGAGGTCTACGACGAGACCTGGCGGCGCTTCCGCGACTTCTTCTACGTGAAGAACATGCACGGCTACGACTGGAAGGCCCTGCGCGAGCAGTACCGGCCCTGGCTCCAGCATGTGACCCACCGCTCGGACCTCACCTACGTGCTCACGGAGCTCATCTCCGAGCTGAACATCGGCCACACCTACACCGAGGGCGGCGACCAGTTCCTGCCAGAGCGCGCCAAGGTGGGCCTGCCCGGCGCCCGCTTCGAGCTGGACGCCGCCGCCGGCCGCTACCGCCTGGCCCGCATCTACCGGGGCCACAACGAGGAGCCCAAGTACCGCAGCCCCCTCACGGAACCCGGCGTGGACGCCCGAGAGGGCGACTACATCCTGGCCATCGACGGGGTGGAGCTGAAGGCCGACGACAGTCCCTACCGCCTGCTGCGGAACAAGACCTTCCCGGTGACGCTGACGCTGAACGCCAAGCCCGGCCTCGAGGGCGCGCGGCAGGTCACCTACCAGCCCATCCCGAGCGACGCCAGCCTGCGCTACCTGGACTTCGTGCTGCGCTCGAAGGAGACCGTGGACAAGCTCAGCGGCGGCAAGGTGGGCTACCTCCACATTCCCGACATGGGCGGACCCGGCCTGTACGAATTCATCAAGTGGTACTACCCGCAGATCCGCAAGGAGGGGCTCATCGTGGATGTCCGCGCCAACGGGGGCGGCAACATCAGCCAGATGATCCTGGAGCGCCTGGGCAAGAAGCTGCTGGGCACGCGCTTCGGCTATGCGGGCGAGCACCCCTCCACGTACCCGTCCACCGTGTTCCACGGCCCCATGGTGGCCCTGGTGAGCGAGACCAGCGCCAGCGATGGCGACATCTTCCCCTACCACTTCCGGTTCGCGGGGCTCGGCCCCCTCATCGGCAAGCGCACCTGGGGCGGCGTCGTGGGCGGCGGCAATACGCCGCTCATCGACGGCGGCAGCGTCTTCGTGCCCCAGTCCGGCACCAACGCCCCCACGGGCGAGTGGATCATCGAGGGCCAGGGCGTGGCGCCGGACATCGAGGTGGAGAACGATCCCGCCTCCATGCTGGCGGGTCACGATCGCCAGCTAGAGCGGGGCGTGCAGGAGGTGCTGAAGCGCATGGCGGAGACGCCCATGCACCTGCCGAAACGCCCGGCGGATCCGGTCAAAGTGAAATAGGTCTGGTGGTCTAACCGCCGCATTTGATGCCGATAAAATCCACAATGGAAAGTGTGGGCGCAAGGGCCGGGATCTGATCGCCTCCGGCCCTTGTGGCTTAAAAATGCTTTTGGCTTGGTGGTCAGACCGACCCCCGATACTGTTTGGCAACTGATTCGGAGGACCTAATGTTTTTAAGCATTCTCGCAGCCACGCTGCCGCTCATCGTTCTGCTCATCGGCATCCCGCTGCTGATGAAACCAGCCGCCAAGGTGGCGCCCATCGCACTGCTGGTGACGGTGCTCGCGGCGGTCACCGTGTTCCACTTCCCGGTGAAGACGACGGTGCTGGCGGCCTTCCAGGGCGGCCTCACGGGCATCTTCCCCATCATGTACATCCCCTTTGGCGCGCTGGTGGTCTACAACGTGCTGAAGGCCACGGGCTGGATGGACAAGATGCAGGGCGCCATGGCGAACCTCACCGTGGACCGCCGCGCCCAGGCTCTGCTCATCGCCTTCGGCTTCGGCGCCTTCCTCGAGGGCATCTGCGGCTTTGGCGCGCCGGTGGCCATTCCCGCCAGCATCCTCATCGGGCTGGGCTACAACCCCATGATGGCCGCGCTGGTGTGCCTGGTGGCCAACACGGGCCCCGTGCCCTTCGGCTCCCTCGCCATCCCCACGGTGACCCTGGCCAAGACCACGGGCCTGGATGTGATGAAGCTCTCCCAGATGACGGGCCGCTTCATGGCGCCCCTGGCGCTCATCATGGCCTTCGCCACCGTGTACGCCATGTCCAAGTCCAAGGGCCTCAAGGGCGCCCTGGGCACGATCCTGGTGTCGGGCCTCAGCTTCGCCGTCACCCAGTTCCTGGTCTCCAACTTCATCGGCGCGGACCTCACCTCCGTGCTGGCGGGCCTCGTGTGCCTCGTGGCCACGGCCCTCTACCTGAACTTCCAGAAGCACGCCCAGCCCTGGCTCTTCGAGGGCGAGGCCCCGGCCACCGAGGAGCGGCGCGAGTTCCACTTCAAGGAACTGTTCCTCTCCTGGCTGCCCTACCTGCTGCTGGCGGTGTTCGTCATCGCAGTGAACCTGCCCAGCACCAAGCCCCTCTTCAACGGCACCGCCCCGGGCTGGAAGTGGGTGCTCCTCAAGGCCGAGATCTACAACCCCGGCAAGCTCTACGCGTTCACCTGGCTCCAGAGCCCCGGCACCATCATGCTCATCGCCGGCCTCATCGCCTTCCCCTTCATGGGCATCAGCTACGGCGTGATGGGCGAGCAGTTCGGCAAGACCTTCAAGCAGATGGTCCCCTCCTTCATCGCGGTGGCCAGCATCCTCGCCATCGCCGAGGTGATGAACATGGCCCTGCCCATCATCGACCCCAAGACCAAGCTGGCCGTGGTGGGCGATCTGGCCACCAAGCAGATCTCCATGGTGGCCACCATGGCCAACGGCATCGTGGCCCTGGTGAGCCGGAACGTCTATCCGTTCCTCAGCCCGCTCTTCGGCACCCTGGGCGTGTTCCTCACGGGCAGCAACACCTCCGCCAACGCCCTCTTCGGCAACCTGCAGCGGCTCACCGCCAACGGCATGGGCCTCTCCGACATCCTCATGGCCTCAGCCGGCAGCGCGGGCGCCTCCGCGGGCAAGATGATCTCGCCCCAGAGCATCGTCATCGCCGCCACCGCCGTGGGCCTGGCCGGCAAGGAAGGCCTGATCATGCGGCAGACCATCAAGTACACGATCCCCTACGTGATCCTGCTGGGCCTCATGGTCTTCGGCTTCGCGTTCCTG
>DATEZP010000012.1:0-25358 GCA_035255465.1 Holophagaceae bacterium
GCGATGCGGCGCTTGGTCTCCTTGTTGCCGAGCTGGAGGGCCTGGCCGCCCAGCTTCAGGAGCTTCATCTGGAAGGAGGGGGGCACCTTGGCGGAGAAGCGGCCCTTGAGCACCCAATATTCGACGGGGTTGAAGGCCTGGATCTCCCGCTCGCGGTCCACGATGAGGCGCACGGCCACGCTCTGCACCCGGCCGGCGCTGAGGCCGCGGCGCACCTTGTCCCAGAGGACCTTGGACACCTTGTAGCCCACGAGGCGATCGAGCACGCGCCGGGCCCGCTGGGCGTTCACGAGATCCATCTTGATCTCGGTGGGGGCGGCCATGGCCTTCTGGATGCCGTTGGGGGTGATCTCGTTGAAGAGGACCCGGTGCACCGGCAGGGTCTTGGGGGGCTTGATGGCCTCCAGCAGGTGCCAGGAGATGGCCTCCCCTTCGCGGTCAGGGTCCGTCGCCAGGTAGAGCTCGTCGGCCTCCTTGGCGGCGGCCTTCAACTCCTTGACCACCTTCTCTTTATCCTTCGTGATCTCGTAGCGCTCCTGGAAGCCGCCCTCGATGTCGATGACCTCCACCTTCGTGTCGCCCACGAGCATGGTTTCGTTCTTCGGGAGGTCCCGGATGTGCCCCACGGAGGCCAGCACCTTGTACCCCTTGCCGAGGTACTTGGTGATGGTTTTGGCCTTGGAAGGGCTTTCGACGATGACGAGCTTCACGGGGGTACTCCAAGGGCGGAGGGCAAAGGAAAGGCAATGGGTCGGATCATGGACCCCCCTCCCGGGGCCTTGTCAAGGGGCCTGGATTTCTCGAAGTTCTCTAATAAGGTCCACCGCATCCTCGCAAACCGTTGCGGCGCCTTCATCTAGAAGGGCGTCCGTGCCCGGGGAACCGGGGCACAGGTAAAGGTCCTTGCCGTGATCCAAGGCAAGCTTTGCCGTTACCAGGGAGCCGGAGCGCACCTCCGCTTCGACCACGAGCACCGCCTGCACCCAGGCCGCCAGCAGGAGGTTGCGGCGGGGGAAGTGGAAGGGCTTGGGCTCGGCGTCGGGAGGGAAGGGCGTGAGGGCTCCGCCCCCGGCGGCCACCATCCGATCCAGCAGGGGCCGGTGTTCGGGGGGGTAGGGGCGGTGCAGGCCCGACCCCAGCACGGCCCAGGTGGGGCCATTCCCCGACAAGGCGTCGAGGGCGCCCAGGTGGGCGGCGCCATCGATGCCCCGGGCGAGCCCCGAGACCACCGCCACGCCGGCTTCCGTGAGGGCCTTCCCGAAGGCGTGGGCCCGCCGCAGCCCCGCCCCCGAGGCCTTGCGGGCCCCCACGATCCCCACGGCGGGGAAGGCCGGCGGCACCGTGCCCCGCACCCACAGGGCCACGGGGTAGGGCAGGGGGGCACAGAGCCGATCCGCCTCGGGATCGCCGGGGAGGAGGAGCCGGGCCCCGGGCACCTCGAAGTCGGCCCGGCGCGCCCAGAGGGCCTCCACGTCCGGCGGCAGGAGGAGGGCCTCGCCGGCTTCGATCCGGGCCCAGGCGGCGGCCTTCTCGGACTCCCGCCAGGGCAGGATCGCGAAGGCCAGGGCCCAGGGGGCGTGGGGGTGGGGGGCGGCAGTCATGGGTTGGGAACAGCCAGCATGGCGTTACCCTGGACGTCCTGCCACTGGGAAGCTGCGCCCGGTTGCCTCTTTCGCCTTGCCATCCGGCCTGTGTTTGATACACTGGCTGTCTTTGGCACGCAGTCTTTCAAGTCCTTTAGAGGTTTCCCATGTCCCGTCAGTGCGAAGTGTGCGGTAAGAAGCCCCAGTTCGGGAACAACGTCTCCCACTCCAACAACGTCACCAAGCGCCGTTGGAACCCCAACATCCAGCCTGTGCGCGCCATGGTGAACGGCGCCGCCAAGCGCATGCGCGTCTGCACCTCCTGCATCCAGGCCGGGAAGATCACCAAGGCCCCCCGCGGCCTCGGCAAGGTCCCCACCCAGGCCTAAGGCGGGTTGAAGCACTTCGGAAAGGCGGCCCCCGGGGCCGCCTTTCTCGCGTTGCCTCAAAGAATGAATCACCACCAAGACACCAAGACACCAAGGAAAGACAAGAAGCAGGTGAAGGGCCAACCCAGCTTTTCCGCTTTTCTTGGTGTCTTGGTGTCTTGGTGGTGAAATCGGCTTTCTAAGGAATCTCCCGCCCATGCTGCTTGGCCTCGATACCACTTCCCACTGGATGCACCTGGCCCTGGTGAGCCGCCACGGGGTGTGGACCCGCCGCGAGGCCCTCCTGAAGGGGCAGGGCACCTCCGAGGTGCTGGTGCCCGTGCTGGACGCCCTGCTGGCCCAGGCGGGGGCTTCTCCCAAGGAGCTGGCCGGGGTCGCCGCCTGCGTGGGGCCCGGCGGTTTCGCGGCCCTGCGCGTGGGCGTGGCCTTCGCCGAAGGTCTGGCCCTCACGGGGCTGCCCACCTGGGGGTTCACGGCCTTCGAGCTGCGGGCCCGGGCCCTGCGTGAGGCGGGGGTGACGGGGGCCGTGGCCCTGGTGTTGGATGGCCAGCGGGGCGACGCCTTCCTCCAGATCTGGGACGCCACGGGCCCCTTGGGCGCGCCCCGATGCCTGCCCCTGGCGCAACTCCCGGAGGCCGTGGGCGCGCACCGCTGGTTCGCGCCGGAGGCCTTCGTGGAGAAGGCGGAGGCGGCTTTGGGGCGCCCCCCCGTGGACCTCGCACCGGAGGCCGTGCTGACGGGGCTCTCGGCCCTCACCCGCGAATGCGCCACCCGCGAGCCCGAGGCGCCCCTGCACCCCCTCTACCTCCGCGCCACGGATGCGGAAGTGAACTTCCCCCAGGCCGCCGCGCACCTGGACGACGCCCACCGCCTGGGGCGCCTGCGGTGATCCGCCGCCTGGAGCCGGGCCTGCCGCTGCCCGCCTGGCTCATGGAGCTGGACACGGCCACCTTCGGGGAGGCCTGGGGCCCCCTGGCGCGCCACGAGGGCCTGTGGGTGCTGGAGGGCGCCGCCTTCGCGCGGTGGTCCCTGGTGCCCATCGCCCACGAAGGGGAATTGCTGCGCATCGCCGTGGATCCCGACCGCCGGGGCCGGGGCCTCGGGCGCGAGCTGCTGCAGGCCGTGCAGGCGGAATTGAAATCGGCGGGCTACACGGATCTGCACCTGGAGGTGCGGGCGGGCAACGCCGCCGCCCGGGCCCTCTACGCCGCCTGCGGCTGGCGCGAGGTGGGCCACCGCGCGAAGTACTACGGCGATGGCGAAGACGCGGTGCTCTGCTCTTGGGCGTCGCCCAGGCGGTGAAGGCCCCGGGCCCGCCTGCGCTAAGTTGGAACCTTCCCCCGGGGAGCCCCATGTCGCGTGACCTTGAAGCCGCCCTTTCCGTCGATCCGCTGCCCGAGCGCGTGGCCACGGGCCTCCTGGCCGGGGCGCTGCTCTTCGTGCTGGGCCTCCACCTCGTGCCCACCTTCCTCATGGGCTTCCTCGTGTACAGCCTCATGCACCACGTGGGTGGGGCGGTGCGGAAGCTCAAGCTCTCCTCGGGCCGCCACGCCCACTGGTGGGCCCTGGGGGTGCTGAGCGGAGCGGCGCTGCTGCTCACGGGCCTGGGGCTCTGGGGCTTCGCGTGGCTGTGGCGGGCACGGGAAACGCAGGTGCCGGAGCTGCTCACCCACATGGCCCAGGTGCTGGAGCGCACCCGCCATGGCCTGGGGGATCGCTTCATCCCCGAGGCCTTCACGGATGCCGACACCCTGGGCGAGGCCGTGACGGACCTGCTGCGGGACCATGCGGAGGCGCTGAAATCCGCGGGCAACCACGCGGGGCACGCCCTGGCCCACAGCGTGGCGGGCCTGCTGCTGGGCATCCTCGCGGCCTTCCACACGGAGGTGGAAGACGCGCCGGTTCGGCCGCTCTCCGAGGGCCTGGCCCGGCGCATGGCCCGCCTGCGGGGGGCCTTCGAAGCGGTGGTCTTCGCCCAGGTGCGCATCAGCGCCCTGAACACGGGCCTCACGGCCCTCTTCCTCTACGCCCTGCTGCCGCTCTTCGGCGTGCACCTGCCCCTGCGCCCCACGCTCCTCGCCGTGACCTTCCTCACGGGGTTGCTGCCCGTGGTAGGCAACCTCCTCAGCAACACCGCCATCGTGCTCATCGCCCTGGGCGTGGGGCCCGGCGTGGGGCTGGCGAGCCTCGCCTACCTCATCGTCGTCCACAAGCTCGAGTACGTGCTCAACGCCCGCATCGTGGGCACCCGCATCGCCGCCCGCCCCTGGGAGGTGCTGCTGGCCATGATCGTGCTGGAAGCGGCCTTCGGCCTGCCGGGCCTCGTGGTGGCACCCATCCTCTACGCCTACGCCAAGGGGGAGTTCGCGCTGCGGGGATGGGTGTGAGCGGCTTCGCGCTCAGCCAGAGCCTAGAGCCCAAGGCCCAGAGCCGATAGGCTGTCCCCGTGCCCACCCCGCAGAAGCGACCCGATGAACTGACCCGCCTCTACTGGGTCGTGGGCCTCCTGGCCCTCATCACCGTGGCCTTCCTGAGCTACAAGGCCATCAGCCCCCAGGTGGGCACGGGCGCGGCGGACGGCCCTTCGCGGTGGGCCCTGCCGGCGGTGGGCCTGGCGAACGCGCTGGCCATCGGCACGCTGCTCTACATCATGGCCCGTTCGCTGGTGAAGCTCTGGTTCGAGCGGCGCAGCGGCATCCTGGGGGCGCGCCTGCGCACCCGCCTGGTGGTGGCCCTCTTCGCCATCGGGGTGATCCCGAGCCTCCTGCTCTTCCTCGTGGGCCGGAACTTCATCGCCAAGAACGTGGAACGCTGGTTCAGCCCCGAGACGGAGGAGGTGATCCTCCTGGGCAAGCGCCTGTCGGAGCAGGCCCGCAGCGACCTGCAGGCCCGCCTGGATTTCGGCGCGTCCCGCCTGCTGGCGAGCGCCTCGGCGGAACCCGAGCGCATGCGTGAGGAGAGCGGCCTGGACCTCGTGGGGCGCCTCGTGAAGGAGGGCTTCGAGAACGGGGGCTCGCCCCTGGGGGAGAGCGCCCTGGATGGCCGCTTGAGCCTGCCGTCCTTCAAGGGCCGCCCCGCCAACGGGGACATCCTCGTGGTGCCCGACGGCATGTGGCGCTTGCGGGTGGTGAAGCGCGGCGATGGCGAGTGGCTGGGGGGGATCTTCCTGCCCGCCGCCCAGGTGGAGGCCCTCCACCGCGTCGAGCAGCGGCACCGGGAATCCGTGGAGAGTCGCCGCAGCCGGGAATCCCTGGAGACCATCCCCCAGAGCACCTTCCTCTTCCTCACGGTGCTCACCCTCTTCTTCGCCGTGTGGACGGGCCTCACCCTGAGCAAGAGCCTCAGTGAACCCATCCGCGCCCTGGCCAAGGCCGCCCAGCGGGTGGGCAGCGGCGACCTGGACGTGCACCTCACGGAGGTGGGCAGCGACGAGCTGGCCTTCCTCTCCCGCAGCTTCAACGGCATGACGAAGGATCTGAAGACGAGCCGTGAGGCCCTGGTGGCGCAGACGGGCCGCCTGGATCAGCAGCGGGCCTACCTGGATCAGCTGCTGGCGGCGCTGCCCGTGGGCGTGCTCAGCTGGCGGGCCGATGGCGAGCTGCGGGTGGTGAATGCCGCCGCGCGGGAGTGGTTGGGTCTCACGGAGGCGGAAGTGGCCGAAGGCTGGGAGAAGCTGCGGGCCTCCACGCGCCTGGGCCGCCTGCCCGAGATGCTGGAGGGCGTGCGCGCCCGGAGCGGGGCCGCCACGGAGGAGCTGCGCTTGGGCGGTGAGGGCGAGGGCCGCCCCATCCGCGTGATGATCCTGCCGTTGAAGGTGGGCGGTCAGCTGGCCCTGCTGGAGGACCTCTCCCTCCTGGCCCAGGCGGAGAAGCGCGCCGCCTGGCAGGAGGTGGCCCGCCGCATGGCCCATGAGGTGAAGAATCCCCTGACGCCCATCCAGCTCACGGCCCAGCGGCTGCTGCGCAAAGGGCGCGAGGGCAAGCTGGATCCCGAGAGCGTGCGCGAGGGCGCCGAGACGATCCTCGCCGAAGTGGGCAGCCTCGCCCGATTGGTGGACAGCTTCAGCCGCTTCGCGCGGCTGCCCCAGCCGCAGTTCGCGCCCGTGGATGCCCGGGAGCTGGTGTTGCAGGTGGCCGCCCTCTACAAACCCAACCACCCCAAAGTGTCCTGGGAAGTGGTGGTGCCGGATCAGCCCCTGGCCGCCACCTGGGATGGGGACATGGTGAAGCGGGCCCTCATCAACTACGTGGACAACGCCCTGGGCGCCCTGGAGGGCGAGCAGGGCGAAGCCCGCGGCACCGTGCGCATCCGGCTCCAGGTGGAGGGGGATCGCGCCCTTCTGGCCGTGGAGGACGATGGCCCCGGCGTGGCGCCGGAGAACCGCGAGCGGCTCTTCGAGCCCGCCTTCACCACCAAGCGCAAGGGCTCGGGCCTGGGCCTGGCCATCGTGCGCCGCATCGCCCAGGATCACGGGGGCGAGGTGGGGTACGCGCCCCTCGCGCCGGGCAGCCGCTTCACGCTGGAGCTGCCTCGGCGGGCGGAGGACTGACCTCGCGTAAAGGGTCTGCTTCACAACGTTTCATATCCGGCGCGGAACCTTGCGGAACCTGCATTCGCGGGGATGGGCCCCCGTCGCGAACAGGAATTTCACATGGCGTCACAGCCGCTGCGTGGTAACCCAGAAGGTCGAACTCATTCGCTCTGGAGACTTCCATGCAGATGGTCACTCGCCTGACGGCCTTGCTCTGTTTCGTGGGCCTGCCGGGCTTCGCTCAGGATCGCCACCCCGACCACCACGAATTCGACGCGGCCCTGCACGTGCCCTTCAAGGGCGATACCGCCGCGCGTTCCGCGAGCCTCGATTTCCACTTCGAGGACGCGCCGGAGGACACGCTGGCCATCTGGCGGCTGGAGCTGGTGGACGCCCGGGGCGCGGTGCTCCGCACCTTCGATGGCGAAACGCCCCTGGCCCGCGGAAAGGGCATCGCCAAGGTGGCGATGGAGGGACGCCTGGCCGATGGCCGCGTGTTGCCCCAGGGCTTCTACGGCCTGCGCTTGACCGCCGTGGCGGCTTCCGCCGAGGCCTACCTGCGCCGCTCGGGCTCCCAGTCGCAGCGCGTGAGCGAGTGGCTGTCGCAGCCGGGGCTGGAGCGGCAGGAGCAGGAGGGGACCTTCTGCGTGGGGCCGGTGCCGCGGTTGAAGCTGCGGCCCTTCGAGCCCCTGGCCGTGGGCGCCAAGGCCGTGCCCGGCGCCAAGGGCGCCTACACGGCCCAGGCCATCGCCTCGGCCCCGGGCGGATTGCCCTACACCATCTACCTGGGCAACCTGCACAGCCAGACGAACCACAGCGATGGCGGGCAGGCCGTGGGTTCCTGCGCCGGGGCCGAAACCCCCCAGGGCGGCACCCAGGGCCCCGCCGAGGCCTTTGAGATGATGCGGGTGCAGGCCGGCGGTGATTTCCTCCTCGCCTCGGAGCACAACCACATGTTCGACGGTTCCACGGGCACCAACACGGCCCTGGATCCCACGGACCCCAACTACGGCTCCCAGCTCTTCGCCCGGGGCCTGGGGCTGGCGGCCACCTACCGCGTGGCCCACCCGGATTTCCTCGCCCTCTACGGCATGGAATGGGGCGTCATCTCCAATGGCGGCCACCTCAACATCCTGAATCCCGATGGCCTGGCCACCTGGGAATCCAACGCCAGCAGCCAGCTCCTCGGGGATTTCTACACCCCCAAGAGCGACTACCCCTCCCTCTACACCTTCATGCGTGGCCGCAACTGGATCGGCCAGTTCAACCACCCCCAGACGAGCCAGTTCGGCAACATGGTGTACACGGCGGATGGCGATGCGGTGATGGCCTTGTGCGAGGTGGTGAACACCTCCGCCTTCAGCAAGAACATCACGGAAACGGAGACGAGCCGCAGCTTCTACGAGGGGGCCTTCAAGCGCCTCCTGGAAACGGGCTACCACGTGGCGCCCAGCACAGATCAGGACAACCACTGTGCCAACTGGGGCCTGAGCTACGGCAACCGCACCGGGGTGCTCATCCCCACCGGTACGCCCCTCACGATGGAAGCCTTCCTCGACGCGATCCGCGCCCGCCGCGTGTTCGCGACCATGGACAAGACGAGCCAGATCGTCCTCACGGCCAACGACGCCATCCAGGGCCAGCGCATCTCCAACGGCGGCGCCCTGAACCTGAAGGTGAACTACGCGTCCACGACCCCCGGCCGGGCCGCAAGCCAGATCCAGATCTGGGAAGGCGTCCCCGGGGTCATCGGCTCCTCGGCCCTGCTCAGCGACGGCGCGGACACCCTCGCCGTGAACCCCGCCCCCGGGCCCCACTTCTACTACGCGGTGATCACGCAGGACAACGGCGACAAGCTCTGGTCCGCGCCCATCTGGGTGGATCAGGCCGCCGGGGCCGTGAGCGCCAACATCACGCAGCCCTCGGCCAACCTCTCGGTGCCCACGGGCAGCTCCGTGGATTTCCTGGGTGTCGCCACCACCAGCCACGCGGGCATCACGTCCACCACCTGGACCTTCGGCGATGGCGATACCGCCTCGGGAACGGCGGCCAGCCATACCTTCACCAATGCGGGTACCACGTCGATCACGCGGACCGTGACCTTCACCGCCACGGATGATCAGGGCGCTGTGGGTTCGGCCACGAGGTTGGTGACCGTGCTTCCGGCGGTGTCCACCAACACGCCGCCCACCCTCTCGGCGCTGCCCAACCAGAGCATCCCCCGCAACGGCGGACTGGGGCCCTTGGCCTTCACGGCCTCCGACGCGGAAACGCCCGCGGGCCTGCTCACGGTGACGGCGCGCTCTTCGAACCAGGCCCTCATCCCCGATGCCAACCTCACGTTGGAGGGCGCGGACGGCGTGTACGCCCTGAGCCTCGTGCCCGCGCCCGATCAGGTGGGCTCCGCGGTGATCACCCTCACGGTGACGGATGGCGCGTCGGCGTCCACCTCCCGCACCTTCACGGTGTCCGTGGGCGCCACGGGGCAGCCGCGCCTCATCATCTCCCAGTACTACGAAGGGCTCAGCAACAACAAGTGGCTGGAGGTGACCAACGTGGGCACCGGGGCCTACGATGCCGCGCTCGCGCCGCTCTACCTGGGCTCCTGGTTCAACCCCATCACCAATGGCACCACCTACGCCGTGACCCCCATCCCGGGCACCCTCGCCCCGGGGGCCTCGCTGGTGTTCAAGAACGGCAGCGCCGTGCTGCCCGCCGCCGCCAACGTGACGGGCACGCCGGTGGTGAACACCGCCGTGCTCAACTTCAACGGCGATGACATCACCTACATCACCCCGGTGAACGCCGCCAACGCCACCGCCTACGCGGCCCGCGTGGACGCCATCGGCGAGAACAGCGCCTTCTGGGCCACCAGCGTGAGCGGCGGCTACGGTAAGGACAGCTCCTTCATCCGCGCCTTCCCGGTGACCGCCCCCAACCCCACCTTCACCGTCGGTGAATGGACGAAGGTGGCGCTGGCCACCGTGGATGGCGCCGCCACCGGCGCCTCCGAGCGCCTGGGCGAGCACGCGTTCAACCACGCCCCGAGCCTGTCGGACATCCCGAGCCAGGAACTGATCGCGGGCGCCACCCTGCCGGCCGTGCCCTTCAGTGCCGCCGATGACCAGGGCGCTTCGACGCTGGTCTACGCTTTCAGCTCCTCCAACCCCACCCTGCTGCCCGTGGGAGGCATCGTCCTCGGCGGCGCGGACGGGGCGCGGACCCTCACCCTCACGCCCGTGGCGGATCAGGTGGGCTCCGCCAGCGTGACCGTGACGGCCACGGATGCCCTGGGGGCCAGCAGCAGCACCAGCTTCCTCCTCACGGTGAAGGCGCCCCCGGTGGCCATCACGGGGGTGACGGTGACGCCCGAGAGCCTCACCCTGGCCCCGGGCCGCACCTTCGATTTCCAGGTGCAGGTGCTGGGTACGGGCAGCTACAGTTCCGTGGTCACCTGGTCCGCGGAGGGCGGCAGCATCGACGCGACGGGCCACTACCTGGCGCCGGCCCTCGAGGGCCAGTACCTGGTGACCGCTCGGAGCGTGCAGGATGCCACCCAGGCGGGTCAGGCCCGGGTGACGGTCTTCAACGCGCCCCCCACGGCCCAGGATCAGACTCTGGAGCTGGATGAGGACACGCCCCTGCCCATCGTCCTCACCGGCGTGGATCCCGAGGCCGCGCCCCTCACCTACGCGGTGGTGCAGGCGCCCCAGCACGGCACCCTGAGCGGGGTCGCGCCGAACCTGGTCTACACCCCGGCGGCGGACTTCAACGGCCTGGACGCCTTCACCTTCACCGTGAGCGATGGCGCGAAGACCTCGGCGCCCGCCACGGCGCGCCTCACGGTGCGCCCCGTGAACGACCTGCCCCTGGCCCTGGCCCAGGCGCTGACGACCCAAGAGGATGCGCCGCTGGCCCTGACCCTCGCGGGGTCCGACGCCGACGGGGACGCGCTCTCCTTCGCGGTGGTGCAGGCCCCCGCCCACGGCCAGCTCACGGGCTCGGCGCCGAACCTGGTGTACACGCCGGAGGCGAATTTCAGCGGCCACGACACCTTCACCTTCGTCGTGAGCGATGGCGGCGGTTCCAGCGCCCCGGCCACGGTGGAGCTGGACGTGACGCCCGTGAATGACGCTCCCTCGGCCCTCCCCATGGTCGTGAACACGCTGGAGGACGCGCCCGTGGCCGTCACCCTGGGTGGCACCGACGTGGAGGGGCAGCCGCTCACCTACACGGTGCTCGAGGCGCCCGCCCACGGCACCTTGAGTGGCACCGCGCCGAACCTCACCTACACGCCGGCGGCGAATTTCAGCGGCCACGACGCCTTCACCTTCAAGGTGAACGACGGCAGCGCCGACTCCGCCTCCGCCACCGTGGGGCTCGTGGTGCAGGCCGTGAACGACGCTCCGGTGGCGTTGCCCCAGGCGCTGGGCACGGGTGAAGACACCCCCCTGGCCCTTCAGCTCGCGGGTACCGATGTGGAAGGCGCCCCCCTCACCTTCCAGATCCTCCAGGCGCCGGCCCACGGCACCTTGAGCGGCACCGCGCCCGCCCTGGTCTACACCCCCGCCGCGAACTACAACGGCACGGACAGCTTCACCTTCAAGGTGAACGACGGCCAGCTGGACAGCGCCCCGGCCACCGTGAGCCTGGCGGTGGCTTCCGTGAACGATGCCCCGGTGGCCCTGCCCCAGGAGTTGACGGTGACGCGGCTCAGCCTGCTGCCCATCCACCTCATGGGCAGCGATGCGGAGGGCGACCGCCTGCAGGTCACCCTGCTGACCCGGCCCAAGCACGGGCTGCTCATCGGCGACAAGGGGAACCACTACTACCTCCCCTTCCCGGGCTTCATCGGGGAGGACAGCCTCACCTTCAAGGTGAACGATGGCCGCCTCGATTCCGCCCCGGCGGCGGTGAGGATCCACGTGGTGAAGGCCCACGGGCGCTTCTAGGCCCCGACGGGGACGACAGGAAGGGCCTCCCTCGGGAGGCCCTTCTCATCGTTCAACCATCCACCCGGCTCCGCACCATCCTCAACACGAGGCCCGGAAGGGCCAGCACCAGGAAGACCGCCACGGTGGCGATCAGCAGGCGCCCCAGCATCAGTAGCGCAGCACGCTGAAGACGGGCAGGCCCATCAGCTTGTCGCGGCCCGTGAGGCCCGCCAATTCGATGAAGAGGGTGAGGCCCACGGCGGTGGCGCCGGAGCGCTCCACCAGCTTGCGGGCGGCGGCGGCGGTGCCGCCGGTGGCGAGCACGTCATCCACGATGAGCACGCGGTCCCCGGGCTTGAAGGCGTCCTTGTGGATCTCCAGGCTGTCGGTGCCGTACTCGAGGCCGTAGGCCTCCTGGTAAGTGGCGCGGGGCAGCTTGCCGGGCTTGCGGGCGGGCACGAAGCCCAGGCTCAACCGCTGGGCCATGGCGGCGCCGAAGATGAAGCCGCGGGATTCGATGCCCATCACGTGGGTGGCATGCAGGGGGCTCACGGGGCGGGTCATGGCTTCCACAGCCTGGTGGAAGGCGTGGGGATCGGAAAGCAGGGGCGTGATGTCGCGGAACAGGATCCCGGCCTTGGGAAAGTCGGGCACATCCTGGACAAAGTCGGTGAATAGCATCCGGACCTCAGCGTTTGATCTCGAAGGGGCGAGGTAGGGATTCTGTCCCGGATGAGGGCACCCAGTCCAGCGTATCGACCGAAGAGGGCGGCGGCGCGGCCTCCAGGGCGCGCCTCAGGGCATCCATCCGATCTTCGGTGCCCTCGGCCATGCCGAGCACGCTGCCATCCACGCCATTCTTCACATACCCGGCCAAGCCGAGGGAATCGGCCTGGCTCTGGACGAAATAGCGGAATCCGACGCCTTGGACCTGGCCCCGGATGGTGAAGCGGACGCGCATGCATCCCCCTGATGGTTGCTGTGGTTATCGGCAGCTTAACCCCAGGGGCCAAGTATCGGTGGCACAACGAGGAAGCAGCCCCCGGCCGGAAGGCGACGGGGGCTGCTGGGAGCTACGGGCCGGGGCTGGCGGGGCCTTAGGGCTTCTCGAACAGCTCGGGGGTCTTGAGGTCGTCGCAGTACTTCAGCTTGGGCAGCCACTCGGCGAATTCCTTGGTGGCGGCGGCCTCTTCCACGGCGTTGACCTTGCCATGGCCCTTCATGAAGCCGGGCATGATCTGGGTGCGGAAGTAGTAGGTCTTGCCCGCCTCCACGGTGACGGAGACTTCCTCCTTCTCCTCCTCGCCGCGCAGCTTGTGGGTGCCGGGGGTGGCCTTGAGGATGAAGTAGGAGCCGTTGCCGATCTCGGCCACCTGCTTGCCATCCAGGAAGATGTCGTGGTGCAGGGCGGCGCCCATGAAGCGCTTCTCCCGGTAGACGTAGATGCGGCCGTAGGCCACGGCCTCGGCGGCCTTCGGGGCCGGGGCGGCGGCAGGAGCGGCCGCGGGCGTGGCTTCAGCGGCGGGGGCCGGGGCGGGGGCTGCGGCAGGAGCGGCCGCAGGCGTGGCTTCCGGAGCAGGGGCAGGCGCCGGGGCGGCGGGAGCAGCGGGGGCTGCGGGCGCGGCCTCCTTCTTGGGTTCCTGGGCCAGGGCGAGGCCGGAGAAGAGGACGGCGGCAGAAGCGAACGCGAAGGATCGCTGAAGATTCCGGAAGGTCACGGGGACTCCGAGCAAGGCGGTGGAAGCACCACCGAAGGATGGGGGGAATCCCCTATTTCACGGTACTGACAGGACGGCGTCAATGCCCGAGGCGGAGGCCTCCGGGCTTCCAAGGGACGTCCCTGGTTCAGGCCTTGCCCGGGTCCGCGGGGCGGGGCGCATGATCCAGATCCGGCCGGTGCCAGGGGTCCACGTGGGCCATGAGGTTGAGCACGCGGTGCCGCTGCAGCACCCGAAGCCGGGCCTCCACGGCGATGTCGTGACCGACTTCCACCGTCACGGCGGCATCCACTTCGAGGTGCGCGTCGACCACGATGAGGTCGCCCATCTTGCGGGTGCGCACGTCGTGGACGCCGAGCACGCCGGGGGTCTCCAACAGGGTGCGGCGGATGGCCTGCACCTCGGTCTCGTCCACGGCGCGATCCATGAGGTCGTGCAGGGCATCCCAGCTGAAGGTCCACCCCATCTTGCCGACCATGAGGCCCACCACGAGGGCCGCCAGGGGATCCAGGATGGGGTAGCCCGCGAGGTTGCCGAGGATGCCCACACCCACCACCAGCGAGGACGCCGCGTCGGATCGGGCATGCCAGGCGTTGGCCACCAGCATGCTGGACTTCACCCGCTTGGCCACGGCGAGCATGTAGCGGAAGAGCAGCTCCTTGGCGGCGAGGGCGGCTCCGGCGACGTAGAGCGCGACCACGTGGACCGTCTGCACGGTGTGGGGGGCTTCCAGCTTGCGGATGGCGGACCACAGCATGCCCCCGCCCACGGCGAGGAGCAGGAGGCCCAGGGCCAGGGAGGCCGCGGTCTCGAAGCGGTGGTGGCCGTAGGGGTGATTCGCGTCCGCATCCCTTTGGCTGTGGTGGCCGGCGAACAGCACCACGAAATCGGCGACCAGATCCGAGAGGGAATGGAGGCCATCCGCCACCAGGCCCTGGGATTTGGCAAGGAGGCCCGCGGCGATCTGGAAGATCGTCAGCAGGAGGTTCACACCCACGCTCACCCAGGTGCTCCGGGACGCGGCGGCGGCACGCTCCGCGGGGCTGTGGATGGGATCTTCGGGATCGTCGGTGAGGTCGGTGAAGGGCATCGGATCGAGCGTCTCATGGCGAAGCGTGAGGAAAGGCACATTTGGGGGGGAGGGGCCTCCGGTTTCCCGTGGTGAGTTCGGTTCCTTGGGCCCGCGCGGGGCGGGGCGACCCACGCGGGAGCGAGACCGGCGCCTGGAGGTGGGCACGGTGATTGGAGCCCTCGCAGGGGTGGGCGGGACCCATGCAGGGGGGATTCGAACTGCGTCTGCCTGCGGCAGCCGCCGGTCTCGCTCCCGGCCCTCCCCCGGAGGGCCTCCGCGATCCCACTCGGAGGTTCAAATCCTCTCGCGCCACTCCCCGGTCGATACGAAAAAGGGATCCGTGAGGATCCCTTTTTGTGGGGTGTATAAATTGGTCGGCGCGAGAGGATTCGAACCTCCGACCCCTACCACCCCAAGGTAGTGCGCTACCAGGCTGCGCCACGCGCCGAAGCAATAACCTTATCGCGAGGCGGGGGGCAGGTCAAGGAAGGATGGGTGGGGAGGCGAGCCGGTCGCGGAGGCGCTTGAGGGCCTGGAGGACGGGTTTGAGGTCCTGGCTGGCGCGGATGACCCTGGGGATGCGCTCTTTGGTGCGGGCGGGGGCGAGGTCGGTTGCGTCGAGGCCGAGGTCCAGGGGGCGTTCGAGGCTGCCGGTCTGGAGGAGTTGGCGGCAGTCGGCGACGGTGAGGCCTTCCCGCAGCCAATCCCGGATCCGGGTGAGGGTTTCGAACTGGTCGAGGTGGTAGTAGCGGAGGTTGCCCTGGCTGCGGCGGGGCTTGATATCGGGGACGAGGGTCTCCCAATAGCGGAGTTCCTTGGGGGTGACGCCCAGGCGCTCCGCGCACTCGCCGATCTTGAACCAGCGCTTTTCCACTAGGGCTGCTCCCTCGGCTCGATGCCGAGCTGCTTGAGGCGCTTGTAGAGGTTGGAGCGATCCATGCCCACGCGCTCGGCGACGCGGGTCATGTTCCCATTGCTGCGCTTGAGCTCCCGCTGGATGTACTGGGCCTCGAACCACTCCCGGGCTTCTTTCAGGCTCGCGAAGTCGGGGAAGGAGAAGGGATCCGTTTCGGGGATGTGGCGTACGGAGAGGGGCCCCAGATCCCGGACGCTGAGATCGGTGCCGCGGCCGAGGATGACGGCGCGTTCCATGAGGTTGCGCAGCTCGCGCACGTTGCCGGGCCAATCGTGGCGCAGCAGGGCGTCCACGGCATCGGGACCCAGGCGCTTGGCGGGGCGGCCGTACTGCTTGGCGATGCGTTCCACGAAGGCCACGGCGAGGGGCACGATGTCCTCGGGGCGCTCACGCAGGGGCGGCACGCGCAAGGGGACGACGGCGAGGCGGAAGTAGAGGTCCTCACGGAATCGGCCGGCGCGGATCTCCTCTTCGAGGTTCTTGTTGGTGGCGGCGAGCACGCGGCAGTCCACGGCCACGGCGCCGCCCCCGCCCACGGGTTCCACGCGGCCCTCCTGCAGGGCGCGCAACACCTTGGCCTGGGTCTTGAGCGACATGTCGCCCACTTCATCCAGGAACAGCGTGCCGCCGTGGGCCTCGCGGAACTTGCCCTTGGCGTCGCGCACGGCGCCGGTGAAGGCGCCCTTCACGTGGCCGAAGAGCTCGCTCTCGATGAGTTCCTCGGGGATGGCGGCGCAGTTGACTTCCACGAAGGGGGTGTCGGCGCGGTGGCTCTGCTCGTGGATGAGGCGGGCGATCTCCTCCTTGCCACTGCCGTTCTCGCCGCTGAGCAGCACGCGGCCATCCGTGGGCGCCACGAGCTTCACGTCCGCCAACAGGCGTTTCATGGCGGGGCTCTCGGCGAGGAAGAAGCGGCCGGCGCTCACCTCCTCGTGGAGGCGCTGGTTCTCCTGCTCCAGGCGGCCCTGCTTCAGGGCGTTGCGGAGCACGAGCAGCAGCCGATCCAGATCGATGGGCTTTTCCAGGAAATCGAAGGCGCCGAGCTTGGTGGCCTGCAGGGCCGTGTCGATGTTGGCGTGGCCGCTGATCATGACCACGGGCAGGTCGGGGTGCGTGCCCTTGGCCTGCTTCAGCGTTTCCAGGCCATCGAGGCCCGGGAGCCACACGTCCAACAGCATGCCGTGCACGGCGTCGCCATCGGGGCCCTGCAGCAGTTCCAGGGCCTGCTCACCGCTCTCGGCCTTGAGCACGGCGTAGCCCTCATCCTTCAGGGCTTCGCCCAGGGACTTCCGGATGCCCGGTTCGTCGTCCACCAGCAGGATCGTGAGAGGGGTGCCCATGGGGAAAGGATAGCGGACTGGAGACTGGAGGCTGGAGGTAGCGGAGCCTGACCCACCCGGGCCGCATCCATTCATGAACCGGAGTCTGCGTGCCTCCAGTCTCCGGCTTCCTAAAGATCCTCGTTGGGAAGGGGAAGCACCAAGGTGAAGGCGCTCCCTTGGCCCAGCGTGCTCTCCACTTCCAAGCGCCCGCCCTGGGCCTCCAGGAGGGATCGGACGATGGAGAGGCCCAGGCCCCAGCCCTGGACGGAATCCAGGGTGGAGGCTTGCTGGAAGGGCTGGAGGATGGCCTCCACGGATTCCGGCGGGATGCCCCGGCCCGTGTCCCAGACCGTGAGCCGCCATTCCCTGCGCACGGCGTCGACCTGGCTGCGCACCCCCACCCGGCCGCCGGGAGGGGTGAACTTGAGGCTGTTCTCGAAGAGGTTGAAGAGGGCCTGTTGAAGCGCGCCGGGATCCACCTGCAGGGGCTGGAAGGAGGTGGACTCGCTGGGCTCGAAGATCAGGGAGAGATCCCGGGCCTCGGCCTTGATGCGGAGGACGCCCTCCAGGCCGCCGAGCAGCTCCCGGGGGGTGGTGTGCTCCAGTTGCAGGGACTCGAGCATGGCCTCGCTGCGCCGCTGGTTGAGGAGGCCCCGGAGGAGCCCCTCGATGCGGTGGCTCTCGTGATCCAGGACGCCCAAGGGACCCTCCAGTCCGCTCTCCCCGGGCAGGCCGTCGCGCACCCGATCCACCGCGAGCATGATGCTCGTCAGCGGGGAACGCAGGTCGTGGGCCAGGGTATCCAGGAGGCGCATGCGGCTTTCCAGGGTGCGGCGGATCTGGTCGTGGGCCTGCTCCAGGGCCCGGTTCTGGCGGGCGATGGCGAGGGTGCGATCCTCCACGGCCATCTCCAGGGCGCGGGCCTCCCGGGCGAGGGCGTTGTAACGCAGCACGAAGATGCCCACGAGGATGCCGAGGAGGGCCACCCCGAGCAGGGCCCGGGCGATCCAGCGCTGATGCCACGCGGGGGTGATCTTGAGATTGATCGGCGGTGCGTCCACCCAGGTGAGGCCATCCAGGGAGGAGCGGGCCTGGAGTTCGTAGGTGCCAGGGGAGAGCCCCCGGAATTGCAGGTGGCCGTCCGTGGGCAGCTCCTGGTACCGGGATTCCAGACCACCGAGGCGGGCCTGGATGCGGGGCCGCAGCGGCAGCGCGCCATGGGGGACATCCAGGGCCACTTCGAGGTAGGCGGCGCCGGGAGGCACGGTGATCTCGCGGGTGTCCGCGGCATAGCCCTCGGGCCAGGTGGCTTCCACCAGCTGGGGGGCGGGCAGCACGTCCGCGGTGGTGGGGGAGTTCAGATCGAGGACGCTCACCCCGCTCACCATGCCGATCCACAGGCGATTGCGCCGGTCCAGGTAGGCGGCGGCGGAGTTGGTCTCGTTGGAGAGCAGGCCCACGGCCTCCGTGAGGTGGATGCGTTTGCCATCGCGCAGGAGGGTGACGCCGCGCCCGTGGCCGATGGCCACGCCCTCGCTGCGCAGGTCGGTGATGAAGCTGATGGCGTCGTCGGGCAGCCCCTCCTGGAAACCGGCGGCCTTCCATTCGCCGTCTTCCAGCACCCAGAGCCCCCGGGAGGCGCCGGCCCACAGGCGGCCGGCGGAATCCTTGGCGAGGGCGCTGATCACCTGCCCCGTGAGGGGGCTGGGGTTGTGGATGGGGACGAACTTGCCCCGCTCGAAGCGGGCGAGGCCCCGGGTGAGCCCCACCAGCAGTTCGCCGCCCGTCGACAGGAGGCTGCCGATGGGGTTCGAGCCGAGTTCCGGGGGCACGCGGTACTGCTGGACCATGGTGCCGTTCGCATCCAACTCGAAGAGGCCGCGGTCGGAGCCGCCGAAGAGGTGCCCTTCGTGCCACGTCAGGGAGGTGATGCCGGAGCGGCGCAGGGCCGGGTCGCTGTTGAGGGTCTGCACCCGCCCTTGGCGCCAACGCGCGAGGCCCACGTCGGTGCCGATGAAGGCGCCTCCGGCGTGGTCCGTCGTGAGGGACCAGGTGGAGGTGGCGGGCAATCCCTCCTTCCGGGACCAATGGCCTACGACCCGATCCTCCCGGACCTCGTAGAGCCCCTGGCTCCCCGTGAGCAACAGGTGGTCGGGGCCCAGCTCCAGGATGGACATGATGGCCCCGAGGGTGCTGCCGAAGCGTTTGATATCCACGGACAGGGCGCCCAGGTTGGGGCGGGAGAGGCCCACGAGGCCACTGCCATCCGTTCCCACCCAGATCACGCCCCGGGGATCTTCGATGGCCAGGTTCACCTTGTCTCGGGGGAGCCCGTTTCCAGGGGTGTACAGGCGGCCCAGGCCTTGGGCGCGCTCGACCCATACGCCGTCATCGCCCAGGGATAGGATGAGCTGGCCGGAGGGCCGGAAGGCCAAGTTGGTGAGCCGCACGCCTTTCGGCAGCAAGGAGGGCAGGGGCACTTCGGCCCACATGCCCTTTTCCCAGCGATGGATGGAATCTGCATACAGGGCGTTGATTCGCCCGCTGGGATCCTTGCGAAGGTAGATGAGATCCTCCACCTTGCGCCCTTGGGGGGGGAGGCAGGTTTCCAGCTTCCGCCCATCCCAGATGCCCAGGGTGGTGCGCCCCAGGAGCCAGAGCCGCTCCCGCCCATCCAGGGCCACCCCGTAGATGGGTTGATCCTCCATGGGGGCGGGCAGGGGTACGCGGGCCAGGGCGCCGGCCCGCACCACCCAGAGCCCCTTCACCGAGCCCACGGCCACGCCGCCGCCGGGGGCCGGGCCCAGGTCGAAGCAGCCGATGGGGCCCAGTCCCTCCTGGGTGGGGAAGTTGCGCACGCGGTTGCCCCGGATGGCGCTGAGGCCCTCATCCCGGCTGGCCACGATCATGGTGCCGTCGGAATCTTCCCAGATGGAGGAGACCTGGCGGGCCATGAGGCCCTGGGCGGCGCCGAAGGCTTGGAAGCCGTTGGCGCCCAGGCGGGCCACGCCCCCGGCGTTGGTGCCCACCCAGAGGAAGCCCCGGTGGTCCAGCTGGATCGCCGAGACCTGGCTCTGGGGCAGCCCTTCCCGCAGGCTGAGTTGATGGAAGGAGGGTGCGATCTGGGCCCGGAGGGGGCGCCCCGCCAGGAGGAGGCCTACCAACAGGCAGATGCCGACCCAGGCCTGGAACAGGCCGCGTGCGGGGAAGGGCTTGGTGGCAGGGAACCTCATCGCTCGGTAAGGGCTCATCGGTTCTTCAGGTGGGCCCTGTAATCTGGGGGGGAAGGAGACCCATGCTCGTCGATGCCCATTGCCATCTTACCGGCTCCTACGCCGAGGGCGTGGAGGCGGAGGTGCTGCTGGCCCGGGCCCGCGCGGAGGGCGTGGAAGGTTTCATCGCCGTGGGCACGGACCTGGAGGACAGCCGGGCGGTGCTGGCCCTGGCCCGGGCCATCCCCGGCGTGCAGGCCTCCCTGGGCGTGCATCCCCACGAGGCCAAATCCTGGTCCGCCGAGGTGGCGGGGGAGCTGGAGGCCCTGGCCGCGGAAGCCGCAGTGCGCTTTGTGGGTGAAACGGGCCTGGATTTCCATTACGACCTCAGCCCCCGCGACGAACAGGAGACGGCCTTCCGGGCCCAGATCCGCCTCGCGAAGCGCCTGGGCAAGCCCCTCATGATCCACACCCGAAGCGCCCCGGAGGAGACCCTGCGGGTGCTCCGGGAAGAGGGCGCCGATTCGGGCATCATCCACTGCTTCAGCGAGGATCTGACCTTCGCCAAGGGGGCGCTGGAGCTGGGCTTCCATCTGAGCTTCTCCGGCATCCTCACCTTCAAGAAAGCCGAAGCCATCCGGGAAGTCGCCGCCTGGGCCCCCCTGGATCGGATCCTCGTGGAGACGGACGCGCCCTTCCTGGCGCCCGTGCCCTACCGGGGCAAGCCCAACGAACCTGGTTTCGTGAGGTTCACGGCCCAGGCCCTGGCGGAATTAAGGGGCCTGGCCCCCCGGCGGCTGGCGGAACTCACCACCGCAAACCTGGAGGCGCTGTGCGGCTGGGCTCCCTGATCCTGTACGCCCCCCTCCTCGCCTCGGCCCTGGGGGCCGGGGGCTCGGACCTGCCCACCGGGGCCCAGAACCACCGCGCCCTCCCCTGGGAGCGGGTGGCCCGTCTCCCCTGGCAACCCCTGGATCGGTTTCCGAAGGCGGATTCGCCGGAGCTGGTGGCCTCTTCGGGCCCCCTGACGGTGCACCTGCAGGCGGATGGCACCCTCTGGATCGTGGAGGGCAAGGGCCTGCGCCGCCTCCTCACGGGCCTGCCGGGCCGCCCCGCCAAGGTGTGGCGGGATGGGGGCATCCCCCTGCCGGCGCCCACGGGCGAGTGGACGTTCCCCGAGGATTCCCCCCTGAGCCTGGGTCTGGGGGGCCTGGCCTGGGAATCCGAGGACTTGCGCCCGAGCCTGCGGGGGCTCCTCTGGATCCTGGAGGATGGGGAAAACCACCTCACGGTGCTGCATCCCGCCACAGGCCGCCTGGCCTACCTGCCCCTCCCCCCGGGGGAAACCCACGAACTGACCTTCGGTCGGGATCGCCTCGTGGTGGCCACCGGGGGCCGTCCGCCCGCCTGGAGCCTGCCTTGGGTGGCCTTGCTGCCCACCTTCATCCACTTGGGCTCCCGGGAGAAGGCCGCACCGCGGGGCGGGGCGCTGACCCCCTTTTAGGGTTGGCACGGCCATGGCTTAAAGCTCGGAACGGAATCATCTTCAAGGGAGCCTTCTCCCCTCCGAAGGCACCCTCCCAGGGAGGAACCCATGCGCGACCACCTTCGAATCCCCCTCTTGCTCGCCCTTTCGCTGCCGGGGATCCTCGGCTCGACATCCCTGACCGCGCAGGCGCGCCCCGAAGCCTCGGGCCAGGATCGAGATGAACCCCAGGACGACGAAAACTATCAGGGCGAAGCCCCTGAGCGTTATGCCCGGGTGCGGGCCCTGGAAGGCGACGTGCGCATCCGCAAGGGCGAGCTCGACGAGGAGCTGAGCCGCGGCACGCCCATCGGCGAGGGCGACGTGCTGGAAAGCAAGGGGCGCGGCGTGGTGCAACTGCTGGATGGCACCCGCATCGCGTTCGCCGGCGCCACGCGCTTCACCGTGGCGGCCCTCTTCAAGGACGCCAAGGGCGAGCGGCAGGTGCTGCTCCGCCTCGATTACGGCCGCCTCCGCGTCACCTTGGGCGGCGAGAGCGAAGCGAAGTTCCGCATCGATACGCCCAGCGGGCAGGTGACCTGCTTCGACAAGGGCAGCTTCTCCGTGGAGACGGAGCGCGATCACACCCTGCGCGTGAAGGTGCACGCGGGCCGTGTGACCGTGAGGAACGAGCGCGACGAGGCCCGGATCAGCGGCGGCGAGCGCATCACCGTGTATGGCACCCAGGACCGCCTGGATCGCGTGCGTGACTTCAACACCTACGAAGAGGATGAGTTCGACCGCTGGTCCGATCGCACGGGCACCGCCCGCCGCGGCCAGAGCTGGGAGCGCGTGCCCGCCGAGCTGCGGCATTACTCCGACGATCTGGATGAGAACGGCGAATGGGTGAACAGCCCCGAGTACGGCTGGGTCTGGCGCCCCGCCGTCACGGATCAGGAGTGGCGCCCCTACTGGCGTGGCCGCTGGGCCGCGTACCCGGGCGGCATGACCTGGGTGAGCGATGAACCCTGGGGCTACATGACCTACCACCACGGCCGCTGGTCCTGGGGCGTGGGCCTGGGCTGGTACTGGATCCCCGGCGTGAACTACAGCCCCGCCTGGGTGGCCTGGCGCTACTACGACGGCAATTGCGGCTGGGCGCCCCTGAACTACTACAACGCCCCCTGCGACTGGGGCTACGGCGCCTGGCACGGCTACGGGGCTTGGAACGTGGTGAGCATCAACCACATCACCGTCTACAACGTGGGTAGCCATTGCTACCGCGATCGGCAGGTCATCGGGGCCTTCCGCCCCACTGGCACCTCGACCTGGGCGGGCGGCCGATCCACGACGCCCCCCTGGACCCGCACGCCCCTCATGGCGCGGCCCACGGAAGTGCGCAGCGCCGCCACCTTCCAGCGCGTCTTCCAGCGCGACGAGGGCCGGTCGCGGCTGCAGGCCTATGATCAGCAGGCCCGCGCCACCACGGGCCGGAGCATCCTCCGACGCGTGCCCTCCCCCGCCAATCCCGCCGGCAACGGGAGCGGAGTCACCCCCGGCCGGCCCACGAACCGCGTGCCCTTCGAGGATCGCAGCCCGCAGCAGAGCACCGAGCGCACCCGCGGCTGGCTGAAGCCCGCGGACCGCGGCGTGGAGCGCCCCGTGGATCGTCCCCGGGATCTGGGCCCCGGTCGGGAGACCAGCCCCCGCCAGGATCGCCCGGTGGAACGCCCCGTGGATCGCCCCCGGGACTTGAACCCCGGTCGCGAGACCAACCCCCGCCAGGATCGCCCGATGGATCGTCCCGTGGATCGCCCCCGGGATCTGGGCCCCGGCCGGGAGACCAACCCTCGGCAGGACCGCCCGATGGATCGCCCCGTGGACCGTCCCCGGGACCTGAACCCCGGCCGGGAAACCAGCCCCCGCCAGGATCGCCCGGTGGAGCGCCCCGTGGATCGTCCCCGGGATTTCGATCGGGAGCCCAGCCGCGAACGCCGTTCGGATCCCCCCCGGGAGCGGCAGGAGGAGCGCCCCCGCCGCGAGGAAAGCCGCCCCGCCCCTCGGGAGGAACGGGCCCCGGCCCCCCGACAGGAGAGCCGTCCAGCCCCCGCCCCGGCGCCCCGGCCGGAACCCGCCCCCCGCCGTGAAGGCCGCGGTCGGCAGTAATTAGGACACGACCACCTCAGGGCCCGGCTTCGGCCGGGCCCTCTGCTTTACTGGAGGGTGGAGGTCGCAATGCCCGAAGGCAAACAGGTCCAGCAGATGTTCACGGGCATCGCCGCCCGGTACGACCTGCTCAACCACGTGCTCTCAGGGGGCATCGACTTCTATTGGTGGTGGCGCATGGCCCGCCTCAGCGGCGCGGCCCCGGGCAAGCGCATGCTCGACGTGGCCGCCGGCACGGGCGATTCCTCCGTGGCGCTGGCCAAGCGGGGCGCCGAGGTGGTGAGCACCGACTTCACCCACGCCATGCTCGCCTTCGGCCCCGCCAAGTTCCGGAAGAAGGGCCTGAACGGCCTCATCTGGGCCAGCTCCGATGCCGATGCCCAGAAGCTGCCCTTCAAGGACGCCACCTTCGATGGCATCACCATCTGCTACGGCATCCGCAACGTGGAGGTGCGCGAAAGGGCCTACGCCGAGTTCCTGCGGGTGCTCCGCCCGGGGGGCCAGCTCACCATCCTGGAGTTCAGCACCCCCGTGCTGCCGGGCCTCCGGGGGCTCTACACCTGGTACAGCCTCAAGGTGCTGCCCCGCATCGGAGGTTGGCTCAGCGGGGATCGCAGCGCCTACGAGTACCTGCCCGACAGCATCCGCAAATTCCCCGACCAGAAGGCCCTGGCGGCCGAACTGGAGGCTGCGGGTTTCCGGGAGGTGGCCTGGAAGAACCTCACCGGCGGCATCGTGGCCCTGCACACGGGCCGGAAGGCGTAGACTCTAGGTATGGCCAATCCCAAACTCCCCATTCCCTCCGACCTGCTCAAGACCGTGGCCGCCGCCAAGCCCGCCGAGCACGAGGCCGGGCAGCCCGGCGCCAAGAACGTCTCAAAGGCCCCCGCCCCCAAGGTGAAGGCCAGCACGAAGCCCGTGAAGAGCACCATGACCCAGAGCCGCAGCACGAACCGCGGGAAATAGTCCTTCGTCCCTGTTCCTTGGTCCTTCAGCCCGGGTATGTCGGGGGCAGCCAAGGACCAAGGTCTAAGGACCCGGGACCCTAGAACAGGCTCACGCCCTCCATCTCCGCGGGCTGGGCCAAGCCCATGAGTTTCAAAAGCGTGGGCGCCACGTCGGCGAGGGTGCCGCCACTGCGGAGCTGCTTCTGCTCGAAGCCCGGGGCCACGATGAGGCCGGGCACGGGGTTCAGGGTGTGGGCCGTGTGGGGGTTGCCCGCCTCGTCGCGCATGCACTCGCAGTTGCCGTGGTCGGCGGTGAGGAGCAGCGCGCCGCCCTTGGCGAGCGTCGCCGCGGCGATCTGCGCGATGCAGCCGTCCAGCACCTGGCAGGCCGTCGTGGTGGCGGCGAGGTCGCCCGTGTGGCCCACCATGTCGCCGTTGGCGAGGTTGCAGACCAGGAGCTGGTATTGGCCCGAGTGGATGGCCTTCACGAGGCCGCCCGTGACCTCCGCGGCGCTCATCTCCGGCTGCAGGTCGTAGGTGGCCACCTTGGGGCTGGGCACCAGGTTCCGGTCCTCGCCAGGGAAGAGATCCTCACGGCCGCCGTTGAGGAAGAAGGTGACGTGGGGGTACTTCTCCGTTTCCGCCGTGCGGAACTGCTTGCCGCCGTGGGCCGCCACCACTTCGCCCAGGAGGTTCGTGAGGGTCTGGGGCGGAAAGGCCACGGAGACGAAGGGCTCCAGGGCCGCGTCGTACTGGGTGAGCGTCACGAGCTTTACCGCAGGTCGGTGCTTTGCTTGAAAGCCGTTGAAGGCGGGATTCACCAGGGCGTGGCAGAACTGGCGGGCGCGATCGGCGCGGAAGTTGAAGAAGAGCACCCCGTCGCCATCGGCCATGGGCTGGAAGGCGGCAAGCTTCGTGGGCTTCACGAACTCATCCGTTTCACCGCGGTCGTAGGCCGCTGCAATGGCCGCGAGGGCATCGGGGGCCTCGAAGGGGGCCTCGCCGTCCACCATGAGCTTCCAGCCCGCCTCCACGCGTTCCCAGCGCTTGTCTCGATCCATGGCGAAGTAGCGGCCCTGCACGCTGCCCACGGTGACGAGGGG
>DATEZP010000013.1:0-110601 GCA_035255465.1 Holophagaceae bacterium
CACCCGCTTCACGAGGCTCTCCATGCCCAGGCCCACCAACGCATCGGGATCCAGGCCCCACAGGACGCCGCCTTCCGTGAAGTTCACCCCCAGGACCCCGGCCGGCTGGGCGTGCTCCGGCAATCCGCGGAGGAGGACTTCGCCCCGTTCCAGGATGGCGTCCACCCCCAGGGCCAGCTCCACGCCCGTGGCCGCGGAGGCCGCCTGCACCGCCACGACCACTAGGGTGCGCTGGCCGTGGGGCGGATCCGGGCGGCCCATGCAGGCCTGCAGGGATTCGAAGGTGAGCTCCCGGCCCAGGACCGTGACCCGCTCGCCGCCCCGGAGGGCCTTGGGCTGGGTCTGGACCCGGACCACGCTGGTGAGCGGGATGCCGTACAGCACCCCTCCGGCCCGGACCTTCAGGCAGGCGAGGATGGCCTTGGCCATGGGGAAGCTCAGGCGGATGAGGCTGCCGCGCTTCCACTCGCTGCTGAGGTGCACCTCCCCCCCCAGGCGCTCGATCTCCTCGCGGACCGCATCCATGCCCACGCCCCGGCCGCTGATGGCCCCGGCTTCATCCCGAGTGGTGAAGCCCGGCTCGAAGACCATCCGGTGGAGGCGATCCGGGGTGGGGGTCTCCTCGGCCCGGATCAGGCCGAGGGCCCGACCCTTTTCCTCGATGCGCGCCAGGTCGAAACCCCGGCCGTCGTCCCGGATGTCGAAGCGCAGCACCCGGCCCTTCTGGGTGGCCGAGATCCGCAGGGTGCCCTGCTCGGCCTTGCCCTGGCCGCGTCGCTCCTCGGGAGTCTCCAGGCCGTGGTCGAAGGCGTTTCGGATGAGGTGAATGAACGGCTCCACCAGCTTCCCCACCAGGGCCCGCTCCAATTCGAGATCTCCGCCGGTGAAGGTGAGCTTTACCGGCTTGGCCAGCTCCCGGGACAGGGCCTTGATCATGGGATCCAGGCGCTGGAAGAAGGTCTCCACCTTGGCCATCCGCATCTGGAGGAGGGTCTGCTGCAGGCCCAGCAGGCGCGCTTCCATGGCGCCCAGGAGGGAGGCCGCTTCCTCGGCCTCCTTGCGGCGGGCCCAATTGGCGAGGTCGTCCCGGAGCTGGATGACCTCCTCCAGCTCGGCCTCAAGGCTCACCACGGTGGTGGCCGGGAGCCTGAGGATCTCCACCTCCGTTCCCACGGCGCCGACGGCCTCCTCCACCTCGACCGGCGCGGCCGGCTCGGCCTGGGGCACCTGGGCGTGGGCCTGGAGGGCCCGGGGGACCCGGGTGGGGTCGCCCACCAGCTTCAGGGAGCGGAGGGTGCCCTCGGGCAGGTCCAGGGCCGCCAGATCCAGGCCCTTGGCCGCCACGAGGATCAGGAAGCCCAGCAGTTCCGGGGCGTCGGGCAGGTCCACGGGAAGGGTGGAGATGATCTCCCCCTGCACGTTCATGGCCGAGGTGACCCGCCGGAGGTGCTCATCGAAGAGGTCGAAGCCCAGGCCCAGCTCCAGGCCGTGGATGGGGATCTCGTCCTGGAGGGCCACGGTCACCCGGGCGCGTTCCTCCTCGGCCAGCGCCTTCCGCTGGCCCTCGGGCAGGTCGAGCATGTGGCTCAGGTCCACCCGCCCCTCGCTGCCCAGGCGGCCCAGGGCTTCCAGCTCGCCCAGTTGCTTGCGGACCTTGAAGAGGTAGTCGTCGGGCTCCGGGCGGCCCTTCCGCAGGTCCCGGAAGCCGGCCTCCAAGGCGAGAAGGCCCGCCTCCAGGGTCTCCACGAGGCTGTCCGTGGACCGAAGCTTGCCCTTCCGGATGAGGTCGAAGAGGTCCTCCATCCGGTGGGCCCCCCGGGCGAAGGCCGCAAAGCCCATCATGCCGGCCATGCCCTTGAGGGTGTGGGTGGCCCGGAAGAGGGCCGCGATGGCCTGCTGGACCTGGTGGGGCGCCTTGCTGGCCTTCAGGGCCTCGATCTGCACCCGCCCCTGGGAGAAGAGGTCCTCCCATTCGGCCCAGATCTCGTCGAGGTTCTGATCGGTCAAGCGCGCTCCGTCCCCTCCCCATCGGCAGATCCCGGCCCGGGGAAAATCCTGACCGTGGTCCCCTTCCGGACCGGATGCGATAGTGGAGGAATGCGTACATTGGCCGTCCTGCCCTCCCGCTTCTCCGCCACCCGCTTCCCCGGGAAACCCCTGGTCCTCATCGCCGGGAAGCCCATGATCCGTTGGGTCTACGAGGCTGCCCGCAAGGCCGAGGGGGTGGATCGCGTGGTGGTGGCCACGGATGACGACCGCATCGCGGCCGAAGTCCGGGGGTTCGGTGGGGAAACGGTGATGACCGACAGCGCCCTGCCCTCCGGCACCGATCGCACCGCCGCCGCCCTGGCCGCCTTGGAGGCCGAAGGCGATCACTTCGAATGCGTGCTCAACATCCAGGGCGATGAGCCCGCCATGCACCCGGAGACCGTGGCCAGCGTGGTGGCCCTCATGCGGGAGAACCCGGACCTGCCCATGGGCACCGCCGCCTGCCCCTTCGCGAACGCCGACGAGCTCTTCAACCCCAACGCCGTGAAGGTGGTGGTGGACGACCGCCTCCGGGCCCTCTACTTCAGCCGCAGCCCCATCCCCTACATCCGGAACGGCAAGATCTTCGAACCCGACTTCCGCCCCTGGATGGCCCCCGAACAGCTGGCCCTCTTCCAGCGGCACCTGGGCCTCTACGCCTACCGGCCCGCCACCCTCCGCGCCTTCACCGCCCTGCCCCCCCATCCCTTGGAACTGACCGAGATGCTGGAGCAGCTCCGGGCCCTGGCCGCGGGCATCCCCATCGGGGTGGCCAAGACCCCCCACCTGAGCCTGGGCGTGGACGTTCCTTCCGATGTGGAGGCCGCGGAAGCGCTGCTTCGGTCACGCGGCTGGGCTTGATACCATCGAAGGTTCAAGGTCTTTGACGTCCTGATTGGAGTTCCCGTGTCCCACCACAAAGTCATCATTGTTGGCACCGGCCCGGCCGGCTACACGGCGGCGCTGTACACCAGCCGCGCGAACCTGGCCCCCCTCGTCTTCGAGGGCGCCCAGCCCGGCGGTCAGCTGACCATCACCACCGAGGTGGAGAACTTCCCGGGCTTCCGCCACGGCGTCATGGGGCCCCAACTCATGGAGGAGATGCGCGAGCAGGTGCTGCGCTTCGGCACCACCATCAAGAGCGAGACGGTGCTCAAGGCGAACCTCCAGGTGCGTCCATTCCAGATCACCACCGACAAGGGCGAGTACACCGCCGACGCGATCATCATCGCCACGGGCGCCTCGGCCAAGTGGATGGGCATCCAGAAGGATGAGCAGCTCTCCCGCACGGGCGGCGGCGTGAGCGCCTGCGCCACCTGTGACGGCTTCTTCTTCCGCGGCAAGGAGATCGCCGTGGTGGGCGGCGGCGATACCGCCCTCGAGGAGGCCACCTACCTCACCAAGTTCGCCTCCAAGGTGAACCTCATCCACCGCCGCGATCAGTTCCGCGCCTCCAAGCCCATGCAGGAGCGCGCCATCGCCAACGAGAAGATCCAGATCCACTACAACCAGGTCGTTGAGGACATCCTCACCACCGTGACCGAGACCCCCATGGGCGAGAAGGTGGAGAAGATCCACGGCCTCAAGCTCAAGAACACCGTGACCGGCGCCGCCTCCGAGATGGCCGTGCAAGGCCTCTTCGTGGCCATCGGCCACCAGCCCAACACGGGCCTCTTCGCGGGCCAGCTGCCCACGGACGAGAACGGCTACCTCGTGGTGGAGAAGGGTTCCACCCAGACCCCCGTGGAGGGTGTCTTCGCCGCTGGGGACGTGCAGGATCACGTCTACCGCCAGGCCATCACCGCCGCGGGATCCGGCTGCATGGCCGCCATCGACGCTGAGCGCTGGCTCGTCTCGAAGGGTTTGGCCGAGTGAGTTTGAACAAGGTGGACAGGATGACCAGGATGGTGGCGGTTTTTCATCCTGCTCATCCTGTCCATCCTGTTAAATGACCTTATGGTTCCGGACCAGGTTCTAACCCCGCTCGTCCCCCAGCCTGAGGGCCGCGCCCTGCGCGCCGAGGTGGACCTGGGCCGCATTCAACGGAACGCGGATCGCCTCAAAAAGGTTTCCGGCGGCAAGGGTATCTGGGCCGTATTGAAGGCCAACGCATACGGCCATGGCTCCCTGCCCGTGGCCCGGGCCCTCGCGGGGCTCGTTCACGGCTTCGCCATCTCCAGCCTCGAGGAGGCCCTGGAACTCCGGGATGGCGGCATCACCTCGGACATCCTCGTGCTCGGCGGGCTCAGGCCGGAGGCCCTGCCCCGGGCTTCGGCCTTGGGCCTCACCGTAGCCCTTGTGGGACCGGAAAGCCTCGAGGCCTATGGCCGCCTCCTGCCCGAGCATCCCGTGAAGCTGCACCTCAAGGTGGATACGGGCATGGGCCGGTTCGGCCTGTTGCCCTCGGAGCTCTCGGAGTGCCTGCCGGCCCTCCGCCCCCTGGCCCCCTGGATCGGGGGGGCCATGGCCCACTTCGCCACGGCCGATGATCCGGATCGGGGTTTCGCCGACCGCCAGCGCACCACCTTCGAGGGGGTGCTGCAGGCCTTGGGAGACGCGGGCATCCACCCTTTGGAGCGGCACCACGGCAACAGCGATGCCCTTCTGCGGGGCCTGCTGGCGGAGGACACCCATGTGCGTCCCGGCCTCGCCCTCTACGGCCTCACCTGCATCCCCGAAGGCCGCGCCCTGGGGCTCGAGCCGGCCCTGAGCCTCGTGGCCGAAGTGGTGCGGGTGAAGGAGGTGCCCGCAGGCACCACCGTGGGGTACGGCCGCACCTTCGTGGCGCCCCATCCCCTGCGCATCGCAACCTTGGCCTGCGGCTACGCCGACGGCTACCGGCGCGACCTGGGCAACCGGGCTGTGGTGGGTCATCGGGGCCGCACCTTCCCCGTGGTGGGCCGGGTCTCCATGGATTACCTCACCGTGGCCCTTCCGAGGGACGTCGAGGTCGCCCCCGGTGATCCGATGACGCTCTTCAGCCCCGAACCGGATACCCCCCATTCCATCGAGCGGCTGGCCCTGGCCCTGGGCACCATTCCCTACGAGCTGACCTGTGGCTTGCACCGCCGCATCTCCCGGCGATATCGGGATTAGAGGCGGCGATTTTCACACCCGACCTCTGATACTCTGGGCCTTTCCCACCCAGGTGCCATGAACCTACTCGTCGCCACGCAGCACGCCGACCTTGTGGAACGCCTGCGCATGGCTTTCGAAGGCAAGGGCCATCGCGTGATCCACGTTCCGGACACGCTGCACGCTTTGGCGGACGAGGCGTGGAACCAGGCCCAGCTCATCCTCGTGGATGCGGAGGGGGATCCCCTCGACGGCTACCGCTTCTGCCAGCTCTTGCGGGGTGAGGTGCGGGATCTCTTCCGCAACCTGCCCATCCTGCTGGTGACGGAGCATGAGCCGGATTCCATCTCCATCCGGTCCTGCGGCGCGGACGGTTGGCTCCGGCCCGATGCGCCCATCCAGGAACTGCTGGAGACCCTGGGCCCGGTGATGGACTCCTCCCTGGAGGGCGAGACAGGGCACGATGTGAAAGTGCTCGGGGTGGGTCTGAGCCCCGCCATGGGGCGGAAATTGGCGGCCCAACTGGGGCATTTCCACCTCACCCTCCTGCTTGCGACGCCGGCCGAGGCTGGGCTCAAGCTCGCCCAAGTGAAGCCCTCGCTGCTGCTGTTGGGTACGGATGTTACGGGTGAGAAAGCCATCCAACTCATGGAAGGGCTCAAGGGGAATGGCCCCCTGCCCCCGGTGCTCGTCCTCGGCCGGGTGCCGGACGAGGCCCATCAGCGCCGCCTGCTGCTGTCGGGCATCCACGATTGGCTGGGCCTGCCCATCACGGGCCCCCGCCTTCTCCACGCCTGCCGTCGCGCCCTAGAGTGGGCCCGGGCCCGGCGCCTCCGCTCCGAGTACGAAGGCCTCGTTCAGGGCCTGCGCGAGCAGCGCACCATGCTGGAGATCGAGGCCGAGGCCCTGCGCACCGAAGTGCTGACGGATCCTCTGACGGGCTTGTTGAACCGCCGGGCCTTCGATCAGAACCTGGAGCACCACCTCAACCAGTGGGGCCGCCACAAACGCCCCTTCGTGCTCGTGCTGGGCGACGTGGACCACTTCAAGCTGGTGAATGACCGCTTCGGACATTCCGTGGGCGACGAAGTGCTCCGGGGCATCGCGGCCCGGGTGCGCAGCGGCCTCCGCCGATCCGACCTCGCGTTCCGGATCGGGGGCGAGGAGTTCGCCGTGATCCTTCCCGAGACGTCCATCGCCTCGGGCTCCGAAGTGGCCGAGAAACTCCGCCGCCGCGTGGATGAGGATCCCCTCGCCCTGGCGGATGGGCGCACCATCATCTCCTCCATCAGCCTCGGCGTGGGCCATCCCGGCGCGGAGTCCGCGCGGGAGCTGGTGGATCGGGTGGACGCCGCGCTCTACCGCGCCAAGCAATCCGGCCGGAACCAGGTCTCCCTGGCTGAATAGGGCCCACCCCCAGAGGAGCACCGGTTAGAACTTGACCAGCTCACCCAGGGTTTTGAGGCTGATGATGAAATCCAACTGATCCTGCCGGCGGCCGGCCATGGGCACGCCGGGCAGCTGGATGTGCGTGTACCGGAGCGTGTAGGCCACGCAGGGCTCCACGTAGGCGAGGCCCACCTGGGAGGAGGTGAAGTATTTGTTCCGCCAGTCGTAATTGACGGCGAACTCCAGGCGCAGCCGGTCATCCCAGAAACGCTGGAGACCGCCCACCTGCAGGCCTTGCTGGCGGATGAGGAATCGATTCAGGCTGGTAGAGAAGAGGCTGAAGCTGAGGCGGCTGTCCTTGCTGGTGGCCACGTCGGCGGTGAGGCTCTGGTCGGCCCCGCCCTCCGTGAGATCCGAGGAGCGGTGGAAGGAGAGGCGCAGCTTGTCGTTGGGTTCAGCGTCCACATCGCTATCCAGGCTGGCCCAGCCCTGCTTGACCCGCCCGTCCGCGAGGAGGACGGGCTTCACGTAGAAGCGGGTGCTGATCTTCCACCGCACCAGGTCGGTGAAGGCATCAAGGCGATTGGAACGCCCGAAGAAATGCTGTTTCAGGCCCACTTCGATGCTCTGCTCGCCGCTGGTGCTGTCGTTCGCCCCGGGCCGGGCATCCAGGGCGTCGAACCGGGGCACCCGGGCGGCCTCCGAGAAGGGCCCCGTGGAGGTGTAGCCGAAGAAGGGCTCCACCACATGCTTCAGCTCACCGGTGTAGCCGAAGAGGCTGAAGTGTTCGAACACCCGCCCCAGCTGAGGTCCCGAGAAACGGATGTGCCCACTGGCCAGAAGGCGCCGGGTGCCCTCGCCTTTGACGCGGAAGGGATCGAAGGCCGCGCTGGCGTTGGGGTCCAGGGCTCCACCCGTCTCGGGGGAGAACACCGCGCTTTCCAGCGTCGCGCCGTATTGCGTGGCGCGGCCCAGGAACTCCGTATCCACCCGGAAGGGGCCCACCTGCCCCAGCCGGCCGTAGAAGCGGAGGTGCGCATCGCTGCGGGTCCAGGGATAGGTCACGCCCGGAACGGTGTCGGTGCCGTCGATCTTGTAGACGAAGCGGCCGGTGCTGAGCCCGCCATCGAAGTAGAACCCGCCCAGGGCGATGGGGTAGAGGCGGATCTGGGCCGTGGGCAGGGTCTGGCGCCGCAGCGAAGCCGGGAAATCAGGGCTGTAGAAGGGGTCGCCCTGATCCTTGCTCAGGAAGAAGGTCCGGGTCTCCCCCAGGTTCAAGGAGAAGCTGCCCCAGGTGAAGGCGCGGCCCAGGTATACGGAAGAGTCGTAGATGGGCACGCCGAGACCGCCGACGCCCTTGCCGAAGTCCACGCCCACGAGGTTGTCCGAGGATTGGTTCACGTCCGCCGTGAGCCACCAGCCATCCTCCCGTTGCCACACTTCCTTGAGTTGATATCGGTAGCGCCGCTCATCCAGGGAACGCTGCTGGATGCTCTGCCCCGCGAAACCGCCGGAGTGCGTGGGATCGGGCCGCCAGCGCATTTCGCCGCCGTTGAGGAGGCCTTCCCGGGTGAACCAGATGGGCGAGAGGGTGATGTCGGCTCGCTCACCGAGGGTCTGGAACCAGTTCAAGCCCAGGCCCGGCCCCAACGCGCCGCCGAAGCGGAGGTCCGGCGGCAGCAGGCCCGAACTGCGTTCCGCCTTGGCGGGGTAGAAGCCCCAGGGCAGGTAGATGTGGGTGGGGACGCCGTGGACGAGCACCCGGAGGTTCCGGAAGGTCGCGAAATGATCCAGATCCACGTCCATCTTGGAAAGCAGGGCCGTCCACCCTGGCTTCTCTTCGGAGCAGGGGGAGAGTTCCACGCGGTCGAAGGCCCAGGTGCGGAGGCCCTTGAACGTGACGCGATCGGCGCGGAGGGTCCAGGACGGGGGCAGTTCCATGCGCAGATCCCGAGCTTCCCCATCCCGATCCCGCCAATCCATCTCCAGGAAGGCGCAGTGCAGGCGCAGATCCGGCGCTTCCAAGCGGATGTTCCCTTCGGCCCGGATGACCTTCCGGGCCCGGTCATAGGTGATTTTGTCGGCCAGCAGCATGAGGCCCGAGGATTCGATCTTCCCCACCTCGAAGGTCCAGATGTCCCCGAGGGCCGTCACGCGCTCGGCCCGGTAGGCGAAGGGCAGCACCGCTTCCGGGCCTTCGTCGAGGTCCCAGGGGCGCAGGGGCAGGAGCAGCGAGGGGTCCGGCGCGGTCAATGGGACGGGCGTCGGAATGCCTGGCAGGCTCTGGGCGAGCACCGGCAGCCCCGCGAGGGATAGCGCGGCCCAGGGACGGAAGCTCATGGGCCGGCCTTAATGCTGGTGGGGCGCCAGCCGGGCGCTCACCAGGAAGAGGGCCAATCCCGCGAGCAAGGCCAGGGTGCTGCGCATGCCGCTTTCCTTCTGCACTTCGGGCAGCAGATCGGAGCTGGCGACGTAGAGTGCCAAGCCGGCGCTGAGGCCCAACACGGGGCCGATGGGCGCGTGGAAGAACCCCAGCCCGGAGGCGCCGATGAGGGAGGCCAGCGCGAGTACGCCCGCCGCACCCACCGCGGCCCTGGAGCCGAAGCCCCGGGCCAGGAAGATGGAGGCGATGGTCGCGCCTTCGGGGACGCGGTGCAGGAGGATGCCCATGAACATCAGCGCGCCGAGGCCGCTGTGGGTGCTCATGGCGGCGGCGAGCGCCATGCCGTCCATGAGGCTGTGGAGGCTGAGCCCCACCAGGGCGAGGATGCCGCCCAAGGGGCCGCCGTCGGTGTGGGTTTCCTCACCGTAATGGAAATGGAGCGTGATGCCGTGCTCCAGCACATGCACGAGGAGGTAGCCCCCCAGTACCCACCAGGCGTTGGTTTCACCTCCCGGTTGCTCCATGGCCTCGGGGATCATGCGGACGAGGGTGAACGACAGCAGGTATCCCGCCGCGAGGCCGGAAATGAGGCGCATCACCGATGCCCTTCCCTGCAGCAGGCGAACCACCGCCAGCCCCCCCACCAGGGTGGCGAGGGAGGCGGCGGGGGCAAGCCAAGCGAGGGAAAGGACCACGGGGGCTTAGGCCTTCACCTTGACCTTGGCGGCCGGTTTCTTGGCCTTGGGAGTGGCTTCGGCCGCTTTGACTTTGGCCGGTGCCTTCTTGGCTTTGGTCGCGGGCGTTTCCTCAGCGACCTTCACCTTGGCGGGTGCCTTCTTGGCCTTGGGGGCTGCGGCTTCAGGCTCGGCCTTGGCCGCCTTCTTGGCCTTGGGCGTGGCCACGGCGTCCTCGACCACGGGCTTGGTGGCCGCTCCCAGCTTCTTGGGGCGGGCGGCGGGGGTCAGGAGGCTCGCCAACACGTCGCCGGTGAGCTTGGGGGGCTCAGGCGCAGGCGCGGACTGAGGCTCGGCCTTGGGCCGGGGGGCGGGTTTGGCAGGGGCTGGCTGGGACTCGGCGGCAGGAGCAGCGGCCTGGACGGGCGCGCCTTCCGTGGCTTCGCTCCGATCACGTTCGCCCCCGCGCCGACGGCGGCGGCGGCGCTTGCGCTTGGTGCCATCGCCCTTGGTCTCCTCTTCGGAGCCCTCGGAGCCTTCTTCGCCTTCCTCGTCCAACTCATCGTCCTCGGGCTTGGCGCTTTCGAAGAGGGCCCGGAGGCGTTCCCGTTCTTCAAGGGCGGCCTTCTGGGCATCCCGGCGATCGTACTTGAAGTCCTTGGGCTTCTCGGCGGGACGATCCTCGTTCAGGGCCTTGTCGAAGGAGATGGGGCTGTCGCCGCCGAGGACGACCGTCTCCTCGTCCTTGTGGCGCTCACGGGGCGCGGGCTTCGCCGGCTTGTCGAAGGGCTTTTCGCGATCCTCCTCATGGCGCTCGATCTCCGCGGCCATCTCGCCATAGGGCGTGGACCAGTCGGCGATCACGAGCACATGGATGTCGTTGCGCTCTTCGAGCTCGGCGATGTCACGCCGCTTGCCGTTCAACACGGAGCTGGCGATGTCGGGATGCAGCTTGATGCGCAGTTCCTTCACGTCGCCCCGGGCGGCGATGCCCTTGATGCGGCGGAGGACGGAGAGGACGAGGGCCTCGATGGTCTTCACCTTGCCCGTGCCCTGGCAGGTGGGGCAGCCTTCGTGGTTCACGTGCTGCAGGCTGGGGCGGATGCGCTGCCGGGTCATGACCAGCACGCCGAAGCGGTTGATCTTCCCCACCTCCATGCGGGCCTTGTCCTGCTTGAGGTGCTCCACGAGGCGATCCTGCACCGCCTTGATGTGGCTCTCCTTGCGCATGTCGATGAAGTCGATGGCCACGAGGCCGGCGAGGTCCCGCAGGCGCAGCTGGCGGGCCACCTCTTCCGCGGCCTCCAGGTTCGTCTTGTAGGCGGTGTCCTCCTGGTTGTCGCCGGAGGTCTTGCCGGAGTTCACGTCGATGGCGACGAGGGCCTCGGTCTGATCCAGCACCAGGGCGCCGCCGGAGGGCAGGTTCACCTTGCGGGCGTAAACGCGGTCGATCTGCTCCTCCGTCTGGTGGCGGGAGAAGATCGGCTTCTTGCCGATGTAGTGCTTCAGCACGGGCAGGTATTGGGGCATCGTGCGCTTCACGAAGCTCTGGGCCGTGTGGAAAGTGTCGAGGTCGTCGATGCTCACTTCCTCGACGTCGGGGGTGAAAGCGTCGCGGAGGGTGCGGACGACCACGTCGTCCTCCTGCCACACGAGGCCGGCGCCGGAGCGCTGCTTGTAGCGGTGCAGCACTTCCTTGTAGCTGTCGAGGAGGTATTCCAGGTCGCGCTGAAAATCCTCCTTGGTGACGCCCAGGGAGGCGGTGCGGACGATCACGCCGATGTTGTCGGGGATCTCCAGGCTATCGATGAGCTGCTTGAAGTGGCGGCGCTCCTCGGTGCCCTCGATCTTGCGGCTGATGCCGTTCACGGGGTTGCCGGGGGTGACGACGAGGTAACGGCCGGCGAGGCTGATCTGGGCGGTCATCATGGCGCCCTTGGAGCCCAGCTCCTCGCGCACGGCCTGCACCATGATTTCCTGATCCCGGTGGAGCAGGTCCTGGATGCGGCCACGACGGCCATCGCCGCTGACCATGTCCCGGGGCAGTTCGCCCAAGGGCAAGAAACCGTTCTTCTGGCCACCGTAGTGGATGAAGGCGGCCTGGAGGCTCTGATCCACGCGGATCACCTTGGCCTTGTAGATATTGCCCTTGATCTTCTCGTTGTGGACGAACTCCACGTCGTAATCAAAGAGGGTTCCGTCGATCAGCGTGGCGATCCGGATTTCCTCCGGGTCGGTGGCGTTGATCATCATGACTTTCTTGCTGCTCAAGGTTGCTCCTTGGGCTGAGACCTGCCCCTCGAGGCTCGGCCGTAGCGATGGAATGGATGCTGTGGAAGATGGCCTGCGCCGCGAAACCGGAGGTTGGCGGGCGACCGGGAGATGGTCAGGTCTTTGGAAGGGCCCGGGTCACGCAGGGAATCCCAGGTGAACGGCGGGTCTTCGTGCAGTTTTCCAGCCTTCTGGGTATCGCGCAAGTCGCACAGGGAATTTCCACAAATGATCTTTAATCTTTTCTGTAATTGAATGAAATAATAATGACTTTTACCCCAGGGCTGGAAGAGGAATTAACACCGATGTCACACCCCTGGAGCACCCTTGTACTGCTGCTCCAGGAAGCTAAGGCATCCCATTAGGAGGCTCCCGTGCGGACCTACGCCACCCTCGCCCTCACCTTCATCCTGACCACCACCGGCTTCGCCCAGGCCCTCAAGGTGGATCCCAAGCTCGCCCCCTACCACAAGGTGGCCGGCATCAACGGCAATCTGAACAGCATCGGCTCCGACACCCTGAACAACCTCATGGCGTTCTGGGTGGAATCCTTCAACAAGCAGTACCCGAACGTGAAGATCCAGGTCGAAGGCAAGGGTTCCGCCACCGCCCCTCCCGCCCTCATCGAAGGCACCGCCCAGCTCGGCCCCATGAGCCGCGAGATGAAGGGCGAGGAAATGGACAAGTTCGAGAAGAAGTACGGCTACAAGCCCACCAAGATCGCCGTGGCCATCGACTGCCTCGCCGTCTACGTGAACAAGAACAACCCCATCAAGGAACTGAGCCTGGAGGAGGTGGATGGCATCTTCTCTTCCACCCGCAAGTGGGGCGGCAAGGACCTGACCACCTGGGGCCAGGCGGGCCTCAAGGGTGAGTGGGCCGCCAAGCCCTTCAGCCTCTACGGCCGCAACAGCGCCAGCGGCACCTACGGCTACTTCAAGGAGCACGCCCTGAACAAGGGGGACTTCCGCAACACCGTGAAGGAACAGCCCGGCTCCTCCGCCGTGGTGCAGGGCGTCACCAATGACCGCTTTGCCGTGGGCTATTCGGGCATCGGCTACATCACCAGCGGCGTGCGCGCCGTGCCCCTCTCCATGAAGGGCCGCTACAACGACCAGGCCTTCGCCCCCACTTACGAGAACGCCCTGAATGGCAAGTACCCCATGGCCCGCTTCCTCTTCATCTACGTGAACAAGCACCCCAAGAAGGGCCTGGATCCCCTCACGAAGGAGTTCATCAAGTTCGTGCTCTCCAAGGAAGGCCAGGAGATCGTCATCAAGGACGGCTACTTCCCCCTCACGGCGGCCACGGGCTCCTCCAACGCCCAGACCGAGATCAAGAAGCTCAACTAGGCTTAGGTCAGTCCCGAATCAGAAGGCATTGCGCCCAGGAGTCCGATGTCCAGCACCTCGACCAGAAACCTGGCCAAGCGCATGGATCGTTTCATGGCCGTCCTCATCACCGGGGGCGGCCTTCTGATCATCCTCGCGGTGCTGGGCATCCTCTTCTTCATCGCGAAGGAAGCCCTACCGCTCTTCTTCCCCGCACGGACCCAGGCCCAGGCCATCGTCACCTTGGAACGCGGACAGGGCCTCTGGGCTGAGGATTCCGCCAAGACGGTCATGGTTCCGGATACCGCCAAGGGCATCCGGGTGCATCTGGCGCAAGACGGTCGCTTGGTGGACACCCTCACCTCCGGTCCCGCCCTGCCCTGGAAGCTGAGCACCGCGCCCAACTCCCGTGGCCAGTTCGCCGTGGTGGGCGCCGACGGGAAGCTCTACTCCGCCGATTTGAAGTGGGCCAAGCCCGCCGGGGCCCAGGATCCGTCCCAGTGGACGCCCGAAGTCGAATGGACCGCGGGCGCGCTCCTGGCCGAGCTCCCCTCCGCGCTCCTGGATGTCCGGACCCTCGAAGGCGGCGGCCTCATGGGCGGCAAGACGCTGCGCGTGCTGGCCCGCAACGGCACGGGTCTGGTCTGGGGGGAATCCCCGGCTGAAGGTGCCGCGCCGCTCCAGTGGAAGCCCCTGCCCGCCCCCGGTGCCGGCCTGGCCGTGCTCAGCCCCGACGGCCTGCACGCCTATGTGGGCACGCAAGATGCCCGAGTCCAGGATTGGGCCCTTTCCGGCGAGGCGACCCTCTCCACCGAACAGGCATTCACCGAGCCCGTCACCGCCCTGGGCTTCGCGTTGGGCGGTTCCTCGCTGCTCGTGGGCGGCGCCAAGGGCTCCATCTGGGCCTACCAGCAGGTGCGCGACGATCAGGACGCCAAGGCCCTGCAGCCCTTCCACCGATTCACATCGCTGGAGGGCCCGGTGCTGGGCTTCCAGCACGGCCTTCGCGACAAGCGCTTCTTGGCTTGGGGCCCCAAGGGCGCCTCGATGCTGCATCTCACGTCCGAGCGCCAGCTCATGCATGTGGCCGGAGAACGGATCGAGGGCGCGGCCCTCTCGGCCCGCGGGGACCACATCCTGCTCCAGGACGGCAACCGAATCCGGCCCTTCATCCTGGACGCCCCCCACCCCGAGATCAGCTGGAAGACCCTGTGGGGCCGCGTGCACTACGAGGGGTACAAATCCCCCGACTACACCTGGCAGTCCACGGGGGGCGGTGATGACTTCGAGCCCAAGCTGAGCCTCCTCCCCCTGCTCTTCGGCACCTTGAAGGGCACCTTCTACGCGCTGCTCTTCGCCGTGCCCATCGCCATCCTCGGCGCGCTGTACACGAGCCAGTTCGCGGCTCCGGGGCTGAAGTCCCGCATCAAGCCCACCATCGAGATCATGGCCGCCCTGCCCTCCGTGGTGCTGGGGTTCCTGGCTGGCCTCGTGATGGCGCCCCTCTTCGAGCAGGCGGCGGTCCACGTCCTGGTGTTCCCCGCGGCGGCCGTGGTCCTGGGCCTCGCCATCCTGCCCCTCTGGAGCAGCCTCCCCGGATCTTGGCGCCGCATCTGGGGCGAAGGCCGGGAGGCCCTCTGGATGGTGCCCCTGCTGCTGGCGGCCCTGGCGCTGACCTTCCTGATCGCCCCCTCGGTGGAAAAGGCCTTCATGGGCGGCAACTACCGCACCTGGCTGCAGGAGGCCTGGGGCGTCCGCTATGACCAGCGGAACAGCCTCGTGGTGGGCTTCGCCATGGGCTTCGCGGTGATCCCCATCATCTTCACCATCAGTGAGGATGCCCTCTCCAGCGTGCCCAAGGCCCTCACCTCCGCCAGCCTGGCCTGCGGCGCCAGCCCCTGGCAGACCGCTTGGCGGGTGGTGCTGCCCACGGGCTCCCCGGGCATCTTCAGCGCCGTCATGGTGGGCGTGGGCCGCGCCATCGGCGAGACGATGATCGTGCTCATGGCCACGGGCAACACCCCCATCCTCGATTGGGGCCCCTTCAATGGCATGCGCACCCTCAGTGCCAACATCGCCGTGGAGATCCCCGAGGCGCCCCACCATGGCACCCTCTACCGGATCCTCTTCCTGGCCGCCCTGCTGCTCTTCGTCCTCACCTTCTCCCTCAACACCATCGCGGAGCTCGTGCGCCAGCACCTCCGCAAGAAGTACGAGAGCTACTGATGCGTGCCACCGCCTGGCTTCGTCGCGGCAGTCCCTTCGTCTGGGTGAGCGGTGGCCTGCTCGCCTTCGCCCTGCTCATGATCACCACCCTGGTGGGCTACATCGCCGTGAAGGGCCTGGGCTTCTACTGGCCCAAGCCCCTCGTCCAGCTCACCACCGCCGGTGGCCCCGTCCTGGGGGAAGTCACGGGGCATGAGCCCGCCACCGCCGAGGATCCGGAGCGCATCCAGATCCGCACCGCCAACCGGGACATCCTCGGACAGGATTTCCGCTGGGTGCCCGTGTCTGAGATCCAAGGCCAGAGCGTGCCTCCCGAAGCCCTGGTCATCGAACGCCTGGAGAACGGCACCTTCTTCGGCACCCTCACCCGCATGACCCAGGATGGCAAGGTCCTGGTCGAAGGGCCCGAAGCCCCCGCGGAGGCCCTCCGCCGTCTGGCGGAAGCGAAGGCCCTGCAGCACCGGATCCAATCCATGGAAAAGGACGAAGTGGGGGCGCTGAACCAAAAGCTCGAGGACATCCGCCTGCGCAAGCGGAAGCTGGATGCCAAGGGGGAATCCACGGCGTCGCTGGAGGCCGCAGAAGCGGAGCAGCTGAACCGGTTCCAGCACCTGCAGCAGGAGCTGGAGGCCTTCCGCACCCAATCCAACGGCCTCCAGATCACGCTCCGCACCGCGGATGGGCAGGAAAAGGAATTGAGCCTGGCTGGCGTGATCCGCATCGTTCCCGTGAACACCATCGGCCTACCGCGGAAGGTCAGCGTCTACCTCGCCCGCCTTTGGGAGTTCGTATGGGACGACCCCCGAGAATCCAACACCGAGGGCGGCGTGTTCCCGGCCATCTTCGGCACCGTGATGATGGTGATGCTCATGTCGGTCATGGTCGTCCCCCTCGGTGTCATGGCCGCCCTCTACCTCCGTGAGTACGCCAAGGATGGCCTCGTGGTGCGCCTCGTGCGGGTGGCCGTGAACAACCTGGCCGGCGTCCCGTCCATTGTCTTCGGCGTCTTCGGCCTGGGGTTCTTCGTCTACACCCTGGGCGGTTCCCTGGACGCGATTTTCTTCCCGGAAAAGCTGCCCACGCCCACCTTCGGCACCGGCGGCATCCTCTGGGCGAGCCTCACCCTGGCCCTGCTCACGGTGCCCGTGGTGATCGTGGCCACGGAGGAGGCCATCGCCTCCGTGCCCCGCAGCCTGCGGGAAGCCAGCCTGGCCCTGGGCGCCACCAAGTGGCAGACCATCCGTGAAGTGGTGCTTCCCGGCGCCATGCCCGGCATCCTCACGGGCCTCATCCTGGCCATGGCCCGCGGTGCCGGTGAAGTGGCGCCCCTCATGCTCACGGGCGTCGTGAAGTTGGCCCCGAGCCTGCCCCTGGATGCCCAGGCGCCCTTCCTCCACTTGGACCGCAAATTCATGCACCTGGGCTTCCACATCTACGACGTGGGCTTCCAAAGCCCCAACAGCGAAGCCGCCAAGCCCATGGTCTTCATGACCACCCTCCTCCTCCTGGGCATCGTGGTGGCCCTGAACCTCTTTGCCCTCAGGCTCCGGCGCAAGCTGCGGGCCCGCATGGGCGGAAGCACCTTCTGATGCCTCACACTGGATTGCTGGAGCCCTACGCCATGGACCCCGAAACCCGAATGCCACTCCCGGAGCCCGTCGTCCTCGGTGGGGGACGCGAGGATGCCCTGCCGGCCGTCTCTCCCTTGGAGGGGAAGCCCACGAGCCTCCCCCTCACCGATACGGCCGCCCTCGTGGCGCCATCGGCCCTCGAAGTCGAGAAACTCAACCTCTGGTACAGCGCCAAGCAGGCCCTTTTCGACATCGATCTACAGGTGCGCAAGCACACCGTGATGAGCCTCATCGGCCCCTCCGGTTGCGGCAAAAGCACCCTGCTCCGCTGCCTCAACCGCATGAACGACCTCGTGGATGGCGTGCGCATCCAAGGGTCCGTGCGCCTGGGCTCCGAGGATCTCTATGCCCCCGGCGTGGACGTCATCGAACTGCGCAAGCGCATGGGCATGGTGTTCCAGAAGTCGAACCCCTTCCCCAAGTCCATCTTCGAGAACGTGGCCTATGGCCTCAGGGTCCAGGGCGAGAAGGACCGGCTGGTGCTGGAAGAGGCCGTGGAGACGAGCCTCAAAGGTGCGGGCCTCTGGGAAGAGGTCAAAGACCGCCTCAAGGAATCCGCTCTGGGCCTCTCCGGCGGCCAACAGCAGCGTCTCTGCATCGCCCGCGCCATGGCCGTGCGGCCCGAGGTGCTCCTCATGGACGAGCCCTGCTCCGCCTTGGATCCCATCGCCACGGCCCGCATCGAAGAGCTCATCTTCGAACTGAAGAAGGATTTCACCATCGTCATCGTCACCCACTCCATGCAACAGGCGGCGCGGGTGAGCGACTTCACGGCCTTCTTCTGGCTCGGCAAAGTGGTGGAGACGGATCTCACTGAAAAGATCTTCACCAATCCCACCAACCGCATGACCGAAGACTACATCACGGGGAGGTTCGGCTGATGGCCCGACATTTCGATTCCGAGCTCAAGGGACTCAAGGATGGCCTCCTCTCCATGGCGGGGATGGCGGAGCGCATGATCGACCTCACGCGCCGCGCCCTGCTGGAGCGGAACTCCGCCCTGGTGGACGAGGTGAACATCCTGGACGAGAAATTGGACGAGATGGAGCTGCGCCTGGATCAGCTCTGCATCGATCTGCTGGCCCTGCGGGCGCCCATCGCCGCGGACCTGCGCCTCATCGCCTCGGCCATCAAGATCATCCCCGAGGTGGAACGCATCGGCGACCACTGCGGGAACATCTGCCGCCGGGCCAAGATGCTCAACGACCAGCCCCCGGTGCTCAACGGGGATTACCTCGAGCGCCTGGCCACCGAAACCCAGGGCATGGTGCGCCGAGCCGTGGACGCCTTCGTCACCAGCGATGCGAGCCTCGCCCGGGCCGTCATCAGCGACGACGACAAGGTGGACAACCTCTACCAGGCCATCTATCGGGAGTTGCTCAAGCTCATGCTCTCGGATCCCCTTTGCATCGAGCGCGCCTCCCACCTCATCCTGGTGATCAAGAATTGGGAACGCATTGCCGACCAAGCCACGAACATCGCCGAAGAGGTGCTGTTCATCTTGGAAGGCCGCAGCGCCAAACACAGCTATCTCCAAGGACGGAACTGACCATGGCCAACCTGCTGATCCTCGAGGATGATGCCGACATCCGGCAGGCCCTTGAGCAGCACCTCCGCCGCGAGGGCTTCACCCCCCTCGTGGCGGGAACCGGCCGCGACGCGTTGCGCCTCCTCGAATCCGGCACTCGCATCGACGGCGCCCTGCTGGACCTCAGCCTTCCGGACATGGATGGCCTGGACGTGCTCCGGGCCATCCGGGCTACCCCAAAGATGAAGATGCTACCCGTGCTCCTCGTCACCGCCCGCGTGGACGAGATCGATCGGGTGCTGGGCCTCGAACTGGGCGCGGATGATTACGTGCCCAAGCCCTTCAGCACCCGAGAGCTCATCGCTCGGATCCGGGCCGTGCTGCGGCGGGCCACCTTCCTGGACGCCCAGCCCGAGGGGCAGACCCTCGCGTTCGGTCCCATCTCCGTGGACTTGGACATGCACGTCGCCCGGGTCGAAGGCAAACCCATCGAGCTCACGCGGCGGGAATTCGAACTGCTGGCCTACTTCATCAAGAACCCCAGACGCGTGCTGGGCCGGGAGAAGATCCTCCAGCAGGTCTGGGGCCTCGAATACCTCGGGGAGAGCCGCACCATCGACGCCCACGTTCGGCGGGTGCGGGCCAAGCTGGGGGAGGCCGCCAACCTGATCGAAACCATCGTCGGCGTGGGCTACCGCATGGGATCCGTCGACGCTTAGCGCCCGGCCGCCCTGTCCCTGTGGATCCGTTACATGGAAGTTACCGCCCCAGGCCCGCCTGGGGCGGAATCAGTGTTTCGTTACACTCCGTTCACAGGGCACAATGGTGGGGTTTGAACTCCGGAGATCGCCCATGTCCCTGAACGCCCTCATGCGCTGGCTCAAGCCTCGCGAAACCGTGTTCTTCGAACTGCTGGAAGCCGCGGCGGACAACGCCCACGATTCCGCGGTGCTGTTCGACACCGCGGTCCGCACCAACGACCCCTCCCGTTGGGCTGAGTACCGCCGCGAGATGAAGGCCCTGGAGCACAAGGGCGACCGCATCACCCACGATCTCATCGACCGGCTGAATCAAACCTTCGTCACGCCCATCGAGCGGGAGGACATCCTCGCCCTCACCCACGCCATCGACGACGTGGCCGATCTCCTGGACGCCACCACCGAGCGCCTCGTGCTTTACCGCATCGGCAAGGTGATGCCCGCCGTGACGGAACTCAGCTCCATCATCGTGGAGGGCTCCAAGGAACTCACCGTCCTCATCCGCCACCTGCGCAGCATGAGCGACGTGAAGGACATCCGAGCCCGGATCAAGCACTGCCATGCGCTCGAAAACCAGGCCGACAGCATCTACCACACGGCCCTGGCCCAGATCTTCGAGAACCCCACCGACCCCATCGAACTCATCAAGTGGAAGGAACTCCTCGCCCAGATCGAGGAAGCCACCGACCAGATCGAATTCGTTGCCCAGGTCGTGGGCTCCACCGTGATGCGCAACGCCTAGACCAGGAGCCCTCATGATTGAAGGGATCATCTGGCCCTTGGTAATGCTGGTCCTGCTCGCCTGGGCCATCGACTACATCAACGGATTCCACGACACGGCGAATTCCATCGCCACCGTCGTGAGCACCGGCGTCCTTCCCGCCAAATACGCCATCGGCATGTCCGCGGTCCTCAATTTCGCGGGTGCCCTCGCGGGGACCCAGGTGGCCACGGCCATCGCCAAGGGGATCGCGGACAGCTCCAACATCGTCCCGATCGTCATCGCCGCGGCCCTGCTGGCGGCCATCACCTGGGATCTCTTGACCTGGTGGTTCGGCATCCCCTCCTCCACGAGCCACACCCTGATGGGTGGCTTGGCCGGCGCCGTCGTGGCCCATGCCGGGTGGCATGCCCTCAAATGGGGGAAATTGAGGCAGATCGGTGCCTTCATCGTGCTCTCCCCACTCTTCGGCTTCCTGGTCGGCGCGGTCATCATCCTGATCGTCCTCTGGATGGTGAGGCGCTACTCCAGCCACAAGGTGAACTGGGTCTTCCGCAAGCTCCAGCTCGTCTCCGCCGCTGCCATGTCTTTCACCCATGGCTCCAATGACGCCCAGAAGGCCATGGGCATCATCTGTCTCGCCCTGATCACCTATGGCAAGCTCCATGGCCATGGCGACAAGGTGGACGTCCCCCTTTGGGTGAAGGTGGGCAGCGCCACCTTCATGGGGCTGGGAACCATGAGCGGAGGTTGGAAGATCATCCGGACCATGGGCTCCAAGATCGTCAAGCTGCGCCCCATCCATGGCTTCGCCGCGGAAACGGCGGCCGCGATCGTGCTGTTCACGACCGCGCACCTCGGCATTCCGGTGAGCACCACCCACAGCATCACCGGCGCCATCATGGGTGTCGGCACGAGCATGAACGCTCGCGCGGTGCGTTGGGGGCTTACGGGCAACATCCTCGTCGCCTGGATCCTCACGATCCCCGTCAGCGCACTGCTTGCTGCGGCGTTCTACAAGATGTTGCACGCGCTTAACTAAGCGGGGCTCCAAACGCTATAAAAAGGGCGCCAGCGGCGCCCTTTTTATAGCGGGAATGATCAGCGGCTGTAGCGCCGCAGCATCCGCATGTTCTTGCGGTACGCCTGCCCACGGGTGAAGTTGATGGCCACGCCCCGGGGGAACTTGGTGATGTTGCTGGCCAGGGTGATGAAGGTGCGCACCGTCTGCGCGGCCTGACGTCCCTGGCGGGTGGCGTTGTCGTAATAGACCATCAGGGCCGATCGCATGAGGCTCTTGGGCAGGTTGAAGAGGCCGTAGGCCTCCAGCACGTCGTGGTTGATGCGACGGGTCCCGTCCTGCTCGGTGACGATCAGGTCCTCGGGGCGGATGTCCTGGGGGTTGCTCATGTAAAGGCCTCGGTCGGGAATGTATCGGCGAATTCCGGAGAAGCCTAAACCATGCCAGGTCCGGTTACCGGGCGGGATGGGCCAGGAAGGTCAGATCCGGGTTCTTTTCGGCCGTGGTGCGGCGCTGCCAGTCGTTTTCGAACAAGATGGCCGGGTTCGCATCCGCGTCTTCCACAAGCTCGCCCCAGAACTTGTTGGCCTCGGGCCAGCCACCCTCCAGCCAGCGGGCCATCTGGAAGCTGCGGGGCTCCAAGACCACTTGGCAGGCATATTCGTCCTTGAGCCGGTGCTGGAGCACCTCGAACTGAAGGCGGCCCACGGCGCCCAGGATGGGCAGCGGAGCGCCCCCCTTGGGCCAGAAGACCTGAACCACGCCCTCCTCGGCGATCTGCTGGAGGCCCTTCAGGAAGCCCTTGCGGGCCCCGGGATCCGCCAGCCGCACGGACACGAACTGCTCGGGGCTGAACCGGGGCACCGCGTGGAAGGTCACGGGGCCGGCGCTGCTGAGCACGTCACCGATGCGGAACTGGCCGGGGTTGATGAGGCCCAGGATGTCGCCGGGCCAAGCCTCATCGACGATGGTGCGCTCCCGCCCGAAGAACATGTGGGGGTAGTTCAGCTTCAGGTTCTTCTTCTCGCGAACGTGGAGCGCGTCCATGCCCCGCTCGAACTTGCCGCTCACGATGCGGGCGAAGGCCACGCGATCCCGGTGGGCCTTGTTCATGTTCGCCTGCACTTTGAACACGAAGGCGGTGAAGCCCTTCTGATCCGGCTGGATGGCGCCGCCATCCAAGGTGGGGCGCGGGCCCGGGGCTGGGGCCATGTCCACGAACACGTCCAGGAAGTCGGCCACGCCGAAGTTATTCACAGCGGAACCGAAGAACAGGGGGCTTTGCTCACCCCGCAGGAAGGCCTCCTTGTCGAAGGCCGGCAGCACCGTATCCATGAGGTCGATGTCCTCCCGGAGCTGCTGCAGTTCCTTGGCCGTCAACAACTCGGCGATCTCGGGATCCTCCAGGGTCCCCTTCCCCACCAGCTGGGCCTTCTGGCCCTTCTTGGCGCGTTCAAAGAGCGCGATCTGCCCCGTGGCGCGGACGTAGACGCCCTTGAAATCAGGACCCGAGCCGATGGGCCAGGTCATGGGCACGGCGTGGAGGCCGAAGAGTTCCTCCACTTCGTCGATGAGGTCGATGGGTTCGCGGCCGGGGCGATCCAGCTTGTTCACGAAGGTGAAGATGGGGAGCTTGCGCTCCGAAGCCACGCGGAACAGCTTCTTCGTCTGCTCTTCCACGCCCTTGGCGCAATCCAGGAGCATCACCACGGAATCCGCGGCGGTGAGGGCACGGTAGGTGTCCTCGCTGAAGTCCTGGTGGCCCGGGGTGTCCAGCAGATTGATGGCAAAGCCTTTGAAATCGAACTGCATGGCGGCGCTGGTGACGCTGATGCCACGCTCCTGCTCGATGCTCATCCAATCGCTCTGGGCGTGGCCCGCCCCTTCCCGGCCCTTCACGGAGCCGGCCCGGTCGATGGCGCCGCCGTAGAGCAACAGCTTCTCCGTCAGCGTCGTCTTGCCCGCGTCGGGGTGGCTGATGATGGCGAAGGTGCGCCGGCGCTGGATCTCTTCTTGAAGGGACATGATTTCCTCGAACCCTTCAGTCTACCGCGAGCCGGGCCTCGGCCCAGCCCCAGGTCTTCCTGGGATGCCCGACTCACTTCAGCGAGAGCAGCGCCTTGAATCGGCCCAGGGCCTCGGCCTTGGGGGCGGCCTTGGGCAGATACGCCACCGCGTACAAGCTGCCGTTGCTGCCGAAGACCCAGGTGCCCGGTTCCCCCACGCCCACGGAGGGCCCCTCGGCGATCCACCAATCACCGATGGGATCCTGGATGATGTTTCCAAAATAGCGTCGGGCCTGCTGGGCGAGCCCTTCCTGGGCCGGCTCCAGGATCCACTCCAGGATCTCCTGCACGGAGCCTTGCAGCAGGGAGCCACCCGCCACCCACTCCAGGCCCAGGTTCGGAGGGCCATCCCCGGGGGGCATGCGGCGGCCGAGAAAGGAGCGGAATCCTTCTTCCAGGCGGAGGCGGGCGGACCCCTCGCCGCTCTCCTGGCTCCACCCATCCACGGCCATGCGCCCCCAAGCCACGAAGGCCAAATCACAGCCCTCCTTCAGGGCCTTCCCCAGATCCACCTTGCCGTGGCCCTTGGGGTTGGAGCAGGCCAGCCCATCCCAGGTTCCGGAACACCTGAAGTTCAGACTCCGGGCTTCCCATTCGGTGCCCTGCAAGCGGAGCCACACGAACTTGGAAAGCATGCCCATGGCATGGGGCCGGGTGGAGTCCCCGAAGACCTTGACCCCCTCGCGGGCGGTTCCGACGCCCAGGACCTCTCCGGCTTGCAACGCGGGCTTCCACCCTTTGGGAACCTGGGCCGTGGCGACGGCTGCTCCGAGCACGAAGGGCACCAATCCCAACAGCCTGCTCAGCCTCAGCATCATGGCGCTCCGGACGAATGCATTGAGCCTAGCATGGACCCCACCCTCCAAAAGGCGTGGGGCCCGAAGGCCCCACGCGACGTGAAGGCTTGCGGGCAGGCTATCCGCGGGCTTCGGTCAAGCTCCGCTTCCGGGACTCCACCACCCGGTCGGCCTCCCGGCCTTCCACTTCCTGGAGGTGGCTGAAGGACCAGTTGAAGGTGCCGATGCCCTGAGTGAGGCTGCGAAGTTCCGTGATGAGGTCCTTCAATTCCGACTGGGGCAGCTTGGCGGAGACGGTGTCCCAGCCCAGCCAGTGCTCCCGCTGATCGAAGCCCAGGATCTGACCGTTGCGACGGCCCGTGACCATGCGCTGCACTTTGGCGGTGAACTCCGACGGCGCATGCAGCTGGAGGGCCAGGATCGGTTCCAGGAGCACCGGGCTGCACTTGGGCATGCCCTCGCTCATGGCGATGCGGGCAGCCTGCTGGAAGGCGGCGTCGGAGCTGTCCACGGAGTGGTAGCTGCCGTGGAAGAGGGCCGCGTGGAAGTCCACCACGGGGAAGCCAAGAGGCCCCTGCTTGGCCCATTCGCGAATACCTTTCTCCACGGAGGAGAAGAACTGCCGGGGGATCACACCCCCCACAATGCGTTCTTCAAAGATGATGCCCTCGCCCCGGGGTCGCGGGCTGATCTCGAGGTGCACGTCCCCGAAGGCGCCATGGCCGCCGGATTGGTGCTTGAAGCGGCCATGCTGCTGCACTCCTTTCCGGATGGTCTCGCGGTAGGGCACGGTGGGCGCATCCGTCTTCACCTCGAGGCCGAAGCGGCTCTTGAGTCGATCCAGGGCGTTGCGAAGGTGGATGTCGCCCTGGCCCCAGAGGATCTGCTCGTGGGTCTCGGGGTTCTGCTCCAACTGGAGGCTCGGATCTTCCTCGTTCAACTTGCCCAGGGCCGCGCCCAGCTTCACTTCGTCGCCGCTCTTCGTGGTGTGGAGGCTGATGGCGGCCAGGGGCTGGAGGGTTTCAACCCAGGGAAGGTCCAGCACGGCGGTGCCCGTGATGCCCTGCCCCGTCCGCAGCGAGTCGAGATGGCCCAGGGCCACGATCTCCCCGGCCACGGCCTTGGTCTGCTTCTGCTGCTGACTGCCGAAGAGGCGGTAGACACCCGACACGCGCTGGCCGTCCAGCGGCGCGCCATCAGCCACTTCGCCGCGCCAGATGCGGGAGAAGCTGAGCTTGCCCACGTGAGGCGCATGCAGGGTTTTGAAGGCCTGGGCCAGGAAGGCGCCCTCCTTGGGCAGCCCAAGCCGTTCGGCGGTTTCGTGGACTTCGGGGGCCTCCTGGGCGAGGGCGTTAAGCAATCGCTTGATGCCGTGATCCTGCTCGCCACTGCCGAAGAACACCTCCACGAGGAGGTCATCCTTCAGATCCTTGCGCAGGTTCTCCTGGATCTCGTCCGTGGTGGGCTGGATCTCCTCGAGCAGTTCCTCCAGCAAGTGATCGTCCAGATCGGCGAGGCGCTCCAACAGTTCTCGGCGGGCTTCAGCTTCTTCGGGCAACGCGTTGTCGGGCAACTGCGAGAGTTCCGCGTCCTCATGGCCCTTATAGCCATAGGCGTGCTCGCTCACGAGGTCCACGAAACCCACGATGTTCTCGCCTTCCTTCAGTGGGATCTCGCGCATCACCAAGGGCCGCGCGCTTTGGGCCTGAAGGGCCGTGAGGCAGTCCCGCAGTCGGCCGGCCGAGCCGGGGAGGTCCACCTTGTTGATGAAGACGACGTGCGGGATCTTGCGGGCATCCAGGAATTGGAGGATGGGCCCGGCCGCGATCGCGCGCGCGGGATCCGCATCCACCACCACCACGGCCACGTCGGCCACCAGGAGCGCCTGCAGCGCCTCCTGCTGGAATTCGACCGAGCCGGGGCAATCGAGGAAGGTCCAGGACTCGCCATCCACCTGGGCGGAGGCCACGGTGGTTTCGGTGGACATGCCACGGGCCTTGGCCTCCATGGACGCGTCACCGACGGTGGCGTGGTCCTTCACCGCGCCCTTCTTTGGAAGCGCGCCGGCGGCCAAGAGCAGCGCCTCCAGCAGGGAGGTCTTACCGCTCAACGAAGGGCCTACGAGAGCCGCGACGCGGGGTTGGGACAGGGACTTGCCATTCACGGGGCACCCCTTTCTGTCTAAGGTGCCCCAAGCTTGCGCGTCTCGTTCAGGCCCGGCAAGGGGCGAATCGGGTGATCGTAGTCAAACCCGAGTCGCCCCAAGATTTTGCTACACTGACATCGGCCCTATAGCTCAGCGGTCAGAGCTGGCGGCTCATAACCGCTTGGTCCTGGGTTCGAATCCCAGTGGGGCCACCACTGGGATTCGAACCCAGGAATCTGCCCCATCGCGCAGGTAGGGCTAAGGGTGGGACGCGAGAGCGTTCCGCCCTGGTCCGGCGTAGCCGGAAGCCCGTGCGCAGATGGGGCGCGGCGGTACGACGGTTCGAATCCGGGTGGGGCCACCACCCGGATTCGGATCGGGGAATCTGCCGGATCGCGCAGGTAGGGGCAGGCCTGGGACGCGCGAGCGTTCCGGGTCGGTCGGGCGCAGCCCGAGCCCCGTGCGCAGATGGGGCCTATGCTCAGCGGTGCGGGGGCCCGCTCGGAACAGGCCCCGGGCCTGTCCGCTCGCGACCCGCATCCTCTTCGCCAGTACGACGGTTCGAATCCGGGTGGGGCCACCACCCCATGCATCACGAACCTCCCTAACAAAAGGGCCCGCCAAAGCGGGCCCTTTTACACGAGGCCGAAGCCCTACCGATAAGCCGGCAACCCCGTGACTTCCTGTCCGATGATCAGGGTGTGCATGTCATGCGTCCCCTCGTAGGTGTACACGCTCTCGAGGTTCGCCATGTGGCGCATGACGGGGTACTCGTCCAGGATGCCGTTGGCGCCGAGGATCGTGCGGGCCTTGCGGCAGATCTCAAGGGCCACGTTCACGTTGTTCATCTTCGCCATGGAGACCTGGGCGGGCGTGAACTTCTTGGCATCCTTCAGGCGGCCGAGCTGGAGCACCAGGAGCTGGCCCTTGGTGAGCTCCGTGACCATCCAGGCCAGCTTCTCCTGCTGGAGCTGGTAGGCGGCGATGGGTTTGTCGAACTGGATGCGGTTCAGGGCGTAATCCAGGGCGCACTGGTAGGAGGCGTCGGCGGCGCCCAGGGCACCCCAGGCGATGCCGTAGCGGGCCTGGGTGAGGCAGCCGAGGGGGCCCTTGAGACCCTTCACGTTGGGGAGCAGGCTCTTGGCCTCGTCCACAATCACGTCCTCCAGCACGAGCTCGGAGGTGACGGAAGCGCGGAGGCTCCACTTGCCGTGGGTCTCAGGCGCAGAGAAGCCGGGGGTGCCCTTCTCGACGAGGAAGCCGCGGATGCCATCTTCGGTCTGGGCCCACACGATGGCCACGTCGGCCACGGTGCCATTGGTGATCCACATCTTGGTGCCGTTGATGCGCCATTTGCCGCCGGGCTCTTTGACCGCCTTGGTGAGCATGCCGCCGGGGTTGGAGCCGAAGTCGGGTTCCGTGAGGCCGAAGCAGCCGATCTTGTCACCGGCCGCGAGCTTGGGCAGCCAGTAGCGCTTCTGCTCTTCGCTGCCATAGGCGTAGATGGGCCACATCACGAGGGAGCCCTGCACGCTGCAGAAGGAGCGGAGGCCGCTGTCGCCGCGTTCCAGTTCGTACATGAGGAGGCCGTAGGCGATGTTGGACAGGCCCGCGCAGCCGTATTCTTCGGGCAGGCTGGGGCCATAGAAGCTCAACTCACCCATTTTCTTGATGAGGTGGTTGGGGAAAGTCTGATCCTGGGCGTGCTTCTCGATGATCGGGAGGACTTCCTTGTTGACGAAGTCGCGGGCCGCCTCACGGACCATCTTCTCTTCGTCGGTCAGCAGGCCTTCGAAGCCCATGTAGTCGGTGATGTGGTTGAAGGTGGCATAGGCGCCGGCCATGTGGAGCTCCTCGGATTGCCCTGCAGCCGCGGGCAGGAGTTTGGGACATACGGATACTGCAGCAGCGCACCCGTGCCGCCCAGTTTAGGACCGCGACTACCGAATACCTAGGGCCCAGATCACGTATCGCACCGATGATTCATCGGTGGGAAGGGCTATTCCTGCCCTTCGGTCGCGGCATCCAAGGTCACCTGGGAAGCATCATCTTCACGGTGGCAGTGTCTGCAGCGGGCCTCATACAGATCGGCGGCCCCCACCAGGACCTGGCCACCGCTGCGGACCTTTCGGTAGGTGCGGCTGGCTCCGGCCCCACATTCCGTGCAGATGGCCTGAAGCTTCAGCACATGTTCAGCTCGGGCGAGCACCTGGGGCATGATGCCGAAGGGGCGCCCTTCACTGTCCAGATCCAGGCCGGCGAGGATCACGCGAATGCCTTCGTTGGCCATGGCCTCGACGAGGCTCAACAGCCCTTCATCGAAAAATTGGACCTCATCGATGGCCACCACCTCGACATCGAGAGCGAGGTGCCGGGCCAGCTCGGCGCTATCGGCCACGGGTAGCGCCTCGAAGCGCGATTCCGCGTGGCTGGCGATGGCCACGGCGTCGTAGCGGTCATCCAACGCGGGCTTGAAGGCCTGGAGGCGTTGCCGGGCGATGCGCACCCGGCGCAAGCGCCGGATGAGCTCCTCGGACTTCCCGCTGAACATCGGCCCGCAGATCACCTCCAGGGTGCCTGGGCGTTGCCGTTCGACCACCATCTCGACTTCCTATTTCTTCTTGGGGGCCTTGGCGGGAGCCGGTTCCGGAACGGGGGGCTCCGCAGGCGCCTTCATGGGGTCCGGAAGCTTGGTGAAATCCTTGATGGGATTGGCTTGGCCCAGGGGCCGGCCCAGGGCCTTGGCCAGGGCTTCACCGCCATCGTAGGGGGAGGCCATGCGGAAAGCCCAGTTCTGGCGAGCGCGGGTCGTCCCATCGGGCACCACCCACATGTCCACGGGCTGGAGGCTGGCCAGCCCGGCATTGATGGAGCCACGGGCCCGAGGTACGTAAGTGAGCAGAGGCACCGCCAGCAAAAGGAGCGTCAAAGGCATCAACAGGTTGCTGGGGCCTTCCCATTCCGGCAGGAGATCCTGCATGGGCAGATCGCCCACCCAGGGCCGGATCACCTTGGGCGCATCGATGCCCATGGGTTGCAACAGGCCCTTCTGGATGAGCTCGGCGATGGATTTGCAGGTGTCCAGCTCCTCGTAACGGCTGATCTGGATGGCTTCCTGGATGCTCTGGGGCTGGCCGAAATAGCTGAGGACGACTTCCTGCTCATGGGAGAGGCCGGAGGAACCGGTGGTGGCTTCCTGCCCTTCGAGCACATGGCTCAGATCCCGGTGGATGTCCAGGTGAAGCGCGGCCGCGGTGGGGGTGAGCCCCAAGGCCACGTTCATGCCAGGCAGGCGCTTCTCCACCTCGGGCCACTCATCCTGGATGCGAGCGGCTTCCATCAGCACCGTGTCGACGGGGATGGGCTGGAAATGATCTCGATCCAGATCCGCCGGGAGCATGGAGTCGAAGCGATAGTCGCCGGCCACCCAGCGGAAAGACCGGTGCAGGATCGCGGTGGCCTGCTGGAAGAGCGCGTCCTGCAGGTCCTGGGGGCTCACCTTCCCGCTTTCAAGCAGAAGGGTGCCCATGCGCTTAAGGGTTTGGCGCTGCATCTGGATCATCTCCAGCAGCTCTTCGCCCGTCAGGCGGCCCAGCCGCACCAGCATGGTGCCGACGCGATCTTCCATGCGGATCTGGTTGCTGTCGCAGCCCACGATCTCGCCGTTCTCGAAGAAGACCTTCACGAACTCCTGGCCCTGGCTCAAGACCAGGGTGCCGTTCTTCCCCTGGATCTTGATCATGTTGAAGAGCGAGAAGAGGTCGAAATCCCTCAGGGAGCCTTCAAGCGCCATGGCCCCTCCTCGGGGTGAGCTTCAACCAGGACCGCAGGTAGAGCAGGAAGAGGAAGGCCATGCCGATGGGCAGCCACGTGGAAAGGGGATCCGCCAGCACCTCGCCCGGGTAGCGGACGCTGCGGCCCGTGGCGACCACCATGCCCGCCGCGAGGCAGATGAGCACCCACTCCATGAAGCCCTCCCGGGCATCACCCACGAAGACCAGATCCAGCCCTGGCAGCAGGGCGATGAGCCCCTTGTGGATCCGGCGCGTGGCGGCCTGGTGTTCACCCACTTCGTCGATCTTGCGCTTCCGGCTCTCTTGATGGAGGCCGTCCTTGAGGACGAAGAGGTGGTGGCACTTCGAGCACACTTCAGGGTTGTTGCTGTCCGTGGTGCGGAAGGGTTCCCCGCACCGGATGCATTGCGTGGCGTGGGCCTGCCGCATCGAGGCCCTGACCCGCAGGATGAAGAGGGCCAGCATCAGCGGGGGGACGATCAGGCTGAGCAGGAACCCTGGCTCGCGCAGGACCGTGCGCAGGCCTTTTTCGACTTCCACGCCACCGCCCAGCGCGGAGATGCGCTCAGGGCTATCCGGCAGGGGAATGGGGTAGGTGCGCGAATCCTTCTGCTCGCCGGCGACCGTGATGAGCTTCTTGTATAGGTCGGGGTCGGCGTCGCGGGCTTCATTCTGCTTCTGGGCACCGAGTTCCGTATCCAACCGGTTGTAAGCCAACACGCTCTGATTGAGCAGGATCTCCGACCGCTTGCCGTCGATTAGGCTCGCCTCGTCAAAATCCTTTTGAGCCTGGACCAGATCCCCCTGATGGAAGTGGGCCACCCCGAGGTTGTTCAATACCCGGGCCTTTTCAGGATGCGTGGCGAGGATGCCCTTGAAGGTCGCCTCAGCCGCATTCCATTGCCCCTGCTGGAGCTCGGACCAGCCCCTCAAGAAGGTCTGGTCACCGGTGGGAAGCGCCGCAAAGGCCGTGGCGGAGATCGCTTCGGCCTGGGGCTGCACTTGGGTGGTGAGGACGCTGGGGGAGGCGGGCACCTTGGCCAGGGGTTCCATGAGTTCCAGGGCCGGGTGCACCAGCTGCATGAGGATGATGAGGGCCGTGGCCCGCACTTCCGGAGCCGTCAGGAATGGGGATAGGAGCCAGAGCCACAGCAGCGCCGCGAACCCAGGATCCAGGCCCAGCAGTACGGGCAGGGAGAGGATCAACGCGCCGATGACGGCGGCCAAGATGGGGCTGACCCGCTTATCTTGGAGCGGCTCCTCCCAGAGGTACCGCAGCACGTTCCGGTACCGCAGGGCCAGGGCCAGGGCCCAACCCCAGAGGAGCAGGGTGGCGGCCAACCGGAGGGCGCCCAGGTGCTGCAGCAGCCAGAGCCAGCGCTCCGCATCGTGTTCCATCCGCAACTTGGTGAGCCGTAGCAGATCCGGAAGCGACAGGAACCAGCCCTTCAGGCCCTCCTGGCGGGTAAGCACGACGCGAGTCCCCAGCAAGGTGGCATGCCCGGGGGCCCAACGTTCGATGGCATCAAGGGTCTTCAAACCGATGTCAGGTCGCCCCGAGAGGCCCTCCTGACGGGCCCAGAGGGCCATGCCTTCAACCAGCGGCAGGACATCCAGCACCGAATATTTGAGGCGGACAGCCTCGACTTCCTGCACGGCCGCATCGATGGCGTCGGGATTACCCGTTCGCAGGGCCACCTTGAGCCCTTCGGCCCGGTGGCTCAGCGCTACCGCCGGGCTGATGGCCGTCTCCAGGGGAGCCGATGGGGCCGCGGGTGCCGGAGGGGCCTGGGCCTGCAAGAGGCCACCCAAAGCCCAGACGAGAACAACGGTGAGGAACGCTCGCGACGACGTCCTCACGGATTCACCTTCAAGTTGCCAGGCGCGGGTTCGAGGTCCAGGATCCGCATCCGGAGCTGATGGAGGATGTCTTCCAGGGCCCGGGTTTCGGATTCCGTTCGCCGGCCTTCGGTCTTCTCCTTGAGCACGGCGAGAAGGTCCACGTAGAACCTCGCCACGCCGGGATTGGCCGGGGGGACTTCCTTCAACATGGGATGGGGCACCCCCAAGGCCAACAGGGCCTGCTCCGCCAATAGATGCGTGAGGGAGGTGAGGGAAGGCTCAGGAGGGGCTGGATTCATGCACTCCCCATAGGGCTGGCGTGGAAGTTTCAGGCAAGGCTAACACATCCCTGATCTTTGTTGTGACCTACGGCAGCTTGCCGACATCACCTTAGGTGTGGACCATTAGGGAATCGGAGGTTCCGAACCATGACCCGGACCAACTCATTCCTCGTGCCAGCCTTGGTGCTGAGCGCATTTCTCCCCATGGCGGCCGAGAGCACCGGTCGCATCGCCGGCAAGGTGACCAACAAATCGGGCCAGCCCATCGCGGGCGCCCGGATCACGGTCAAGCGCCTGGACATCAACTGGACCAAGACCTTCGAAACCGACTCCAAGGGGAACTACTTCTACGCGGGCCTGGCCCCCAAGGACTACGACCTCACGTGCGTGGCCGAAGGCTATGTTACCCACCTCGAAAAGCCGAAGATCCCCCTTGCGGAGACCCTCACCCTCAACATCGAGATGACCCGTCCGGGCGAGTTCAAGAGCGGTTCCGGGCAGGTCGCCCAGCCCGTGGACGAAGGGGCGAAGCTTGAGAACGAAGGGCTGACCCTCTTCAACGAGAACCTGGAGCTGTACCAGCAGGGCCGTTTCGCGGAAGCCATGGGTCCTTTCGAAACCGCCTACGCCTCCCTGAAGAACTCCCTGGATAAGACGACCGACGAGATGGCCAAGGCCGATCTGAAGCCCAAGGTGGAGCTCGTGGAGCGCATCCTCGGCCTCACCTACTACCAGGTGGGCAAGAAGGATGAAGCGGAGCCCCTGCTCCTGAAGGCCGTGGAGCGCAAGGCGGATGACCAGAACGTGATCGTCGGCCTCGTCGAAATCTACGCCGCTCGGAAGGATGCCGCCAACGAAGCCAAATACCGGGCCATGTTGGAGAAGCTGACCGGCCCCAACCCCGACATCACCTACAACCGGGCCGTCGAAGCCTTCAACTCCGGGAAGAACAAGGAAGCCCGCGAGCAGGTCGATGCGACCCTCCGCATCAACCCCAAGCACGCTGAGGCCCATTACCTGCTGGCTTTGCTGGATTTGGGCGATGGCCACATGGCTCCCGCCCGGGCCGCCCTGCTGAAGTATCTCGAGTTGGCCCCCAACGGCAAGAAGGCCGGTGAGGTGAAGGAAATCCTCAAGGGCATCCCCAAGTAAGGGCCCTCGATACCACGCCAAGGGGCCCCGAACGGGGCCCTTTGGTTATCCCTTGCGCTCGAGGACCAACGTCACCGGTCCGTCGTTCACCAGGCTCACGGCCATGTGCTCCTGGAAGAACCCTGTGTGGACGACTACCCCTTCCCCTTCCAGCAGCGTCACGAAACGCTGGAACAAGGCCCGGGCAGGCTCGGGCGGCATGGCCTGATCGAAACTGGGGCGGCGGCCCCGTTCCACGGAACCCGCCAGGGTGAATTGGGACACGGCGAGGATCTCGCCGCCCACATCGGCCAGGCCCAGGTTCAGCTTCCCATCGCCATCCTCGAACACCCGCAGCCCTGCAACTTTCGTGGCCATCCAGGCGCAGGCCTGTTCCGTATCCCCCGTTTCCAAGCCCACCAACAGGAGAAATCCCCGGCCAATGGCCGAGGCGCGATCCCCGGCCGTGACCCGGGCTTCGGACACCCGCTGGAGGACCACCCTCATTTCAGAATCAAACTGATGGGGCAGTGGTCGGAGCCCATCACGTCCGCGTGGATGGCGGTGTCCTTCACCTGCGCCATGAGTCCCTCGCTGACGAGGAAGAGGTCGATCCTCCACCCCACGTTCTTCTCCCGGGCGCCGCCGCGAGCCGTCCACCAGGTGTAGAGGCCGGGCTTGCCGGGGTTGCGCTCCCGCAGGATGTCGTGGAGGCCGGCGCCGAGGTAGAGCTTGAAGTCCTCCCGCTCCTCAGGCGTGAAGCCGGGGTTCTTCACATTGTCCTTAGGCCGGGCCAGGTCGATCTCCTCCGGCGCCACGTTCATGTCGCCTACGAGGATCACCTGTTCCCCCGCGGCGTGCCGCTGCTTCACGATTTCCGCCAGGTCCCTGGCGAACTGGCGTTTGAAGGGCAGGCGCACGAGACCGGCGGAGGCGTTGGGGAAGTAGCCCGCGATGAAGGTGAGCTTGCCCTGGGTGGAGACGATGATGCGGCCCTCCGCGTCCACCTCCGGCAGGCCCAGGCCGGGTGTGTGCTTCCAGCCCAGCTCCTTCTTCGTGAGCGTGGCGGCGCCGGCATATCCCTTCCTGCTCCTGGCGGGGAACCAGCAGATGTCGTAGGCGCTCTCCAGCTGCTTGCGCACGGCGAGATCCACCTCCTCCCACTCGCAGCGGATCTCCTGGAGGTTGAGCACGTCCGGATCCGCTGCCTCCAACCACTCCATGAAACCCTTCTTGAGCACGGCGCGGAAGCCGTTCACGTTCCAGCTGATGAACTTCATGATCGCTCCTCGAAGGGGTCTCCCAGCTTAGACCAACTTCGCGTAGGCCTCGGTGTCGAAGCCGATGACCGTACCCTTCGGATGCACGAGGATGGGCCGCTTGAGGAGGTTGTTGTCGGACACCATGAGCTCGATGGCTTCGGTCTTCGTGAGCGTGCGGTCCTTCAGCCCCAGCTCCTTGTATTTGGGGCTCTTGGTGCCGAGCATGGGCGCCGGATCCTCGGGCAGCAGACGCTCCAGCTCCGCGGCCTCCAGCGGTTTCTTGAAGTAGTCGCGGACCTCCACCTCGAGGCCCAGTTCCGCGAGCTTCGCCTTGGCGTTGCGGCAGGTGGTGCAGGAGGACTTCATCCAGAGGGTGGGTTTCATGGCTTCCTCAACGGGACCAGGCGGTCTCGAGTTCCGGGGCGTCGTACATGGCTTGGGGGCTGATGACGGACATGCCGCGGGGCATGCCCTTGGGGTAGCGCTCGGCCATCTTCCGCTGCACCGCTGGGGCCGTGAGGTCGAACTCGGCGAGGGTCTGGAGCTTGCCCAGCTTCAGGCCCAGGGCGCGATCATAGGCCTTCCAGACGAGCTCAGAGCAGTAGATGCGGCGGTCGTCCCACTCGAAAGTGAGGTCATAGGGGCGGCCGAGGAACCGCTCCCCTTCCCGCTGGAGCTTCGCCACTTCCGGGCTGGACAGGCGCTTCACGCTGGCCTTCAGGCGCTTCGCTTCAACATGGCCCCCCTCGCCGCGGCGAATCCATGCGTCCAGGACCGTGTACTTCACGGGCTGCACGGCCTCCAGGACCACCCAACGACCGTGGCGCCGGAAGAGCAGGCGCATGTGGGACCACTTTGAGTGGGTCGCCGATTGGACCGCGACGCTCTGATTGGAGCGGCTGGTCTGGAACAACACATCGCCCTCCCGCCAGGGCTCTCCTCCCACGAGGGCGCGCGTCGCGAGCAGGACGCCGAAGATCCCCCTCACAGCTCCTCCACGAGGTGTTCCAACAGCTGGTCCGTGTGCCAGCGCAGCAGGCCGAAGGAACCGAAGGCCGTCCAGCCGCGGTGCCGGGCCTCCAGGCGCAGGTGGGCCCCGCGTTCATGGGGTGAGAGCGTGAGGGTGCCCGATTCCTCAGCGCCCAGCCGGCGGCGCTGCCAGGTCAGTTGGAGCCCCTCGCCCTGCTCCGCCAGAGACCAAGGGCCGAGAACATTGAGGCAGGCTAGGGATCCTGGCTGACGGAGCCGTTCCTGAACCACCCCGAAAGGGGCGTCAGTGAGGATCTCGGAGCTGAGGCTGAAGACGGGCGTTCGCATCGGAATCCAATCACGCAGACCCAAAGACCCCGAAGGCATTGCTTGGTGGTCTTCGCGGTCTTCGTGGTTCGAGCTCACTTCACCAGGAACCCGGGTTGGGCATCGGCCGGCGGGGCCACGAGGTAGGGTTTGGAGGCGTTGTCGCTGGCGGCCAGCAGCATGCCGTGGCTCTCGATGCCCATGAGCTTGCGGGGGGCGAGGTTGGCCACCACCACCACGAGACGGTTCAGCAGATCCGCAGGCTCGTAGGCCTTACCAATGCCGCCCACGATGCAGCGCTGCTCCAGGCCGATGTCCACCTTCATCTTGATGAGCTTGTCGCTCTTGGGCACGCGCTCGGCCTCGAGGATCCGGCCCACGCGGAGGTCCACCTTGAAGAAAGTGTCGGCGTCCACCACCTCGCGGATGGCGGGCACGTCCAGGGCGGGCGCGGCCTCGGGGGCGGGGGTGGCGGCAGCTTCGAGTTCGCTCATTTCCTTGTCCTTGTCGATGCGGGCGAAGAGGGGTTTCGGTTCGGTGGCCACGGGGCCGGCAGCGGGCGCGTCCCAGGCCAGCTGGCCCAGGCGCTGGTCCGCCGCCTTGCCGGCGAGGCCCAGGTTTTCCCAAAGGAGCTGGGCCAGCTCGGGCATCACGGAGGCCAGGCAGGGGGCCGCGGCGCGCAGGGCGCGGTAGAGGTTGCAGAGCACGGCGTCGAGCTTGGGGTCGTTGGCGGGATCCTTGGCCAGTTTCCAGGGCTCGGCCTGCACGATGTAGGCGTCCAGGCTGCGGAGGTAGATCCAGAGGCCATCCAGGGCTGCGTGGAAGTCGTGGCCCTGGGCCTTGGCAATGAAATCCGCCACGACGGCGCGGCCCGCCTGGTCCACGGCCGCATCGGAGGCATCCAGCGGGGTGGCGGCGGGCACGTTTCCGCCGCGGTAGCGCTGGATCATGCTGATGCTGCGCGAGGCCAGGTTGCCGAGGCCGTTGGCTAGGTCGGCGTTGAGACGGTCCATGAAGCCCTCGAAGGAGAAGTCGCGGTCGTAGCCCACCTGCATATCGCGCAGGAAGAAGAATCGGATGGCGTCGTTGCCGAACTTGAGCAGGGTGTCGGGACGCACCACGTTGCCTTTGCTCTTGCTCATCTTGTCGTTGCCGCTGAGCCACCATCCATGGGCGAGCACCGTCTTGGGCAGGGGCAGGCCCATGGCCATGAGGAAGGCGGGCCAGTAGATGGTGTGGAAGCGGAGGATGTCCTTGCCCACGATCTGCAGATCCGCGGGCCAGGCGCCCTCGGCACCCGTGAGGTAATTCAGCAGGGCGTCGAACCACACGTAGACCACGTGCTTCTCGTCGCCGGGCACAGGGATGCCCCAGTTGATGGTGGTGCGGCTGATGGAGAGGTCGGTGAGGCCCCCTTCCACGAAGCGCTTCACCTCGTTGAAGCGGAAGTCCGGCTGCACGAAGTCCGGGTGGGCGGCATAGTAGTCAAGCAGGGGCTTCTCGTACTTGCTGAGGCGGAAGAAGTAGGTCTCCTCCTTCAGCGTGACGAGCTGGTGGGCGAGGCCCTGGGCTTGCAGCTCCTTGGCCTGGGTCTCGGTGACGAAGGCCTCGTCGCTGACACTGTAGAGCCCCTCGTACTCCGACTTGTAGATGTCGCCGGTCTCCAGCAGCTGCTTGAAGCGGGCCTGCACCGTCTCCCGGTGGTCCACGTCCGTGGTGCGGATGAAGCGGTCATGGGTCATGGCCATGCGCTGGAAGAGGTCGGTGTAGTTGGCGACCACGTCATCCGCCAGGGCCTTGGGGGCAATGCCCTTGGCGGCGGCGGCCTTTTCCACCTTCTGTCCGTGCTCATCCGTGCCCGTGAGGAAGCGCACGGATTCACCCATTTGCCGGTGAAAGCGCGCGATGGCATCCGCCAGCACCGTGGTGTAGGTGTGGCCGATGTGGGGTCGGTCGTTGACGTAGTAGATCGGCGTCGTGAGGTAGAAGGGCTTGGACACAAAGGCTCCGGACCTTCCAGTGTACAGGCTGGAGGCTAGGCCTTGAGCCGCTTCCAGCAGGTGGCCACGTGGTCGTCCACCATCCCCGTGGCCTGCATGAAGGCGTACATGATGGTGGGCCCCACGAAACGGAAGCCGCGCGTCTTCAGGTTCCGGCTCAGGGCCTCGGCCTCGGGGGTCACCGCGGGCACCTCCGCCAGGGAGGCGGGGCGGTTCACCCGGGGGGCGCCGCCGATGAAGGGCCAGAGGTAGGCGTCGAAGGATCCGAACTCCGCCTGCACGCCCAGGAAGGCCCGGGCATTGTCGCGGGCGGAGGCGATCTTCAGGCGGTTGCGGATGATCCCTTCGTCCTGGAGCAGCCGGGCCAGATCCGCGTCCGTGAAGCGGGCCACGGCCTCGGGGTCGAAGCCCGCGAAGGCCCGGCGGTAGGCCTCCCGCCGCTTCAGGATGGTGATCCAGCTGAGGCCCGCCTGAGCCCCTTCCAGCACGAGGAACTCGAAGTGGACGCGGTCGTCGTGGACCGGCACACCCCACTCCCCGTCGTGATAGGCCTGATAGAGCGGGTCCTGGGTGCACCAGCCGCAGCGGGGCCGTTCCATGGCGCCTCCTGAAAGGGAAGGAGGCCGGAGGTTCCCCTCCAGCCTCCGGTCTCTGGGCTCCAGCCTGATTAGGCTTCGAGGATCTCGGCCTTGCGGATCTGATCGTTGGCGCGGATGGACTGCACCACCTTGATGTCCTCATCGGACACGCACTGGCCGAACACGGTGTGGACACCATCCAGGTGCTGCACGTTGCGGCGGTCGCCATTCACCACGAAGAACTGGCTGCCGCCCGTGTTCTTGCCAGCGTGGGCCATGCTCATGGCGCCCAGTTTGTGCTGATGGGGATTGCCGGCCGTCTCGCACTCGATCTTCCAGCCGGGGCCGCCGGTACCGGGGATGCCCTTGGCGCCCTCGCGGGTGTTGGGGCAGCCGCCCTGGATCACGAAATCGGGGATCACGCGATGGAAGGCCAGGCCGTCATAGAAGCCTTCGGAAACCAACTTGACGAAATTCGCGACCGTCTTCGGCGCTTCCTTTGGGAACAGCTCCAGATTGATATCGCCCTTATCAGTCACCAAACGCACTCGGGTCATGACATCTCCTTGCAGGCCAATCAGAATACGAAGTTGCATGCGAAACGTCACTCAACATTTCCGGTACTTATGGCTCCCTGCCCTCCTGGGTATGCCGCTTTTGGCCCAGGCCATGGGGCCGCAAACCGAGGGTGGCGGCGGGTTGACCGTGGCCGGGCGCCGCTTGGAGTTCACCCCCACGGAAGCCCAGGCGGGCCCGCCCCAAGGGGGCCTGAAGGTCAATGTGCTGCGTTTGAAGGGCACCCTCCGCGGCCCTCACGGCGAGCTGCTTGCCTTGGAGTTGCAGTTCGCGGAAGGCGGCCAGATCTATCGGATGAACCTGTTCCGGAAATCCGGGGATCAGGAGGTGGAGCGCTGGGCCGCCACCCTCAAAACCCAGGTCAAGGTGCTCCAGCTGGAAGGTCGCGTGGGAGGGATGGTCCGACTGAACCTCTCGGGGCCCCTGTCCGGGATCGTGGAGGGGGTGGGCCGTCGGGATGCCTGGGAGGGGGAGATCTGGTGCACCCTCCAAACCTGGCCCGAGCGTTGATGCTGCGGAACCTATCCACCCCTTGGGGTAGCCTAGTGGATGGAGGCTCCATGTTCCGTCGTTCCGCCCTGGTCGCCCTGGCCCTGTTTTCATTCATCGCCTGCAAGGGGATCCCGCTCAAGCCCGCCAAGCCCCTGCCCCCGGGCATGGTGATGTTCCGCTTCACCAAATCCGTGGCCGGGCCCCTCGACCTTTCCATCGACGGCATCCGCATTCCCGTCACCCAGTCCAAGAAGGGCGGCAAGGTACTGCGGGTTGAAGGCCTCCAGGCCGGCAAGCACAAGATCTTCATTTCGAGCCCCCGGGACGCTTTCAGCCCCGATCAAACCGAGATCTCGCTGCCCGATGACGGCGGCCTCTACGATGTCATCTTCGCGCAGCGCTTCAACGCTGTGCTCTACGGCAAGCCCTCCGAGACGCCCGCCGCCGAAGGCATCCCGGGGGTCAAGGCCAGCCTCCAAAAGAAGTAGATCGATGGGGCTCATGGCCCGCACGCGCTCTGGCGACGTGGAGCTCTCGGGGTCGGGCACCCTCATGGCCCAGGCCCTCGCCGCAGGTTTGCCCGTGGCCTCCAGCTGCTCCGGTCGGGGCGCCTGCGGTCGATGCCTGGTCTCCATCCTCCAGGGCGAGGCGGCACTCACGGAGGTGGCTCCCCATGAGCGAGAGGTGCTCCACCGCAATGGGGCGGCTACCGGCACTCGGCTGGCCTGCCAGACGCGGCTCCTGAGCCGGGACGTTCCGGTTGCCCTCACGACGGGGTATTGGTGAAACCCCGCACCTGGCTCCTGTCCCTGCTGCCCCTGGTGGGCCTCGCTTCCTTCTCCGTGTGGAAAGCCCGATCCGTGGCTTACGAGCTGACGGATCCGCCCTTCTACCACCCCCAACCCCTCGCCCGGGTGGAGGCCACTTACGCCGAGCTCGCCCGCGGTGGGGATGGCGACCCTGGGGGAACCTGGGCGTCCCACGACGTGGAAGGCCTTCAGCTCTGGACGTTCACGCGGCCGACGCCCTCCTCGGGGATCGTGCTCATGCTCCATGGCTTCGGCGATGATCGATGGGGCACCAGCCCGGCCCTCAAGTGGTTTCCGGGCATGGACGCCGCCATCTTCACCTACCTGCGACGGGACGACGCCCTGCGCCACGGGGGACGGAAGCCCTACATCACCTTCGGGGCCCGGGAATCCGAGGACGTGGTCCGCGTGGTCCATGCCCTCGAACGACAGGGGTGGAACCGGGACCAGATCCACCTCATGGGCCGGAGCCTCGGCGCCAGCGTGGGCCTGCTCGCGTTGGGGAAGCTGGAGGCCGAAGGCCGCGGCCCCCTCGGGGGCTTCATCTGGGAAGGGGCCCCCCTGGGCTCCAGGGACTTCGCGGAACGCCTGATCCGGGGGCCCGAGGATCGGGCCTGGCACATCCTGGCGCCCCCCCTCGGCGCCTTGGCCGCGCGGTGGGCGGCTTCCCGGGGGCAGTACCGGATCGAGGACACGGACCCCCGGCACGCGCTGCGCGGGCGCAAGCTGGCCACCCCGACCCTCTGCTTCCTGGCCACCCAGGATCGCCTCGCCCCCACGCCGGGCCAACGGATGCTGTTGGGCGCCTTCGAGTCCGCCCAGGTGGTCGATGTTCCCACCTGGCACCTGAACTGCGCCAAGGTGCTGGGGCCCGGCTACGCCGAAGCCATCCACCGGTTCACCGGGGCTCACCTGCCACCCAAAAGGGGCCCGGAGGCCCCTTGAAGTTCGAGTCTCGGCGAGGGCTCAGTCCTCGGATTCCGCGGCGGCCTGCCCGGTGGCCCGGAGGAGCTTGGGCGTGATGCGCTGGACGATGGGCTCGAAGACCTTGTTCACCAGTTCCTCGTCATAGCTGATCTCAGCGCCGGTGCCCGCCACCTTCACGGAGGTGTCGGAGGTCTTGTCCTCCTCCTTCCAAGCGCCGAGGATCTCGCCCGTCTCCACTTCGATGAGACGGATGTCCAGGCGGCCCGTGAAGGAAGCCTTCTTCACGTTCACGCTCCCGGCCACGGCCCCAGCTTCGTAGTTGCCGGTGACCTTGCCGACGAGGGCGCCCACGCCCCATCCGGTGCCGAAGCCCGATTCCTTGTAGGCGAAGCGCGTGACCTTGCCGGTCATCACGTATTTCACGCCCAGCAGCTTGCCGATCTTCTGGACGGTGTTCACGTCCACTTCACCGCTCTGCTGGAAGTTCAGTTCGCCGCGGATCTCCTCGAGGCGCTCGCGCTCGATGAGCCGGATCTTGCCCTTCCCCTTTTCCATGATCTCCGTGGTGAAGAGGTCGCGGAGCTGGTTGGAGATGGTGCCCATCTGATTGCCCCAACCGCCGTGGCGCCAGCCGTGCCAGGCGTCGGGAGCGGCCTTGAACTCGAGGATGGCGAGGCGGGGAAGCTTCAGCTTCTCTTCCTTCGACATCTTCTTTTGGGCGAAGGCGGGGGCGGCCAGCAGCAACAGGGCCGCGCAGGTGGAAAGGAACTTCCGCAGTCGCATGGAGGTCTCCGTAGGTGGGATCTGAATCCCGTTAGGAAAATCTACTCTTCAATCAGCTTGCTGCGAAGCTCTTTTCCCAGTTTGAAATAGACCACCCGCTTGGGCGGCACTTGGATGTTCTCGCCGCTGCGGGGGTTGCGCCCTTGGCGGGCCTTGCGATCCCGCAGGCGGAAGCTGCCGAATCCCCTCAACTCCACGCCCTCGCCCACGCGCAGGCTCTGGACCACCGACTCCAGGAAGGTGTTCACCAGGAGATCCGCATCCTTCTTCCCCAGCTGGAGGCGATCCATGAGGTGCTGGGCGAGATCAGCCTTGGTCAGGGTCTCCATCGCGGTCATGGGCGCTCCGGGGGAATCGGTTGGGGGGTGACCTCCCATCATCCACTTCCCCTGGGACGGGTCAAGGGGCCTTGTATCAAAAATTGCGGAGGGCCCAGGAGGGTGTAACTGCATGAGGCGGCCCCGCGCAGGGGCGTCTTGTTCAGTTACACCCTCCATGCCCTCCGCAAGCGTTCGCGGATTCTTCCCGGCGGGGTCAGTCCGCCAACCACTCCAGCAGGAAGCGGGGGCCCTCGCCGCTGGGGCCGTAGGGGCGGTAGTCCCGCTCCTTGCCGCTCCAGGCGCCGGCCAGATCCACATGGGCCCAGCTTTGGCCGGTTCCCACGAACTCTTGGAGGAACATGCCCGCGGTGATGGTGCCGCCCCAGCGGATGCCGGTGATGTTCTTCAGGTCGGCCAAGGGGCTCTTCAAGAGGTCCCGGTACTCCTCGACGATGGGGAGCTGCCAGAGGTGCTCGCCGGCGGCACCGCCCGCATCCCGGAGGCTCTCCACCAGCTTCTGGTCGGTGCCCATGATGACGTTCACCCCATCGCCCACGGCGATCAGGGCCGCCCCGGTGAGGGTGGCCAGGTCCACGATGTGGTCGGCGCCCAGTTCGGAGGCGTAGTGGAGCAGATCCGCTAGGACGAGGCGGCCTTCCGCGTCCGTGTTCAGCACTTCGATGGTCTTCCCCGACCGGGAGCGGAGCACGTCGCCGGGCTTGTAGGCACCGCCGTCATTCATGTTCTCCACGAGGCCGCAGAGGCCCGTGATGTGCACGGGCAGCTCCAGCTGGGCGGCGGCCATGATCGTCGCCAGCACGATGGCGGCACCGGTCATGTCGTCCTTCATGGTCTCCATGCTGGCGGCATCCTTGAGGCTCAGGCCGCCGCTGTCGAAGGTGACGCCCTTGCCTACGAGCACCACGTGGCGCTTGGCCTTCTCCTTGGGCTTGTATTCCAGCTTCACCACCCGGGGGGGCCGGGTGCTGCCCTGGCCCACGGCCAGCACACAGTTGAAGTTGCCCTTCTTGAGGGCCTCCACGTCCATCACCTCGCAGCCCACCTTGTGCTGCTTGGCGAGCTTCTGGGCCTGCTCTGCGAAGGACTCGGGGAAAAGGTCCATGGCGGGCGTGGCCGCCAGATCGCGAACCCGATGGCAGGCCGCAACCCCCGCTTCGATGAGGGGGAGGCGACGGCGGGTTTTACGGGTGTCATCTCCATTGCTGAAGATCTCGACCTTGGAGAACTGCTTTCCTTCCGCTTTGGACTTGAAAGAAACCAAGTCGTAGTTGGCGAGAAGCACACCTTCGATCACCGCACTCTGAACAGCGTCGTGATCCAGGGTGGAAGTGCTGGGGCTGACGACGCCGACGGACTTCCAGTTCCGCTTCAGCGCGTAGCGCGAGGCGGTGCCGAGGCCCTTGCGGATGCGATTCAAGCTGACGGTCTCCTCCTCGCCGAGCCCCACCAGGAGCATCCAACGCGTGCCCTTCACACCATTCGGGTGGTGGAGTGGCACCATCTCGCCGAAGTCAGCCTTGAAATCATTTTCGTCCATGACTTGACGGGCCACCTTGCTGATGGCCAAAGGAAGGCGATGCCGCTCCCGCCCGCTGAATACCGGAACGATGAGCACATCGCCTTCGAAATCCTTCCCGGTTTGACTGCTGACCTCCACGTTCAACATGGACTCCTCCTGCATTTTCGAGGCTAGTCCCGGTCATTAAAAAGGCAAATGCTTTTTTTTGGCTCTTATCGTTTTAATAAAATTTAACGACTAGCATTGATTTTCTTGAAAGAACCGCTAAGCAGGGTCGAGATGGCATCATGGGCCCATGGATTGGAATCCACCCCATCGGAGGCCCTTGGAACTCCCCCGCCCCTGGCCGGCCGCGGCTCAGGGCTGGCTCCGGGCGGGCGCCACCTGGCTGCATAGCGGCATCGTGCGTCCCGGAGATCCGGGTGGGGATCTGCTGGCCTTACCCGCTCCGGAAATATTGGAAACGCGCTGGGATGGGCGCCAATGGACCTCCACATGGCAAGGGGCACCCCTGCCTCTTCCCCCGTGGGAGGCCCTGGACTGGGCTTCCAAACAGGGCCTTCCCCTCGTGGGGGCACTGACCTATGAGCTGGCCTGTTTCGAGGCCGGGCATGCCCATCAGCCCCCGGCCTTGGGCAGCCTGGGCCAACGGTGGCACGGCGTCCGCCATGCGGTCCGCGTCCAAGCCCGTCAGGCCGAACTCTGGTCGTGGGTTCCCGACCCCGATCTCGCCGCGCTGCTCATGCCCTTCCAATCTGCCTGTGCCTTGAAACGCCCGGCCTTTGGTTTGGAGCCTCGCTGGGATCAGGCCCGCCACGCCCGCGCCGTTGAGGAGGCCCAACGCCTCATCCATGACGGCGGGTTCTACGTGGCCAACCTCTGCGTACCTTTCGAGGGGGCTTTCTGCGGCGACCCGGTGACCCTCGCCCTCGCCGCGTTCAAGCGGGCCCAGCCACCCTATGGCGCCTATCTGCCTTGGGGGTCCCCTTCCCTCCTCTGCCTCTCGATGGAGCGACTCCTGGCCCGGCGGGGGGATCGGCTTTGGACGGAACCCATCAAGGGAAGCGTCGCCCTGGACACGCCCGCGGGACAGCTGGCGGCTGATCCCAAGGAACGAGCCGAGCACACCATGATCGTGGATCTGCAACGGAACGACCTCGGGCGGGTCTCCCGCGCCGGCTCGGTGAAGGTGTCCCAGCTCATGGTGGAAGAGGATTTCCCCACCGTGCGGCACCTGGTATCCCGCGTTGAAAGCCTTGCCAAACCTGCGCTCGAGCTCCCCGAATTGCTGCGCGCCCTGCTTCCGGGAGGCAGCATCACCGGCGCCCCCAAGCACGCCGTCTGTGATTGGCTCGCTCGCGTCGAGGCCAGCCCCAGGGGGTTCTACTGCGGGGCCCTGGGCTGGATCCTCCCCGATGGAGATCTGGATCTCGCCATGCCCATCCGCACGGCCCAACTCGAGCAGGACCGCATCACCTATTGGGCTGGGGGTGGCATCACGCGGCGCAGCATCGTGGCCCGAGAGTGGGCCGAGCTGCATTTGAAAATCAGAGCGATGACCCAGGCCCTCTCGACCTCGGATTCCGTGAATCTCGAAGCTCGCGGTTAGGGCGCCCATCAGGCAGGGTCGGACCACCCCCCTTCGGCGGAAGGGGTGCGAGCCCAGGTCAGACTCTTGTCCGATTTTTTGGGAATTTTTTGATAACCTCAAAAAACACAAGCACACATTGCCAGGGGCTCCCTCATGTCTTCGCTTTCCACTCGGCTGTTGAGGGAAATCGCGCTGCCCGCGGTGGCGCTTCTGCTCCTGCTTTCCGCACTCGCATGGTGGGGCGCGAGAACCGTGCACCGTCGTCAAGTCGAAAGCGCGGCGACGGAGCAGATCCAATCCGCCAAGCGAAGGCTGCGAGCCCAAACCCGCGAACTGGAGACCATGGGGGCGGGGCTGGCCAAGACCTGGTCCAGCCTGGAGGCCCACGGCCTCGATCGGGAGGCCATGCTCCAAGCGGCCCTTCCGCTGCTCCGGCGGCCGACCCTCCTCACCAATCTCCTCTTCTGCACCACCGATGGCCAATCCATCACGCTGATCCGCGAGGGGACTGGATGGGGCCTCCTCCAACAAGGCCCAGATGGGTCGCGCTTCACGCCCGCCTTCCCCACCGGGCTTGTGAAGGCCTTCCCCGCTCCCGTCGAGCCGGGCTTTCCCCATACCCGCCCATGGTTCATCCAAGGCATGAAGGCATCCCAGCCCCAATGGACACCCACACCCTATGTCTTCGCAGGGGGGCAAGCGGAGGGGTACACCTACCTCGTCCCCGTGTTCAACGCGGATGGCGAGCGAAGAGGCCTCATCTGCCTCGACATCACCACGGATCGTCTGCACCAGACCTTGAAGCGGTATTTAAAGCCCCTGGAGGGGCAGGCGATGGTGACATCCCCCGCGCACGAAGTGATCATGCTCCCAGGCGAGGATGCGCACCCCTTCCCCATCCAATTTCAAGAGGGGGTCCCTCCCACTGATAAGGACTTCCGCCCCCGGGGCATCGTGCCCACGGCTTGGACATCCGGCCCGGACTTCCCTCGCCGCATTCGGGAGGGATCCCAGCTTTTTCGGGTAGGACGCGACAACCTCACCCTCGCCGAAGGCGTAGACGTGATTCTCTGGACCGCCATCCCCCTTCGCGGAATGCCCCCCATCCTCCGGGGCATCACCCTGTCCTTCACGGCCCTGCTGATACTCGTCACCCTGGCCTGGGTGCTCTATGGGATGCGCATCACCCGACGCTATGGCCTCCCGATCATGAACCTCGTGGATTCAGCGGAACGGGCCCGGCAAGGGCATGAGGTCCGTGACGTGGCATCCGACATCTGGGAGATCCAGAAAGTGGGCGAACAACTCCAGCTCGTGGGCCAAACGGTGAGGGCCAAGCAAGGGCTGGAGGATCAGCTCGTCCGGGCCCAGCGATTCGAAGTGATGTCGGCACTCTCGGGTGGCGTCATCCACGATCTCAATAACCTCATGACGACGATCCACCTCCGCGTCGAGCGCGCGATGGATCCGACCGCGCCTCAACCCGGAACCGAAATCTTCGAGCAGATCCATCACACGACCCGGCAAGGCTGCCTCATGAGCCGGAAGCTCCTGGATCTGGGCCGGGGCGAGCCCACCATTGAACGCTTGGATTTGAACGATTGCGTGACCGAGGCCACCCTCCTGCTCCAACCCGCCCTGCAGGGCACCCGGTTGAGGATCTCCCGGGCGGATTCCGAACTCCCCATCAAGGGCGATTCCGCGGAGATCGCCCAAGTGATCCTCAACCTCGCCCTCAATGCGAGGGATGCCATGGATGGCCGCGGTGAGCTTCACCTGCAGACCGTGCGGGATGACGAAGGCTGGCCCACCCTGATCGTGAAGGACACAGGACCCGGCATCCCCGAAACACTGAGGGGACGGATGTTCGAGCCCTACCTCACCACCAAGGCCAAGGGGAAGGGCACCGGTCTGGGGTTGGCCGTGGTGCGCCGCGTGGTTGAACGGCACCGGGGGAAGGTGCAGCTGGACCCCGACCAGGGCCATGGAGCCTGCTTCCGCCTTTCATTCCCGCCCTTCGGTAGCACCTAACTAGGCCGCGCTGGCTTCCTTCAAGAGCGCCTCGAAGCGCTCGAACAGGTGGGCCCGGGGGCCCTTGGGGTGGGCTTTCAAGCGCATGCCCGCCTGCTCGGGGGTGCGGCCGCCCTTGTGCTGGTTGCAGGCGAGGCAACAAGCCACGAGGTTCTGCCAGGTGTTCGGGCCGCCCTGACACACGGGGATGACGTGGTCCACGGTGGTGGCCTTGTGGCCACAGCCCTCGTATTGACACTGGAAGTGGTCCCGCTTCATGACGCGGCGCTCCAGGCGCCCCAGCAAAAGCTTGGCGTCGGGGCAGGCGGCGGCGTGGGGGAAGATCACAAGTTGGATGCGCCCCACCATGGTCCGATGCCGGGCGAAGTCCGCGGGATTGAGGATTTCAGCCCGCCCCGCGGCCACCGCACGGATGGCTTTGCGACGGCTCATCTCCTGCATCGGGACATAGTTCCGGTCCACGGCGATCACCTCGCCGGGCCCGTTTCGATCCCGTCCCCTGTGCATGGGTAACCCTCTCGAGTTGCCCGAATCCTAGTGCACTTCCAAGAATTGAAAAGGGAAAAACAGCCGGGCTTCAATCTTCCAGGGCATCAAGGGTGGGCAGGATCGCCCCATCCACCGCTTCATGGGAAGCCTCCACCTTCCCCAGGGCCTTTTCCATCAGCTCCTTGCGTCGAGCGACATCCGACAGCTTGTTGCTGGCGGCCTCCAACTGCTTTTGGACGGATTCCAGCACGGTACCGAATTTCCCGAATTCGTACTTCACGTTGCCCAGCACCTTCCAGACTTCGGAGCTCTGCTTGCTGATGGCCAGGGTCTTGAACCCGACCTGCAGGCTGTTCAGGAAGGCCGTGAGCGTGGTGGGACCCACCAGCGTGACCTTGCATTCCCGCTGGAGCTTTTCGAACAGCCCGGGACGCCTCAGGGCCTCGGCGTAGAGCCCCTCGAAGGGCAGGAAGAGCAGGGCGAAATCCGTGGAATGGGGCACCGCGATGTACTTGTCCCGGATGTCCCGTGCCTGGCTCCAGAGCCGGTCCTCAAGGGCCTTGCCATGGGCGGCGATCCCATCCACATCGGCGATCTCGTAGGCATCCAGCAGGCGCTGGTAGTCCTCGATGGGGAATTTGGCGTCGATGGGCAACCAAACGCTTTGGCCCTCCTCGGTGCCGGGCAGTTTGACGGCGAACTCCACCACTTCGGAACTGCGGGGCCGGATCTTCACGTTGGCCTGGAATTGCCGGGAATCCAGGAACTGCTCGAGGAGCATGGCCAGCTGGGCCTCGCCCATGACGCCCCGGGATTTCACATTGGTGAGGGCCCGCTTGAGACCGCCCACATCGTTGGCCAGGTTCTGCATCTCGCCAAGCCCCTTCTGCACGGCCTCCAGCCTTGCCGCCACCAGGGAGAAGCTCTCGCCCAACCGCTTTTCCAGCGTGGACTGCAGCTTTTCGTCCACCGTCTGGCGCATCTGCTCCAGCCGCTCCTCGTTGGATTTCTGGATCTGCACGAGGCGCTCCTGCACCTGCACCTGCATCCCCTCCAGCCGTTCGCCCAGTTCCTTGCGGGATTGGGCCAGCGCCGCATCCATGGATTTCCGGAGTTCTTCGAGGCGATCCCCCTGCTCCTTGCGGCCGCCCTGGAGGCCTTCGCCCAATTGCTTCAGCACGTCCTGGAACAGGCGCAGCAGGTTGGCTTCCTGTTCGGCCTTCTGGGTGGCCAGATCGCGGTTCATGCGGGAGAGTTCGGCCTGCAGCGGCTGCAGGGCCATGCCCTGATCGCTGCGGGCCCGCTGCTGCTGCTCCTCCAACAGGCGACGGAAATCGTCCAACGGCAGCGGCGCCTTGCGCCAGGCACCCAGGGCGGCCACCAGGGCCAGGAGCCCCACCAGGATGAGCAGGATCGTTTCGAAGGTCATGGGACTAGTGTGCGGTCAATCAGGCGACAGGAAGGCCGTCTTACTTGCGACATTAGACATTTCGACCCTGGCCCGGCATAAGGGGCCGTAGCGAAGTAACGATTCGCCGGCAGATCCGGGAAATCGTTACTTCGAAACGGCCCCAAGTGTCCATTCCGCTCGCCGGCCATGGCCTTCCGTCGAGAGCGTCAGGTGGCCCACCCAGGGCGTGGGCCAGGGGCCCTCGGATCCGGCCCATTCCACCACCATGCGGTCGGCGGCGTTCACCTGTTCTTCCAGCCCCAAGCTCCAGGCACCCGCTTCGCCCAAGCGGTAGAGATCCAGGTGGAAGACCCGGCCCACGGGGCTGTCGTAACGGTGCAGCACCGCGTAGGTGGGCGAAGCCACCTGCTCGGGATCGCCCCCCAGGCCCTGCACGAAGCCCCGAGTCCAGGTGGTCTTGCCAGCCCCCAGCTCACCCCGGAGCAGCCAGGTGCCTCCAGCCGGGGTCAGCCGCGCCAGTTCCACACCCAGGGCCTCGGTGGCCAGGTCATCGTTCAGAAAGCGGTCGCCAGTCCCCATCCCAGTCCTTGAAGTGATCCCGCAGTTCATCGGCCACGGCGGCGCCCAGCTCCCGCACGAGGAGGGGCCCCGGGCCCAGTCGGTCCGCCGCGGCGCCATGGAACCAGGCGGCGCCCGCCACCTGCCGCCGCACGAAGCCCGCATCGTGATCCGCCCAATCCTTGAAGCGGCCCAACCAGCCGGCGATCATCCCCGCCAGCAGGTCGCCCGTGCCCCCGGTGCTGAGGCCGCTGTGCCCCGAGGGGTTGGCGATGACGTCGGATGCCCCCCCACCGGCGATGAAGGAGGGGTGGCCCTTCAGCAGAAGGACGCCAGGCCCCGTGGCCACCTCGCGCACCTGGGCCAGCCGGGCATCCGTATCTTCCGGTTCGGGCTTGGGCAAGTCGAAGAGCCGCGCGAACTCCCCCGCATGAGGCGTGATGACCGTGCGGGGGCGCGCCATCCAGCGATGGCCCTCACCTGCCCGGAGCGCCGAGGCGTCCAGCACCAGCAAGCCTCCCCAGGCGGGGATCTCCGAAGCGCCTCCGGGGCCCACCAGCAACACGTCCGTATCCTCGGGCAGGATGCCTTCCCAGGTTTTCACCATGGCCTCCGGCACCTGGGCCGCGATCTCCGCGCGCACTTCAGCATCGGCGAGCACCGTGACCAGCCCAGCGCCCATGCGCAGGGCGCCCAGCGCCGACAGCACCGCCGCGCCACTCATACCCAGGGATCCGGCCCGGATCACGATGTGGCCGTGGTGCCGCTTGTGGCTGGCCCACTCGCCCTGCCACCAGTAGCCCGGGGCCTGATTGAGCCAGAGCGTGGGTTCCGGTTCCGGAACGGGCAGTTCGATGAGGTGGAGGTCACCGCAGAGGTCCCGGGCGGGCCGTAGGCCATGGCAGACTTTGCGGAAACCGAAACAGGCGGTGACATCCGCGGAGAGGGCATCGCCCGCTTCCGCGCGGCTGGGATCGAGGCCCGTGGGCAGGTCCAACGCCAACACGCCGAAGCGCCCCTCGCTCCGGCCAAGGGCGCTGACCCAGGCCTGGGCCTCCCCTCCCAGGGGCAGCCGCGTGCCCAGGCCGAACAGGCCATCCACCACCCATCCCGAGAACGCCGCGAGGGCTTCATCGGGGTCCTCCGTGAACCGGTAGCTCCCGCCCCGTTCCTGCCAGCGCTGCGCTTGGATCGCGGCATCGCCCTTCCAGGTGGGATCAGGGTTCAAGGTCCAGACTTCCACCTCGCGGCCCTCGGCCCGCCCCAGGCGCGCCAGGGCCAAAGCGTCGCCGCCGTTGTTGCCGGGGCCCGCCAGGACGAAGAGCGGTTCCCCCTCGGGAATCAACGCCAATGCGCCAGCAGCCGCGGCCTCTTGCAGCTCCAGGCTGGCCACACCGCCATCGATGGCCCGGCGCTCCAGCGCCCGCATCTCGTCGGCGGTGAGAAGGGGAATCATGCGGACAGTCTACCTGGGGCCGCCCGGGCCGTGCATTAGTCCGGCAGGGGGCAATCCATGAAGAGCCGCCATTGGCCGTCCTTACCCTTCTTCAGCACCTGGACGTAGCGCGCTTTCTCCGTGGTCGTCTTTCCTTCGGCTTCGCTGGTCATCTCGTAGTGGCCCATGTCCAGTAGCGTATCGCCGAGGGGATGGCACTCCTCGGAGACGATGCTCATGGCCGTCACCTTCATGCCCTTGAACATGCCCGCCAGGGTCTCTTGGATGGCCGCGCGCCCTTTCAGGGTCTGACCCTTGAAGAAGAGGAGTCGCGCATCCTCCGTGTACAAACCGGCCACGGCCACGGCATCGCCCTTCACCATGGCGGCCGCGAAGGCCTTGTTGACGGCGTCGGCCTTGGCCTTGGGACCGGGACCGGCCAGCAGCGGGAGGGAAACGAGGACGGCGAAGATCATGGATCGCATAGTGCCTCCGGAGTGGGGCCGTCAGCATAGACCCAAAGGCCCCTCCGGGGAGGGGCCTTCTTTCGGGGTCCGCTGGGAGTTCAGCCCAGCAGCGCCTTCAGGCGGGGGAACATGCCCTCGATGTCCGCCATGGAGGCGGCGCCCACGGAAATGCGGAACCAGCCGCTGTCCTCCTTCAGCCCGAAGGCTTGGAAGGGCACGATGGCGAGGCCCGCAGCTTGGAGCAACAGCTGGCGGATGTCCTCGTTGCGGGCGAAGGTGCGGCCCTGGATGGTGCGGCCGAAGAGGTTGAAGCGCACGCTGAGGTAGATGGCGCCTTGCGGGGCCACGGCCTCCACGGGCAGGCCCTCGGCGGCCAGCTTCGCGAAGCCCGCGTGCAGCGCGTCCAGGCGCTTCTGCAGCTCCGCCTTGAGGTGGCCCTGGTAGCCGCGGATGGTGCCGGGATCTCGCAGCAGGGCCGCCGTCGCCATCTGCTCCGCCTTGGGCGCCCATGCGCCCACGTGGCCCAGGATGTCGCTCATGCGGTTGCGCACGGCCGGGGGCATCACGCCCCAGCCCACGCGCATGCCCGTGGCGCAGAAGGCCTTGGAGAGGGCGTCGATGAAGATGACGTAGGGCGCGCTCTCGGGCACCAGCTGCACGGGAGTCACATGTTCCGTGCCGCCGAAGGTGAGCGTCCAATACACCTGGTCGTAGACGAAGAAGAGGATGCGGCGGCCCTCGGCGCGGCGCTTCACGTTCTCCGCGACCACCGCCTCGGTGATGGCCTTCAGGGATTCGCGGCTGATGGCCGTCCCCGTGGGGTTGAGGGGGCTGTTCAGCACCAGCATCCGCGCCGTACCCAGGTGGGGCTCGATCTGCGCCAGCGTGGGGAAGAAGTTGGACTCGGCGCTGACGGGCAGCTCCACCGCCTTCGCCCCGCTCAGGTAGGCGTAGTGGTTGTTGTTCCAGCTGGGCACGGGGTAGACCACCGTCTCACCTGGATCCACGAGGGTGCGGTAGGCGCCGTAGAGCAACGGCCGCGCGCCGCCCGTGACGAGCACCGATTCCACCGGATAGCTCAGCCCCAGCTCCCGCTCGTAGAAGGCCGCCACGGCCTCCCGCAGGGGCAGCACCCCGTCCGAGGGCGGGTAGTTGGTGTGGCCTTCGGCCAGCGCCTTGCGCGTGCCTTCCAGCAGCTCCGCCGGGATGGGGAAGTAGGCCGGATCGAAATCGCCCACCGTGAGGTTGCACACCTCCGCGCCCTGGGCCTTCAGGACCCTCACCTCGCCGGCGATCTTGAGGATTTCGCTCCCCACCACGCCCCGGGCGAGGCCCGAAAGGTCATCGATTGAAACAGAGTGAAGGTCCAGCATGGATCCCGCCTCCCAATGCCCTCAGATTAACGGAGCGAGCGGGGCCACCGTCACTCGCACGTAAACAAGCCACAGACCAAGGCACTTTGACGACCTGCCTTCTTTGGTTTTTATCTGGGTTCATCTGTGTCCATCTGTGGCTCAGTTCTTTCAAAAGAATTGAAAGCCACAGATGGACACAGATGAACACAGATGAAAGACAAGAGAGGTCTTCATCGATGGCTCAGCCCGGATATCCCCCCGCCATCCAGATCCCCGCCTTCTCGCTGAGGCCCAGGGCCAGGTTCATGTTCTGGACGGCCTGGCCGGCCATGCCTTTGAGCAGGTTGTCGATGGCCACGAAGATCGCGGCTTCACGGCCTTCGGCGACGAAGCCGAGATCGGCGAAGTTGGAGCCGGTGACAGCGGCGACTTTGGGGGAGCCTTCCACGAGGCGCACGAAGGGGCGCTGGGCGTAGGTGGCTTCGAGTCGGGCGCGCACGTCGGCGGCGCCGATGCTTTCGGGCAGTTGGAACTGGAGGGTGGCGAAGATGCCCCGCACGAGGGGGGCGCTGTGGGGGATGAAGGCCACGTCGGGCGTGATCCCGAGGCGGGCGCAAAATTGGGCCACCTCGCCCTGGTGCTGGTGGGCGAGGGCCTTGTAGGCGCGGAAGTCCGTGGCGCGGGTGGGGTGGTGCGTGGTGTCGCTGGGATTCATGCCCGAGCCCGAGGAGCCCGTGATGGCGAAGGCGGACACGTGATCCATCCCGAGACCCGCCAGGGGGGCGAGGCCCAGCTGCAGGGCCGTGGCGAAACAGCCGGGGTTGGCGATGCGCCGCGCGCCGCGCACCTCATGGGGGAAGAGGTCGGCAAGGCCGTAGACGAAACCGCCGAGGGCCTGCGGGGTGGGATGGGCCTGGCCGTAGTGGGTGGCGAAGGCTTCGGCGCTGCCCAAACGGAAGTCGCCGCTGAGGTCGATGAGGGTGAGGCGATCGACCAGCCCCGCCTCGGACCAGGCTGCTTCCAGCATGGGCAGGGCCTTGGCCAGCTCCCCGTGGGGCATGGCGGCGAAGCAGACGGGCTGCGCCGCCTCCGCGAGCCAGCTCCAATCGGCGGCCCCATCGAAGGTGCCTTCGAGGAAACCTCGCAGGTTGGGATGGGCGGCGTGGAAGGGCTTGCCCGCGTGGTGGCGGGAGACGCCCCGCACCGCTTCGACCTCGGGATGCCCCGCCAACAGCCGCAGGAGCTCCCCGCCACCGTAGCCGGAGGCGCCGAGGATGAGCGTGCGGATCATGCCTTCACCTGGAGCTTGGCCTGGAGCTTCTCCAGCACGAAGGCGCCGAGCATCGGGCCATGGGTCCGGGCGTTGAGGGCGGGCAGGCCCAGGTTCGCCTCCACGAAACGCACGCCCACGGCGTTGTCCGTGGCTGGGCCCGTGAGCACGTCCACGGTGAGGCCGTAGATGTCCCGCAGGGCCTGCACGCCGCCCGCGGCGCCCACGGGATCGTTGGCGCAGAAGAGGAAGGCCGCTGCCCGGCCCATGAGGTCGGGATCGGCCAGGATGGCCTGCACACCGTAGTCGCCCATGATGCCGTCGCCCGTCTCCGCCACGATGACGTCGGCGCCCGTGGTGGCCAGCTCCGCGAAGATCGTGTGGGCCGAGACCTGGGCCGTCTCCGGGGAGGAGGTGGTCACACCCGTGTCCGTGAAGTCCAAGGCCCACTCGGCGCCGTAGTCCTTCATGCCCAGGATGTCCTTCTGGAGGCTCACGCCCGTGAGCTTGGCGCCCGCCACCTTGAGGCCCGCCTGGGTGAGCACGCGGATCACGGCGCAGGCGGCGGCGGTCTTGCCCGCGTTCATGCAGGTGCCCGCCACGTAGACCACGGGCAGCGGCGCGGCCTCGGCCTTGGGGGCGAGGGCCCTCATGCCGATGTGGGCCCGCTGGCCCTGGCGGCTCTGGAAATCGGGATAGACGAGCACCTGGCCCAGCACTTCCACCTCGAAGGGTGCGCCCACGTCGGGGTTGTGGGACACGCAGGTGCCCATGACGCCGCCCAGGTTCAGGAGGTTGATGCGATCACCCACCTGCACCCGCTCGGGCATCACGCCTTCGTAGCCGTGCAGCGCGTTCCGGTGGCCCAGGGCGCCCACCACGAGGTCCCCGGCGTGCACGACGGACATGCGGCCGTGCACGTCCTCCAGGGTGTTGTAGCGGCTCTTGTCGTTGAGCACCCGGCCCGCGAGGACGGCCCCGGGGCGCACCTCGATGTCCGACGTGAGCGTGAGGGTCTTGGAGAGCTGCAGCCGCCGCGTGACGGAGGCGATCTTGTCGATGGTGATTCGCATGGGGAGTCCTTGGTCCATAGTTCTTGCCTGGTGCGCGGAGTTCGAAGTTGAGGACCAAGGTCTAAGGACCAAGGACCCCAGCCGTTCGAACTAGATCTGCCCTTGCGCCAACGCCGTGATCCGCTGGGCGACGCCGAAGACTTTGGCGAAGCCGGCGGCCTCCTCGCCCGTCCAGAGCTTGGTGCCCTCGCCGTAGGCGGCGAGGTCGTTCATGAGGGCGAAGGGCGAACGGGCGCCCACGGTGTGGAAGACATGGGGCCGCAGCGCGAGACGCACGTCGCCCGTGACGACGGCCTGGCTGCGCTCCAGGAAGGCTTCCAGATCCCGGGCCAGAGGATCGAAGAAGTGGCCCTCGTGGAGGAGGCCACCGTAGAGGTTGCCGAGGCTCTCTTTCCAGAAGAGCTGCTTGCCGCTCAGCACCAGCTTCTCCAGTTCCCGGTGGGCCTGGATGAGCAGCAGGGCCGCCGGGGCTTCGAAACCGATGCGGCCCTTGATGCCCAGGATGGTATCCCCCAGGTGGTAGGCCCGACCCAAACCGTAGGCGTGGCCGAGGTCATTCAACCGGGCGATGAGGTCCACGGGCTCCAGCGCCTCGCCGTTGAGAGCGGAGGGCACGCCCTCGGTGAAGGACACCACCAGCTCCTGCACTGGCAAGCCACTGTCCACGGGCCCACCGGGCCAGGCCTCCGCGGGCAGCGCATCCCAGGGATTGAGGGTTTCCCGGCCCCCGATGCTGGTGCCCCACATGCCTTCGTTCACCGAATAGATGGCGGTCTTCGCGGGGAAGGTGAAGCCCTTCTCCTCCAGCCAGGCGATCTCCTGAGCCCGACTCAGGGCCAGCTCCCGGATGGGCGTTCGCACGGCCATCTGGGGGGCGAGGGCCGCGAAGGCCACGTCGAATCGCACCTGGTCGTTGCCTGCGCCCGTGCTGCCGTGGGCCAGGGCCGTGGCGCCCAGCTCCGTGGCCGCCTGCACGGCCAGTTCCGCCTGGCAGACCCGCTCCGCGCTCACGGAGAGGGGATAGGCCTGGCCCCGGAGCACGTTGCCATAGACGAGGAAGCGGAGGTACCGATCCCACAACCGTTGCCGGCCATCCACCGTGCGGTGGGAGGCCACGCCCAGCTTGGCGGCCTGGGCCTCGATGCGGGCCTGCTCCGCGGTGCTGAAACCGCCGGTGTCAATGGTGGCGGTGTGGACTTCATAGCCCTGCTCCTGCAGCCAGAGGGCGCAGAAGGAGGTGTCGAGGCCGCCGCTGAACGCGAGGAGCAGCTTGTTCATGGGAGATCTCCGAGGGTGTCCAGGTTCCAAGTGGTGGCTTCCGCGGCGGCGAGGTGGATGCTGCGAGAGCGGATCCACACCTCGCACTCATCCAGATCCCGCTTCAGCCCGGACCAATCCAGCGCGCCGGGGGAGCCCGCCGCCCGGGCCAGGGGCGGATTCGCGGGCCGCAGGAAGGTGCCTCCGGCGACCTCCTTGGCCACGGCCACGTAAGCCTCCCGGAAGGGCTGGCCCGCGAGGACCCGCTCGCAGGCGGCCTGGGTGGCATGGAGCTCCGGGGCTTCGGCCACCTCGGCCGCGTGGCCCAGAGGCTCCAGCGCGGGGATGACATGCGTAAGCACCTGGAGGAGTTCCAAGGCGCTGACGGTGCCTTCCATCAAGGGGGCCTTCAGCAGCTGGAAATCCCGGTGGTAACCGCCGCTCAGGCCCGCGGACAGGGCATCCAACCGGGCGGCCTGGCCCCGCAGCTCCCGGGCCCGGGCCCGGGCGAGCTCCAGCACATCGGGGTTCCGCTTCTGGGGCATGAGGCTGCTACCGGTGGTGAAGGCATCCGGCAGCCGCAGAAAGCCGAACTCCTCGGTGCTGAAGAGCAGCGCGTCCTGGCAGAGCCGCTCCAAGGCGAGCCCCACGTTGGCGAGGGTGTGCAGGAAGGCGCCCTCGGTGCGGCCCCGGGTGAGCTGCACTTCCGCGGCGTTGCGGTGGATCCGGGAGAAGCCCAGCAGGGAGGCCGTGTGGGCCCGGTCCAGGGGAAGGGGCACGCCATAGCCGGCGCCACTGCCCAGGGGGCAACGGTCGAGCCGGTACCAGAGGGATTCCACGGCTTCGAGTTCCTCGAGCAGGGCTTCCGCGTGAGCCGAGGCCCACTGGGCCCAGGAGCTGGGCATGGCCCGCCGCAGGTGGGTGTAGCCGGGCATCGCACCGGGGTTCACCTCCGCGAATGCCACAAGGGCCCGGGCCAGCGCGAGGGTCTCCCCTTCCACGGCCAACAGCTGCACCCGCATCCACAGCCGCAGGGCCGTGGCCACTTGATCGTTCCGGGAGCGGCCCGCGTGGATCCTCTGGCCGGGCTCGCCCAGCCGCGCGGTGAGTTCAGCCTCCAGCAGCGTATGCCCATCCTCCTGCTGCGGCAGGATGACGAGTTCTCCCGCCTGGGCTTGAGCCTGGAGCCGCTTCAGCTCACCCACCAGGGCCCGGGCGTCCGCGGTGGAGAGCAGGCCCGCACGGTGGAGGGTCCGCGCATGGGCGGCGCTCCCCCAGGCGTCGTACGCCAAGAGGCGGAGATCCAGTTCCGGATCCCGCCCCACGGTGAAGGCGTGGACGAGGCCATCCAGGGGCAGGCCCTTGGCCCAGAGCTGATCGCTAGCCATGCACCACCTCCCGGGCCGCCAGGGCCAGGTAGGCGGGGATCACGGTCTGATAGAAGGCCACGCCCGCTTCCAGCTCCGACTTGGAGATCCACTCGTCCGGCCGGTGGCTCCGGTGCGTGTCGCCAGGGCCCACCTTCACGGCGGGAAGGCTGCCCAGGAAGGCCCAATCGCTGGTGGTGGCGCTGCCCACGGGCGAGATCCGGCCCGCGGCCTTCAGCGCCGCCTTCACGATGGGATGCGTGGGATCCGTGGCCTTGGGGTGATAGCGGGCACTGTGCACCTTCACTTCGCCTTCCAATTCCGCGGCGAAGGATTGGGCCAGTTCCGCGTGATCGAGGTTGGGGGTGGTGCGTAGGTCCACGAAGAGCGTGCAGGCGTCGGGCACCTGATTCCGGGCGAGGCCACCCTCCACCTGCGTCACCTGGGCCCGGGTCTCGCCCAGGAGGGGGTGGGGCTCGAAGCGGAGCTGCGCCAGCTTCGAGATGTCCTTGGCGGCCTTGTGGATGGCGTTGTCACCCAGGTGGGCGTGAGCCACGTGGGCCCCTTCGCCGTGGGCGATCACCTTGAGCAGCAGCATCCCCCGCTGGGCCGCGCACACCTGCAGGCCCGTGGGCTCGCCCACGATGGCGGCGTCCAAGTGACCCAGCTGGTCGAGGATGGTGGCGATACCCTGCCCACCCGTTTCCTCCTCCGCCGTGAGGGCGAGGACGACGGTGCCCTCGGTGGGGGGCGTCTTCAGCAACTCACGGAAAGCCATGAGCATGGCGGTGACGCAGCCCTTGGCGTCGTTGGCGCCGAGGCCCACGAGCCGCTCACCCTGCCACACCGGGACCTGGGGATCGGCGGACCACCCGGCGCAGGGGGGCACCGTGTCCAGGTGGGAGTTCAGCAGGAGGCGCGGTGCCCCCTGCCCCACTTCGGCCCAGAGGTTGTGGCCCTGCCGCCGCACGGTGGCGCCCCAGGATTCCAGGAGGGCCTGCACGGTGTTGGCGATGGCGGCCTCGTTCCCAGAGACGCTGGGCAGGGCCACCAGTTCGTGGAGCAGTTCAGAGGGCGTCATGGCGCCACCCCGGCCGCGGCGGCGGGGGCTGCCTGGATCATGGTGCCGCTGCCTTCGTTGGTGAAGACTTCCACCAGCAGGGCCTCGGGGGTGAAGCCGGACACGAGGTGCACGCTGTGCACGCCGGCGGCCAGCGCCGCTTTCACGGCCGCCAGCTTGGGCTTCATGCCGCCGCCGATGGCCCCCGCTTCCTCCAGCTCCGTGAGCTCTTGAGGCGTCGCGAAGGGCACCAGGGAGCTCGGCTGGTCCACCTTCCGCAGCAGGCCGGGCACCCCCAGGAGGAAGACGAGCTTCTCCGCGCCGAGTGCCGCGGCCAGCGCGGAGGCCACGGTGTCAGCGTTGGTGTTGTACACCTGCCCCGACGCATCGGCGCTGAGGGGCGCCACCACGGGCAGGAAGCCGCCCTCCAACAGGTGCTGGATGACCTTGGGATCCACGGCGTCCAGGTCGCCCACGAAGCCATAGTCCACGGCCTCACCTTCCACGGTCTGGGGCGCCCGCTTGTGGGCCTTCAACAGGCCTGCGTCCACACCGCTGAGGCCCACGGGCGAGAGCCCCGCCTTCCCGAGCGCCGCCAGGAAGGTGGTGTGGGCCTCCCCCGCGAAAGCCATGATGGCGGCCCGCAGCGTCGCGGCATCCGTCACCCGCCGCCCCGCGACCTTCGTCACAGGCAGGCCCAGCTGGGCGCTGAGCCGATCCAGCCCCTGCCCGCCCCCGTGCACCAGCACCAACCGGATGCCCAGGTTCCACAGCAACGCCACCTGCTCGCACACGGACGCACAGGCGGAAGCATCTTCCAGCACCTCGCCACCCACCTTCACCACGAAGGTCTGGTTGCGGAACTGGCGGAGGTAGGGGGCGGCGGCGCGGAGGGACATCAGGGCGTTCATGGGAACTCCAGGTGGGATTCGAGACCGGGTGGCCTAGGCTTGGCCGATGAGCTGGTGGAGCAAAGCCCGCTGCACGTGGAAGCGGTTCTCCGCTTCATCCACGACGCGGCTGCGGGGACCGTCGAGGATGGCGTCGGCCACTTCGAGGTTCCGGCGGGTGGGCAGGCAGTGGAGGAAGATGCCGTCCTTGTCCAAAAGCTCCATCTGCTTCGCGCCGGGCATCCAATTCTCCTGGCGCACCTCACCGCCGAGGCCATCCGTGGCGGGGCCCCAGGCCTTGGCGTAGAGGACGGCGGAGCCTTCCAGCGCGGCGTTCTGATCGTTCGTGTACTCCACGCTGCCGCCCGTTACGGCGGCGAAGGCCTCGGCTTCCGCCCGCACTTCGGGCCGCAGTTCGAAGCCCTTGGGGTGGGCCACGCGCACGTGGCAGCCCGCGGCGGCGGCGGTGAGGAGGAAGGAGTTGGGCACGGCCTTGGGCAGGGGCTTCACGTGGGGCGCCCAGGTGAGGGTCACGGGCAGGCCCTTCGTCTTCTGGAAGGTCTCCTGCACGGTGAGGAGGTCCGCGAGGCCCTGGCAGGGGTGCTCCCGGGCGCTCTCCATGGAGATCACGGGCACGGTGGCGTAATTCCGGAAGGCGTTCATGACGGGATCCAGGTGGTCCAGGGCGTCATCCTTCCCTTCGGCGAAGGTCCGCACGGCGAGCGCGTCCACGTATCGGCTGAGCACCGGCACAGCCTCCTTCACGTGCTCGGCCCGATCGCCATCCATGATCACGCCGTCGCGATCCTCCAGCTTCCACACGCCGTTGCCCACTTCGAGCACCACCGCGCTGCCGCCGCCCCGGGCCATGACGGCCTCGAAGCTGGCCCGGGTCCGCAGGGAGGGGTTGAAGAAGACCATGCCCAGGAGCTTGTCGGCGAGGTGCTTGCCAGGGCTGGAGCGCTTCCAGGCCTCGGCCAGGTTGAGGATGCGGGCGACGCCCTCGGGGCCGAGGTCTTGGATGGACGTGAAGTGCTGCATGGTCAAACTCCGACGGCGAGGGGGGAGAAGGCGTGGACCGCTTCGAGGAAGGCTTCCACCGAGGCGTCGCTCAAGGTGAGGGGCGGCATCAGGCGCAGCGTGGCGGGATCGTGGGAACTCCCCACGAGGATGCGGCGTTCGAAGAGATGATCTTTGAGGGCCTTGGCGGCGGCGCCCGCCTGCAGGCCCAGCAGGAGCCCTTGCCCGGTGACCGCCTGGACCACGCTGCCTTGCAGGCCCGTGCGCACTTTCATCTCCAGGGCTCCCGCGCGTTGGCAGAGCTGCTCATCCGCGATGACCTTCAAGGTGGCCAGCAGGGCCGCGCAGGCCAACGGGCCGCCGCCGAAGGTGCTGCCGAGCATGCCCGTCTTCACCTGCCCGGCCACGGATTCGGACATCAGCAGGGCACCCATGGGCACGCCACTGGCGATGCCCTTGGCGCAGGTCACCAGGTCCGGCCGCACGCCGAAGGCATGGAACGCGAAGGGGTGCCCCAGACGGCCGAAGCCCGTTTGCACTTCATCGAAAATGAGCAAGGTGCCGGAAGCCGTGCACTTCTCCCGCAGCTTCCGCAGCCAACCCAAGGGGTGCACCCGACAACCGGCCATGCTTTGGATGGGCTCCAGGATCACGGCCGCCAACTCCGAGAAGTCCACGGTCTCCAGCGCAGCCTGATCGCCGAAGGGCAGCATCCGCGCGTGGTGGAGCACGGACTCGAGGCCCTGGTGCAGGGGCGCGTCGTCGGTCACCGAAAGGGCCAGGAGGCTCCGGCCGTGCCAGCCCCCCTGCACCGCCGCCAGCCGCTTCCGCCCCGTGAGCTGCAACGCCAGCTTGAGCGCGCTCTCGTTGGCCTCGGCCCCGGTGTTGCAGAAGAACACCGAAGCCATGCCCGTCGCGAAGCTCACGAGCGCTTCGGCGGCCTGCTCCCGGATGCCGAGCTTCCCGGCGGTGGAGTAGAAGAGCAGCTTGCCGGCCTGCGCCTGGATGGCCTCCACCACGGCGGGATGGCAGTGGCCCGTGGAGGCGACGCAGTGTCCGCCGTAGAAGTCGAGCCAGGCCCTGCCCTCGGTGTCCTGGATGACGTCCCCGGAAGCCGAGGCCATCTCGAAGGCGAAGGGCGCGTAGGTGGGCTGGAGGGCGGGGAGGCTCATGGGATTCCTTGCATGACCGTGCATGCCATGCGTACATTTCTGCATTTTTAGGAATATTATGCAAATTGTTTTTCATCTGATCCCAGGAATACCCACCTTCAACCCCCATTCACTTGAATGCATATGCACGACCATGCATACTGATCCCATGACCTTGGATGCCGACATCCTCCGCTTGCTGGCCCAGTTCGAAGTGGCCGATCAAGCCCACCTCCTGGACCTTCTCCAACGGGACGGCCACGAACTGACCCAGCCCACCCTGAGCCGCCACCTCAAGAAACTCTCGGTGCAGAAGCGGGATGGCCGCTACCAGCGCGTGGAAGCGGGCCCTACGGGGATGCCCTCCTTCCAGGTGGTCGCGGCGCCGCCAAACCTGCTCGTGCTCCGCACCCTGCCGGGCTTCGCCCAGGCCCTGGCCTACACCTTGGATCAGCGGCAGCTGGAGGGGCTCGCGGGCACGGTGGCAGGCGACGACACGATCTTCATGGCCGTCTCCGACCCAGCCCTCTTGGAAGACTTGAAGCGCACCCTGGAGCGCATGGCGCGACCCGCGACGGCGGGCTGATCACCCCCGGACGCGGGTCTCCAGGAGGACCCTCAGGGCCTGGGGAAGCACAGCGCCGAATTTCACCAGGGTGTGCTCCACTCCCTCGGGACCGCCGGATTCCAGGGCGGCCTCCACGGCCGCGGCGCAGGAGGAAAGCTCCCGCAAGCCCAGGGCCGCCGCATTGGATTTGAGGTTGTGGGCCAGCCGGATGGCCTGCTCCATGGCGCGGAGCGCCGCGGCGCGCTCCAGCTCCGCGAGCTGCATGGGGGCTTCCTGCACGAAGGACTGCACCAGCTCCTCCACGAGATCGGCGCCCACCCGCTGGGCCAGCCGATCCAGACCGCTCTTGAGATCCCCGGGGTCATCGGTTTCCGTGGATGGGATCACCCCGCGTTCCAGCTGAGCGAGGAGAGGTTCCAGGCGCAGGGGCTTGGAGAGGTAACCATCCATGCCCGCCTCCCGGCACTTCTCCTTCACGTCGGCGCCATAGTGCGCCGTGAGCGCGATGATCCCCTTCACACGGCCCGACATGTCCTGCCGAAGCCGCCGCGTGGTCTCGAAGCCATCCATCCCGGGCATGTCGCAATCCATCAGCACCCAATCGAAGGCTTCGCGGGCCACCAACTCCAGGCATTTGGGGCCGCTGTCCACGGCCACCACGGCGCACCCCAACTGTTGGAGCATGCCCACCGCTACCTGCCGGTTCATGGCATCGTCATCCACCACCAGAACCCTGGCGCGGGGCGCTTCCAATTGCGCGGCCTCGCGAGGCCCCTCCTCGTTGGCCACGCCGACCAGGGCGGCCCGCAGGCGCTCTCGCCGCAAGGGCGTGGTGAGGTACTGGGCCAACCCTTGGGTCCGAGCGGATTCCGCGATCGGCAGCTGATCCAATTGGGCCACCAGGAGGATCGGCAGGTGCCGCGAGGCGGGGAAGGCCCGGATGCGCTCCATCAATCGGAAGGTGGCCTCGGGGCGATGGTGGATGTCGATGAGGAGCGCTCCGAACCCCTGCGGGGCTGACTCCAGCTGGGCCATCAACTGGGATTCATCCTCGGTCACCGCCACGTCCCCGCCCAAGGCCTTCAAGTGGAGCCGCAGCGCTTCCGCGGCGAGGGGGTGATCTTCCAAAGCCAGCACCGTGAATCCCCGCGGCAGCTCCGAAGCCGCCACGGGCCGCTCGTGGGTGGGTCGGCGCAACGCCACCTGGAAGCGGAAGCAGCTGCCCTCCCCCGGGGTGCTTTCCACTTGGATCTCACTGCCCATGAGGGTCGTCAGCTGATGGACGATGGCCAGGCCCAGGCCCGTGCCCCCGTATTGCCGGGTGGTGCTGGGGTCCGCCTGGATGTAGGGCTTGAAGAGCTGGGCCTGGGTCTCCGGGGACATCCCGATGCCCGAGTCCCGCACCTCGAAGCGCAGGGTCACGTGCTGGCGGTCGGATCCCACCATGTCCACCCGGAGGGCCACATGCCCCTTCGCGGTGAACTTGACCGCATTCCCCACCAGGTTGGTGAGGATCTGCCGCAGGCGCGTGGGATCGCCCACCAGCTGGGCCGGGATGCGCGGATCCACGAGGCCCGCCAGCTCCAATCCTTTGCGCTGGCTTTGCTCGGCCAGCATGCCCAGCACTTCCTCGGACTCCTCCAAGGGGCTGAAGGGCACTTCCTCCAACACCATCCGATGGGCCTCGGCCTTGGAGAAGTCGAGCACCTCGTTGATCACCCCCAGCAGCCGATCGGCGGCGCCCTGGATGACCTGGGCGTATTCTCGCTGAAGCTGGCTCAGGCCCGTTCCAAGCAGGAGGCTCGCCATGCCGAGCACCCCGTTCATGGGCGTGCGGATCTCGTGGCTCATGGTGGCGAGGAAGGCGCTCTTCGCCTGGGTGGCCTGCATGGCTTCATCCCGGGCCTCGGCGAGTTCCGCCACGGCTTGGGCCAAGGCGGCGGTGCGCTCCTGGACCTTGGCCTCCAATTCCACGTTCTGGGTCTGGAGTCGGGAGAGCCTCCAGCGGACGGCCCAAGCCAAGGCGCCACCGAAGATCACCAGGTAGCCCAGCATCGCCCACCACCGGAGCCAGGGAGGCGCCTCCACGGTGATGGGCAGATCGAAGGGGCCACTGACGTTGCCCTGGTAGTCCCGCCCCCAGACCCGGAAGGTGTAGCGCCCCGGCGGAAGGGTCGGGAATTCGCGCTCCGTGCCCACCATCCAGGGCGTGGGCGCGTTCTCCAGCCCCACGAGCTGGCTCCGGAAGAGGCTATCCGCCCCTCGGTGGTAGTTCAGCAGGCTGAAGTGCAGGCGGAGGTCCGTATCCCGCCAGCCCAGGAAGATCGGGCTGCCGGTGGCCAGGAGGTGCTCGCCGTTCCAGACCTGGTCCACGTAGAGGGGCTTGGTCTGGACATCCCATTTCAAATCGAGGGGATCCAGCACGGCCGCCCCGCCCACGGTGCCCACCCAGACGCGCCCCAACGTATCGATGCGGGAAGCGCCTTGCACGCAGCCATTGCTCGGCAGGCCATCGCCCGTGGTGAAGATGCGCCCTTGATAGCGCCCCTCCGAGAACGTGAGATAGGCCACGCCCCGGTGGGTGAAGGCGTAGAGGCCGCCATGGTCATCTTCGCGGAGGGTGTACACGAGGTTGCTGGGCAGGCTCGCGCAACGCTCCATGTCCAGGCGCTCCAAGATGGCGCGCGATTCCGCGTCCACTCGGATGATGCCTCCCCCCATGGTGGCCACCCAGAAGCTGGAGGATCCCTCCCGCCGGGAGTGCTCCAAATGCATGAGCCTCAGATCAGGCAGGCCTTCGGCGGTTCCCATCCAGGCGAATTGGCCGGAGGCATCATCGAGGATCCCCAAGCCTTCGCCCCGGGTCGCGACCCAAATCTCCCGCCGCCCATCCCGGCGCCGATGCTCTGCCAGGGAGAGCACCACACCGCCTTTGAAGCCCTGCATCGGCCCGTAGTGCGTCCAGCGCCCCGCCCGCCAGCGCGAAAGCCCCAGCCGGTGCCCGGCCCACACCGTGGTGCCCCCATCCGGCTCGTGCGTCAGCATGACCGAATAAACCCAGGAATCCGGGAGCCCGGGCACGGCCTGGAATCGCCCGCCGGTGTAGCGGTAGAGCCCGAACCCCCGGGTGCCGATCCATATGTCGTCCTGGGATTTCGCGGGATCGGGGACCACCATGAAGATCGGCGCCTCCGGGAGGCCATCCGCCCGGGTGAAGGATCGCCAGCGCCCGTCCCGGAAGCAGCCGAGCCCGTTCCAGGTGCCAAACCACCACGTTTTCGGCGCGTTGGTTTCCGCGAGGCTCCAGACGAGGTTGTCGGGCAGGCCGCTCTGGCGGTCGAAGCTGGTCCAGGTGCCCGGGCTGATGCGGGTGAGGCCGCCGAATGTGCCGATCCACAGGGTCTCCTGGCCACCGGGCCCGGGTTGGACGAGGAGGCTCCTCACCATGGCGGTGGGCAGCCCGTTGTTGCGGGTCCAGATGCGCCGACTGGCACCCTCCCAGCGCGCGAGACCCCCCTCCGTGCCAACCCACAGCACCGGCCTGCCCTCCACCGTCCGCGTCATTTCCAAGCGGTAGACGCAGGGGTTGGGAAGGTCCCCGGGTTCTTTGTAAGTCTTCCAGTGGCCCCCTTCGAGGCAGGCGAGCCCCTCCTGGGTCCCCACCCACAGGCGGGCACCCCCGCCTTCCAGGGGTTCCTCCAGCAGGGCGTACACCTTCGCGCTCGGCAGGCCTTCCCGCGTGCCCAACCACTGCCAGCGCCCCTCGCTGAAGTGCCCCAGGCCCTGTTCCGCGGCCACCCACACATCCAAGGATTGATGGCTCCCCTTAGCCCGAAGGGCCCTCACGGGACCGTGGGCCCAGCCCCCGGGTTCCAGGAGCGGAATCCAGCGGTTCCCCTCCAACCGGGCGGGCCCGTTGGAAGTGCCCACCCAGATCGCACCCTCCTGTTCGGAGATGAGGAACACCCGATTGCTGGGGAGCCCTTCCTGGGTGTCCCAGGTGGTCCAGCCATCCTTCCATCGGGAAACGCCTGCGCCTTCCCGCGCGAACCAGACGGCCCCATCGGCACTCGCATGCAGCCCCAGCAGCCAGTTGCTGCGGCGAGGGTCGGGCATGTCGAGGGTCGTCCAGTTCCGCCCATCAAACCGGGCGGCGCCATCCTGGGTTGCGATCCAGAGGTACCCCTTCGCGTCGAACGTCACGCCCTCGATGCTGTTCTGGGGAAGGCCATCCTTGTCGGTGTAGACCTGGAAACTGGGTCGGCCCGCCCGGAGCACTTCATCACGGCGCGCGTCGATCCCCCCGGATCCCAGCAGGGAGGTGCAGACCCCGAAGGCGATCAGGCTGGCGCGAATCCCCAAACAATCCCTCCGATGAGGCCCCTCAATCCAGTGGATCGGCGGGCAGGGCTCCCGAGGTGAGGTAGGACGCGAGGGCTTCGGGATAGAGCCGCATTTCCTCGGCGTACACGCGCTTTTGGAGGTCCTCGGGCAGGTCCCCCGGCAGGACAGGAACCTTACCCACCGCCAGCGGGGCGCCGTGATCGTAGGCGTTGTCGACCAGGTGGATGGTGCAGCCGCTCTCGGACACGCCCGCCTCCAGCACGGCGCGATGCACGTTCATGCCGTACATGCCGGCGCCGCCGAACCGCGGCAGGAGGCCCGGATGGATGTTGAGGATGCGGCCCTCCCAGGCCTTGGGGACGACGAGCTTCTTCAGCCAGCCTGCCAGGCAAATGACGTCGGCCCCGGCGGCGCGGCAGGCCTCGTAGCAGGCCTCGGAAAAGGCCTCGTCGGAGTCAAACCGGGAGCGCACGACGGTGACCACGGGAATGCCGAGGGCCTCCAGCTTGGCGATGCCGCCGGCCTTGGGGGTGCTCGCCACGGCCAGCACCGGGCGGGCGGGCACCCGGCCCTCCCTGCAGGCCTGGACCAGGTTCAGGGCATTGCCGCCGGTACCGGAGATGAAGAGGGCGAGGGCGGTCATGGGGCTCCCATCAAGGCGGCGAGGACGACGTGATCCGCGAGGTGCTGGGCGGTGCAGCCCTCGGGCAGGTGGAGAAGGGGATGGGCCAGGCCCGCGAGGAGGGAGCCGAAGACCCGGGCGCCGCCGAAGGTCTCCGCCGCACGCCAGGCCACATCCGCCGCGTCGAGGTTGGGAAACACCAGCACGTTGGCGCCCGCCGCCGCCGGGGCCCAGGCCGTGGAGCCATCCCCGGATTTACGGCGGAGGGCGGCATCCAGGTGCACCTCGCCATCCACCTTCAACTCCGGCGCTTGGGATCTCAGCAGTGCCACCGCCTGCCGGACTTTATCCGCGCTGGGATGATCGAGGCTTCCGCGGTGGGAGGCGCTCAGGAGGGCGATGCGCGGTTCGGCCTGCAGCAGCTTGCGGCAGGCTTGGGCCGCTTCCATGGCGATGGTCGCCAGTTGCGCGGGATCCGGATCCGCCACCGCCCCGGTATCCGCAAAGAGCATCGCCCCTTCCTCCCCCAGGCTTGGATCGGGGTGCAGCACCAGGTTGAGGGCCACCGCCGCCCGGGAGCCGGGGGCCGTCCCCAGGACCTGCCCTCCGGCGCGCAGCGACTCGGCGAAGGAATGGGTGAGGCCCGAGAGCAGGCCATCGGCCATGCCCTGATCCACCATCAACGCGCCGAACCAGAGGGGATATTCCAGGGCTTCCTGAGCCCGCTCCGGCGTGATGCCGCGATCCCGGCGCTTTTCGAAATAGGCCCCGGCCAGTTCGAAGCGATCCTCGTCCGTGGCCGGATCCCTCAAGGCCACGTGCTGGAGGCCAAGGGCGGCGGCTCGATTCGCGAGGCCGGGCAACTCCCCCAGCAGGGTGAGCCGGGCCATGCCTTGGCGCTGGAGGAGCGCGGCGCCTTCCAGCACGCGTTCCTCCAGCCCTTCGGTGAGCACCACATGGCAGGGATGGGCCGCCGCTTGCCAGCGCAGACGCTCCATCCAAGCCTGGATCGCCTTCACCGCTTGCCCCGCTTGGAAGGCACGGGATCCGCGAGGAAGGCCTGGGGGTCCAACCCGGTGCGATCCTGGAACTCCTGCCCCAGGCTGCGGGCGCCGCTGCTGGGTTCATCCAGGTAGAGGGTTTCGAGCCGGTGGAGCGGCACGAAGCGGGTGCCCATGGAGATGTGATCGGCCTGGCCGTTCCGCACCATGTTCAGCACCTCCTCCCAGGGCGTGAGTTCCAGGCCGCGCAGGGCGAAACCGCTGTCTTCGAGGCCGAGCAGGCGCCCCCAGAGGCGCTCCCGGGGGGAGTGGAGGACGGCCACCACCAGCTGGCCGCGCTGGAACGGGATGGTGATGGGCATGGCGGCTCCGAAGCGAGGCTAGAGGAAGAAGGTCAACCAAGTGCGCCCGCGGGAAGGCCGCCCGGGCGTGGCGCCGTGCAGGGTCTCCGGCTTCCACACCCGCCATCCGAAGCCCGCGCGTTCGAGGGTGAGCTGCTGATCCGCTTCACCATCCGGCGCTTCCACCGAGAGTCCCTGCGGCCGCCGGAGCCCCACCATGGCCCCCACCCGGATGAGTTCCCGGACCTCGTCTTCGACTGTCCAGCGCACCCAGTAGTCCACCTGGCAGAGCTCCGGACCGTTGTAGTCCCGGCTGGGGCTCGGTTCACCCACGCGGGCGATGACCAGCTGGCCCATGCGCAAGCGCAGGCCACGGCCCTCGGCTTCACCCAGGTTGAGCGCCTTGTCCGTCCAGCCCTGCACACTCCAAAGCCCCATGCCCATGAGCTGCATGTGGGCCACGGACCCCGGCTCCGGCGCCGGCAGGTACCCCTCCAGGCGGCGGGGGAAGCCCAGCTCCGCTTGGATCAGCAGGCCCGCGTGCCAAGCGAAGAGGGCTGGGGCCCGCTTGGCCGGCGCCGCCTTCAACCCCATGGAATCTTTGGCGGAATTCCAGGCTTCGGGCATTCCCGGGCCATACTTCAGGCCCAGCTTCGCCACCGTCACCAGGCCCAGGGGCCAGAGGACCATCAGGATCCTTCGTTTCCAAGCACGAGTCAGCGGCATCCGACCATTCTACAAGGCTGGTCCTTCAACGATGAGCCTCGCTTCCGAAAAGGCCTCCAGCGCGTAACGCGGACCTTCGAAGCCCTGCCCCGAAGCCCCCACGCCCCCGAAGGGGGCCGCGTCGAGGCGGAAGGTGGGGGGCAGGTTCAAGAGCACGCCCCCAGCCCGGAGCACCTCCTCCGCACGCCGCAGGTGCCGCTGATCCCGGGAGTAGGCGCTGGCCCGCAGGCCGAAGCGGGTGGCCGAGGCGCGCCGGAGCCCGGTGTCGAAATCCGCGACCTTCTCCACCACGACGACGGGCGCGAAGGCCTCTTCGCAGGCCAGGAACTCATCCTCGGGCACGTCGGTGAGGATGGCGGGGGGCAGGAGGGCCCCTGCCCTCGCGCCCCTCAGCAGCGCCTGGGCGCCCCGGCTGAGCGCCGAGTGGATCCAGCCCTCCATGCGTTCGGCGCTGCGCGCATCGATCATGGGGCCCACCACGGTGGCGGGTTCCATGGGATCACCCAGGGGCAGCGCCTTCACCGCCGCGACGAAGGCCGGGACGAAGGCCTCCCATAGGGCCTCGTGGACGTAGATGCGCTGGGCCTTGGAGCAACTCTGACCGGCACCGGCCACCGCCGCGGGAGCCAGCTGGCGGGCTACCGCCAGGGCATCGAGGCCCGCATCGAGCACCACCGCCGCGTTGCCGCCCAATTCCAGCAGCAGGGGTTTGTGGGGAAGCAGGGCGCGCAGGTGGTGACCCACCCGCTCGGAGCCCGTGAAGCTGACCACGGCGACCGCGGGATCCAACGCCAGGGCTTCCGCCTGATCGGGGGTCACGTCGGCGAGCTGCACCAGCCCCTCGGGGGCGCCCAGCTCCAGGGCCGCGGCCTCGAAGGTCTCCCACAGGCGCCGCGAAGTGCGGGGTGCCTGGGGGCAGGGTTTCCAGATCACGCTGCAGCCGGCTCCCACGGCGGGCGCGAGCTTATGCAGGGCCAGGTTCACGGGGAAGTTGAAGGGCGTGATGGCCAGCACCGGTCCCAAGGGGAATCGCCGAAGGCGGGCGCGACACCCCTCGGCGCCCGGCATCAGGTCGTAGGCCACGGCCTCCTCACCAAAGGAACCGAGCGCTTCCACGGTTGCGCCCAACGTGGCCATGCCGCGCCCCACCTCGCCCCGGGCGAGGGTGATGGGTTTGCCCGTCTCCTCCGCCATGAGCTGGGCGAGCTCCTCCGAGGTCACGCGGTATCGCCCCGTCCAGGCCTTGAGCAGGGCCCGCCGGGCGTGGCGGCTGCTGCCCTTCCATGCATCGAAGGCGCCCGTGGCGCGGGTGAGGAGGAGGGATGGGCTGGTCATGGCGCGTTCCACGCATGAAGATAACCCATGGCCCATGCCGTCGCCGTCACCGAAACCGTCCGGATTCCCGCTTGGGCGTGGAGCTGGGAGGCCGTGCGCGCGGGCGGCCCCGGCGGGCAGAACGTGAACAAGGTGGCCAGCAAAGTGCAGCTGCGCATCACCCCCCAGGCCATCGAGGGGCTCCATCCCGCGGCCCTGGAGCGCTTGCTCGCCCGGATCCGAACCCGCCTGGATGCCGATGGTCGCTGGCTCATCAGCTGCGATGCCACCCGGGACCAGTCCCGGAACCTCGAGGAGGCCCTGGCCCGGGCCGTGGCCATCATCCTGGAGATCCTGGTTCCGCCCAAAGTACGCACGGCCACTCGGCCCACACGCGCCAGCCAGCGCCGACGGGTGGACGCGAAGAAGCACACCGGGGATAAGAAGCGGGGGCGCGGCGGCGATTGGGAGTGAGCTAACCGTGGGTCAGCGAAGCTTCCAATTCCTTTTTGAGCGCCGCCCGTTTGACTTCCCAGTACTCCAGGTGGGCCTCAAGCCCCTTGATCAAATCCAGGTAAATGGGGTTCGCCGGCCAGCGCCGGTTCAAGCTCGCGAACCGCGTGAGCAGGCGCAGCGAGACGTTGATCTTCAGATCCAATTCCTGGAGCGCGACTTCGGGCGAGGGATTCAAAGGGACCTCTGAACCGGGCAGCCCTGGCCGGAATGGCTGGGGGCTGAAGGTGCTCATCGGCAGGGATGAATTCTGACTTTAGGATTTCGGACTTTCAAGTTGCGGAATGTTTAATTGATTCTAAGTCCAAGTATTTTAAAATTTTGAATTATTTCATCGGAATGGGATTACTGGGGCTCGAACCGCGCATGGCTGGCCGCGCGCCTGATCCGAGGAATCGGTCCCCCGGACCGATTCCTCGGGGCGCTACCCGGCCGCCATTGCTTCTCGCAGGTCCGAGTCCGGGATGGGTACAACCGAAGGCCCCCTTGCGGGGGCCTTTTTGGAGCCAACTACAGGACTCGAACCTGCGACCTGCTGATTACGAATCAGCTGCTCTACCAGCTGAGCTAAGTTGGCGCTGGATTCACCAGTGTGCCTGGGCTGGGGCTGGATTTCAAGGATCCGTCCTGGGCCCCAGGGCTCAGCTGCTGAATCCGGGCAGCACCTTCACGCCGAGGGTGTTGACCAGGAAGGCCAGGACGTCGGCCCGCTCTTCGATGATTTTCGCGGTGGGCTTGCCGGCGCCGTGGCCGCCGCTCACTTCGATGCGGGTGAGGACGGGGGCGGGCCCGCCCTGATTGGCCTGGAGGGTGGCGGTGAATTTATGGCTGTGGGCGGGCACCACGCGATCATCGTGATCGCCCGTGGTCACGAGGGTTGCGGGGTAGTGGACGCCCGGTTGGAGACGATGCACGGGCGAATAGGTCATGAGGGTGTCGAAGCCCTCCTTGGTTTCGCTGCTGCCGTAGTCGCTCTTCCAGCCCCAGCCCAGGGTGAACTTGTGGAAGCGGAGCATGTCCATCACGCCCACTTCGGGCACCGCGGCGCCGAAGAGGTCCGGGCGCTGGGTCATGCAGGCGCCCACCAGCAAGCCCCCGTTGCTGCCGCCATTGATGGCGAGCTTCCGCGCGGTCGTGATGCCCTGATCGATGAGCCACTGGGCGGCGGCCATGAAATCGTCGAAGACGTTTTGCTTTTTCTCCTTGCGGCCACCGTCGTACCACTCGAGCCCGTACTCACCCCCACCGCGGAGGTTGGGCATGGCGAAGACGCCGCCCATCTCCATCCACACGAGCCGGGACACCGAGAAGGCCGGGGTGAGGGAGATGTTGAAACCACCGTAGCCGTAGAGCAGCGTGGGGTTCTGCCCGTTCCTCACCAGGCCCTTGCGATGCACGAGGAACATGGGCACCTGGGTGCCATCCTTGCTCGTGTAGAAGACCTGTTCCACCTCGAACGCGGCGGGTTTGAAATCCACCCGGGGTTCCCGGAACACCTCGCTACGGCCGGTTTCGAGGTCCAGCCGGAAGATGGTGCCGGGGTAGGCGAAGCTTCCGAAGGTGTAGAAGGTTTCCAGGTCCTCGCGGCGGCCACTGAAACCGCTCACCGTGCCCAGGGCCGGCAGCGCCAGCTCCCCCAAGGGTTTCCCGCTCAGGTCATAGAACATCACCACCGAGTGCGCATCCCGCATCCAGGTGGCCACGAAGCGCTGGCCCACCAGGGAAACGCTCTCCAGCACATCCCTGCCCTGGCCCTCCGGGATGAGTTCGGCCCACTGGTGGGGTTCCACGGCCCCTGTGCGGATGGCCACGAGCCGGTTCCGGGGCGCGCCCTGGTTGGTGAGCACGTAGAAGCAATCGCCCTCGGCCTCGATCACCGTATAGCTGGCGTCCATCCGATCCAGGAAGGGTTCCACGGGCCTTCCCGGCTGGGTGAGATCCTGCAGGAAGACCGCGGATTCGGGGTTGGTGCCCTTGCTCCCGTAGATCACCAGCCACCGGCCATCATCGGTGACGCTGCCGCCGAGGTACCACTCCGGCTGATCGGCCCTCCGATACACGAGCACGTCCTCCTCCTGGGGCGTGCCCAGCCGGTGGAAGTAGAGCTGGTGATCGTTGTTCACCCCGGTGAGCGCATCGCCCTCCTTGGGGGAGTCGTAGCGGCTGTAGTAGAAGCCACTACCATCCTTGCGCCAGGAGGCGCCGCTGGCCTTGGACCATCGGATCTCATCCGGCAGATCCAGGCCTGAGTCCACGTCCCTCACGTGCCAGGTGAGCCAATCGGAACCGGCCACGGAAAGGGCGTAGGCCATGAGCCGCCCATCCTCCGTGATCGCCATGCCGTTCAGGGCGATGGTGCCATCCTCGCTCAGGGCGTTGGGATCCAGCAGCACCCGGCCCGGGGCCTGCGAATCCTCGGTGACCATGAGCACGAACTGGTTCTGGAGCCCACTGTTGTGCGAGTAGAAATAGCGGTTTCCTCGTTTCAAGGGCGCGCTGAACTTCTCGAAATCGAACAGCTTCGTGATCCGTTCGCGGATGGCGGCCCGCTCCGGAATGCCCTCCAGAAAACCGAAGGTCACCCGGTTCTGAGCCTCCACCCAGGCCTTGGTTTCGGCGCTGTTATCGTCTTCCAGCCAGCGGTAGGGATCCGGAACCGGGGTTCCAAAGTAGTCATCCACCACGTCGGAGGCGCGGGTCGGCGGGTAAGCGAGGGGCGGCAGGCTCATGGGTGGTCCCAGCGGAAAAGGGGAAAAGGCACGGAATTCATGGGATTTCCCCTGGGTGGATTCTGCCACCCGAAATCGGGAAGCACCAAGGCGTGACAGCTTCCCCGGCTGGAGGTAGGCTTCCCCCAATCCCGGAGAGCCCCACTTGTCAGCATCCAGCAAAAAAGTCTTCGTCCTGGACACCAACGTCCTCCTCCACGACCCCAAGGCCATCTTTCACTTCCAGGAACACGACGTCGTACTCCCGATCGTGGTCATCGAGGAGATCGATCATTTCAAGAAGGACCAGACGGAAATCGGCCGGAACGCCCGCAACGTCTCCCGCCAGCTGGATCGCCTCCGCGCCAAGGGCAGCCTGAGCCAGGGCGTCACCACCGACGGGGGCGGCACCCTGCGGGTGGACGTGGACAACCACCCCCTGGACATCGGCATCCTCCGCGAAGACAAGCACAAGGCGGACAACCAGATCCTCGCTTGCGCCAAGCAGATGCTCAACACGCGGAAGGAGAAGGTCGTCCTCGTCACCAAGGACACCAACCTCCGCATCAAGGCTGACGCCATCGGCCTCCTGGCCGAGGACTACACCACGGATCGCGTGGAGATGGAGGAGCTCTACACCGGCCACCGCACCTGGGAGGTGGATGGCGACCAGGTGGACCTGCTCTTCGACGGCGGGCTCCAGCCCCCCGAGGATCTGGAGTTCAGCCCCAACCAGTTCGTCACCCTGGTGGACAGGGCCAACCCCAGCCACACGGCCCTGGGCCGCATGTTCGCCAGCGATGGCCTGCTGCATCCCCTCAAGAAGATCGAGCAGCACCCCTGGGGCATCAAGGCGCGGAACCGCGAACAGCAGTGCGCCCTGGAGCTGCTGCTGGATGACAGCATCGAAGTGGTCACCCTCGTGGGCAAGGCCGGCACCGGCAAGACCCTGCTCGCCATCGCGGCGGGCCTGCAGCAGGTGGTGGATGAGGAGCGCTACCACAAGCTGCTCGTGAGCCGCCCCGTGATGCCCATGGGCCGCGACCTGGGCTACCTCCCTGGCGACATCGACGAGAAGCTGCGCCCCTACATGCAGCCCATCTACGACAACCTCGATTTCATCGTGGCCGCCAACACCGAAGCCCGGCGCCGCTCCTCCATGACCGTGGGGCAGCTGGAGGAGGCCGGCTACATCAGCGTGGAACCCCTCACCTACATCCGCGGCCGCAGCATCCCCAACCAGTTGCTCATCGTGGATGAGGCCCAGAACCTGACCCCCCACGAAGTGAAGACCATCCTCACCCGCGCCGGCGATGGCACGAAGGTCATCTTCACGGGCGACCCCTACCAGATCGACAACCCCTACGTGGACGCAAGCTCCAATGGGCTCAGCTTTTTGGCCGAAAACTTCAAAAACCAGGCCCTCAGCGGCCACATCACCCTGGTCAAGGGTGAGCGCTCCAAGCTGGCCGAACTGGCCAGCAACCTCCTCTAGGAACCCCCATGGCCGATTCGAACTGGAACAGCCCCACCTCACCTGTCGCCCCCAAGGCGGGGATGCCCCTCTGGGGGAAAATCCTCATCGGCTGCGGGATCGCCCTGCTCCTCGCGCTGGGTTCCTGCGTGGCGGGCGTGGCCTACATCAGCCACAAAGCCAAGCAGGATCCCGAGGGCATGAAGAAGTGGGCCATGGGATTCGCCATGGATTTCATCAAACCCGAGTGGGATGACTTCCGGGGCACGGTGGAGCAACTGCGCACCGAGGAGGGATGCAAGGCGCTCTACAAGGCCCAGCCCGCCCTCGCCAAGCAGTGGAGCACCGTGGATGAATTCCTCAAGGAGGCCCAGGATTGGCGGGATCAGCTCCCGGAGCTGCCCGCGGAGCCCCCCACGGACCTCCTGGAGAAGAATGAGCTGAGTCTCAACAATCAATTCGGTGGGGAAACCCGGATCGTCTTCCGCAAGAAGGGCGGCATCCGCATCGAGCTGGTCTGGGACCGCGCCCGGCGGAAGGGCGATTCCAAGCCCCGCCGCCTCCTCCATCTAGAGGTGAGCTGACAGAAGGGGCGAGTTTCCGCCATGATTCAGTCATGACGCCTGCTGCTTCCACGGATCAGGCCCTTGAGCTCCTGCTCAAAGGCACGATCACCTGCCATTCCGCCGACCAACTTAAAGCCAAGCTCGCCGAGGGCCGACCTCTGCGAATCAAGGCGGGCTTTGATCCCACGGCGCCCGACCTCCACCTGGGCCACGGCGTGCTCATCCGCAAGATGGCCCAGTTCCAGAAGCTGGGCCACGAGGTCACCTTCCTCATCGGCGACTTCACGGGCCTCATCGGCGATCCCACCGGCAAGAAGGCCACCCGCCCTCCCCTCACCCGGGACGAGGTGCTGGCCAACGCGGAGACCTACAAACACCAGGTCTTCAAGCTCCTGGATCCCGCGAAAACGAAGATCCGCTTCAACAGTGAATGGTTCGGCGACCTCAAGGGCGAGCAGTGGATCCGCCTGGCCTCCCGCTTCACCGTGGCCCAGATGCTGGAGCGCAACGATTTCCAGAAGCGCCTGAACGCCAACGAGCCCATCGCGCTTCACGAGCTGCTCTACCCCATCGTGCAGGCCTACGATTCCGTGGCCCTGCAAGCCGACGTGGAGCTGGGCGGCAATGATCAGCTCTTCAACCTCATGCAGGGCCGCATCCTGCAGGAGGCCTCGGGCCAAAAGCCCCAGGTGGTCCTCACCGTCCCCCTGCTCGTGGGCCTGGATGGCACCGAGAAGATGTCCAAATCCCTGGGCAACTACATCGGGTTCCTCGAGGAACCGGACACCCAGTTCGGCAAGGCCATGAGCATCAGCGACGCCCTCATGTGGGATTGGTACCTCCTCCTCACGGACCTCCTGCCCGCCGAGATCGCCGCCCTCAAGCAGGGCCACCCCATGGACGCCAAGAAGGGGCTCGCCAAGCGCATCGTGGCCGACTTCCATGGCCAAGAGGCCGCCGAACGGGCCCTGGAATCCTGGATCCGCCGCTTCTCCGAGCGCAAGACCGACGACGCCCCCGAGGTGGAAGTGCCCGCCACGGACGGCGAAATCCCCCTGACCCGCCTCCTCATGGAACGGGGGCTCGCCCCCTCCCGCAAGGAGGCCGAGCGCCTCATCAGCCAGGGCGCGGTGAGCCTGGACGGTCAAAAGGTCTCGGATCCCTCCTTCCGCCTCGCCCTCAAGGCCTCCATGGAACTGCTGGTGAAGGTCGGCAAGCTGAAGCTGGAACGGTGGAAGGTGAAGCCATGAGCCTGCTGGCCCTCCAGGACATCTTCCTCCGCCACCGGGAACGCCGATCGGGCGTCTGGAAGGTCGGCGACGACCCCAGCCGCACCCTCTTCATGGATTCCGGCGACATCGTCTTCGCCCAGAGCACCGCGGCCGAGGACCGCCTCACCGCCATCCTCGTGGAGAAGGGCAAGCTCACCCAGGCCCAGCTCGACTACGCCATGGCCAACCTCAAGCCGGGCCTCTCCATCGGCAAGAACCTCATCGAAATGGGCTTCATCACCCAGCGGGATCTCCTGGACACCGCCCGGTCCCAGGTGGAGCGCATCGCCTGGGGCGCCATGGCCACCCTGGAGGCTGCGCCGACCTTCGAGGCCAAAGAGCTGGAACCCACCGTGGTGCGGCTCCCCCTGGACACCCCCTCCATGCTGCTGGCCGGCCTGCTGAACCTCCGCAGCCGGGAGGCGGTGCTCGACCTGCTGGGGCCCCTGAATCAGGTGGTGGTCCTGGAGGGGCGACGGGTGCACGAACTCCAGCTTCCCCAGGATTTAGCCAAGACCCTTCCAATGCTTGACGGCAGCAGGACGCTCCTGGAACTCAGCCGAGAAGGCGGTGTGGAGCCCTTCCGCCTGGGTGCCTTCAGCCTCTATTTAAAGATGATGGGCTGGGCGCGCCTCCACGAACTCCCCCCCTTGGATCGAGGCGCCCTGGATCGCGCCCTGACCCCTGAGCCCGAGGCCCTCAGCGAGGCCCTTCCCCCCGCGGCGCCCGAACCGGCACCCACCTTGATCGCGGCCATCGAGGCCAGCCAACTGCCCACCACCAACCTCGACCATCTGGCGCACGCCCTGGATCAGCTTCCGGCCATCCCGGAGCCCATGCCCACTCCGGCCCTGCCCCTGGCGCCCTTTCCCGAAGAGGATGAGGAACCGCGCCTCCAGATCCACGAAGGGAGCACGACCCCCGTGGTGCCGCCTCCTTCTCTGCAGGCCCCCTCCTCCATGACCCAGCCCGGGAAGCTGCGGTGGATCCTCGTCGCCTGCCTGATCCCCCTGGCCGCCTTCGCCCTCTGGCGGTGGCGGACCAGTGCCAGGCCCGCGCCCCAGGCAAGCGTTCCCATCGACACACAACCCAAGCCCACCCAGCCGACCCCTCCACCGGAGAAGCCCGAGGTGAAGGTTCCAGACAAGGTTGAAATCCAGCCCATCCAAGACCCTCCTGCCGATCAGCCTAAGCAATCTGAAACCAAAGAATTCCACACAAAAGCTCAACCCCTGAAAACGGAATCTTTCGGATTGAAGGATCGCCTGGCCAGCCTCCGGGCCGGAGATCTGGCCTTGGCCGAGCGCCAGGGCGCCTTGCACTTGAAATCCCTCAAGGCGGGCACCTGGACCCTCCGCCTCGAAGTGGCCTGCCTTCCCGCCACCGTCCAGCGGGCGGCGGACATGCTCGGAGGCGATCCGGATGTGTGGGTGCTCCCCATGCGCATGCGCGATGGAAAGAGCTGCCATCAGGTGATGCTTGGTAATTTCCATTCCGAGGCCGCGGCCGAGAAGGCCGCGAAGAAGCTGCCGGCGGCCTTCCACGCCCCCGGGAACAAGCCTAAAGCCTTCCGCCTCGACCAGATCCCGGATAAGCAATAACCGAAAACAAACATTAAACATATGCTGCAATACTCCTATAAATTCTCAAACCATAGGACTTGCAGTATTTTTAATAGACAAGCATAAAAATCACGATATACTCGGGAACGAGGATGCGAGGCATGGATGCGCATCCCTTCCTGGAGTTCCATGGTTTCTTTGTCTACCCCCACCAACTGGAGCAGGACCTGTGCGGTCTGGATCGAGGAGATCCGTGTCGCATTCGAGCCTCCCGCCCCAGTCCCCGTCGGAACCGGTGGGTTCCTGCGGTCCATGCGGAAGGGCACGACCCTGCTCGCGGTGGGCGTGTCCCTGAGCTTCACCCTGCACTGCACCCGACCGCCGGTGGTCTCGGGGGGTTCCCGATCCTCCAACGCCCGGAAGTCCGGCGCTTCGACCTCGGGCATGGTCTTCGAGGAAGAGGGCCTGGCCAGCTGGTACGGCGGCAATGGCGATGGTTTCGAGGGCAAGCCCACGGCCAACGGCGAAAGCTTCGACCCCGAAGCCCTCACCGCCGCCCACAAGACCCTCCCCTTGGGTTCCATCCTCGAAGTCGAAAACCTCGATAACGGCAAGAAGGTGCTCGTCCGGGTCAATGACCGGGGCCCCTTCGTGAAGGGTCGGATCCTGGATCTCTCCCGCCGGGGCGCCAAACAGCTCGGCTTCATGGGCCAGGGCACGGCTCAAGTGCGCATCCGCACCGTGGATGGCCTGGGCAACCCCGCCCCCATCGATGAGGCCCTGGAGAAGGGCAACCCCTACGTGGTGCAGGTGGCCGCCCTCACGGATCCCCGCAACATCGAGGCCCTTCGCCGGGAGCTGGAGCCGGGCTTCGCTCCCATCAGCATCCAGGACGCCTTCATGAAGGATGGCCGGGAAGTGAAGCGGGTCCGGGTGGGTGCCTACACCTCCCGGAACGACGCCGAGAAGGCCGCCAACGACCTGGCCCGCCGGCTGAAGGATCGGGGCGTGGAGCCCTTCATCACCCGGAAGCGCTAAGCTGGCTTCCATGCCCGAGCGTTCCACGTACCTGGTGATCCCGGCCGGCGGCCGCGGGCTGCGCATGGGGGGAGGCGTCCCCAAGCAGTTCCGGGAGTGGCATGGTCGGCCCCTGCTGCTGGCCACCCTCGAAGCCTTCTTCCAGCCTGGCATGCCGACCCTCGCCGGGGTGGCCCTGGCCGTCCCCCCCGGTCGCATCGAGGAAGTGGGGGCCTGGAGCCTTCCGTGCCCGCTCCACGTGGTCGTGGGTGGAGAATCCCGACAGGACAGCGTGGCCGCGGCCCTGGCCGCCCTGCCTGATGATCCTGAAGCGGCCGTGCTCATCCACGATGGCGTGCGCCCCTTTCCTCCGGTCGCCCCGATCCAGTCCGCTTTGGAAGCCCTCACCACCTGGGATGGGGCCCTGCTGGGCGAGCCCTCCACGGATACCCTCAAACGGGTGGGCCCCGAGGGCCAGGTGCTCGGCACGGAACCCCGGGAAACCCTCTACCGCGCCCAGACCCCCCAGGTGGCTCGGCTTGCCACCTGGCGCAGCGCCTTTAGGGCCGCCCATGAGGCCGGCATCCAGGCCACCGATGATGTGGCCCTCCTGGAGCGGCTCGGCCTGAGGGTGCTGATGGTGGTGAGCCCCGCCAGCAACCTCAAGGTCACCACCCCCGAGGATTGGGCCCGCCTCGCGCCACAGGGTGTGGTGAGCCGACCCACGATCTCCGAACTCTAAATCAACGACATCATTATTATTAACAATATTTACAAAATGGCACAGAACAGGCTTATACCTCGCCAGAGGTAGCTGTGTCCCGTTCCCGTGTTCCCCAGACCCTGAGCCGCGAGATCACGATCTCGGGTCGGGGCCTGCACGGCAACCAGCCCTGCGAAGTCCGCCTCGTTCCGGTGGATCAGCCCATGGGTCTCACCTTCGTCCACCTGACGAGCGGCGTCGAGATCCCGGTGCGGGCTTCCTACGTCGGGGACATCCAGCTGGCCACCACCCTGGTGAAGGATGGGGTCCGCCTGCAGACCATCGAACACCTCCTCTCCGCCCTCATGGGCTTGGAAGTGGAGCACCTCCGCATCGAAGTGCGCGGCGAGGGCCTGGACACCGAACTCCCCATCCTCGATGGCAGTGCCGCCCCCTGGGTGGAAGCCATTCTCCGCGCTGGCGTGCAGGGCCTCGACGGCTCCCGCCGGTTCATCAAGGTCACCAAGCCCGTAGAAGTGCGCCAGGGCGAGAAGTGGATCCGCGTGTCCCCCTTCGAGGGCTTCCGCATCCGCTACACCATCGACTTCCCCATCCCCGCCCTGGGCCGCCAGAGCCGCGAGCTGAGCCTCACCCCCGAGAAGTACCGCCGGGAAGTGGGCCAGGCCCGCACCTTCTGCCTGGAGCACGAGATCGAGTACATGCGCTCCAAGGGCCTCGCCCTCGGCGGCAGCCTCGACAACGCGGTGGTCTACGGCGCCAACGGCCCGCTCAACGATGGCTTGCGCTACGAAGATGAGGCCGTGCGCCACAAGATGCTCGATCTGGTGGGTGACTTGGCGCTGCTGGGCGCACCCCTCATGGGCCTCGTGGAAGTCCACGCCGGCGGCCATGCCATGCACGTCGCCCTCTGCCAGGCCCTGCTCTCGGACGTCCGTGCCTGGGCCTGGGTGGAAGCCGAGGACGTGGCGCCCCGCGCCAAGGCATTCTTCCAGCCCCTGCAGCCCGCCTACGCCTGATAAGTTACACAGCGATGGCGAAGGGCCGAGGGGCCCTGCCAATCTCCTGAGTTCACGCCCCCGAGGTGTTCCGGTGTTACTTCATCTCCCCCAGTCTCCTAGGTAACGACGCCCAACGGTCGGCGCTGCTGACCGGGCTTTCCAGGGATCCGGACGTGGAGGTGAACACCCAACGGGTGGTCGCCGACATCCTGGCGGATGTGCGGGCCCACGGCCTCGAGGCGGTGTTGGAAGCGACCCGCCGCTACGACGGCCTCGCCTTGGATGGGGACGCATTGCGGGTTTCCCCTGCGGCCATGGCGGAGGCCTTGAGCCGCCTGGAATCCGAACGCCCGGCCTTGGTGGTTGCGCTGAAGGAGCTCATCGGCGGGGTGCGCAGCTTCGCCCGCGCCCAGCGCGAAAGCCTGCGGGATCTCACCCTGCCGCTGGCCCAGGGCGGCACCGTGGGGGAGCGGTGGGTGCCCCTCCAATCCGTGGGCGTCTATGTGCCCGGCGGCCGGGCCTTTTACCCCTCCACCTTCGCCATGACGGTGATCCCCGCCCAGGAAGCGGGCGTGCGCCGCATCGTGGCCCTGACGCCGCCCCGGCCCGAGGGCGTGGACCCCCTGATCCTGGCCACGGCCCACCTCCTGGGCGTGGATGAGCTGCTCACCCTGGGCGGCGCCCAGGCCGTAGCCTGGATGGCCTTCGGCGAAGGCGTCGACCTCATCGCGGGCCCCGGCAACCGCTTCGTGGCCGAAGCCAAACGGCAGCTGGTGGGCACCGTGGGCATCGATAGCGTGGCGGGCCCCACGGAGCTGCTCATCCTCGCCGATGCCAGCGCCGATCCCGCCTGGCTGGCCGAGGATCTGCTCGCCCAGGCCGAACACGATCCCGATGCCGCCGCTGTGCTGGTGAGCGCCGACGCCCACCTCCTCCAGGCCGTGGCCTTCGAGTTGCGCACCCGCGCCGAGGCCTCGCCCCGCCGCGCCATCCTGGAACAGAGCCTCGCCCGCTTCGGTCGCCTGGTGCAGGCGGACCGCGCCCAAGCCCTCGCCTTCGCCCAGGCCTGGGCGCCCGAACACCTCCAACTCTGCGTGGCGGATCCCGAAGCCTGGCTGCCCGAACTGACCACCGCCGCGGCGGTGTTCCTGGGCGCCGCCAGCGCCGAGGCCTTCGGCGACTACGGCCTCGGGCCCAATCACGTGCTACCGACCCTGCGCAGCGCCCGGTTCTCCTCGCCCTTGGGCGTAGCCACCTGCATGAAGCGCCAGAGCGTGCTTCGCCTCTCCGCCGCCGATGCCGCCGCCGCCGCCCCCTGGGTGGCCGAGCTGGCCACCGCCGAAGGTCTGCATCACCATGGCGCGAGCGCCCAGCTCCGCGCCCATGCCCATTCCCCCGCCGCCGGCGCCTGATCCCCCCCACCCGCCGGCGGACCCGCTTCTTGGACTTCCCAAGGAGCCGCCGATCCATTGTTCTGGATGCCCATGAATTTCCTTCGCCCCGACCTCGCCAACCTGCCGCCCTACACCCGGCCCCCCGAAGCCGAGGGCGGCGTGCGCCTCCACCTCAATGAGGCCCCCGAAGATTGGCCTGCCGACGCCAAGGTCGCCCTGTTGGCGCGGCTCGCCGAGCTGCCCTTCAACCAATACCCCGAGCGGCAGGCCGAGCTCTCCGATCGCCTGGCCCGCCGCCTGGGCGCGCCCGAAGGCTCCGTGCTCCTGGGCCCCAGCAGCGGCAACCTCCTGGATCTCATCGCCCTGGCCGGGCTCCGCGCGGGAGATGCGGTGGCCATCCCCGATCCTGGGTTCAGCCTCTATCCCATCCTCATCAAGCGGCACCAGGGCCGGGTCCACCGCGTGCCCGTGGGCACCGGCTATCCCATGGCGCCCTGGTTCGACACCCTCCACTGCCGTCAGATCTGGCTCACCCTGCCCAACAACCCCACCGGCGCCTGGCTGCCGCCCGAGGAACTGCTGCCCTTTCTGGACGCCGCCGCCGCCCAACCCGAGGCCCCCCTCGTGGTGCTGGACGAAGCCTACGCCGAGTTCGCGCCCCGCACCCACCGCCTGCTGGTGGACCGCTACCCCAACCTGCTCTTGCTGCGCACCTGCTCCAAGGCGCTCGCCAGTGCCGCCTGGCGCTTGGGCTACCTGCTCGGGGACCCCGCGCTCGTGGCCCGCCTCGCCACGCTGCAGTTGCCCTACAGCGTGCCCGCCCCCAGCCTCGAAGCCCTGGACGTCGCCCTGGATTTCGCCCCGGCCTTCGATCGCCGCATCCGCGATCTGGCGGATCGCCGGGATCGCCTCGCCGCCCAGCTCCCTGGCCGGAGCGTCGCGCCCAGCCAGGCCAACTTCCTCCACATCTCCCCGGATCCCAGCGAGGCCCTCGCCTCGGCGGAACTGAAGGTGCGCCAACTCCCGGGCTCGGGCGCCGCCCGCGTGGGCGTGGGCACCGAGTCCGCCGCGGCGGCCGTGGCCCAAACCCTGGGAGGCGCCCTGCCCCTTGCGGCGCTCCGGTCCCGGCGCCGCCTCCTCGTCCTCGACATCGATGGCGTGATGATCGATGCGGACCGCAGCTTCGCCGAAGCCGTGGCCCGGGCGCTCGCCAAGCTGCGACCCAACCTGCCCTGGTCCGACGACACCTTCCGGGCCTTCAAGCGCGTCGGCGGCTTCAACAATGACTTCCGCCTCACCGCCGGAGCCCTGGCCCTGAGCGAAGCCCACGGCGAGGGCGACTTGACGCCCCTCCTCGTCGCTGCGGAGGGTCTGGGCTTCCCGGCACTGGAGGCGCGCATGGCCGCCCTGGAGGCCGAAGCCCAGCGCGCCGTGCAGGCGGAGTACGTCGAGACCGTGAAGCTCGAACGCCCCCTCATCACCCTTCCGGAGCTGGCGGCGTCGGGCCGGGATCTCGCCATCCTCACGGGCCGTCCGCCCGAGGAGCTGGACCTCGCCTGGCAGGTGCTGGGCTTCCGCCTCACCGCCGTGTGCGATTCCGCGCCCCACCTCCGCAAGCCCGAGCCCGCGGGGCTCCTGCAACTGGCCGAGGCCTTCCGCGCCGAGGAGGTGCTCTTCGTGGGCGACACCCGGGACGATGCCAAGGCCCTCCGCGCCGCCCAGGCGATCCGACCGGACCTGCGCTGGTCCTTCGCCGCCCTGGGCCCCGACCGAGAGCGGTTCGCGGAGCCCGGCGATCTCGTGTATGCCACCCTGCGCGACCTGTTGAAGGAACTCCCATGAGAATGGCCACCCTGCACCGCACCACCGCCGAGACCGACATCCGCCTGAGCCTCTGTCTCGAAGGCGGCGACAGCGCCATCCACACGGGCCTGGCCTTCTTCGACCACATGCTCCATCAGCTGGCCAAGCACGGTGGCTTCGGCCTCCAGCTCGAAGCCAGGGGCGACCTCCCCGTGGACAGCCACCACCTCATCGAGGACGTGGGCCTCACCCTGGGCGACGCCCTGCGCGAGGCCCTGGGTGATCGCCGGGGCATCGCCCGCTGGGGCGAGGCCCACGTGCCCATGGATGAGACCCTCGCCCGCGTCGTGGTGGATCTCTCCGGCCGCCCCTACACCGTTTTCCAGGCCAAGCTCCCCAGCCTCGTCCTCGGCGATGGCTTCCAAACGGAGATGGTGCGCGAGTTCTTCATCGCCCTGGCCACCCGGGCCCAGATGAACCTCCACGCCTCCATCCTCTACGGCGAGAACACCCACCACCAGATCGAAGCCCTCTTCAAGGGCCTCGCCCGCGCCCTCCAAGCCGCGGTGCGCGTGGAGGGCGACCACCTCCCGAGCACCAAGGGCACCCTGACCCAGTAGGCATCCATGATCACGATCCTCGATTACGGCGCCGGCAACCTCGCTTCCCTGGAGGGGGCCCTCGATCGTCTGGGCTTCCAGCACCAGCGGGCCGAACGGCCGGATGAGATGCCCGATAAGGGCGCGCTCATCCTCCCCGGTGTGGGCCACTTCGAAGCGGCGCAGAAAGCCCTTCGGGCCCGGGGTTGGTGGTCCACCCTGCCCCACTTCGTGGCGGAGGGGCGGCCCCTGCTGGGGATCTGCCTGGGCCTGCAGCTGTTGGCCGAAGGCAGCGAAGAGGCGCCCCGCGCCAGTGGGCTCGGCTTGCTGCCCGGCCTCGTTCGCCGCCTCGGCCCCGGGGTGAAGGTGCCGCACATGGGGTGGAGCCAGGTGCGTTCCACCTACGCCCACGCTGGCGTGCCCGGCCTCAAGGATCCCTGGCTCTACTTCGTCCACAGCTACGCCCTCGATGTGGGCCCCGAGACATTGGGCATCGCCACCCATGGCCGCCCCTTCACCGCCATCACCGCCCGGGGCCGCGTCCTCGGCTTCCAGCCCCACCCGGAGAAGAGCGGCCCCGCGGGCCTGCGCCTCCTCAAGTCCTCCCTCGCCTGGATGGGCGAGACCACCCCGAACGACCTCGGAACGATCCAATGATCCAGCTCATCCCCTCCATGGACCTGCTTGGCGGTCGCATCGTGCGATTGCGGCACGGCGATCGGAACCAAGTCACCTTCTACGACCTCGAGCCCGCGATCTGGGTGGAACGGCTCGTGGAAGCTGGAGCCACGCGCATCCACCTCGTGGATCTGGATGGCGCCTTCGGTGAAGCCCGCCAGGCCCAGGCCTTCGCGTCCTTGCCCCGACGATTCCCCACCGTGCGCTTCCAACTGGGCGGGGGCCTGAGAGATCGGGCCCTCATCCAGGAGGTGCTGGACCTCGGCTTCGACGCGGTGGTGGGCACCCTCGCCGCCGAGCGCCCCAAGGAGCTGGTGGGGTTGGACCCCGCGCGGGTCATCGCGGCCCTGGATTTGAAGGGCCGCCAGGTGGTCACCCGGGGGTGGACCGCCGAGAGCGAATGCGAGTCCACGGATGTCTTCGAATCCCTGCTCACCTTCGGCTTCAAGCGCGCCCTCGTCACGGACGTCCAGCGCGATGGCACCCTGGAGGGCCCCGGCCTCGAAGCCCTGGCCTTCGTCGCCCGCGAAGGCTTCCAGGTGCAGGCGAGCGGCGGTTTCCGGGATCTCGCCGACCTACCCGACCTCGCGGCGATCCCCAACGTGGTGGGCGCCATCAGCGGCAAATCGCTCCTGGATGGCCGCATGGATCTGAAGGATCCGGCCGTGCGCGCGGCCCTGGGAGGTGCCTGATGCCCGCCAAGCGCGTGATCCCCTGCCTGGATGTGAAGGATGGCCGCGTGGTGAAGGGCGTCCAGTTCAAGGAGCTGCGGGATCTCGGCAGCCCCGTGGAATTGGCGGCCCGCTACGACGAAGCCGGTGCCGATGAGCTGGTCTTCCTCGACATCGCCGCCACCCTGGAATCCCGAGGCACGCAGGAGGCCTGGGTCCGGGAAGTGGCCCGCACCCTCTCCATCCCCTTCACCGTGGGCGGCGGCGTGCGCTCCGTGGAGGACGTGCGGCGCTTGCTGCGGGCGGGAGCCGACAAGGTGGCCATCAACAGCGCGGCCCTGGAGCGCCCGGAGCTGATCTGGGAAGCCGCCGAGATCTTCGGCCGCCAGTGCGTGGTGCTGGCCGTGGACGTGGCCCGGGATCCCGAGTTGGGCTGGCGCGTGTTCAGCCACGGTGGGAAGCGCCCCACGAACCGCGCCGCTTCCGAGTGGCTCACCTGTGCCGCCACGGAGCTGGGGGCCGGGGAGATCCTCCTCACCTCCATCGATCGCGATGGCACCCTGGCCGGCTTTGATCTGGAGCTGTTGGATCAGGTGGCCAGCTTGCCGGTGCCCATCATCGCCAGCGGTGGCGCCGGCTCCCTGCGGCACTTCTCGGATGCCCTCACCCACGGCGCCGATGCGGTGCTCGCCGCCACCCTCTTCCACGAAGGCACCATCCTCATCCCCGACCTCAAGACCTTCCTCGCCGATTCCGGCTTTGAGGTGCGCCCATGCTGAATCCCAACGAACTCCTCTTCGATGCTCAGGGCCTCATTCCGGGCATCGTGCAGGCGCCCTCGGGCGAGGTACGCATGCTGGGCTGGCTCAATCGCGAGTCCCTCCAACTCACGATCCGATCGGGCTACGTCACCTTCTGGAGCCGTTCCCGGCAATCCCTGTGGGTCAAAGGTGAAACCAGCGGCCATCGGCTGAAGGTGGTGTCCATCGAGGCCGATTGCGATGGCGATACGTTGCTCATCACCGCGGAGCCCGAGGGCCCCACCTGCCACCGCGGCACCGACACCTGCTTCGGCGAGGGCCGCAGTGAAGGGATCCCCTTCCTCGGTGAACTGGAGCGCATCCTCCAGGCTCGCCGCGCGGGAGCGAATCGGGATGGCAGCTATACCCAGAAGCTCTTCGCCCAGGGCCTCGATCGCATCGCCAAGAAGGTGGTGGAAGAAGCGGGTGAGGTGGTGCTCGCCGCGAAGAACTTGGCCCCTGAGCATGCGCCCGCCCGCGAGGAATTCCTGGGCGAGGCCGCCGACCTCCTCTTCCACCTCCAGATGCTTCTGCTGGATCGCGGCTGCACCCTCGCCGACGTGACCGCCGTGCTGGCCCGCCGCCACTCGGAACGCACCTCCACGCCCTCCGCCTGAGCCCTTCATGCCCACCCACACGCCCCACTTCCCGGATCTCCTCTTCACCCCCGCCACGCGCCTCCGCGCTTGGGAAACCGCCCTCATGGACCTGCTCAGGACCGAGGGCTATCGCGAGCTGCACCCTTCCCTCATCCTCCGGGAACCGTTGGAGGATGGAAGCGTCGCCACGCCCTACGTGCAGTTCTTCGATGGGCCCGAGCGCGTGGCCCTGCGCAGCGACTTCACCCTCAGCCTCGCCCGCCTGCTCTCCACCCGCTTCACGGAACCGCCTCCGCGCATCTGCTACGCGGGTGCCGTGTTCCGCCGCCCGACCCAACCTTGGGAGGCCGTGGAGCGCTTTGAAGTGGGCTGCGAACGCCTGCACTTGGATCGCGCGGATGATGCCGACCTCGAACTGGCGCGCCTGCTCATGGCGGTGCCCGGCGTCCTTGGATTGAAGGGGGGGCTTCTCCAATTGGGCCACGCGGCCCTGCTGCGGAAACCCCTGGAAGCCGAAGGTGTCTCGCCCGCCCTCAAGGCCGCCGTAGTCTCGGCCATGAGCCGACGCGCACCCCACCGGTTGAAGGAAGCCCTCAAGGGTCACCGGGCCGAAGCCGCCTTGGGCTCGCACGCCGAACTGCTGCTCGCGGACCTGGATGGCGCCGCCAGCCTGGAGCCCCTCACGCGCAGTCCCTATGCGGGCCTGTTGGAGGAGGAACTGGCGGAGCTCCACCGCGCCGCCAACTCCCTCACGCCCATGCTGCCCGAGGGCCTCACCCTGCGCATCGACCCGGCGGATGTGGAGGGCCTCGATTTCTACACCGGTCCCACCCTTCGCCTGTGGACGGAGGGCGCCCAGGCGGAACTGGCCAGCGGCGGACGCTACGACCGCCTCTATCCCGACCTTGGAAGGCCTTGGCGCGCCGCCGGATTTTGCGTGCGCCTCTCCCGGCTGCTCGACCTCGCTGACACCCGGCCCGACTTGTTCACGGAGCTGCCATGAGCCCCTTGCTGATCGCCCTCCCCAAGGGCCGCATCGGAGACGAGCTGGTCCCGCGCCTGCGGGGCACCGCCCTGGCCCTGGACGAAGTCGCCCTCAAGTCCCGCATCCTGCACATCCCCACCGCCACACCCGGCGTGGAGGCGCTGCTTCTCAAGGGGGCCGACCTGCCCCGCTACGTGGCGGCGGGTGTGGCCGCGCTGGGCGTCGTCGGCTCCGACACCCTCGACGAGCTGGATGTGGACCTCCTGGAGTTGGCGGACCTGGGCTTCGGCGCCTGCCGCCTCTCCCTCTGCGCGCCCCGGGGCACGACCTTGGAGGCCCTCACCTCCAAAACCCACCTGCGCCTCGCCACCAAGTTCACGCGGGCCACGGAAACCTGGCTCCAGCGCGAAGGGCTCGTGGCGGAGCTCGTCCCCCTGCAAAGCAGCGTGGAACTGGCGCCCCTGCTGGGCTTGGCCGATGCCATCGTGGACCTCGTGCAGACGGGCTCCACCCTCAAGGCCCATGACCTGGTGGAATTGGCCACCCTGGGCCACGCGTCCGCCCGCCTGGTGGCCTCCCGCGGCGCCTTCCTGGCCGATCCGGCCCGGGTGCGTCCCCTGGCCCGCGTGCTGGAGGATGCCCTGGGCGTACAATGAACCCATGCGCGAAGCCTTCCTCCCCCTCCCCGACGAAAGCCGCCTTTGGGTGCGGGCCCTGGATCGGGCCTTGGATGCCGAAGGCCGTCAGCGGCTGGAGGCCGGGCTCACGGAAGTGCTCGGCAACTGGCGCCACAAAGGGCACGTCTACGAGGGCGCCTGGGAGATCTTCGAGGATCGCCTGCTCGTGGTGGTGGAGCCGAACATGGCCACCAACCCCAGCGGCTGCGCCATCGATGGCATGCTGCGCAAGGTGGACCGCCTCACCCAGGAAGCCGGTGCCGCGCTCATGGACGAGGATCAGGTGATCTTCCGAGTGGGCGGCCAGCTGCGCGCCATGCCCAAGGCCGAGGTGGGCGAACGCCTCGCGGATGGCACCCTGGGCGCCGAGACACCCGTGCTCGACCTCGCCCTCTTCAACCTGGGCCAGCTGCGGCAGGGCCTGTTGGAGAAGCCCCTCGCCCGCACCTGGATCGGCCGCAAGTACAAGGTGGCCGTCCCGGCCTGAAGCCTGGTGCAAACGCAAAGAGGGCCGCGATCGCGGCCCTCTTTGCTGTTCGGGGTTCCGTTTAGAAAACAGGATCGCCGGGCTTGCGCTTCCAGGCTTCCTGGCGCTTGTTCTGGGAATCAGGCTTCGCGGCGCCGGGCTTGGCGGCGGCGAGGGCGCTGATGAGGCTGCCGGAGAGGCCGGCGGCCACGGCCTTGGCGGCCTTGGGGTCGGCGGTCGGCACGGCGGGGGTGGAGGGCTTGGCGGAGTCCGAAGCCTGCGTGGGAGCCTTCTTGTTCAGCTCCTTGAGGCGGCGCTCATGCCAGGCCTTGCGCTTGGGGTCCACGGCCTTCTTCGCGCTCACGCGCTTGCCGTGGAGAACCTTCTTGGGCTTCTGACGGTCTTCCCGGAGATCAGACTCAGGGTTGGACGCTGCTTCGAGGATCTTCGCCAGGTTCGCCAGGCTACCCAGACCGCGCATGCTCATGCTGATGGTTGCTCCAATGGGCGACGCGCCCAACTCCAGAGCGTAGCGCAAGAATGCTAGATATCCCAAGGAGATTTGCGAAGGTGCCCCTCGAAATTCCACCCACCTCCACCCCCAAGGCCTTTCCGGGGTTGAATGGAGGGATGCCTCGGTCCCCCCGCCCATGAAGCTGCGCCGCCACCTGGAGGCCCTCAAGGCTCACTACGACCGGCCCGAGGCCCTGGTCCTGGACCCCCTGACGATCCCGCTGCGGTTCCCGGATGCCGCCGATCGGGAACCGGTGGCCTGGGTCGCTTCCACCCTGGCCTATGGCAAGGTGGCGCCCATGATGCGGGCCATCGAGGCGGGCCTGGCCCCCTTGGGCCCCAGGCCCGCCCAGTGGATGAAGGCGCGGACCGCCTCGCAGATCTCACGGGAGCTCAAGCGGACCCTGGGCCCCTGGGTGTGGCGCTTCCACACCGCGGAGGATCTCATCCATTGGCTCCTAGCCTGGAAACGCATCGACGCGGGGGAAGGTCTGGAGGCGGCCTTCACCCCCCGCTCCGGGGAGGATCCCGACGCCGCCCTTTCCAGGCTGGTGCAGCGTCTGCGGCGGGAGGGTCCGGACACCTACGGATTCCGATTCTCCCTCCCGGATCCCGCCGAAGGCGGCGCCTGCAAGCGTTGGCGCATGTTCCTGCGGTGGATGGTGCGGCCCGGCTGGCCCGATTTGGGCGTATGGAAGGGGCTCGAACCCGCGACCCTGCTCATTCCGTTGGATACTCACGTGGCGCGGACGGCCCGGTTCATCGGCCTCAGCGCCCGCACCACCCCCGATGGCCGCATGGCCCGGGAAGTCACGGAGGGGCTGAGAATGGCTTGCCCCGAGGATCCGCTGACTTTTGATTTCGCGATCAGCCACCTGGGGATCCTGGGGGATTGCCCGGGGGTTCGGCAGAAGCCGCATTGCCTGCCGTGCCCGCTGTATGCGGTGTGCAGGGCGGGGAAATGAAATTGGGAGCTCGATTCGGGTCCCGGTTTAGGTGATCCCCGCAGCCTTGGACACGCGCGGCGACGCCGCGCTCCAGGCAAAGGGAGGACCGGGCTTGCCCTGTGGGCGACCAGGCGGGTCGTCTTGGAGGCTCCGGGGGAGCCTTCAAGACGGGGCCCCCGCCGGGAGCCTAGGCCAGTGCCGACTCGCGAAGGCGGGCGCGGTCCTTTGGCGCCGCAGGCGCAAAAGGGCCGGGCTTGCCACGGCACTCGGGGACTCGACTTAGGGCTGCTTCTTCCGACCTGACCCGGTTCGTCGCGACCCGATGCATGGGGCCCGGCTTCCCCCCAGAATACGGGTTACCTGACAAAAAGCCCAGTCAAAACCCTTGCTAAATCTGCATCTGCACCATTTTCTGCAATTGTTAAGAATTGCGAAGATGGCATGGGTTGCCCCTTGACACCCCTACATCTTGGGGTGATTCTTTTCATCCGACACAATCCCTAGAGGTCCGGCGCAGACAACCCAAGCACTTGGGGGGTCTTTTCGTCGGCTCTCCCAGGGGCTGTGGCGCCCGCCTGCCCGTTTCCACCCCACCCTCACCACCCTCTCCTCCCGAGGCGCCCGCCATGAAGATCGCCCGTCACTTCACCCAGGCCGGACAGGATCCCCTGAAGGGAATCACTTTCGTTCCCCGAACCAGCCGAATCACGAAGCTCGACGGCAAGGTGGTCTTCGAAGCCAAGGACGTGATGGTGCCGGATTCCTGGTCCCAGGTGGCCGTCGACATCCTGGCCCAGAAGTACTTCCGTCGGAAGGGCATCGACGCCCAGAACGGTGGCGAAACGGATTCCCGCCAGGTCTTCCACCGCCTCGCCGGCTGCTGGCGCCACTGGGGTGAGACGAACGGCTACTTCGACACCGCCGAAGACGCCCAGGCGTTCTACGACGAGCTGACCTACATGCTCGCCAAGCAAATGTGCGCCCCCAACAGCCCCCAGTGGTTCAACACGGGCCTGCACTACGCCTACGGCATCGCCGGCCCCGCCCAGGGCCACACCTATGTGGACCCCAAGACCGGCGAACTGATGAAGTCCACCTCCGCCTACGAGCGCCCCCAGCCCCACGCCTGCTTCATCCAGAGCGTGGCCGACGACCTCGTGAATGAGGGCGGCATCATGGATCTGTGGACCCGCGAGGCCCGCATCTTCAAGTACGGCTCCGGCACCGGCTCCAACTTCTCCAAGATCCGCGGCTCCGAGGAGCCCCTCTCCGGCGGCGGCAAGAGCAGCGGCCTCATGTCCTTCCTGGCCGTGGGCGACAAGGCCGCCGGCGCCATCAAGTCGGGCGGCACCACCCGTCGCGCCGCCAAGATGGTCACCCTCGACCTGGATCACCCCGACATCGAAACCTTCGTGGACTGGAAGGTCCTCGAAGAGCGCAAGGTGGCCATGCTGGCCGCGGGCAGCCTCATCATCAAGAAGCACTGGGATGAGCTCTGCAAGGCCGTGGAGGGTTCCACCTCCAAGGACGCCGACCCCAAGACCAACGAGGCCCTGAAGAAGGCCCTGGCCAAGGCCAAGCGCGAGGGCGTGCCCAGCGCCTTCCTCGCCCAGTGCATGGGCCGCCTCGCCGAAGGCGACTTCGCCCGCGACCTCGCCGGCTACGACACGTCCTGGGACGGCGAAGGCTACATGACCGTGGGCGGCATGAACTCCAACAACTCCGTGCGCGTACCCGACGCCTTCATGCGCGCCCTGGAGATGGACGGCGATTGGGAGCTCATCCGTCGCACCGATGGCAAGCCCTCCAAGAAGCTCCGCGCCCGCGACCTCTGGCACAAGGTGAACTACGCCGCCTGGGCCTGTGCCGACCCCGGCCTCCAGTTCGATACCACCATCAACGACTGGCACACCTGCCCCGCCGATGGCCGCATCAACGCGAGCAACCCCTGCTCCGAGTACATGTTCCTGGATGACACCGCCTGCAACCTGGCGTCCCTGAACCTGTGCACCTTCCTCACCGCCGATGGCGGCTTCGACCTCGAGGGCTACCGCCACGGCATCCGCCTCTGGACCATCGTCCTCGAGATCAGCGTGCTCATGGCCCAGTTCCCCAGCGAGGCCATCGCCAAGCTGAGCTACGAGTTCCGCACCCTGGGCCTCGGCTACGCCAACCTGGGCGCCATGCTCATGCGCATGGGCATCCCCTATGACAGCCTCGAAGGCACCCAGTGGTGCGCCACCCTCACGGCCATCCTCACGGGCGACGCCTACGCCGCCTCCGCCGAGATGGCCCGCGAACAGGGCCCCTTCCCCGGCTACCAGAAGAACGCGGACAGCATGCTCCGCGTGATCCGCAACCACCGCCGCGCCGCCTACAACGCGCCCGCCGCAGAGTACGAGCAGCTCTCCGTGGTGCCGCAGGGCCTCACCGGTGCCGGCGTGCCCAAGCGCATCGTCGAAGCCGCCCGCGAAAGCTGGGATACGGCCCTCACCTACGGCGAGGCCTGGGGCTACCGCAACGCCCAGACCACCGTGCTCGCCCCCACGGGCACCATCGGCCTGCTGATGGATTGCGACACCACCGGCGTCGAGCCCGACTTCGCCCTCGTGAAGTTCAAGAAGCTCGCCGGCGGCGGCTACTTCAAGCTCGTGAACTCCGCCATCCCCGAGGCCCTGATGCGGCAGGGCTACACGCCCTCCCAGATCAAGGACATCGAGCGCCACGTGGTGGGTTGGCAGGAGATCACCGACGAAACCCCCGGCATCACCCGCTCGATGCTGCTCCAGAACGGTTGGAGCGAGGAGGAGATCGCCTCCATCGAAGCCCAGCTCCCCACGGCCTTCGATCCCTCCTTCGTGGTGGACATGGAGCGCCTGAAGAAGAACTTCGTGCAGGATCGCATCGACGCCTTCATGGCCGCCCTCACCGGCACCATGACCGTGGAAGGCGCGCCCCACCTGCGCGACGAGCACCTGCCCATCTTCGACTGCGCCAACAAGTGCGGCCGCACCGGCCAGCGCTTCATCGCCGCCATGGGCCACCTGCGCATGATGGGCGCCGCCCAGCCCTTCCTCTCCGGTGCCATCTCCAAGACCATCAACCTCCCCGTGGAGAGCACGGTCGAGGACATCGCCAAGATCTACGAGGCCTCCTGGCAGCTCATGCTCAAGGCCGTCGCCCTCTACCGCGACGGAAGCAAGATGAGCCAGGCCATGGCCACCAACCTGGACCTGCTGGAAGGCGCCGACACCCTCACGGATGAAGCCGCCACCCATGCCGAAAAGACCCCCGTGGTCGCCCAGGCCCTCGCCCAGCAGCTGGTGCGCACCTACCGCCGCCGCCTGCCCAACCGCCGCGGCGGCTACACCCAGAGCGCCACCATCGGCGGCACCAAGCTCTACCTCCGCACCGGCGAGTACGAGGATGGCGCCCTCGGTGAGATCTTCATCGACATCCACAAGGAAGGCGCCGCCTTCCGCAGCCTCCTCAACTGCTTCGCCATCGCGGTGAGCATGGGCCTCCAGCACGGCGTGCCCCTCGAGGAGTACTGCGAGGCCTTCCTCTTCACCCGCTTCGAGCCCAACGGCATGGTCATGGGCAGCGACACCATCAAGCTGTCCACGAGCATCATCGACTTCATCTTCCGCGAGCTGTCCATCAGCTACCTGGGCCGCTACGACCTGGCCCACGTGGATGCCGAGCAGCTGATGCAGAACCAACAGACCAAGCCCCAAAGCGCCGTGGCCAGCTTCGCCCCCACGGCGGGCACCCAGCCCCTGCCCTTCCCCACCATGAGCGAAGACGCGAGCGCTTCCACCCCTTCCACGCCCGCCCCCGCCATGGCCATGGCCACCGCCGGCGCCCCCACTGCGGGCGGCAACAAGTACGCCGCCGCCCAATCCGCCCGCGAGAAGGGCTACACCGGGGATCCCTGCCCCGAGTGCGGCCACCTCACCCTCGTGCGCAACGGCGCCTGCATGAAGTGCCAGACCTGCGGCGCCACCACGGGCTGCAGCTAGACATCAGCCCCCCGGGTTGAAGCAGGAGGGCGGGGAGCGATCCCCGCCCTTTTCGCATCCCGGATTGTCAGGAAGGAAGCGCGGAGGCCCACCCTAGACTGGAGGCATCCCCACCGACCTCCACCGACTCCGATCCCAGGGAACGTCCATGTCCGACCTCCACAATCCCTACGCCCCACCCCGCGCCGCCCTCGATCCCGGCGGCAGCGGAGGCGTTTGGCGCTTGGGCAAGAGCGTCGTGATGCACCTCGGCGCGGAGCTGCCCCACCGCTGCGTGAAGTGCAACGCCCCCGCGGAGGAGCCCATCAAGGAGCGGACGCTCTACTGGCACACCCCGGCGCTGTACCTCATCGCCCTCTTCGCCCTGCTCATCTACGCCATCGTGGCGCTCATCGTGCGCAAGAAGGCCACCGTGGCCCCGGGCCTGTGCACCACCCATCGCAAGCGCCGGAACCTCTGGATCGCCGTGGGCTGCCTGGGGCCCGTGGCGGGTCTGGCGCTGGCCATCCAGGCTGGCACCGGGGACAACTGCGGCGGCGTGGCGGCGGGGATCCTGCTGCTCCTCGCCAGCCTCGTGACCGCGCTGATGATGGCCCGCATCGTCTATGCGGAGCGCATCGAAGGGGAGTACGTGCGGCTGCGAGGCTGCGGCGAAGCCTTCCTCGCCAGCCTCCCGGAGCTGCCCAACTGAGCCCTCAGGCGTAGACATCCCATCCGGCCGCCCCGGCCTGCGGACGGCTGTAATCCGGGTGCCTCAGGGAATAGGCTCGTGCTTCTCCGGTGGAGACGTAGCCGTCGTAGTTCGTGTCCTGGGGATCCAGGAAGGCGTGGGCCCGGGCGTAGGCCAGTTCCTCCGCCGTGGACACGAAGCCATCGTAGTTCGCATCCATGGGATCCAGCCCCGGATGGCTCAGGCCGTAGGCCCGGGATTCCGCCGGGGAAACGAGGCCGTCCTGGTTCGTATCGAGGGGATCGAAGCCCATCGCAGGCGCCGCCCGCTTCGCCGGGGCCTCGGCCACGGGTTCCTTGGCCGCAGGCGCTTGGAGCTGGGTGGTGGCGGTTTGAGCGGTGGCATCGGCCGCCTTCAGCATGGCCTTCGTCAACAGGGTCGTCTGCCCCTGGGCCTGGGCTTGGCTGTACAGGTAGGCTGCGTAGGCCTGGGCCTGGGCGGGGTCCGTGACCCCTTGGGGGTTCATGAACAGGTTGGCGTAGCCCAAAGGCGGATTCAGCAGGTCCTGAAGGGCCTGGGCGCCCTGGCCCGCCGCCGCGTTGAAGGCGTAGGTCTCGGCCGTCAGGCCCGGGGCTGGCCCCGCCTGCACCCCGGTGGCTCCGGCGCTCTGCAGCAGGCCGGCCACATCGCTGCCCGCCTGGGTGGCCACGTTCAGCGCCGCAAGGATTCCCTGCGTGCTTCCACCGGCCTGCTGGTAGGCATAGCTCGCGAGTGCACTGGGGGCTCCGACGTACATAAGCCCTCCGCCCCCAAAGGTCAGCCTTTCCCGGGCTCCCCGCCAGCGCGCCGGGCACGGGCAGGCATGAAAAGAGGGCGCCCAGGGCGCCCTCTTTTCATGCCTTTACGGATTGGCCTAGTCGCGATGGCCCTTGTGCTTCCCGCGATCGTGACCCTTATGCTTGCCTTCATGGCGCTTGCCTTCCTCCGGGCTCCGGCGGGGGGCGCGGCGGGCTTCCCGACGGGGCGTGGGGGCCGGCGCGGGCGCGGGCTTCTTGGAGAGGCCCAGGGGGTCGGGGAGGTTCAAAGGGTTGGGGATCTGGGCCGAGAGGGCGGCGCCTCCGAGCAGGAGGGCGAAGGCCAGGCGATTGAAACGGGACATGGGGACTCCGGGTGGCATCCGGCGGGCGCCGGCTTCCCAGTGTAGGGCCCCCACGAGACGAGGGTCGACCGGAGGGGCGAAAGGTCGATCCGCCCCTCCGAACCGCACCGGGCATTCAGGGAACGAAGGTCACCGCATAGACGGGCGGCAGGTGCACCGCCACGGTATGCCAGCGGTCGCCCCCATCTTCGGAGATCCAGAGGCTGCCCGTGGTGCTCCCGAAGGCCAGCCGCTGCCCCGTGCCATCGATGGCCAGGGCGTGCCGGTACACCAGATCGTAAGCGTGCACCTGGGGCAACCCCTCGCGCAGCGTCTCGAAGGAACGGCCGCCATCCCGGGTGCGGGTGACCACCACGGAGCCGCCCACGGGGATGCGCCGCTCATCCTTGATGCTCGGCACGAACCAGGCCGTGCCGGCTTCCCGGGGGTGGGCCACCACCGCGAATCCGAAGACGGAGGGGCCGGCCTCCTTGATCTCCTCCCAATGGGCCGCACCATCCCGGGTGACGAAGATGCCGTTGTGGTGCTGGATCCAGAAGGTGGCCGGGTCCACGGGGCTCTGCACGAGCCGGTGCACGTCCTGCATCACGGGATCCTGGGCCTGATCGGGGGGCATGTACTCCGCCCGGAGCCCCTCGCCCCGGCAGGTCCACGAGGCGCCGCCATCCTCCGTGAACCAGGCCCCGCCCGTGGACACCCCCACGGCCATGCGCCGGGCCTCCCGGGGATCGATGCAGATGGAGTGGAGGCCGGGGTAGTCGGCGCCGCCACCGGACCAGCGCAAGCGATCCGGGTGGTCCCAGAGGCTGCGCACCAACTCCCAGGTGGCGCCCCGATCCGGGGACCGGAAGAGCCCCCCGGGCAGGGTGCCCGCCCAGAGTTCACCCGGACGCGAGGGGTGGCCCGCTTCCAGGGCCCAGATGCGGATGAGCTTCCAGGGGATCTCGCGGCCCATCCAATCCTTCTCCACGTGCCCTTCAGGGGCTTCGGGGTAGGCGGGTACGGCGATCTCGGTCCAACTGGCCCCCTGATCCTCGGAGCGGTGCAGCTTCACCCCGAAGTGCCCATGGTCCAGGGCCGCGTACCAGGCCCCATCCCGGGGATCCACGAGGCTCAGGGTGACGTTGTCCCCCAGGAAGGCCGCCTGGGCGATCTCCCACCGATCCAGCCCACGGCGATCCACGGTGAAGAGCCCCTTGCGGGTGGAAACCAGCACACGCTCCGACATCTCAACCTCCCGAAAGGGCCTGCATCACATACACCTGGGCACCAGGTCCCACGGGATCTCCGAGGCACGTCCGATCGGCCACCGCCGTGCCATCCACGAACACCACCATGTGGTGCCGGAGCGAGCCCCGTTCATCCAGCACGTAGCCCCGGGCCAGGGGCCGTTCCCGGAAGGCCGACTCCAGCACTTCGGCCACGGTGGCGCCGGGATAGTCCCCTGGCGGACACGCGACATGGCGCTGCAAATTGCCGGTGAAGACGAGGTGGGCCACGGGGTTCCTGAGACGCTGTCCCCCACCATCCGCTTCGAGGCCTCCACCGTCAACCGGATGGGCCCATCCTTGGGGCGGGAGGCCAGGACATGACCGCCAGTCGCGAAGCGTTCCGAAGGTTGGTGGAAGAGGCCCTGGACACCCTTCCGGCCGAATTCCGGCCCTACCTCGACAACGTGGTGATCCAGATCGAGGAAGGGGACGCCGACCTCTACGGCCTCTACCTCGGCACACCCCTGCCCGAGCGGGGCCACGATCCGAGCCCCCTCCCCGATCGGATCCTGCTGTACCGCCGGGTCCTCGAAGCCGATTTCCCGGATCCGGAGGAGCTTCGCCGAGAGGTGGTGATCACGGTGCTGCACGAGCTGGCCCACCATTTCGGCCTGGGGGAGGAGCGGCTGGAAGAGCTGGGCTGGGGCTGAGACTCGCCCCTGGAATCAGGCGTCCACCCCGGACGGCGATGATACGGAATCTCGCCTCGTATCATTAGGCAGGCACCCGCCCCTCCCCCGCGCCCGGCCCAAGCCGCCCCACCCACGGATCGCTCCCATTTCCTTCTACCCTCTCGGCACCGACCCGCGCAGGGCCTTCCCCAAGGCGATGGGCTTGGCCCTCGTCGGCGCCCTGGTGGCCTCGGTCCTCTCCGCCCACCTCGCAGGCGGGATTCCGGGCCGGGTCTTCGACCTGGGGCTCCCAAGCCTCCTGTTCCTGGCCTCCATCCTGATCTCCCTGGCGCGGGCGAAGGCGGAGCCCGCCGAAGCCCGGGGCTGGCGCGTCCTGGCGGTCTCACTGGGGCTCATCTCCCTGGGGGGGCTCATCCGGATGGCCGCGGCCCTCGGCCTCCAGCCCAAGGAGGCCCTGATCAATACCGCCCTGCTGCTCCAGCTGGCGGGGGGGTTGCTCCAGGCCTGGGGCTTGTTGACCTGGCCGCTGGCTCCGCGGGGCGCGCGGGAGCGGTGGCGGAAGGCGCTGGACGCCCTGGTCTTCGCCCTCGCGCTCTTCTTCATCCTCTGGATCCTCGGGTGGGGCGACCTCTTTGCCGCCTCCACGGAGCCCCTGACCCGGAAGCTGTTCACCCTGGCCTTCCCCCTGACCTCCATCCTCGTGCTCGGCGTCGCGATCTACCTGGGGGCCAGCCAACCCGCCCAGGCCTTCAAGGGGCCCCTGGGCTGGATCACCCTGGGCCTCCTGATGACCTTCCTGGGCAACCTGGGCTGGGCCGTGCTCACGCTGAAGGGCACCTATGGCACGGGCAACACCGTCTTCGATTTCCTGTCCTTCTGCATCCCCATGGCCCGCCTCCTGGCGCCGCTCTCCCCCGAGCCCGTGGGCCACAGCCCCGACCGGGCTGAAACCCAGGATTTAGGCTGGTTCGCGGCCACCCTGCCCTACCTCCCCGTGCTCCCCGCCCTCGCCCTGGGCGTGGCCTATCTGATGCAGGGCGCCAAGGGCTGGGATCCCGTGCTGCCCTGGGTGGGGGTCGCCATCGTGGTGATCCTCCTGGTGCGGCAGTTCCTCGCGATCCGGGATCTGCGCGTGTTCACGTCCACCCTGGAGCAGCGGGTGCAGGAGCGCACCGAGGCCCTGGAGCAGAGCCAGAGCCTCATGATCCGCACCCAGCGCATGAACGCCTTGGCCAGCCTGGGGGCGGGCCTGGCCCACGACCTGAACAACCTCCTCTGCGCCTCGGGGAACTACCTCAACCTCATCGAGGCGGACATGGAAGATGGCCAGCCCCCGCAGGCCAAAGACCTCCTCCGCGCCAAACAGGCCATGGATCGCGCCGCGGAACTCACCCATCAACTGCTGGCCTTCGGGCGGGAAGGCGGCCCCGCCGCGGCCTTCGATCTGGGCGCCCGGGCCCGGGCCGCCGAACCCCTGCTCAAGGTGCTCCTGCCCCGGAACATCCGGCTCCAGATTGAAATCCAGGACGAGCCCCTGCCCCTCGTGGGCCATCCGGCCCAGGTGGATCAGATCCTCGTGAACCTCGTGGCCAACGCCCGGGACGCCATGCCCGAGGGGGGACGCATCACCCTCCGCTCCCGCCGCACCGCCGAAGGCATGGCCCTCCTGGAGGTGGAGGACACGGGCCAGGGCATGAGCCCGGAGGTGCAGGCCAAGGTCTTCGATGCCTTCTTCACCACCAAGGCCCCGGGCAAGGGCACGGGGCTGGGCCTCGCCTCCGTGCGCGCCCTCGTGGGCAAGGCCGGCGGGCAGATCCACCTCTGGAGCGCCGTGGGCCAGGGCACCCGGTTCACCCTGGAGCTGCCCCTCGCCTGAGCCTGCGCGGGGCCGTTTCGCCCCCCACGAAAAACGCCGGGTCGCCCCGGCGTTTTTCATCGCACCTCGGGGAAGGCTACTTCACGAGCCCCAGGTCCTTCACGGCCTGGCGCTCCTCTTCGAGCTCCTTGGCGGTGGCATCCATCTTGGCGCGGCAGAAGTCGTTGATCTGCAGGCCCTGAACGATGGAAGCCACGCCGTTCTTCACGGTGCAGGGGAAGCCGTAGATCAGGCCCTTGGGGATGCCGTAGCTGCCATCGCTGGGCAGGGCCATGGAGGTCCAATCACCCTCGGCGGTGCCGAGCGCCCAGGAGCGCATGTGGTCGATGGCGGCGTTGGCGGCGGAAGCGGCGGAGGAGAGGCCGCGGGCCTCGATGATGGCGGCGCCGCGCTTGGCCACGGTGGGGATGAAGGTGCCCTCATACCAGGCCTGGTCGTTCACGGCGGCGTGGGCGTTCTGGCCAGCCACCTCACAGTGGAAGAGGTCGGGGAACTGGGTGACGCTGTGGTTGCCCCAGATGGTCATCTTCTTGATGTCGTTCACGGTCTTGCCCGTGCGCTCGGCCAGCTGGCTCATGGCGCGGTTGTGATCCAGGCGCACCATGGCGTGGAACTGCTCGGGCTTGAGCTTGGGGGCGTTCTGCTGCGCGATGAGCGCGTTGGTGTTGGCGGGGTTGCCCACCACGAGCACCTTCACGTCGCGGCTGGCCACTTCGCTCAGGGCCGCGCCCTGGGGCTTGAAGATGCCGCCGTTGGCGGAGAGCAGATCGCTGCGCTCCATGCCCTGCTTGCGGGGCATGGCGCCCACGAGCAGCGCGTAGTCGGCGTCCTTGAAGGCCACCATCGGATCATCGGAGGTCACCACGCCCGCGAGCAGCGGGAAGGCGCAATCCTGAAGCTCCATCACGACGCCCTGGAGCGCCTTCAGGGCCGGGGTGATCTCGAGCAGCTGGAGGATGACGGGCTGATCCGCACCCAGCATCGAGCCTTCGGCGATGCGGAAGAGCAGGCTGTAGCCGATCTGGCCGGCGGCCCCGGTGACTGCGACGCGAACGGGCTTCTTCATGGAAAGACCTCCAAGGAACCCTCCATCGTAGCGATGAAGGGCCCACCCTCAAAGGATCGAAGGCACAACGCCCCCGGAAGGCGGGGCCAGGGGCCGAATTCTTAGATTTCCCGGGGGGCCGCCGATGCCTTCCTGGGAGCCGCCCTTGCCCGACCCCCTGGAACCGAGCCGCCTGCCCGCCGATGTCCTGCCCGAGGTGGGGCAGCTTCTGGCCCGCTGCCCCGAAATCGATTTCATCCGCTACCGGGATGGCGAGCCCCTCATCCAGGAGGGGGAAGAGGATCGCTGCCTCTTCCTGGTGCTCTCCGGCAGCCTCGTGATCTCCCGGGGCGGCGAGCAGCTGGCCACCCTCGAATGCACGCCCCACGTGCCCGGCATCGTGGGCGAGATGGCCTATTTCGGGGCCCGGATGCGCACCGCCACCGTCACCACCGTGGGCGCCAGCCAGGCCCTGCGCCTGCAGCCCGAGCACCTCGACCTCATCATGGCCGACCTGCCCGACCTCACCCGCCTCCTCTGCAAGCAGTTCACCTGGCGACTTCAGGAGAGCAACGATGCCCTGCAGACCCTGCAGAAGCGCTTCGACCTGGCCCCGGAGCGCCGCATGGCCCAGGAGGGGGAGGTGCTCTTCCGCGCCGGGGAACGGCCCAACGGCCTCGTGCAGGTGCTCATGGGAAGCATTCGCCTGGAACAGGATGGGGTCAGCCGCACCCTCCAGCCCCAGGATCTGCAAGAGGGATTCCTGGAGCCCGAAGCCTACCTCCGGAACCGGCCCCATCGCTTCACCGCCACGGTGGAAGGCTCCGCCTTCCTGCTGATCGTCGCGCCGGATCGAAAGGAATCCCTCATCCGGGGCTTCCCGGGGCTGGTCCTCAAGATCCTGGAAGGCCGCGTCTAAGTCACACCCCTGGGGTCACCGGTGTGACCTCGTTCCTTGATCCTCCCGGCCCGCCGTGGGAATCTGGCTTGTTTCACTCCTGGAGGAATCCCATGGCCGAAGTCAAGATGACGCCCCCCGCCGACGGCGCCAAGATCCGCATCGAGAACGGGAAGCTGATCGTCCCCGACCATCCGATCGTGCCCTTCATCGAAGGCGATGGCACCGGCCCCGACATCTGGAAGTCCTCCGTGCGCGTGCTCGACGCGGCCGTGGCCAAGGCCTACGGCGGCAAGAAGCAGATCAAGTGGATGGAAGTCTACGCCGGCGAGAAGGCCTACAACCTCTTCGGCACTTGGCTCCCCGACGAGACGGTGGAAGCCTGCCGCGAGTACCTCGTGTCCATCAAGGGCCCCCTCACCACCCCCATCGGCGGTGGCATCCGCAGCCTGAACGTGGCCCTCCGCCAGATGCTGGACCTCTACACCTGCCTGCGCCCCGTGCGCTGGTTCAAGGGCGTGCCCTCCCCCGTGAAGCACCCCGAGAAGGTGGACATGACCATCTTCCGTGAGAACTGCGAGGACATCTACGCCGGCATCGAGTTCGAGATGGGCAGCGAGGCCAACCAGAAGCTCCAGGCCTTCCTCAAGGAGAACTTCCCCAAGGAGTTCGCCAAGATCCGCTTCCCCCAGACCAGCGGTCTCGGCATCAAGGCCGTGTCCCAGGAAGGCACCGAGCGCCTCGTGCGCGCGGCCATCCAGTTCGCCATCGACACCAAGCAGAAGTCCGTCACCCTCGTGCACAAGGGCAACATCATGAAGTACACCGAAGGTGGCTTCATGCGCTGGGGCTACGACCTCGCCAAGAAGGAATTCGGCGCCGTGGAGATCGACGGCGGCCCCTGGTGCAAGCTGCCCAACGGCATCGTGATCAAGGATGCCATCGCCGACATCACCCTCCAGCAGGTGCTCACCCGCCCCGAGGAGTTCGACGTCATCGCCACCCTGAACCTCAATGGTGACTACCTCTCCGACGCCCTCGCGGCCCAGGTGGGCGGCATCGGCATCGCCCCCGGCGGCAACGTCAACTACGTCACCGGCCATGCCGTCTTCGAAGCCACCCACGGCACCGCCCCCAAGTACGCCAACCTCGACAAGGTCAACCCCGGCTCCGTCGTCCTCAGCGGCGAAATGCTCCTCCGCCACCTGGGTTGGACCGAAGCCGCCGACCTCATCATCAAGGGCATGGACGGCGCCATCGCCAGCAAGAAGGTCACGTATGACTTCGCCCGCCTCATGGAAGGCGCCACCGAAGTGAAGTGCAGCGAGTTCGGCGATAACATCATCGCCCACATGTAACCCATCCTGTTCCAGAGAAAGGGCCCGCATTGGCGGGCCCTTTCTCTGGTTATTACTGGAGTCTCAAGAAACCCGGTTGCACAATCGTTGGGACTAGAAGGAGAGCCCCACCACAAAGCCCAGTTGGCTCTTCGGGGCGAGCACTTTGGCCCAATTGGTGGTTGGAGCGCTGGCATCGGCGTCCGTCGAAGAGAGCGGCTTGGCATACTCGATCCCGAGGTAGGGGGAGACGTGCTGGAAATCGAATCGCTTTCCCAGCACCAGGCGGGACCACAATCGCGAGAAATCGGCCTTCTGCCCCGTGATGGTCGAGCCGGTGCCGTTCACCACGTTGGAGGCCGTTGGAAAGGAGGCCGATTCGGATTTCTGATCAAGGCCGAGGCCCAGGGTCACCGCGCTCTGGAAGTACAGCGCCAATCCGAGCCCTGAGGCCCTGTAACGGTAGGAAGTGTGGATCGTGTCCAGGCGCGCGGTGGGACCGCCCACCTGCTGGGTGATCTCCATCGGGAAATCCTGATCCAGTTGCTGGGCGTAGGAAATCCCTAACGCGACCTTCGCACGAAGGGTCCTCATGTATTCGAACCTGAAATTGGTGATTCGAGCATCGCGTGAGGTGTAGGTATCGTCCCATTGGAGGGATCCCCCAAAATAGGGCAACACGGCGTGATATCCCGAGCTTCCGTTTTGTTGGTTGGCATTGAAGAGGGTGATGCCGAAGCGATTCTTGACTTCAGGAACAGCCGGCTCCGGTGCAGGTTGGGCCCAGATTCCGACGGCGCTGAGCAAGATGAGGATGGGACGTTTCATGGGGCTCTCTTCAACAAGGGGTGCCACTGGCTCTCAGCGGCGACCGGGCTGACGTGCGCAAGGAATCCGGTGAGGGGGCTGGGAAAGCCGATGGCTGGGCCCGCCTTCCAGTCTCCTGAGGACTGCCTTCATCTTGCCTCAGGAGGCGGCCCGGAACACCTGACATCGGCTCCGCCAGCTTCCCTCGCATCGCGATTTAAGACGGGGCCCCGGTGGGCGAGATCTACGCTCCCACGCACCACCTTGGCAGTGCTCCGAAGGCCCCACCAGCGCGAGGGGGTTGGCCAACGGCTTTCATTTGAAGAGCACCACGATGTGATTGCCGTGGCGAACATCCCGCAGGAACCTCCGTCGCCGACGCCACCCTCGGAAGGGGGCGGAGTCTTTCATCGAAAGGTAAAAGGTGCGAGCCCAATGGAGGATGGGATGGGCAACTTGAAAAAGGTGAGCAGGCAGCTCCACGGGTTCCATGAACCGGTGGAAAACCCGATATTCCTTGAACCCCGCCTCGAGGGCCCCGGCAATGATAAGCGAAGGCGGCATGTCCCGTTCCGTAACGCCAAAACGGGCCACGGCCTTGAGCGAGTCAATGGAGGTGGCGTGGCCCTTTCCCGGCTCCACGGTCACACAGAGGCCACCGGGCTTGAGCGCTTGATACACGGCCCTTAGGGCCGATTTCTCATCCTCGGCGTGATGCAGGGAATCGTAGAAGACCGCGCAGTCGAACTCACTTTCGAAGTGTAGGTGTTCATAGTCGGTGGTGATGAATTGGACATTGGGAGTGTCGTAGCGGGCTTTGTTGATGTTGGCCTGGTGGATCATGTCCTCGGCGATGTCCTGCCCCACCACGTCGTACCCGCGCTTTCCGAAGAACACGCTCGTCCATCCGGTGCCAACGCCCAGATCCAGCAGGCGGGCGGGCGGTTTGGGCAGCACCGAGAAGATGATCCCCAGATCTTGGAAGGTCCGTCCGCAATCGACGGCCGAGAAGGGCTTATCCCGAGCGAACTGGATGCCGTCCTCTCCCGAGAGCCGAAGGTAGTCGATCTCCCCTTGTTTCGGCATGGCGGATCCTCCGCTGGGCGTTACGGGATGGGGGTGTTCCTTGTCTTGGAGAAAGTGCAATCCATGAAACGATCGCCTCAAGGGGCGAATTCAATCTTCCTGATGCCGGTTCCATCCGGGTCTTTGTCGATCACCCCGCCCCCTAACACACCCGCCAATTCACGTCGGAACCGCTCACGGCTTCGATGGCCTGAAAGGTCCAGTCTCCCTGCCCTTCCACGGCCCGCTTGAAGGCGTCGGTCACCAGGATTTCGCGGGCCTTGGCGGTGTCTTCCCCGAGCTTGGAGGCGGCGTTGACTTCCTGCCCCCAGATGTCAGTCACGCCGATCTGGAGGATGCGGCCCCAGCCCAGGCCCACGCAGAGCAGCACCTGATCTTCGGGCCTTCGGCCCACGTTGTGCGTTTCGCAGGCGGCCTGCATCGCCACGGCACAGGTGAGGGCGTCGCCGGGATCTGCGAAGCGAATGAGGAAGCTATCCGCTTCCGTCTTCAGATGGACGCCGCGGTGGGCGGCCACGATGGGGAGGAGCAGCGCCTTGTGATCGTGGATCACCTGGAGGAAGTGCAGGATGCCGAACTCGGCCACCCGCCGGCTGAAGCCGGAGAGGTCCGTGAACATCACCGCCGCATCCGTGCCGAAGGTGGCCCAGATCTCCGCGTCCAGAGCCGCCCGATCGGCGCCGGGCTGGCCGCGGCGGGCGATGAGGTCCCACAGGTGGTGTTCGGGGTCGGCGGGTTGGGGGGTCATTGCTATGCAGCATACGCCAAGCAAACGGCCCCCGAAGGGGCCGTTTGCGGAACTTTCGGAGGGCTATTTCGTGATGCCCACCTGGCCCATGAGCCAGGCGTACTCGAAAGCCACTTCCTTGAAGCGGTCGTAGCGACCGGAGGCGCCGCCGTGACCCGCGCCCATGTTGCACTTGAGCAGCAGGGGATTGCTGTCGGTCTTGAGGTGGCGCAGCTTGGCCACGTACTTGGCGGGCTCCCAGTACATGACCTGGCTGTCGTTAAGGCTCGTGGTCACGAGGATGGCCGGATAGGCCTTCTTCTCGAGGTTGTCGTAGGGGCTGTAAGAGCGCATGTATTCGAAGTAGGGCTTCTCGTTGGGATTGCCCCATTCCAGGTACTCGCCCACGGTGAGGGGCAGCTTGTCATCGAACATGGTATTCATCACATCCACGAAGGGCACCGCGGAGTGCACGGCCTTGAAGAGGTCGGGGCGGTAGTTGGTGACGGCGCCCATGAGCAGGCCACCGGCGCTGCCGCCCTCGATGACGATCTTGTCCTTGGCCACGAGCTTCTGGTTCCCCAGCCACTCGGCGGTGTCGATGAAATCGAAGAAGGTGTTCTTCTTCTTCAGCAGCATGCCGTCGTCGTGCCAGGCCTCACCCAATTCATTGCCGCCTCGGATGTGGGCGATGGCGAAGACCATGCCCCGATCCGCGAGGCTGAGCCGGGGGATGGAGAAGGTGGCCGTCATCCCGAACCCATAGGAACCATAGGCGTAGAGGAAGCAGGGCGCGCTGCCATCCAGCTTCGTGCCCTTCTTGTAGAGCAGGGAGATGGGCACCTTCACCCCGTCCCGGGCCACGGCCCAGCGGCGCTCCGTGACGTACTGGGCGGGGTCGTAGCCGCCGAGCACTTCCGTGCGCTTCAGCAGCTCCAGCTTCCCGGCCTCCAGATCGCAGTCATATACGCTGGAGGGCGTGACCATGGATTGGTAGTTGAGGCGGAAGGCCGTGGCGGTCCACTCAGGGGTGCCCATCATGCCGGCGGCGTAGACCTTCTCGGGGAAGGTGACATCCTTCCAGGCCTTGGACTTCAGATCCTGGATGCGGAAGCGGACGAGGGCTTCGCGCTTCTCCTGCAGCACCAGGTGGCCCTGGAAGAGATCAAAGCCTTCGAGCAGGGTATCCACGCGGTGTGGCACCAGTTCCGACCACTTGGTGGGTTCGGAGATGGGGGCGGTCACGAGCTTGAAGTTCTTGGCACCCTTGTTCGTCCGGATGTAAAGGAGCCCGGCCCGGTGGTCCACGGTGTACTTATGGCCCTTCTCCCGGGGGAGGACCACCTTGAAGGCGCCTTTGACATCCCCGCTGGGCAGCAGACGCGCCTCCCAGGTATCCGTGCTGTAGCTCTGGCAAAAGAGGTAGGCCTTGTCCTTGCTCCGCCCCACCCCGATGCGGTAGAGCTCATCCTTTTCCTCGAACACGAGCTCGGGCTGACCGCCCTGCAGATTCAACCGCCACAGCTGGTTGCTGCGCTTGGACGTGGCATCCTCCGTGGCATAGACCACGTGGGCGTTGTCGGCCATCCACTCCGCGCTGGTGACGCGCTCGGCCAAGGGGGCGCTGGTGACCCCGGTGGCGAGATCCTTGCGATAGAGGGTGTACTGGCGGAAGCCGGTGACATCGGTGCTGTAGAGGAGCTGGCGGCCGTCATCGCTCACGTCGAAGCTGCCCAGGCCCAGGTACGTATGCCCCTTGGCCAGCTCGTTGAGATCCAGCAGCACCTGCTCCGAGGCCTTGGCGTCGTAGCTGCCATCGGGCTTGGCGGCCCGGCGGCACTGGATCGGGTACTGCTTCCCCTCCTCGGTGCGGGAGTAGTAGAAGAAGGCCCCGCGCCGCACGGGGACGCTGAGGTCGGTCTGCTTGATGCGTCCCAGGATCTCCTTGTAGAGGGCCTCGGCGAAAGGCTTCACGCCGGCCGTTTGCGCCTCGGTGTAGGCGTTCTCGGCTTCCAGGTGCTTGATGACCTCGGGGTTGCCCTTCTCCCGCAGCCAGAAGAAGGGGTCGTTCACCTTTTCCCCGTGCCAATCGGAGAGGTGCTCCTTCATGGGGGCCACGGGCGGCTGGGTCATGCCCGCGGGGGCGGCATCGGGGGCGGGTGCTTTCTGGGCCATGAGTCCATTGAAAGACGCGGCGAGGGGAAAGACCAGCATCAGGCCACGACGGCTGAGGGAACGCACGGACATGGGGCCTCCAAAGGGGGGTTACCAACTTACTACGGGAAAGCCGCCGTGGGGTTGAGGGCAAGGGCCGCTGGGAGCCGCGCCGGGGCGAACCGGATCCCTGGCCAAAAAGCAGGGGCCCCGAAGGGCCCCTGCTCCTTGCGGCACGCCCGAAGGCGGAGCCGCTACTTGCCTTCGACGGTGGGGATGCGCATGCCGTAGAAGGAGCGGTACACGAACACCGTGGAGATCAGGAAGAAGACCAGGGCCGCGATGTGCGCGGTGGCCGGGTTCAACCCGATGGCCAGCTCCACGGCCAGGAGGCCGAAGAGGGTGGTGAACTTGATGACGGGGTTCATGGCCACGGAGGACGTGTCCTTGAAAGGATCGCCCACGGTATCGCCCACGACGCAGGCGTCATGGAGGGGGGTGCCCTTGGCCTTCAGCTCGGTTTCCACGAGCTTCTTCGCGTTGTCCCAGGCGCCACCGGCATTGGCCATGAAGATGGCCTGGTAGAGGCCGAAGATGGCGATGGAGATCAGGTAACCGATGAAGAAGTAGTGGTTCAGGAAGGCGAAGGCCAGGGTGGAGAAGAACACCGCCAGGAAGATGTTGAACATGCCCTTCTGCGCATACTGCGTGCAGATGGCCACCACCTTCTTGCTGTCCGCGACCGAGGCCTTCTCCACCCCTTCCAGCTTGATGTTCTTCTTGATAAACTCCACCGCCCGGTAGGCCCCCGTGGAGACGGCCTGCGTGGAGGCCCCCGTGAACCAGTAGATGACGGCGCCGCCGGTGATCAGACCCAGCAGGAAGGGCGGATGGAGGATGGAGAGGTACTCCAGGTTGGTGGTGAGGCCCTGGGT
>DATEZP010000014.1:0-3694 GCA_035255465.1 Holophagaceae bacterium
CGAGGCCGCCAAGCGCGCCGCCACCACCCACAACAAGTCCCACGTCGCCCTCGTGCTGAAGCACGGCCTGGACATCTTCCAGTACGAGAAGCAGCTCAAGAACATGAACGCCAACCACGACGTGATCCAGCCCGTGGAGCGCGCCATCGAGCGCGGCGCCGCCGAGGTCCACGAGCTCCTGAAGAAGGGCATGTCCTCCCTGGCCACCATCGCCTCCCTGGCCCCCTTCATCGGCCTGCTCGGTACCGTGATCGGCATCATCGCCGTGTTCAGCCAGCTGAAGGAGAAGGGCGCTGGCGACATCAACGCGCTGGCCGGCTCCATCGGTGAGGCCCTGGCCACCACCGCCCTCGGCCTGATCGTCGCCATCCCCGCCGCCTGGTTCTACAACCTGCTCACCACCAAGCAGGACATGGTCACCACCAACATCAACAACGCGGCCTCCCAGATGATCGACGAGTTCATCCGCCGCGAGAGCCAGAACTAAGTCCCATCAATCTTAGGCGGGGGGAGCTAACCCCTTTCCCCGCCCCCTTTAGAAGGAGGAGCCTATGGGTGCAAGTGTAGGCGACAAGAAGGGTGGGCTCAGCGCCAACATCAACGTCACGCCCCTCGTGGACATCGTGCTGGTGCTGCTGATCATCTTCATCGTGATCACGCCCGCGGTGGACGCCAGCGTGAAGCTGCCCCTGGCGAAGCACTCCCCCAAGGTGGACAAGGCTTCCGGCGCCAAGTACCTCACCGTGGTGTACCAGTCCAAGAAGGACGCCGCGGGCAAGTACCTGGCTCCCGGCCCCATCTCCATCGATGAGAAGGATGCCCAAAACAAGCTGTTCGCCCTCGATGGCGGCGCCAAGGAGCAGGAACTGGGCGATTTCATCAATCGCAACGTGTCCTACCTCATGGACAAGCGCGTCTTCGTGAAGGCGGATGGCGACATGCCCTACGCCGAGGTCGATAAGCTCTTCAAGCTCATCAAGAAGAGCGGCGCCGATGAGGCCTCCATCGTCACCGGCGAGGACAAGGACACCAAGAAGGAAGGGGGCAAGTAATGGGCGCTAGCGTAGGTCCCAGCAAGGGCGGTCCGAAGAGCGAGATCAACGTCACCCCGCTCATCGACATCGTGCTCGTGCTCCTCATCGTCTTCATCGTGATGGTGCCCGGCCTGTCCAAGGCCCAGAACGTGGTGGTGCCCCAGGTCGTCGTGACCAACCAGGCCCCGCCGAAATCCAGCCAGTCCGTCGTCGTCACCATCGACAAGGATGGGAAGTACTTCCTCCAGCAGGATGAGGTGCCTCTCGCCGAACTGGCTTCCAAGCTGACTCCGGTCATCAAGCTGCAGCCCTACGGCGAACGCAAGGTGGTGCTGAAGATCCAGGAAGAACTGCCCTTCCAGTACGCCGTGTCGGCCCTGGACGTGATTCGTGTCGCGTCCGACCAGGCCCGCAAGGAGACCCTAGATGGCGCCGGCGCCGGCATGCAGGATGGCGGCGACACCAAGGTGGCCGTGGCCATGAAGAAGAAAGACCAGTAGCAGGCGCTTTCAGCCTCGTTCAGCCGCGGCGCCCTCGGGCGCCGCGGTTCGTTGATAGGCTGGAGACCGGAGGGCAGCCGCCGCTCCAGCCTCCGGCCTCCGGTCTACGGCATCAGGGGTTGTAGGCGCCCTGGGGTTGGTTCAGCCCCGTGGCGTGGAACACGGTGCGCAGGTCGCCCTTCAGCCCCGCGACCCGCTCGGCGGCCTCCAGGTGATCCAGCAGTTGGGCCAGGTTGGCGCCGCCGGGGACCACGGGGCGGCCGAGGTCGCGGTGGAGGTCGGCCAGGGTGAGGTCATCCAGGAAGGTGCCCTCGGCCTTGGCTTCGACGCCGTGCAGGGTGTACTGGTCGCTGGGGCCCGTGTGGGTGCGGAGCGTGGCGCTGGGCACCACCACAGCATCCACCCAATCCGCGCGTCCCCCATGCTCCAGGCGATCCGCATGGGCGGTCTGGAGGAGGTCGCGGCCGCACAGCAGGCCCGCCACGGTGACGCTCTCGCCGAAGGCCAGGTTGGGCACGGCCACGGCCCGGAGCTGGCTGCCGGTGAGCCGGTTCAGTTCCATGAGCGTTTGGTTGAGGATGGGGGCGAAGCTGGCACCCGTGAGCAGCACGGCCTTGCGGCCCTTGAAGGCCTGGGCCCGGGGGGACTTCATGAAGCGCTTGGCATGATCCAGGAACTTGCGCAGGAGGCCCACCCCGTTCTCCAGCTGGGCCCAGGAGCGGCTGTAGAACGTGCGGCCCGGGACGTCCACCCGCGCGCGGGTGAACCATTCGTCGGCCAGCAGGAACCAGGGTTCGCCGTCGTTGGCGGCGGTGTACTTGCGCACTTCGGGCATCCACCGCTTCACCCAGGCCCGGGCGAAGTCACCAGTCATTTCCGGGATGTCGGGCAGCCCCTCGCGGTGGGCGGTGAGGCCCACGGGCACGCAGGAGAGGGAGAGCACGCCGCCCTGGCCGGCCCGGGGCCCCGTGGTTTGGAAGGCGCGGCGTTCCCAGAGCTCGGCGAGGGTCTTCTCCCACACCCAGTCATCGTTGAGGCCTGGGGTGAGCACCACCTGGGTGTGCACGTCGATGCCGCCCGCCAGCAAGTGATCGATCTTGCGGAGGATGTGGCCTTCCCGGGGGTTGCCCGTGAGCTTCACCCGCACCTCGGGATCCGTGGCGTGCACGGACACGTGGATGGGGGAGAGCCGTTCACGGATGATGCGGTTCAGCTCGGCCTCGTTGCTGCTGCTGAGGGTGCTGAAGTGGCCGTAGAGGAAGCTGAGGCGGATGTCCTCGTCCTTGAGGTAGAGGCTCTTGCGGAAGCCCTTGGGCATCTGGTGCACGAAACAGAAGACGCAGTTCTGCTTGCAGACCTTCACCTCGTCCGCCGCCAGGTCCAGGCCCACGCCGTCGCCGCCGTTCTCGACTTCCACGAGGACCTTCAGGCCATCGGCCTTCTCGAAGAGGATCGTGCTCTCGTCCCGCTGGCTGATGAGGAACTGGTAGTTGAGCTGGTCCAGGACCTTCTCGCCGTCGATCTCCAGCAGCGTGTCGCCGGGTTCGATGCCGGCGGCCGCGGCGAGCCCGTCCGGCTCCACCGCGATGACCAGCACGCCCTTCTGCGCCATGAGGACTCCTCGACCTTCCAGTGTGGGTGGGAAAGCCTTGTTTCTCAATGGAAACTCTACGGTTCAGGCCTTCAGCTCCAGCACCACGAGGTTGTCCTGCTTCACGGTCCGGCCCTGGGCCGCGACCACCTCGCCGACGGTGAAGGGCCGCCGGCGGCGCTTGTAGGTGTCGGGGAAGGCCACGCACTCGCAGAGCCCCGTCTCGTCCTCCAGCGTGACGAACTGCATGAGGTCGCCTTTGCTGGTGCGCACGGTCTTCTCCGACACCACCAGGGCCCAGAAGCGCAGGGAGCGGCCCGCCTGCGCCGCGTCGGCCACGCGCTGGGGGCCGCCGCCCTTGCGCACCCGCGCCAGCGCCGCCGGATGGATCTCCAGCGTCAGGTCCATGGTCTGCAGCTCCAGCTCCGCGCGGTCGAAGGGGTCCGTGGGCCGGGGCCGCACGCCGGGAGGCACGCCTCCCAGCCGCGTCCAGAGCAGCCGCGTGCGGTCGCCGTCCGGCGCGAAGAGGTCGAAGGCGCCCGCGGCGCACAGCGATTCCACCGTGGGCA
>DATEZP010000015.1:0-2069 GCA_035255465.1 Holophagaceae bacterium
TCATTCGGTTGGGGCGCGGGGGCGGCGGTCCATCGGACGCACTTGGGAGCCCACGGCCAGGGCAAGGCCCATCAGTATGCGGGAAAATCCCTGGCTCCTCAAGGGAAATTCCTGAATGACAGGGGATAGGGTTCCGGCGGCCGGGCCCGGATGGGATGATCGGGGTCCGGAGATTCCCATGGGCCGTGATTTCCAGACCTTCCTCAAACAGCTCGAGGCCGCGGGCGAGCTGGCCCGCGTGGGCGCCGAAGTGGATCCCTTCCTGGAGATGGGCGCCATCGCCGACCGGGTGTCCAAGCAGCCCGGGGGCGGCAAGGCCCTGATCTTCGACCGGCCCAAGGGCAAGGCCATACCCGTGGCCATGAACGCCTTCGGCAGCCTGAAGCGCATGGAGATGGCCCTGGGCGTGGACAAGGAGCCCCGCGGCCTAGACACCATCGCCGACCGCATCGAGAAGCTGGTGCAGGAGGCCATGCCCAAGCCCGGCACGGGCTTTTTCGAGAAGCTGGCCAAGCTGCCCGTGCTGGCGGAGGTCTCCAATTGGATGCCCAAGACCGTCCGCAAGGGGATCTGCCAGGAGGTGGTGCTGAAGGGCGACCAGGTGAAGCTCACGGACCTGCCGGTGCTCACCACCTGGCCCGAGGACGGCGGCCCCTTCATTACACTCGGCATGAGCCACACCCGCAACAAGCAGACGGGCCACCGGAACACGGGCCTCTACCGGCTGCAGGTCTATGACGACCGGACGCTCGGCTTCCACACCCAGCTGCACCACGACGGCGCGCGGAACCGCCACGGCTACTCGAAGGACGAGCGCATGCCCGTGGCCGTGAGCTTCGGCGGCGACCCGGCCCTGACCTACGCCGCCACGGCGCCCCTGCCGCCCTTCCTCAGCGAGGTGATGTTCTCGGGCTTCTTGCGAGGCGAAGGCATCGAGATGGTGCCCTGCGTGACCAACGACCTGGAGGTGCCTGCCGATAGCGAGCTCGTCATCGAAGGCTACGTGAACCCCGGCGAGCTGCGCCGCGAGGGCCCCTTCGGCGACCACACGGGCTACTACTCCCTGGCCGACGACTACCCCGTGCTGCACGTGGAAGCCATCACCATGCGCAAGAACCCCGTCTTCCCCGCCACCATCGTGGGCCGGCCGCCCCAGGAGGATGCCTACCTGGGACTCGCCACCGAGCGGATCTTCTTGCCTTTGTTGAGAATGGTGCTGCCCGAGATCCGCGACATGCACCTGCCCGCCGCCGGCGCCTTCCACAACCTGGTGATCCTCTCCATGAAGAAGGAATACCCGGGGCACGCCCAGAAGGTCATGAACGCCATCTGGGGCACGGGCCAGATCATGTTCACCAAGGGCATCGTGGTGGTGGACGAGGACATCGACCCCCACGACCTGACCGAGGTGCTCTTCCGCCTCACCAGCAACGTGGATCCGAAGCGCGACATGCTCTTCACCGAAGGCCCGCTCGACGTGCTGGACCACAGCGCCGACCGCTTCGCCTTCGGCAGCAAGGTGGGCATCGACGCCACCCGCAAGAACCGCCCCTGGGACGGCTTCCCCCGCGAGTGGCCGCGCGACCTGGTGTTCCCCGACGAGATCCTCGACCGCATCGGCCAGCGGTGGAAGGAATACGGCCTATGACGAGCACAGCGCGACCTTAGATCCCGGTAGAGCAAAGCGAAGCCCGGCTATGCCGGGCTTCGCGCGGGGGTCCGGGGGTATGCGCGTAGCGCGGAACCCCCGGAGAACATCAGAATCGGATCGTGACCCCCGCCTGCAGGGCGTCGGCCTGGAACTGACTGGTGATGCGCGAGTGGATGAAGCGGGCCTCGGTGCCCACGGTGGCGTTCCACTGGTAGCCGGCGCCGATGGCCAGGCCCAGCTTGGTCGTGTGGGTGGAGACGTCGCCCAGGACGGGATCCTTCACTTCGAAGGACCAGCGCATGGCGGCCAGGCCCGCCGTCAGGTAGAGGCCCTCGGGCTTGCCGGCGATGAAGTAGAGGTAGTCGCCGCCCAGGCTGAGGTTGTTGGCGTCCTGCTTGAGGCTGCCGAAGCTGGACTC
>DATEZP010000016.1:0-19934 GCA_035255465.1 Holophagaceae bacterium
AACTCCATCAACTTCGAGGATGGCGAGGCCAAGGCCCGCAAGATCCTGGACCTCTGCAAGGCCTATGGCGCCTCCATCGTGGCCCTCACCATCGATGAGCAGGGCATGGCCAAGACCCTGGACCGCAAGGTAGAGATCGCCGAGCGCCTCGTGAAGCTCGTCGTGGACGAGTACGGCTTCCACCCCAGCGACCTCATCATCGATCCGCTCACCTTCACCCTGGGCAGCGGCGACGAGGAGTTCCGTGGATCCGCCGTGGCCACCCTGGAGGCCCTGAAGGCCATCCGCCACCGCTGGCCCCAGGTGAACACCATCCTCGGCGTCTCCAACGTGAGCTTCGGCCTCGCCCCGGGCTCCCGCCACGTCCTCAACGCCCTCATGCTCTACCACGCCGTGCAGCACGGCCTGGAGCTGGCGATCTTCAACGCCTCCAAGGTCATCCCCGTGGCCCAGATCGAGCCCGAGGCCCGCGAGGTTTTCGAGGACCTCCTCTTCGACCGTCGGCGGGAGGGCTACGACCCGCTGAAGGAGGTCCTCGCCCGCTTCAGCGACACGAAGACGACCGCCAAGGCCGACCGCCGCGAGGGCCTCACCCTCGATGAGCGCCTCAAGCTGGACATCATCGAGGGCGAGAAGCGCCAGGTGGTGGTCGACGTGGAGGAGGCCCTCGCGGGGGGCGCCGACCCCCTGCGCCTCATCAACGAGGTGCTGCTGGACGGCATGAAGGTGGTGGGCGAGCGCTTCGGCGCCGGCGAGATGCAGCTCCCCTTCGTGCTGGAGAGCGCCGAGGCCATGAAGGCCGCCATCGCCCGCATCGAGCCCGTGCTGCCCAAGGACTCCACCACCACCAAGGGGCGCCTGCTCCTGGCCACCGTGCGCGGCGACGTGCACGACATCGGCAAGAACCTCGTGGACATCATCCTCAGCAATAACGGCTTCGAGGTGCGCAACCTGGGCATCAAGCAGCCCATCGAGGACATCCTCAAGGCCCACGGGGACTGGAAGGCCGACGCCATCGGCCTCTCAGGCCTGCTCGTGAAGTCCACGGTGATCATGCGCGAAAACCTCCAGACCCTGGAGACCCAAGGGCTCGACGTGCCCGTGATCCTGGGGGGCGCCGCCCTCACCCGGGCCTACGTGGAACAGGACTGCCGCAAGGTCTATGGCGGCCCCGTCTTCTACGCCGAGGATGCCTTCGAAGGCCTGCGCCTCATGCAGCGCATCGCCGCGGGTGGTGACCTCACCACCGCCCCCGCGGAGGCCACCGCGACCGCCATCCAGGTGCTCCACCGGGGCGATCGCGCCGTGGCCCTTTCGGAGGCCGGTCAGAGCACCTGGGTGCGCCGCGACGAACCCATCCCGGCGCCGCCCTTCTGGGGGGTGAAGGAATTGACGCCCTCGCCTGAGGAGCTCTACGCCTTCCTCGATGAGTTCGTGGTGCTCCGCCAGCGCTGGGGGTACGCCCAGGGCACGCAAGATGACGCCACCTTCCAGGCAGTGCTCAAGGAGAAGGCCGAGCCGGAACTCCGCCGCTGGAAGGCCCGCCTGCAGGCCGAGGGCCTCGTCACGCCCCGGGCCCGCTACGCCTACCTGCCCGTGAACGCCGAGGGCGACGACCTCGTCGTCTTCGATCCCACGGCCCCGGACCGGGAGCTGAAGCGGATCACGCTTCCGCGCCAAGCCCTGGGCCGCCGCCTCAGCATCTCCGATTTCTTCGCGCCCCTCAGCGGCGGCACCCGGGATGTGCTGGCCCTCCAGCTCGTCACCCTCGGCGCCGAGGCCGCCACCTTCGCCCAGACCCTTTACAAGAGCGACGCCTACAGTGACTACTACCACTTCCACGGCCTCGCCACGGAAGTGACGGAAGCCGCCGCCGAGTGGCTCCACGCCCGCATCCGCCGCGAGCTGGGCATCCACGCCAAGGATGCCAAGGACCTGCGCACCCTCTTCAGTCAGGGCTACCAGGGCTCCCGCTACTCCTTCGGCTACCCCGCCTGCCCCGACATGGAAGGCAACGCCTTCATCCAGGAACTCCTCCAGGGCGACGCCCTGGGCGTGCACCTCACGGAGAGCTTCCAGATGGATCCCGAGTACTCCACTTCCGCCCTCGTCGCCTGGCATCCCCAGGCGCGCTACTTCTCGATCTAACCCCCCCCACCCTCCCCGCATGCCCCTTCGACGGGGTGGGGATTCCTTTGCCCGGAGCCGCCATGTCCGCACCCCTCGCCCCCACTGCCGACGTCCACCTCGATTCCAACGTCCCCGGCAATCCCGCCTACCACTTCACCATCCTCCCGCCGGGTTCCCCGGCCAAGGCGGGCTGGACGAAGCGGCCCCCCCTGGTGCCCGGCGCGCGGCCCGGCACCCAGTGCGTGCACGCGGGCGTGCAGCCGGATCCGGCCTATGGCGCCGTGATGCCCCCGATCTACCAGACGAGCACCTTCGCCTTCCGGGATGTGTGCACCAACGCGGGCTACGACTACACCCGCAGCGGCAACCCCACGCGGGCGGCCCTGGAGGAGGCCATCGCCCTGCTGGAAGGCGGCGAAGGCGCCACCTGCACGAGCACGGGCATGAGCGCCATCCTCGTGGCCCTGAACCTGCTGCCCCACGGCAGCCACCTGCTCTGCACCGTGGATTGCTACGGCGGCACCTTCCGCACCCTGGAACACGCCAAGGCCACCTACGGGTTGGAAGTGACCTACCTGGACCTCGCGGATCTGGAGGCCGTGCAGGCGGCCTTCCAGGACAACACCCGGATGGTGTGGATCGAGACGCCCTCGAATCCCCTCCTGCGCCTCACGGACATCCAAGCTGTCGCCCGGCTCGCCAAGGCCCAGGGCGCCCTCACCGTGGTCGACAACACCTTCCTCAGCCCCCTGCTCCAGAAGCCCCTGGCCCTGGGCGCGGACCTCGTCGTCCACTCCACGACGAAGTACCTCAACGGCCACAGCGACGTGGTGGGCGGCGCCGTGGTGGCGGCCAAGGGCCAGGTGGCGCTGACGCAGCGCATCCAGAGCATGAACAACCTCCTGGGCACCAGCCAGGGCCCCCACGATTGCTTCCTGGTGCTGCGCGGCTTGAAGACGTTGCAGGTGCGCATGCGCGCCCATGAGGCGGGCGCGCAGCGGGTGGCCGAGTTCCTCGCGGCGCATCCGGCCGTGGGCGTCGTCCACTACCCCGGCCTTGCCTCCCATCCCCAGCACAACCTCGCGAAGGCCCAGCAGTCGGGCTTCGGCGCCATGCTCAGCTTCGAGCTGAAGGACGGCCGCCCGGCCTGCGTGGATCACCTGCTCACGACGCTCCGCTGGTTCACCCTCGCCGAAAGCCTCGGTGGCGTGGAGAGCCTCGTGGCCCACCCCGCCTCCATGACCCACGCTTCCATGACCCCCGAAGCGCGGAAGCGCGCGGGCATCACCGACAGCCTCATCCGCCTCTCCATCGGCATCGAGGAGGCGGAGGATCTGCTGGCGGATCTGGCGCAGGCCCTGGAGAGCCTTCCGCGGTGAAGTCGGGGCCCGCCCCTGGTCATCCCCGCCCCTTACCCGTTTGATTTGAGAACCCGAACCGGCACAATAGCCCTTGAGTCTCAATAAATAACGCATCCGCGGGGCACCATGACCTACCCCATGAATTCAACCCCCTTGAGGGCCCGTGCCTCCTTTGCCCTCGCGGCGATGGCCCTGGGGGCAGTGGCGGGCCTGCTTTCGTGTTCGGGCGGATCCTCCAACCGCGCCCCGCGGTTGAGCAACGCCACCTTCGACAATGGCGGGGTCCCCTTCAACGGGGCCAAGAGCTTCAATGTCCAAACGCTGACCCAGGCCTCGGATCCCGAAGGCGGGGCCCTGCAATTCCACCTCGTCCGCACAGGGTCCGTGGCCCGCCTCGGCGACCTCACCTTCACGGGGGTGACGGCCACCTTCACGCCCCGGCCCGGGGTGGAGGGAAACGCCGTGTTCGAGATCGTGGCCGTGGATCCCCAAGGGGCCGTCTCCTGGCCCGCCCGCCTGACCGTGGCCGGCTTGGACACGAAGGCCCCCCAAATCGAGGCAGCCACCTACGACCTCACAGCCCCCACCTCCCATGACGTCACCGCCTCCCTCCGCGTGACCGAGCGGGAGGATCTCCCCGCGCCAACGGGATGGGCCAAGGCGGGTGTGAGCCCGAGCTGGACGTACACCCGAACCTACTCCGCCAACATCACCGGGGATCCCTTCACGCTGGTGGACGCCGCGGGCAACGGCAGCACCCAGCTCATCACCATCGCCAACATCGATCGCGCCGCCCCGATGGTGGCCGATGCCGCCTACTCCCCCAGCTCCACCACGAACCAGGATGTGATCGCGACCTTCCGCAGCCCCGAGGATCTGGCCGCGCCCGCCGGATGGGCCAAGGCCTTCGAGCCCGCCAGCGGGCAGTTTGCCTTCACCCGCACATATCCGGTGAACACCGCCGAGACCATTTCCTTCTTCGATGCCGCCGCCAACCGCTCGGACAAAGTGGTGAACATCACCTGGATCGACAAGACGGCCCCGACGGTGGTGACCTTTGCGACGGCCAACCTGACCAGCACCTCCACCGACCTGGTCACGGTGGTCGATGAAAACGCCAAGGGCTACCTCTGGTTCCCCGCCACGCCCCCGACCCCCGAACCCACCATCGATGACGTCGTGCAGCATGCAACCGCCGACGCCAGCATCCTGACCCTCTCGGGGAACCAGACGACGACCACCCCGAAGGCCGGCCTCACCCAGGACACCCCTTACGTGGCCTACCTCGTGGCGGAGGATCCGGCGCTCAACCGCTCCGGCGTCCAGAAACTGAATTTCCGCACCCCCGTGACGCCCGACGCCCCCACAACCAATCCCGCGCCAACGGGCGCCCCCTCCGGCAGTGAACTCCTCATCACCTGGGGGCTTTCCGACGCCGATGGCGTGCAGTTCGGCAAGGTGGAACTCTTCGCCGTCCCCGGCGGGCTCCTGGCCACGAACACCAATGCGGTCGGGGCTTCCCAGGTGACCTTCCCGAACATACCCCGGGGCACCTACACCGCCCTCGCCTACGGCAAGGCCCTGAACGCCACCACCGCCCAGTGGCAGGACGTGACCTCCCCAAGCTCCATGTCCATCGTTGTGCCGAATCACGCCCCGACCTTGCCCGCGGGCATCTCCCTCCCTGCGGGCACCCAGGGCGCGAGCCTCAACATGACCCTGCCTGCGGCCACGGATCTGGACGGTGACCCCCTCACCTACGCCCTGTCGGGGACCCTCCCCGCCGGCGTCACCTTCACTTCCGGCACCCGCCGCCTCACGGGCATTCCTACTCAGGCGGGCACCTTCAGCCTTTCCTACGCCGCCTCCGATGGCCAGGGCGGCAGCGTCAGCCAGACCGTGCCCCTGGTGGTCAACGCCACGACTTTCCTCATCAAGGGCAATGCGGGGGTGGGCGGGGCGACCCTCGCCTACGTCGATGGCACCGCCAAGACCGCCACGGCGGATGCAGGCGGAACCTACAGCTTCCCCGTCTCCTACGGCTGGTCGGGCACCGTCACACCGGGCAAGGCGGGTTACACCTTCTCCCCCGCCAGCAGCACTTACTCCAACGTGCTCAGCAACCAGGCCCAGGATTACCTCGCCGCGCCCATCCTCTACAGTCTCAGCGGCAATGCCGGCATTGGAGGGGCCACCCTCTCCTACGTGGATGGCACCGCCAAGACCGCCACGGCGGATGCCAGCGGGGCCTACACCTTTACCGTGCCCCTCGGCTGGTCCGGCACGGTGACCCCCAGCAAGCCCGGCGGGTACATCTTTACCCCTGCCAGCCGGAGCTACACCAGCCTCGCGGGCAATCAGACGAATCAGAACTACACCATCGCCGACCTGCTGCTGACGGGGACGGCCGACATCCAGGGAAATTCGCTCTTCACCATCAAGAACACCGGTGGGGCCATGAATTCCAATTTCACCTGGGAGATCTACCAAAACGGCGTCTTCCTCACGAGCGGCGTCTTCCAGCTCACCGCAGCCGGAACCCCTGGCGACACCCAGTTGCTCACCATCAATGGGCTGTACGGGAACGTCACCGTGGCCATCAAGGACGGGACCACGGCCAGCGCCACCCAAATCGCCTCGGTCACCGTGCTCGTCGAGTTCCATCCGCCCGTGACGATCAAGCAAGCCACGGGGCAGACTGATCCCTCGTACACGACCCCGATCCGATTCAGCGTGACCTTCGACGGCCCTGTCACCGGCTTCGATGCCAGCGACGTGGTGATCACTGGCATGGCGGGAACCCCGGGGGTCACTGTGACGGGCAGCGGCGCCAGTTACCAGGTGGCGGTGACCGGCATGGTCAATGGGGAAACCGTCACGGCCACCATTCCGGCCAACGTCTGCGTCAGTACCACCAGCGGCTTCGGCAATCTGGCCTCCCGCACCGGCTACGACAATCACATCACCTTCGCCAAGATCGACCTCCACCTGTCGGGCAGTGCCGACTTCGCGGGGAACTCCTCCTTCCTCATCAAAAACGACGGCGCCGCGATGTTCACCAACTACACCTGGGAGATCTACCAAAACGGCGTCTTCCTCACGAGCGGCGTCTTCCAGCTGACTGCGGGTGGCACTGCCGGCGACTCCCAGACCCTCACCATCAACGGGTTGTATGGGAATGTCACCGTGGCCATCAAAGATGGGACCACGGCCAGCGCCACCCAGATCGATTCCGTCACGGTGTTCGTCGAATACCATCCCCCTGTGACGATCAAGCAGGCCACGGGCCAAGCCGACCCCACCAGCGCGAGTCCCATCCTCTTCAGTGTCGTCTTCGATGGCCCTGTGACCGGCTTCGATGCCAGCGACGTGGTGATCACCGGGATGGCGGGAACGCCAGGCATCACCGTGACCGGAAGCGGCGCCACCTACCAGGTGGCGGTCACCGGCATGGCCCACGGAGAGACCGTGACAGCCACCATCCCCGCAAACGCCGCCCTCAGCACCACCAGCGGGTTCGGCAACCTGGCCTCCCGCACGGGGTATGACAACCGCGTCACCTTCAACTAGGGTTGGAAACCCGGACCCCAAGGCGGTCGCTGGTCACACCCCCACCTCCGGTGTGAGCCCGGTCACGGGCATCGCCCCCTCCCAGCCCTGAAGATCGAGGCAGGACGTGGGGTTCACCATGCGCGCATCCATCCTCTTCGCCATCCTCGCCGGCCTCGCCTGGGGGGCCGGCGGCTACTTCGAAAAGGCTGGCCTCAAGGTGCTGGGGCTGCCGCCCCTGGCGGGCATCACCGTGCGCACCACGGTGGCCCTGCTCGTCCTCGGCAGCCTCTCCTTCGGCGCCTGGAAGGGCGTGGGATTCGAAGGCAAGGGGATGGGCTGGGCCATGCTCATCATCGGCGGCGGCATCATCGCCGGTTCCTTGGGCATGTGGAGCTTCTACAAGTCCCTGAGCCTTTCCCACAACTTGGGCGTCACCCTGGCCTTGGCCTTCGCCTGCAGCCCCTTGGCGGGGACGGCCCTGGGCCTCGTGAAGGGCGATCAGCCCATGAACCGCGCCACCGCCACGGGGTTGCTCACCATCGTGGCGGGCATCGTGGTGCTGCAACTGGGCAAGGTGCACGCCGTCCCCAAGTGAGGCCCCTGCATTCGCTTCTTTCCCGGGGGGCCGCTAGGATCCAGGGAGAGGCGGGCCCATGAAACTCGTATTGGTGGCCATCCATACGGACAACTCGCCCCGGGCCCTGCCCCTGGGTCCCGCTGTGCTGGCCTCGGTGCTGAAGGTGTCCCACCCCACCGAAGTTGAGAGCCGCATCCTGGACTTCTACCTGGGCCAGGACGCCAAAGCCTGCGCCGATCGCATCCTGGAATCGGATCCCGACGGCGTCGGCTTCTCCATGTACGTGTGGAACCGCATCTTCAGCCTGGAGATCGCGGCCGTCCTGAAGGCGCGCCGCCCCGACCTCCTCGTGTTCGCAGGGGGCCCCGAGGCCACCGCGGATCTGCACGGCGTGCGGGCCGAGGCCCCCATCGACTTCGTGCTGCCGGGCGAGGGCGAAATCATCATCGTGGAAGCCGTGGACCGGCTGCTCAAGGGCGCCACGCCCGCGGAACTCAACGCCTGGGCCATTCCCATCCCCGTGAAGGACATCTCCACGCTGCCCTCGCCCTTCCTGGACGGCACCCTGGACCTGGCCAACTACACGGGCGTGCTCTGGGAGCTTTCCCGGGGCTGCCCCTTCACCTGCGATTTCTGCTTTGAGGCGCGGGGTCCCGCGGGCACGCGGCGCATCCCCATCGAACGGGCCGCGGCGGAACTGGAGCGCTTCCAGGCCAGCGGCATCCGCGAAGTCTTCGTGCTGGATCCCACTTTCAACTACCACAAGCCCCAGGCCAAGGCCGTGCTGCGGCTCATCGCCGAGAAGGCGCCCCGGCTCCTCTTCTTCTTCGAGATCCGCAGCGAGTTCCTGGATCAGGAGATGGCCGAACTCTTCGCGGCCCTGCCCTGCACCCTGCAGATCGGCCTCCAGAGCGCCCACGACACGGTGCTACGCAACATCAGCCGCACCTTCAATCCCAAGGATTTCAAGGCCAAGATCATGCTCCTGCATCAGGTGGGCGTGCCCTACGGCTTCGACCTCATCTACGGCCTGCCCGGGGATTCCCTGGAGGGCTTCCGGGAGAGCCTGAACTTCGCCATGAGCATGGTGCCCAACCACCTGGACATCTTCCGCCTCTCGGTGCTGCCCGGCACCCGCCTCGCCGATACGGCGAAGGGCCTGCAGCTCACCTACGACCCGCTGAATCCCTACTCCGTCATCTCCTCCCCCACCTTCAGCGCCGACGACATGACCCAGGCGGGCCGCATCGCCGAGGCATGCGATGTGCTCTACAACCACGGCAAGGCCGTGCCCTGGTTCGACCTCGTGCTCACGGCCCTGGAGATGACGCCCGCGGAGGTCTTCGAGCGCTTCGCCGACACCCTGGAAGGGGCCTCCACGGACGACCTCACCCGCCTCCAGCGGGACTTCGTGCGAGGTCTGTTCGCCGAGCGCGACGACACCCTCCTGGGCAACCTCGCCGCGGACCTCATCACCTACTTCGGCACCTTCGCGGAGCTGATGGACGCCCCGGAGTCCGACGAGCCGGCCTCCCGCCGCGTCACCTTCCACCACGACCCCGACGCCCTCGTCGCCCAGCTCCAGGCCGGGCACACGGACCTGGAGGAACTCGTCTTCGCGGTGCCCATGCGCCCCTGCGAAGTCACCATGCACCGGGCGGGCCCTGAAGTCCGCTTGGAGCTGCTGCCCGCTTGAATCAGAGCGGGAGCTGATCCCGGCTCATGACGCTGGGCCCTGAGCCCGAGGCCTTCTCGTAGGTGCCATCGCCCCGGTTCACGTACTTGGCCAGGCCCTTGGAGGCCAGCTGGGCATCGCTGGGATTGTCCTTGTGGAAGAAGCCATCCATGCGCTTGAGATCGGCGGGGGCCGAGAGCAGGCGGCGGACCTCCGCCCCGCAGGACGGGCAGGCCTCCGGATCCGCCTGGCCGGCGTGCAGGAGGACTTCGCGGACGAGGCCGCAGGCGGTGCACTGGAAGTCGAACAGGGGCATGGAGGCTCCATCCCGAGGATATCAGGGGCGATCCGAAGCCCCGGGTTCCCTGGTATAGGTAGGGGACTCCACTCCAACCAACGCCTCGCACCATCGGCGCGCCTCGTTCCACCGCACCGATCCCTGTCCGCAGGTCACCCCCGGGGGAAGCGTGAAAACTTCAAAGGTCTCGGCACTCGGCAAGCTCGCCCGCAAGCCCTGGTTCATGGCCTGGGAGCTGCTGGAGAAGGCCCTCTACCGTGGCAAGGAGTACGCGCTGCAGTTCCCCACCGGCCGCCGGGTGTACACCCCCTGGTTCCACGATGCGGCCACCACAGACTTCATGAAGGTCTACCGAGGCACGAAGGCGGCCGGGCCGGTGACCCAGACCCCGGATCGCGCCTACATCCTCTACCAGTTCGTGAAGGCCTCCGCCCGGTTGCAGGGGGATATGGCCGAATGCGGGGTCTTCCAGGGTGGTTCCGCCCACCTCATCGCCGCCACCCTCAACCTGCATGGGAAGGGCGACACCCGGCTCCACCTCTTCGACACCTTCGCCGGAGCGCCTTCCGTGGCCGTGCCCGAGCGGGACGCCATCACCCCCGGGGCCTACAGCAACACTTCCGTGGAGGGCGTGGGGGCCCGCCTCTCGCCTTACGGGGAGCGCTGCCAGCTCCATCCGGGCCTCATCCCGGACACCTTCGCCGAGGTGGCCCACGTTCCGCAGTACGCCCTCGTGAACATCGACGTGGACCTCTACCCGACCAACGTCGCGTGCTGCGAGTGGTTCTGGCCCCGGATGGCGCCCGGCGGGGTGCTGATCTTCAATGACTTCGGCTTCTACCCCTACCGGAAGTCCACCCGCAAGGCCGTGGAGGAGTTCTTCGCGGACCGGCCCGAAGAGCCCATCGTGTTGCCCACGGGGCAGGCCTTCATCATCAAGCCGGGCGCCTGATCTGAGGCCTTCCAGCCCGGCCCCTTGTTTGTTTTCGATAATTCAGGTGGTTTTGCTGAACATCACTTGGATAAAGGTGACAACATCCGCTCGTCGTATTACCTTTTCACAGCATCACGAAACCCACCTTAAACCCGTCGCTCGGATTCTGCTCGACCATCCTGCCGGATGAAATCAGTCTCCCGCGCTGAACCCCTCACCTCCCCATCGGTATCTCACCCTGGGTGAAGGTGCTTCCCGGAAAAGGCCACGTCTCATGTGCGGGATCGCAGGGGTCCATTCAAGATCGGGTCGGACACCTGACCAGGGACTGCTGCTCGCCATGGCCGGGGAGCTGCACCACCGGGGCCCCGACGGGGTGGGCCTCTACGTCGATGCCGGCTTCGGCATGGTCAACACGCGCCTGTCGATCATCGATCTGGCCGGGGGTGATCAGCCCATCGGCAATGAGGATGGGCGTTACTGGGTGATCCAGAACGGCGAGATCTACAACCACCCGGAATTGCGCCACGAGCTGGAGGCGCGGGGTCACGCCTTCCGCACGGATTCGGATACGGAAGTCATCGTCCATGCCTTCGAGGAATGGGGCGAGGGCTGCCTGGACCGCTTCAACGGCCCCTTCGCCTTCGCGATCTGGGACCGGCGGGAACGCAGCCTCTTCCTGGCCCGAGATCGCTTCGGCGTGCGCCCCCTCTTTCTCGCCCAATGGGGGGGGGATTTCGCCTTCGCCTCCGAGGCCAAGGCCCTGCTCCGCCACCCCGACGCCACCCGGGCCTTGGATCCCGTGGGCCTCGTGGACACCTTCACCCTCTGGGCCCCCCTGCCCGACCGCTCGGCCTTCCAGGGCATCCGCGAACTGCCCCCGGGCCATTGGCTCCGGCTCGGCCCTGAGGGCGGCCCCGTGGAACGGGCCTGGTGGGATCTCCCCTTCGCCTCGCCGGCCGAGCAGCGAAAGGATTCCGAAGGGGCCCTGGCCGAAGAACTGGCCGCGCTGCTGGAGGACTCCACCCGCTTCCGCCTGCGCGCGGATGTGCCCGTGGCCGCTTACCTCAGCGGCGGCCTGGATTCCTCGGCCATCGCCGCCCTGGCCCGAAGGGTGAGCGGGGAGCGCCTGCAGGGCTTCGCCATCGGATTCACCGATCCCCGCTTCGACGAGAGCAGCCACCAGGATCGGATCGCGGCCTCCCTGGGCGTGGAACTCCACCGGATCACGATCGGCGCCCGGGAAATCGCCCAGCTCTTCCCGGCGGTCGTGGGGCTTTCGGAAAAGCCGATGCTGCGGACGGCCCCGGCCCCCATGCTGGCCCTCTCCCGGTTCGTGCACGGCCACGGCATCAAGGTGGTGCTCACCGGCGAGGGCGCCGATGAGCTCTTCGCGGGCTACGACCTCTTCCGGGAATCCCAGATCCGGCGCTTCTGGGCCCGGGAACCGCACTCCACCCGACGCCCCCGCCTCTTCGAGCGCATCTATCCGTGGCTCACCCGGAACGCCTCCAGCGCCCCGGGCTTCACCCGCGAATTCTTCGGCCAGGGCCTGCAAGATACCGGCGATCCCCTCTACAGCCACCGCATCCGCTTCGGCACCACTTCCCGCCTCCACCGCTTCCTGGATCCCGGCCTCCTCGCCGCCCTCCGGCCCGAAGATGCCCCCGTCGAGCGCCTCCGGGCCCGCCTGCCCAAGGCCTTCGATGGCTTCAGCGGCCTGGCCAAGGCCCAATACCTCGAGATCATCACCTTCCTCCACGGCTACCTGCTCCACAGCCAAGGGGACCGCATGATGATGGGCAGCTCCGTGGAGGGCCGCTTCCCCTTCCTGGATCATCGCGTCGCGGCCTTCGCGGCGAGCCTCCCGGATGGGCTGCGCCTGCAGGGCCTCCGGGACAAGCGCATCCTCCGAAAGGCGGTGGAGCCGGTGCTTCCCCCGGAGATCGCCCAGCGCCCCAAGCGGCCCTACCGCGCGCCCATCATCAACGCCTTCATCGGCCCCGACGCGCCGGAGTACGTGGCGGATCTGCTGCAGCCCGACCGCCTCGCGGCCACCGGCGTCTTCCACCCCAAGATGGTCTCGCTCCTGTGGGACAAGTGCCGCCGGAACGTGGATAACGGCCTCAGTGAAATGGATGAGATGGCCTTCGTGGGCGTGCTCTCCACCCAGCTGCTCCACGAGCGCATGGTCCGCGATCCGGCGCTGGCCCCCCTTCCTAAGCCCACCCGCTTCGTCCTCGGCGATCGCGTGGTGGAGGGGACCGCTCCGGTGGGGGTCCGCTGATGGCCACCCACCACCACCGTCTGGTCCAGGATGGGCTGTTCGAATCCTCCCGCCTGGCGGGCGCCAAGGAGGCCTTGGTCACGGAGGGCCTCCGCCTCTCTTACACCGACCTCCTCGACCGCGCACTGCGCTTGGCCCGGGCCCTCCAGGACCGGGGCCTGCAGCCCGGGGACCGGGTCGCGGTGTTCATGGACAACGGCGTGGATGCCGTCGCCTCCATCTACGGCGCGTGGATCGCCGGCGGCGTGGTCATGGTGCTGAACCCTCAGACCAAGGCCGACAAGCTCGCCTACCTGCTGGAGGACAGCGCGGCCCGGATCCTCCTCGCCCAGGGCACCCAGCAGCGCACCGTTCAACGGGCACTGGAGGGCCTGCGCCCCGGGGCCGAGTCTCCCGCGGTGCTCCTGTCCGGGGCGCCTTCGGATTCGGGTTTCGAGTCCCTGGAGGCGGCCCTTCGCGGGGCCCCGGCAGCCCCCTGCGAGCCCGGAACCCTCGCCACGGACCTCGCCGCGTTGATCTACACCTCGGGCAGCACGGGCCAGCCCAAGGGCGTGATGGTCACCCACCAGAACATGACCTTCACCCTGGGCAGCCTCACCGAGTACCTGCGCCTGGGCAGCGAAGATCGCATCCTCAACCTCCTTCCCCTCGCCTTCGACTACGGCCTCTATCAGCTCCTCATGGCCGTGCGCCTCGGTGCGACGCTCGTCCTGGAGCAGGGCTTCGGGTATCCGGCCGTCATCGAACAACGCATCCGGGAGGAGGGCATCACGGTGTTCCCGGGCGTGCCCACGGTGTTCTCCACCCTGTTGAGCCGCTCAGGTGGGGAGTCCGCGGCATTCCCCACGGTCCGGCGGGTCACGAACACCGCCGCGGCCCTGTCGCCGGAGCTGATCCCCGCCCTCCGAAGGAAATTCCCCCAAGCCCTGATCTTCAAGATGTACGGCCTCACGGAGTGCAAGCGCGTCTGCTACCTGGAGCCCGAGGAATTGCCCCACCGTCCCGATTCCGTGGGCAAGGCCATCCCGGGCACCCAGGTCTTCCTCCAGGATCCGGAGGGCAGGCCCGTGCCCCCCGGCGAGCCCGGCATCCTCCACGTGCGCGGCCCCCACGTGATGGTGGGCTACTGGAACAAGCCCGAGCAGACGGCCCACATGCTGCGGCCGGGCCGCCACGCCGCGGAGCGGGTGCTTTGCACCCATGATTTCTTCCGCATGGATGCGGAGGGCTACCTCTATTTCGTGGGGCGCACCGACGACATCATCAAGACCCGGGGCGAGAAGGTGAGCCCCGTGGAGGTGGAGAACGTGCTTTACGGCATCGCCGGCGTGCGGGATGCCGCCGTGGTGGGCGTACCCGATCCGACGCTGGGCGAGGCCATTCGGGCCTTCATCGCGTTGGCCCCCGGGGCCACCCTGACCGAGCGGGAGATCCGACGGATCTGCCAGGAACGCCTGGAGGGATTCATGATTCCCAAGGAAATCGTCCTCCTTCCCGAACTCCCCAAGACCGACACTGGCAAGGTCCGCAAGAAGGACCTGCTGAATCCGGATCTGATCAGCCCATCCAAGTAAACCGCCCGGAGCCCCCGTTGGAGAATCCATGACCGCCGTCGAACAGAAACTGCGCACCTTCATCACCGAGAATTTCTTCACGGATGATGCGACGCTCACCGGGGATGTCTCGCTCACGCGCTCCGGCATCATCGATTCCACGGGCGTGCTGGAGATCATCCTGTTCTTGGAGGAGACCTTCCACGTGAAGGTGCCCGATGCCGAAGCCACGCCCGACAACCTCGACACCCTCGACAACCTCGTCCGCTACGTGAACCACGCCCAGGCGAAAGTCGCTCCATGAACCCCGCCCCACCGCTCGCCGACGACCTCCTCGCCTTCGATCGCGAGGCGGTCGTAAGCCACATCGCCACGACCCTCAAGGATCAGGTGGTGAAGCAGCTCCGCCGGCGGGGCGTGGTGCTGGGTCTGAGCGGCGGCATCGACAGCACCGTCTGCGCGGCCCTGGCCGTGCGGGCCCTGGGCCCCGAGCGGGTCGTGGGCATCCTCATGCCCGAGGCCCACTCCGCGGACGACAGCACCCGCCTGGGGCAACTCGCCGCCGATCACCTGGGCATCCCCACGGTGTTGGAGGTCATCACCCCCGCCCTGGAAAGCGCGGGCTGCTATCGCCGGCAGAACGAGGCCATCCAGCGCGTGATCCCGGAATACGGGGAGGGCTGGCGCTCCAAGATCGTGTTGCCCAGCGTGGTGGACAGCGACACCTTCCGCCTCTTCACCCTCGTGGCCCAGCCGCCGCAGGGCGAGGAGATCCGCGTCCGCCTCACGCCCACGGCCTACCTGGAGCTGGTGGCCGCCACCAACTTCAAGCAGCGCGTACGCAAGATGATCGAGTACTACCACGCGGACCGCCTCGCCTACGCGGTGCTGGGCACGCCCAACCGGCAGGAATACGACCAGGGCTTCTTCGTGAAGAACGGGGATGGGGCCGCCGACGTGAAGCCCATCGCCCACCTCTACAAAACCCAGGTCTACGCCCTCGCCGAATACCTGGAGCTGCCCGAGGAGATCCGCAGCCGCCCGCCCACCACGGACACCTACTCGTTGCCCCAGAGCCAGGAGGAGTTCTACTTCTCCCTGCCCCACGGGCTCATGGATCAATGCATCTACGCGCTCAACCAGGCCCTCTCCCCCGAGGAGACCGCCGCGCGGACGGGCCTCACCGCGCCCCAGGTGACCCGGGTCTTTGCCGATATTGAGGCGAAGCGACGCACCACCCGATACCAGCACCAACCCCCGCTGCTCATCGAGCGAGTTCAGGAGATCAATGACTGAGCGAGACACGAGCCCCAGAGCCTTGATCCTGGTGGGCGCAGGCGGCTTTGGCCGGGAGGTTCTCAAGTACGTCGTGGATGCCATCGCCGACACGCCCCACCTGCGCCTCAAGGGCTTCCTGGACGACAACCCCGCGGCCTTGAAGGCCTTCAACACGGACCTGTCCGTCATCGGCTCCATCCAGGGCTACGCCATCCAGCCCGAGGATCGCTTCGTCATGACCATCGGGGATCCCTTCCTGCGCGCCGAAATCACCAAGGGGATGCAAGCCCGGGGGGCGATCTTCCAAACCATCGTCCACCCCACCGCCTACGTGGCCTCCAGCGCCACCCTCGGATCGGGCTGCATCGTGGGGCCCTTCAGCTCCATCGGCAGCGACGCGAAGGTCGGCGACCACGTGGTACTGACCTGGTACTCCTCCCTGGCCCACGATTCCATCTCCCACACCTTCGTGGTGCTCTCCCCCTACTCCACGGCCAACGGCAGCGCGGTGCTGGAGGAAGGCGCCTTCCTCGGCACCCACGCCGTGGTGAACCCCATGATCCGCGTCGGCGCCTGGTCCAAGGTCGCCTCCGGCTCCGTGGTCTACCGCCATGTGCCTCCCCACTCCCTGGCCATGGGCAACCCCGCCAAGGCCCGGCCCATGCTTAGACCCACGGCGGGTGAAGACCCGAAAGCCCATACGCCCTAAGCCCTTTCACATTCTTGACAAATTTTGTCGGAATTAACATCGCCGTGACGGAAGGGCCTAAAGCGGATCCGAAACTGGGTCTCGTACCGAGTTCTTTGCCAGTTCCATAGCGCGATATCCAGAAAGGTGGAGGGACGGGCCCTGTGAAACCTTGGCAACCTGCGGCGCAAGCCGCGATGGTGCCAATTCCTGCCGGTGCGATCGCACCGGATAGATGCCGAGCTGTCATGACTGGCAGACGCGGAGGGGCCCGAAACCACAGAGCAACTGTGGGCTTCGGGCCCCTTCAATTTGGATCGCGTCGGAAGCCGTTCCGAGCCCGGAACGGCATAAGGGGCCGTAGCCAGCCAACCCGACCCGTCAGGTCGGCTGGACGGCCCCTAACGGCAGGGCCGGTCAGGAGACCCCCATGCGCCACCCCATCGCCATCCCCACCACCCCCAAGTCCATGCGGACTTCGTCCTGTTGTCGCTGTGCGTACCCCGCCCCGCCACCCAGGAGGAGATCGCATGCCCCGCACGACCGAACCTAGTTCTACCCCTTTCGTCTCGCTGGTAGGCGCCGGTCCCGGTACGCCGGACCTGCTCACCCTGCGTGGCCTCCAGGCCTTGCAGCGGGCGGACGTGATCCTCTATGACGCGTTGCTGGAGCCGGATTTCGCGGCGCTCTTCCGCGAGGGCGCCCTCGCCCTTCCCGTGGGCAAGCGCTGCGGCGGGGGCACGCCCCAGGAGCACATCCACGAGCTGCTGCTCCTGCACGCCCAGCCCGGCGTCCACGTCGTGCGCCTCAAGGGCGGGGATCCCCTGCTCTACGGTCGCGGCGGTGAGGAGGCCCAGCTGCTGGAGGCCTTCGGCATCCCCTTCGAGATCATCCCCGGCGTGAGCGCCCTGCAAGGGGTGGCCTCCGCGTCGGGCATCCCGCTCACCCACCGCGGCGTGAGCCGGGAACTGCGGGTACTGGAAGGCCATCACCTGCTGGATGGCGCCGTGGACTGGGAGGAGCTCGCCCGGTTCAAAGGCACCCTGGCCCTCTTCATGGCCACGCGCAGCGTGCAGGGCATCGCCCGACGGATGCTGGCGCACGGCGCCAAGCCCAGTCACCCCGTGGCGCTGGTGGAGCGCGCCTTCTGCGAAGGGCAGGTCACCACCGTCTCCACGCTGGCCCTGGCCGCCGAAGGGCACCTCTGTTGTCGCACGGAGGGCCCCGGTCTCGTCCTCATGGGCGCCGTGATCCACGAGCGCACCCGTCCCCAATCCCCCACCGTCGCGATCACCCACGTCCATGACCCTGCTTCCGCTCTTCATCGATCTGAAGGATCGCCGCGTGCTGCTGGTGGGGGCGGGGAGCGTCGCGCGGGCTAAGCTCGACGCGCTCCGTCCCACGGGCTGCGCGCTGAAGGTGGTGGCGCTGGGGATTCCGGCGGGCTTCAGGGCGGCGGCGGAAGCGCTGGGGGCCGATCTGCGGGAGGCTCCCTTCACCGCCAAGGATCTGGATGGCGCCGCCCTCGTGGTGGCCGCCACCAACGACCCGGCCACCAACCTCGCCATCGCCCGGGAAGCCCGCCGGCGCGGCATCCTCGTCAACGCCGTGGACGACCGCGCCGCCTGCGACGCCTACTTCGCCGCCACGATCCGACGCGGCCCCCTCACCCTCGCCATCGGCAGCCAAGGCGGCTTTCCGGGCCTCACCCGGGCCTTGCGCCGCCTGCTGGAGGCCCTGCTCCCCGAAGGCGACAGTCCCCTCCTGCATCGCCTCGCCGCCGCCCGCCACCGCTGTCGCAGCCTCCCCGATCCCGAGGCCCGCAAGGCCGCCCTCGATCCCCTCCTCACCGCCTTTGAAGCCACTTACCCCGGAGCCCTCCATGAGCTCGAACCTTGAAGTGCTGAAGCTCGAATCCCGCCACTTGCGGGGCACCCTGGCCGAGGAGCTGGCGGGCCCGGAGGCGGGCTTCAGCGAGGCCTCCCAGCACCTGCTGAAGCCCCACGGCTTCTATCAGCAGAAGGACCGCGATCGCCGCAAGGATCCCGTGCCGCCCCCTCCGGCGCTCATGGTGCGCGGCCGCATTCCCGCCGGGCGCCTGGATCCCCAGGCTTGGTCCACCTGGGATCGCCTGGCGGAGGACTACGGCGATGGGTCCCTGCGCATCACCACCCGCCAGAGCCTGGAGCTGCACGGCATCCTGAAGGGCGATCTCAAGGCCACGCTGCAGGGGCTGCGCGACGGCCTGCAGACGAGCACCGGCGCCTGCGGCGACGTGGTGCGCAACGTGGTGGCCCCCCCCAACCCCACGGGGCGGGAGGCCTTGAATTGGATCGAGGACGTGGCCCAGGTGCTCTCGGATCACTTCAAAGCCCGCAGCCGCGCCTACGCGGAGATCTTCCTTGATGGCGAGGCGGTGGATCCCATCACCGAGTCGGAGCCCATCTTCGGCGACACCTACCTCCCCCGGAAGTTCAAGATCGCCGTGACCCTCGCGGGCGAAAACGCCGTGGACCTCCTGACCCACGACCTGGGCCTCGCCGCCACCTTGGAGGGCGGCGGCATCCGCGGCTGGCACCTCTTCGCCGGCGGCGGCATGGGCATGAGCCACGGCAACGACGCCACCTTCCCCCGCCTCGCGGACCATCTGGGCTGGATCCCGGCCACGGACCTCTTGAAGGTGGTGGAGGCCGTCGTCACCGTCTACCGCGACACCGGTGATCGGGGTAACCGCAAGCGGGCCCGCCTCAAGTACGTGCTCTACGACCGGGGCGTCGACTGGTTCCGCGCCGAAGTGGAAGCGCGCAGCGGCGTGCCCTTCCATGCACGGGACCTGCCCGACTGGACGACGCCCTCCCTGCTGGGCTGGCATGAGGCGGCCGACGGTACCCTCGCCTTGGGTCTCCACACCCTCAGCGGCCGCATCACCGACACGCCGGAGCGCCGGCTCAAGTCCGCGCTGCGGGAAGCCATGGCCACGTTCCAGCTCCAGGTGCAGCTCACGCCGGAGCAGGACCTGATCCTCCGCGGCATCCGGCCCGAGCACCGCGCGGCCCTGACGCACCTGCTCCGTGCGGCCGGCATCGTCGTGGATCGACCCCCGTCCGCCTACGATCGCGCCCTCGCCTGCGTGGCCCTGCCCTGGTGCGGCCTCGCCGTGGCGGAGGCCGAGCGGCACCTGCCCGAGTTCCTGACCGACCTGCAGGCCGCGCTGGATCGTCATGGGAAGGCCGACCTCGCCCCCACCTTCAGGGTCACGGGGTGCGCCAACGGGTGCGCGCGCCCCTACGCGGCGGAACTGGCCCTCGTGGGTCAGGCGCCGGAGCGCTACGTGCTGTGGGCCGGGGGCGACGCCGAAGGCACCACCCTCGCCTTCCCCGTGAAGGACAAGGTCCACCGCGCGGATCTGCCCCACCTCTTCGATCGCCTCGTGGCCCATTGGGCCGCGGAAGCCCTGCCCGGCGAACGCCTGGGCGCCTTCGCCCGCCGCCAGCGCCCCGAGGCCCTCAGCGCGGCGCTTGAGGGGTCCTTGGTCCCTGGTCCTTAGTCCTTGGTCCATAGCGCACCCCTACCCATTCAGGCCCCCTTCTCCATCCAATCC
>DATEZP010000017.1:0-3189 GCA_035255465.1 Holophagaceae bacterium
GGCGTTCAGCGTTCCGGTGCTCATGGCAATGAAGTCGTCGGCCTTGGCTTTCAGGAGCGTATCACAGGGTTTCATCAGCCGGGGGAACACCATGCAGGCGCCATTCCGGATGAAAAGCGTGTAGCCCAGGTCATCAATCTGATAACCCACGGCCGCTTCAAGGTCTCCAGCTTTTTCGGCGTTGAAACGCTCAGGCATGGACTCCAGGAGTGCCTCCGCCGGGTTCACAGCGGCCTCGAAGTGGGCCGTGTAGGACGCCACCTGGCTCACGTCGCCCTTCACCGTGATGGCTCCTCCGAGAAGGGCCGCCACGAGGTTCAGCTTGCCGACATTGAGGGCCGCGAAGTCCGCGTCGGAGATGCCCAGGGCCGCGCCACCCTCCACTTCGCCGGGTCGCACGGAGAGCCCCTCGGGGCTGAAATCCAGGCGGTAGGGCACACCGTCCACCTTCACCTCCATGGTGCCGGTGGCGCCGCCCTTGTAACGTTTGCGCAGCGTGGCCAGGGCCTTGCCTCCGGGCGTGTCGGGGAAGGTGATCTCGGGCTCCTGGGACCAGGTCTTCCACGCCTTGCGGAGAACGGTCATGTCGCCGGAGTAGCGAATCTGGCCGCCCAGCAAGGCCGGTCCGGGATCCGAAATGCCGCAGACCAGGGCGCGCACCGCCGCCTCATCGCCGGCAACTTCGGCACCATCGCCCCAGGTGTCACTCCCGACCGTCACTTTGATCCCTGCTCCGGCCAGCGCCAGCCGCGCTGGCACGAGATCCTTCAGGGGCTTCACCGGCCCACTTTCCTTCTGGGGCTTCTTGAAGAACTTCGGGAATTTCTGGAGCAGACCCAGGTCGCCGGTGCCCTTGAGCTTGCCGGTCATGAAGGCCTGCATGGGATCCAGCTTGCCTTCGTTCAGGGCGATCCAGTCCTCGGCGCCGATCACCACCACGGAGGTGGCATCGGGTTTAGCCTCCCGCTTCAGGGAGAAGGCCCCGTTTTCGATGAGGCACGTGTAGTCACCGCCGCCTTCGCCCGTCACCTGATAGTAGACGGAGACCGTGAGCCCCTGTGCCTTCTCGGGCAGGAAGAGGTCAGGCATGAGCGTAAAGATGCCATCCACCGTCAAAGCCATTTGATCACCTCGGAATGTGGGATCGAGCATGGCCGGGCGGCCGGACTCGGCGCAACGGTTACCAGAGGTCAGGCTCCTTCATGTCCTTCTCAAGGCGCAAAAGGGGCCCTCCGGCCCCTTTTGCGCCCGGATCGGAATGCCTCATCGCAACCGGAACGGCATGGTGAGCTTGAACTTCGCGGGCACAGGCTTGCCCTTCACCTTGACGGGTTCGAATTCCCAGGTCTTGGCATAGCCCACGGCGCAGGCATGCAGCTCGGACGGGCCCGAGATGGCCTTGGCGTCCTGAACCTTGCCCTGGGCATCGATGACGACGACCACCACGACCGTGCCCTGGATGCGTTGGGCTTTGGCTTCGGGAGGATAGGCGGGCGCGTCGGGCTGGTGCTTGACCTTGATCTTCTTCCAGTCCATCTCCACAGGAGCCGTGGGTGAGGATTTCGGGGCGCCGGTGGCGGACAGCGTGCTGAGACCTAGCGCGGCCGCCAGCAGCAAGGCGGGCAGGAGGGCTGCCATGGGGGCGATCGGGGTGGATGTGGAACTGGGGCGCAGGATGCGCTGGATGCGGGACATGAGGTGACCTCCACTGGCCGCAGGGGCCAGATCGGGAATCAGGTTCGATGGGGATCGGAGTTCCTCCAGCCCAAGGAGGGCGGAGGCGTAGAGGGCCGGATCGCCGCAGGCGCGCACGGCCGCATCGTCGCAGCAGTGCTCGCGCTCCTGGCGGATGCGCCGGGAGAGCCACCAGACGGCGGGGTGATAGAACAGCAGAGCTTCCGCGAGGGTCTGGACGAGGTTCGCCAGGAAATCGCCCCGTCGGACATGGGCCAGTTCGTGGGCCAGCAGGGCTTCCAAAGCTTCGGGAGACAGGGCCAGCAGGGCCGCGGCCGGGACAAGCACGACGGGTTTCAGCCACCCCAGCACCACGAGGGAATCCACCCGGTCAGACAACCCCAGGCGGACCGGGATCCGCACGCGGGCGCGAATCCTCATGGCCTCGAATCGCGCCAGCCATTCGGCGGGCGGCGGCCGGAGGCTGCCGAGGCAGGACCCGTAGAGCCAAGTCACGGCCTGTCCCACCTGCACGAGCCGGAGGCTGAATCCCAGGATCCAGGCCAGAAACAGCCAGGGAATCCAGTGGCCGAAAACGGCATGCAGCCGGAAAATCCAGCCCCCGGAGCCGCCTCCCTCGCCCATGGGAGCGATCAAAACAGGATCGGCCGTGGACAGCGGATCACCGCCGGTTGAGATCCAGACCAAAGTCCCGGCGAAGGCGAGGACCAGCAGACCGAGGGTCGCGAACGCGATCGCGTAGCGGAGTTCCGCGGAACGCCGCCGTGCCAGCCAGAGCCCCGCCGCCGCCGGCAAAGCCAGCAGCGCGCCCTGCCAGAGGCTGTGGAGCAACGCCCAGCCCATGGCCTGCAACAAAGGGAAGGAGGATAGGTCGATCACCGGACCCTCCCCTTGGCGTCGTTCAACAGCTTGCGGATGTCCTCCAGTTCCTCGGCCGAGGCGGGCTCGGCTTCGAGGGCCTGGAGGACAAGCTGCCGACGGCTGCCCGCGAAGGCCTTCTGCAGAAGTTCCTTCAACAGGCAACGCTGGGTTTCGGCTTCCCCCTGGAGGGCCTGGTAGGTGTGGGAACGCGCGCGTTCGTCCCGGGCCACCAGGCCCTTCTCCACCATGATCTGCATGAGCTTCAGCACGGTGGTGTAGCCCATGTCCCGGTCCTTCGACAACTCGGTGTGCACATCCCGAACCGTCGAGGGTCCCCGCGACCACAGGACCCTGAGGATGGCGAGCTCGCCGTCGGAAGGGCGGATGGGCGCGGTGGACACGGGGCCTCCAGGGGGTCTGGAGATAACATACGAACCGATTCGTAAGTTGTCAACGAACTGATTCGTACTTTTTGGGAGATGCCTTCAGGCGACAATCGTTCCATGCGGATCGCGGCCGTGGACGTCGGGTCGAACTCCATCCACCTGGTGGTGGTGGAGGCGGATCCCATGGGCGGGCAGCAGATCCTGGCCCGGGAGAAGGCCATGGTGCGGCTGGCCCGGGGCGAAGCGA
>DATEZP010000018.1:0-19722 GCA_035255465.1 Holophagaceae bacterium
CCAAGAAGGCCGCCCCCAAGAAGGCTGCTGCCAAGAAGGCCGCCCCCAAGAAGGCTGCTGCCAAGAAGGCCGCCCCCAAGAAGGCTGCTGCCAAGAAGGCCGCCCCCAAGAAGGCCGCTGCCAAGAAGCCCGCCGCCAAGAAGGCTGCCAAGAAGAAGTAGACCGTCTTTCGAGACGATCACACGCCGCCCGGGCCCAGCCCGGGCGGTCGTGTTTTAGGGCCTGACCATGAATTACCTTGCCCTTTGCGACGGGCGTCGGCGGAGCAAGCCAAGGCGGTCGACCGGAGATGTATCGGGAATACACGGAGGGAGGCCAACGCAGGATTGCGACAGCGCCGCCCCTCGCAAAGGGCAAGGTAATTCATGTACAGGCCCTTAGGCCCGCGCGTGGACGCGGTACGCTGGTGGGGTCGATCGCCCCCTCAACCTTTTTTCCCGGGTGTTGGTATGAAGCTCATTGAATCCGTTTCCGCGCTAGAAGTCCTGGACTCCCGTGGCAATCCCACGGTGATGGCCCGGGTTCAGCTCTCCGATGGCACCGTCGGGTCCGCCATGGTGCCCTCCGGCGCCAGCACGGGCAGCCGGGAGGCCCTGGAGAAGCGGGACGGCGATAAGAAGCGCTACCTGGGCAAGGGGGTGCTGGGCGCCGTGGACGCCATCAATGTGGAGATCGCCCAGGCCCTCGCCGGCATGGATCCCTTCCAGCAGTCCGAATTGGACGAGCTGATGTGCGATCTGGATGGCACCGACACCAAGGAGCGCCTGGGCGCCAACGCCATCCTCGGCGTCTCCATGGCCCTGGCGGATGCCGCTGCCAAGGCCTCGGGCATGCCCCTCTACCGCTACCTGGGGGGTGCCTCGGCCCGCACCCTTCCCGTCCCCATGATGAACATCCTCAATGGGGGCGCCCACGCCGATAACAACGTCGATATCCAGGAATTCATGGTCCTCCCCGTGGGAGCCCCCAGTTTCCGGGAGGCCCTGCGTTGGGGGGCAGAAATTTACCACTCCCTTAAATCGGTCCTGAAAGCCCGTAAGTTGGCCACGGGCGTGGGAGATGAGGGGGGCTTCGCCCCCAATCTGGGCTCCAATGAGGAGGCCCTGGACCTGATCTCCGAAGGGATCAAGAAGGCCGGTTACAAGCTCGGAACGGACGTTTTCCTGGGGTTGGACTGCGCCGCCAGCGAGTTCCACAAGGGCAAGCACTACGAGCTGGATGGGGGGAAGAAGACCCCCGAGCAGCTGGTCACCTACTACCAGGGCCTCGCCAAGCGCCATCCCGTGATCACCATCGAGGATGGTTTCGCCGAAGGGGACTGGAAGGGCTGGAAGGCCCAGACCGTCGCCATGGGCGCCAAGACCCAGCTCGTGGGCGACGACCTCTTCGTGACCAACCCCGCCATCCTCAAGAAGGGCATCGATGAGGGCGTGGCCAACGCCATCCTCATCAAGCTGAATCAGATCGGCACCGTGACCGAGACCCTCAAGGCCGTCGACATGGCCCACAAGGCGGGCTACCGCGCCATCATCAGCCACCGATCCGGCGAGACGGAAGATGCCTTCATCGCCGACCTGGCCGTCGCCACCGGCGCGGGCCAGATCAAGACCGGCGCCCCCGCCCGTACGGATCGCGTGGCCAAGTACAACCGCCTGCTCGTCATCGAGTGGGAGCTCGGCGCCGCCGCCCGCTACGCTGGCTTCGAAGCCTTCAACCAGAAGCTCCGCTAGGCTTACCTCGAACATGAACGTCAATTGGCTCCTCCGCTCCCGCACCGTCTGGTGGTGCCTGGGCCTGTCCGCGCTTTCGAGCCTCGCCCTGCTGTGGCTCTCGCCGGATGGCATCCCCGAGCTCACCAAACGGCAGCGGGAGCTGGCGGAGACCAAACGTTCCCTGTTGGAGCTGAGCCGCAGCAATCGCGAGCTCTACGCCGAGGTGCACCGCCTCGCCCAGCGGGATCCCGAATTGATGGAGGCCCTGGCCCGGCGCCAGGGCTTCGCCAAACCCGGCGAGACCGTCTACACCTTCAAGGACCGTCCGAAGTAGCGCATGAAGATCCACCTCGCTTCCGCCTCCGGCAACGTCTTCGCCTACCTGTGGGCCGACGAGGTACCCGCCACCTTTGATGGCTCCCGCTGGGCCCAGGTCCTCTGCCCCCGGGGCACCGCCTTGGGGCTGGATGGCATCTTCCTCCTGCGACGGCCCACCGCGGGCCCCTGGGTGATGGAGCACTGGGACGTGGATGGCGGCGCCACCTTCTGCTCCAACGGCACCCGCGCGGCCCTCGGCGTGCCCGGCGCCCCCACCGGGGATCAAGTGGACGTCCTCAGCAACGGCCAAGCCGTGCAGCTGCGCCGCCAAGGGAACACGGTGGGCCTGCGCCTCCCAGAGGGGGAGGGTTTCGGTTTGAAGCCACTCCCCTCCGTGGGCCTGCATGATGCCCAGGCCGCATTTGGCTTCGTCGGGAACCCGCAGTTGGTGGTGCGCGTGCCCTCGGTGAAGGACGTGGACCTCGCCACCTTCGCACCGCCCCTGCGCCACCACCCGGCCATCCCCGGCGGCACCAACGTGAACGTGGTGGAAGTGCTCACGCCCGGTCACGCCCGCATCCGCTCCTGGGAGCGCGGGGTGGAGGGCGAGACGCTTTGCTGTGGCACCGGCTGCTCCGTCACCGCCGCCTGGCTCGCCGCCACCCAAGGCGGAACCACCTGGGAGTTGGAGACCGCCAGCGGCGATCCCGTCACCGTGACGTTGGCCTGGGCAGAGCCCGGCCAATGGACGAACCTCTGGCTTTCGGGCCCCGTGCGCGGGCTTGGAACCCTGGAACCGGGGCCGGCCTTCGCGGGACTCAGCGGATAATTCCCCACCTCACACGGTCACCCAGGCCCGGAAACCGCGCCTTCACAAGGGCTTAACTGGTGGAAAACCCTTCGTGGGTTTTCCGTGATTGAAGTCGTGGAACGCCCGAGCCAAAATGGGTGTTCCACGCAAAAGGACCTGACATGCAAGCCATACAGCGCATGCCCGCTGCTTGTCCGATGCGTGCTCACCGACTGGAGTTTCATCAATGACCGCTCGCATTGTGGCCTTGGCCAACCAAAAGGGCGGCGTGGGGAAGACCACCACCGCCATCAACCTCGCCGCGAGCCTCGCGCTGATGGAAAAGATGGTCCTACTCGTGGACTTCGATCCCCAGGGCCACAGCACCACGGGCCTGGGCTTCCCCAAGCCCGACCACCGCGCCGGCAGCTACGCCCTCATGAAGGGCGCGCCCGCCGAGGCCCTCACGCTCTCCACCGAAGTGCCCATGCTGCAGGTGATCCCCGCCGGCAAGGACCTCGCCCAGCTGGAGTTCGAGCTCTTCGAGATGCCCCAGCTCCAGGTGTTGAGGCAGGGCCTCGCCAGCGCCCGGGAGAAGTTCGACTACATCATCATCGATCCCCCGCCGAGCCTCGGCATGATCACCCTCAACGCGCTCTCCGCCGCCGATGAAGTCATCGTGCCCATGCCCTGCGAATTCTTCGCCCTGGACGGACTGGCGGAACTCACGGAGACCCTGCGCCGCGTGCAGTCGGGCCCGAACCCCGGCCTGCAGCTGGGCGGCATCCTGCTCACCATGGCGGAAGAACGCACCAACCTGGGCGCCGCCGTGGCCGCCGAAGTGCGCCAGGCCTTCCCGGGCAAGGTCTTCAACACCATGATCCCCCGCAACATCCGCTTGGCCGAGGCCCCCAGCCACGGTAAACCCGTGGCCTTCTACGATCTGAAGTCCAAGGGCGCGCAGGCCTACCTCAACCTCGCCAAAGAGTGGTTGGGGCTCGAATACGCCGGAGAAGTCCGATGACCACCCCCGCCACCCCCAAGCGCCCGGCCCTCGGCCGCGGCCTCACCTCCCTCATGAGCCAGATGGCCCCCGAGGACGCCGCCCAGCGCGAGCTCCCCATCGGCAGCCTCTCGCCCAACCGCCAGCAGCCCCGCACCTACTTCGACGAGCAGGCCATCCACGACCTCTCCGAGAGCCTCAAGCAGCACGGCATGATGCAGCCCATCGTCGTGCGCAAGGTGGGCGAGAAGTTCGAGATCATCGCCGGTGAGCGCCGCTGGCGCGCGGCCAAAAAGGCGGGCCTCGCCATGGTGCCCGTCATCGTCAAGGAGATCCCCGACGACCGCCTGCTCGAGTTCGCCCTCGTGGAGAACATCCAGCGTCAGGAGCTGAACCCCATCGAAGAGGCCCGCGCTTACTGGCAGCTGGGCGAACACCTGCGCCTCACCCAGGAGCAGGTGGCCGATCGCGTGGGCAAGAGCCGCCCCCAGGTGGCCAACACCCTGCGCCTCCTCCGCCTGCCCTCCGAGCTCCAGAGCATGGTCGCCACCAGTGAGATCAGCACCGGCCACGCTAAGGTGCTGCTGGGCGTCGAAAACGCACGCCTGCAGGAGCAACTGGCCCTGGAAGTGACCGACAAGGGCCTCAGCGTCCGCGCCTTGGAAGCCCGCGTCCAGCAGCTCCAGCAGGAACGCAAAGCCAAGGGCCCGAAGAAGAAGCATCCCCAGGAACTCTTCATCAAGGCCGCCGCCGAGGAACTCACCCAGGCCTGGCACGTGAAGGTGGAGATCCACCCCAAGGGCAAGGCAGGCACCGTGCAGCTGCACTACAGCTCCGAAGCCGAGCTGGATCGCATCTTCGAAGGCCTGAAGGGCGGGCCGAGGAAGTAGGCGAGTCTTTAGTCCTTCGTCCCTAGTCATTGGCTTGGCCCCGGTGGTCGAATCGGCCGTACCTTGCCAAGGACGAAGGACCAAGGTCTAAGGCCCCTCTCTCCCTCCGTGCGATAATCCCTACCCTGAGGAAACGCCATGTCCTGGTTCGTCAAGAAGCGTCAGCAGAAGATCGCCGTGGAAGAGCGCACGGTCCGGGTGCCCGAGGGCCTGTGGATCAAGTGCGAGGCCTGCAAGGAACTCATCTACCGCGCCGAGCTCCAAAACACCCACAACGTCTGCCCCAAGTGCGGCTACCACTTCCGCATCGGCGTGGAGGAGCGGCTGACCTCGCTCATGGACGAGGGCTACACCACCCTCTTCTCGGACCTCCAGAGCACCGATCCCCTGCACTTCGTGGCCATGAAGGCCTACAAGGACCAGCTCAAGAAGCTCCAGGACGGGGGCCAGGATCAGGATGCCGTCGTCGTCGTGGAAGGCACCCTGGGCGGCCATCCCGTGGTTCTCTCGGTCATGAACTTCGACTTTCTCGCCGCCTCCATGGGCAGCGTGGTGGGCGAAAAGCTCAAGCTGGGCGCTGAGCGCGCCCTGGAGACGAAATCCGCCTACCTCATCGTGAGCTGCTCCGGCGGCGCCCGCATGCAGGAGGGCACCCTCAGCCTCATGCAGATGGCCAAGGTGAGCGCGGCGCTGGCCAAGCTCGACAAGGCCGGCATCCCCTACTTCAGCATCCTCACGGATCCCACCACGGGCGGCGTCAGCGCCTCCTTCGCCATGCTGGGTGACCTCAACGTCGCCGAGCCCAAGGCCCTCATTGGTTTCGCGGGCCCCCGCGTCATCGAGCAGACCATTAAGCAGAGCCTGCCCGAGGGCTTCCAGCGCGCCGAATTCCTCCAGCAGCACGGCATGGTGGATAAGGTCGTGAGCCGCGATCAGCTCAAGGATTTCCTCAAAGCCTGCCTCGCCTGGATGATGCCCGATCGGGCCTGATCAGCCCCGATGCACGCGCCAGAATTCCTCCCCACCCCCCACATCGACCGCCTCGAAGAGCGGGGTCATATGGGGATCAAGAAGGGGCTGGAGAACATCCATGCCCTCCTGGGCGCGCTGGGGAACCCACAATCGGGCTACCCGGTCATGCTCGTGGGCGGCACCAACGGCAAGGGCTCCACGGGGGCCTTCCTGGCCCACATGCTGCGGGCTTCGGGCCTCGTGGTGGGGTGGACCACCTCGCCTCATTTCCTGCATCCCCGGGAGCGCATCTGGATCGATGGTGGCCCCATCGGCGTGGGCGCCCTGGATCTGCTCTTGGGCGAAGCCTTCGATGCCGAGGCCCGCACCGGGATCCAGGCCACCTACTTCGAGCTGATGATCACCGCGGCGCTCTCCGCCTTCCGCATGACGGGCGTGGAAGTGGCCATCCTGGAAGTGGGCCTGGGCGGCCGCTGGGATGCCACCAACGCCACGGAGCCCATGCTCAGCGTCATCACCAACGTGGGCATGGATCACCAGCAGCACCTGGGCTGGACCCGCGAATCCATCGGCCGCGAAAAGCTCTGCATCGCCCGGGATGGCCACAGCCTCGTGCTGGGCCCCTCCATCGATCCCGCCTGGGCCCAGCCCCTGCTGGAGAAGCACCCCCGCATCTGCCCCACGCCGCGCCTGAGGGCCGAGCGCATGGCCTTCGACCACTCCATCGTCCAGGGCCACCGGGTGCCCCTGGCCGGCCTCCATCAGGTTGAGAACCTGGCCATCGCCTTCGAAGCCACCCGGCAATTGTCCGCCTTCGGCTTTCCCATCCGGGAGGATCGGCTGTGGAAGGGTGTGGCCGAGACCCGCTGGCCCGGCCGCCTCTGGAAGGTGCCCGGCCTCGACAACGTCTGGATGGATGGCGCCCACAACGCGGATGGCGCCCGGGTGTTGGCGGATCACGCCGTGGCCAGCGGCTGGCGACCCCACCTCATGTTCGGCGCCATGGCGGATAAGGATCTCTCCGCCGTGGGCCGGGAGCTGATGCGCATGGGCCCCCGCAGCCTCACCTACGTGCGGGGCGACGCCCCCCGCTACGCCCGCTTTGATGACCTCTTCGAGGCTTTCGGGCAGGATGCCCCAGGGATCACCCTGCAAGAGGCCGCCCGCCACCTCCGGGCCCCCAGCGACCAGCCCCGCCTCGTCAGCGGCAGCCTCTACCTCATCGGCGACCTCCTTCGGGAGCTGGGCATCGATCCTTGGGCTGAACCTTCAGCCTGAGCCCCCAGGCGCCGATGAAGGGAATCCATGCGGTTCCTCCTTCTCGTCCTCCTTCTGCTGGGCCCCTTGGGCGCCCAAGCCCCCCTCCGCATCCTTTCCGTGGAGCGCCGCGGCATGCCTCCCTACGAAGACTCCGCGCCCCGCCTCTACCGGTTGGACGGGGGCGAGAACCGGGGCCTCCACCTGGGGGATCGCCTGCAGATCCGCCGCACCGGCGAGGGCTACCTCGGCCACCTCAAGGTGGTGGAGCTGCGCGCCGAATGGGCCCTGGCCTCCCTGGAACCCAACGCCATGGGCTACCCGCTCCGGGGCGACATGGTCATTCGCGAAGAGCTCTCACCCATCCCCGGCACCCCCGCTTTTCCGGACCGGCCCTTGATGCAACCCCCGGCCCCCGCCAAGGGCAGCTCCGCCGAAGCGCCTCCCCAGGAGGGCCTGCTCTGGTTCCTGCCCGTGAGCCGGGAGCTGAGCCCCGCGGGCCTGGGCAAACTCGCCGGCTGGGTGCAGGCCTGGGGCGCCACGGGCCGCTGGGCCGTGCAGCTGCCCGACGACGATCGCGTGGCCGAGGCCATGCGCGAAGCACGGTTCCACGCCCTCAAGGAGGCCCTGGAGCACCTGGGCGTGCATGGCGTGGAGCGGCAGGGTGGCGCGCGCCCACAGGAGGGCGCCAACCATCCCGTGTGGATCCGCCGCTGGGACTAAGCTCCGGCTGAATACACTGGACGGATGTCCGCCAGCTCCTCCAAAGCCGTCCTCCTCGCCCTCGTCGCCAATGGGGGCATCGCCATCTCCAAGTTCGCCGTGTTCCTGCTCACCCGCAGCAGCGCGATGCTCACGGAAGCCATCCACTCCACCGCGGATTGCGCGAACCAGATCCTCCTCTTCATCGGCATGAGCCAGGGCCGCAAAGCCGCCAACGCCAGGCATCCCCTCGGCAAGGGTCAGGCTCCCTTCGTGGCCTCCTTTCTCGTGGCCCTCCTGCTCTTCAGCGTGGGCGGCCTCTACTCCCTGGTGGAAGGGATCCACAAGATCCGCCACCCCGAAACGCCCCACATGCTCGGGTGGGCCGTGGGCCTCCTCCTCTTCGCCATCCTCCTCGAGGGCTATTCCATGTGGGGTGCCCTCCAGGCCGCCGCCGCCGAACGCGGGCGCACCTCCCTGCTCCGCTTCATGCGCCAGAGTTCCAGCACGGAGCTGGTGGTGGTGCTCGCCGAGGACTTCGCGGCCCTGGTCGGTTTGGTCGTGGCCCTCGGCGCCGTGCTGCTCGTCATGATCACGGGCAACCCCGTGTGGGATGGCATCGGTTCGGTGCTCATCGGGCTCCTCCTCATCGCCGTGGCCCTCTTCGTAGGCGTGGAGGTCACCAGCCTGCTCCTCAACGAGGCTCCGCCCCTGGCCCTGCGGGCGGCCCTCCGGGAAGCCGTGGCGGCCGATCCCCAGGTGCTGGGGGTCCTGAACCTCATCGCGGTGGTCGTGGGCAGCGAGCGCCTCATGGTGGCCCTCAAGGTTCGCTTCAGGGATCAGCCATCCGGCCAATCGCTGGTGGATGCCATCAACGCGCTGGAAGGCCGGCTCCGCGCCCGTTTCCCCCAGATCCAGCACCTGTTCGTGGAACCCGACGACCACTGACCCCGAATCAGGAACCCCTGCACCCTGCCGATAGAAGGGCATGCAGGTTCGCTGGCCCTTCCGGCCCGGATCCATCCGGGCCAGCCTCGCCGGGGTGGTGCTCACCACCACCGCCCTGGCCCTCGGCCTCGCCACCCTCGCCTTCCTCCTGGATGCCCGCGTCCAGGGTCGCCGCAACCTCACCCATGCCACGGAAGCCCTGGCGGACGCCGTGGAAGCCACCGCGGGCAATGCCCTGCTCTTCCAGGATGAGACCCAAGCCAAGGAGGCCTTGGAGCCGCTGCTCGTGCAACCCAACGTGCTGGCCGCGGGCCTCTACCTCCCCTCCGGCGAGCCCCTCGCCCTGCTGAGCCGGGGCCCGAACCGGATCCCGGAGCGGGCGCCCGCCCTCAAGCCCTCCGGCTTCACCGGCGGCATCCTCCACATCCACCAGCCGGTGCACGTCCGGAAGGGCGCAGTGGGCACGCTCTTGCTCCTGGTCGACGCCAGCTTCCTCGATCAAGAGGCCCACCGCGTGCTCGCCGCGGCGGTGCTCATCTTCCTCGTCACCTTTGGCTTGGCCAGCCTCTGGGCCCGACGCTTCGCCGCCCGCCTCGTCCAACCCCTTGAGGCCCTCGCCGAATCCGCGCGGCAGGTCACCCACTCGGGCGGCTTCCACCATCTGGTTCCCGGCGCGGACACCTCGGAGCTGGGCCGCTTCATCGCCGACTACAACGACATGCTCGGCTCCCTCGCCGCGAAGGACACCGAGATCCGCCTGAACCGGGAGTACCTGGAAGCCCTGGTGCAAGATCGCACCGCGGATCTCGAAGCCGCCAACGCCGCCCTGGAGCGCCAGACCCTCACCGATCCCCTCACCGGCCTCTACAATCGCCGCTTCATCGATATGTTCCTCCACGAGGTGGTGGCCCAGACCGCGCGCACCTATGAGGATCACCGCCGCGGCAAGATCGAACTGCCCGCCTTCCCCGATCTGGTCTTCCTCATGGTCGACATCGACCACTTCAAACGGGTGAACGACCAGTTCGGCCACCCCGCGGGCGATGAGTTGCTGCGGCAGTTCTCCACGCGGTTGCAGGAGGCCCTGCGCGAGATGGACACCGTGGTTCGCTGGGGCGGCGAGGAGTTTTTCGTGGTGGCCCGCAGCATCCATCGGGGCCAGGGCCTCCTGTTGGCCCAGCGGATCCAGGAGGCCATGCGCTCCCGGCCCTTCGAGCTGGGGGTCACCACCTACCATGCCACCTGCTCCGTGGGTTTCGCGCCCTTCCCCCACGATCCAGAGCTTCCCAATGGCACCCCGTGGGAGCGGGTGGTCGCCTTCGCCGATCGCTGCCTCTACGCCGCCAAGGACAGCGGGCGGGACCGCGCCGTGGGGTTGGTGGGAGGCCCCTCCATTCCCGCCGCCCAAGGCGCCTTCCTCCTCACGGGCCCCGATCACCCCGACTGGCAGATCCAGCAATCCGCGCCTGGGCCCATCAATTGGGTTCGAGGCGCCAAGCCACCTGAGGCGATCTCAAGGTAGCTTCGAGGCGCCCCGGTCATCGGGGTGATCAAGCTCACTCCCCGATGATCTTGATCAGCACGCGCTTGTCGCGGAGGCCATCGAATTCGCCATAGAAGATCTGCTCCCACGGCCCGAAATCGAGGCGGGCTTGCGTGATGGCCACCACCACTTCTCGCCCCATGATCTGCCGCTTATGGTGGGCGTCGCCGTTGTCCTCGCCCGTGCGGTTGTGCAGGTAGCCGCCTTCCGCCGGATCGCTGCCCGCGTTGAAGGGGGCCAGCTTCTCCAGCCATCGCAGGTAGTCCTGCTTCAATCCGGATTCCTCGTCGTTGATGAACACGCTGGAGGTGATGTGCATGGAGTTCACCAGGCACAGCCCCTCCCGCACGCCGCTCTCCCGCACCGCCTCGGCCACCTGATCCGTGAGGTTCACGAATCCGGTGCGCGCTGGAAGCCGAAGGGTGAGGACCTTTCGATGGCTCTTCACGGTTTCACCCCCTTGGGGGGAGGCATCTTCCGGAAGCTGAGGCTGGCATCCCCCAGGATCACGGCGCCGATGGCGCCATCCAGCGCCTCGGTGAAGCCCACGCGGGTCCAGCCGCCCCGCCCATCGCCGAAGCGGCCCCGGAAGGTGTCGTAGTGCCAGTGGGCCAGGCGCGCGGCGTTGCGGGGGGAAGGTCCCATGCGGAGCACCAGGGCGTCGCCCTCTTTCACCACCGCCAGATCCCCCCAGGCGGGGTGGGTGTAGGTACCCACGTAAGCCTCCAGGGGATGGCTGGGGTGGGTGCCCTGCACGCGGGCCCCGGCCAGATCCGCTTCCGCCTGCGTGGCCTTCGCCTTCAGCTCCCCATAGAGCTTCAGGCACTCGGCGTTCCAATCCCGGGCCGGGGCCCCGGTGCAGAGGTCCAACACCTTCCAGAGCAACGCATGGCGGAACTCCGCGTGATCGAGGTTGCCGAAGGCGTAAACGCCCACCTTCGCATCGGGGATGAGGCCGATGATGGCGGTGCGGCCATCCATGCTACCCGTGTGCATGGCCACGAACTGGCCACGGTAATCCTGCTGGAACCAGCCCAAGCCGTAGGTGGTCCAGTGGGAGCCCGTGAGGGCCAAGGTGGGGTAGCCCCACTGGCCCGCTGAGATGGCGACTTGAGGCGCGAGGAGTTCTTTGAAGGTGTGCTCACTCACCAGCCGCCGATCCCCGACCACCCCTCCCGCCAGGAGGAAGGTCAGCCACTTCCCGGCGTCGTGCGCCGTGGACCAGATGGCGCCGGCGGCCGGCACGCGGTCCACGGCCACATCCTCGATGGGCCTCACCTGCCCCTCGATCTCGAAGTGCGCCACCGAGACGTTGGAATCCTTCGCCGCCCGCATGGCGTCGAGCGTCGCGGTGCTCCGCGTCATGCCCAAGGGTGTGAGGATCCGGGTGCTGATGAAGCGCTCCCAAGACATGCCCGAGGCGGCGGCAATCACCTCGCCCGCCACCTGGTACATGACGTTGTGATAGATGAAATCCGAGCGCAGAGCGCGGGTGGTGGGCACGCGGTCCAACCGCGCGAGCACCTCGGGGGTGGTGAGATCTTCACGGTCCCACAGCAGATCCGCGTTCTCCAGGCCGGCGCTGTGGCGCAGCGCATCCCGCACGGTGACGTGTTCGGTGAGGTAGGCGTTCGGCAGGCGAAACGCGGGCAGGTGCTTGAGGATGGGATCGTCCCAGGCCACCTTCCCCTCATCCACGAGCATGCCCAGGGCCAGCGCCGTCATGGCCTTGGTGGTGGACATCATGCCGAAGCGGGTATCGGTATCCACCCGCCCCGGCTTGCCCAGTTCCCGGACGCCGAAGCCCTTTTCATAAAGCACCTTCCCGTCTTTCACGACCACCACGGAGAGGCCCGGAATGCGCCAGGCCTTCATGCCCTGGGCGATGAAGGCATCCAGGGTGGGCGCCAGATCCGGCGCGCCCTGGGCCCGGAGGTTCGGCGCGGTGGCAGTCAGGAGGGCGAAGGCCAGCAGCAGGTTCCGCACGGGAGCTCCAGGAAGGGGGGTCAGCCGAGGACGCGGGACATCAGGTCAGAATGCAGCTGCCATTTGAGGAAGCCCGCCAGGCCATAGAGGATGCCGATGCCCGCGAAGGCGCAGGCCACCCCGAAGAGCCAGCGCTTCTTCGTCAGGGCCGTCACGCCCGCCAATGCGATGCCCACGCTGAGGCAGGCCTCTGCGAGGTCGAATTGGTCGTCATGCACGTTCATGGCGTCGTAGTCCTTGCCCGCGGCCTCCGCCTCTGCCTTGATCTGCTCTTTCTCCTTCTCGTACTTCTTGGCGGCCGCTTCCTGCGTGGCGATCTTGGCCTCCACCCGGGCCCGCACCTCGGGCTTCAGGCCCGAAGTCATCTCCAGTTGCACCTTCAACATGTCCGCGGAGTTCTCGGCGATGTGCTGCTTGGTGCTCTTGCTCTGGTAGAAATTCCACTGATCGATCTGCTTGGCCTGGGCCTGCTGCATGGCCTGCACCACGTTGCCATCCTTCACGTTGCAGAGGGCCATGAACGTGGCCACCACGGCGACGAAGAGGGCCACGAATCCATTCAGGCGGCTATCGGCCGCATGATCCTGGACTTCGTCCTGAATCTTGTCGAGGGCTTCTGACATGGAACCTCCGGATGCTTCGACATTGAATCGCGGCCCGCGGCTCCGCGCCAGGGATCGGTGGAATTGAGTCTCGACGACCGCCTGCGGCACGGGTGGGACCGGGGCCTATATTGATCCATGCATCTCGCCCCGTCCTTTCATGAAGGAGGTCGGTCATGGGCATCCCGCGCACTGTGGATCAGTACCTCGGTCAGGCGAAGGTCAATTACGACCTGCTGGATCATGTTCCCACCCACCGCTCCCAGGAGACGGCCCTCACCGCCAAGGTGCCCCCCCGCCGGGTCGCCAAAGCCGTGGTCCTCCGGGATCGGAAGAGCCTGCGGCCCGTCATGGCCGTACTGCCCGCCGACAGCCACCTGGAACTCCGGTGGCTGAAGGAGGAGATGGGCCTGGATCTGGACCTCGTGGAAGAGCGCGAACTCCAGAGCCTCTTCCCCGACTGCAAACCGGGCGCCGTGCCTCCCTTCGGGGAGGCCTACAACCTCACCACCATTTGGGATCAGAGCCTCGTCAACCAACCGGACCTCTACTTCGAGGCCGGCGATCACGAGCACCTGATCCACCTCGGCCAGCCGGAGCTAACCCGCATCCTCCGGGGCCAGCCCCACGCCATCATCAGCAGCCGCGAGCACTAGGGCACGCCCCGAGGGTCTGTTCAATCCACCCACACTTCCGGCGGCACGGGGTGGCTGAGGAAGTTCGTCATGGCCTCGGTGAACCCGTAAGCCCCCACCCGGCCAAAGGCCAGGAGGTCGCCCGCTTGGAGGTGGGGTAAGGCGACGTCGCCCAGGCGATCCAAGCTCGTGCACAGCGGCCCCGCCAGCGTGTGCGGGATCGCGCCCGGGCCCTTCCCCACCGCCCGGACCGGGAAGGGCTGGCCCGTGAGCGCTGGCCGTAGCAGGTGGTTCACGCCCCCTTCGAGGATCGCGAAGGTCGCACCGCGGCTCGCCTTCACCCGGATCACCCGGGCCAGGTAGACCCCCGTGGGCGCCGCCAGGAACCGGCCCGGCTCCAGGATCAGCTCCCCGGTGAACCAGGGATGGTCCGCCAGCAGGTCCCGGAGGTGGGCGCCGAAGCGGTCCAGGTCCAGCGGCGCTTCATCCTCCGCGTACGCAACGCCCAGCCCGCCTCCGAGGTCGATCTGATCCAGGGTGAGGCCATGCTCGCGGTGCAGCCGTTCGGCAAGGGCCAACACGCTGGCGTGGGTTTCCTTCAACCGGTCCGCCTCCCGTTGGTTGGAGGCCGTGAAGCAGTGCAAACCACGAATGCGCACGTGCTTCAGCGTGAGCGCTCGGGCCAGCAGGTCCGGGAGGTCCTCCTCATCCACACCGAAGGCCGAAGGGCCCGAGCCCCCCAGGATGCGCGTCGCCTCTTCGCCCGCCGCCAGCGGATGCACGCGCACGTTCACGTCCACGGGGCCGGAAGCCAGGGCATCCAGACGGGCCAGATCCTCCCAGCCCTCCGCCTGCACCCGCACGCCCAACCGCAACGCCAGGGAAAGCTCCTCCATGCGCTTGCCGGGGCCCGCATAGAACACCCGCTCCGGCGGCAGGTTCAGAGCCGCCACCCGGGTGAGTTCCCCGCCACTGGCGCAATCAAAGCTCAGGTTTTCCGCCGCCAATCGGGCCAGCAACACCGGATGGGGATTGGCCTTCACGGCGTAGGCGAGGCGCACCCGGGGCGGCACTGCGGCCCGCAGCCGCCTCGCCTGGGCCACGGCCTCCGACGCGCGATAGACGAAGGTGGGCGTGCCGTGGATTTCGGCGAGGTTCGCCAGTTCCACGTCGCTGAAGGGGAAGAGGCGGGTGGCCTCGGCCAGGGCGTTCATGCGGTTCTCCAATGGGGGGCCAGGCGACGAACGCCTTCCGTGATGTGCTCGGGGCGAGCCCCGAAACTGAGGCGCACGTGGCCCTCGCCCGCGGGCCCAAAGGCGCTGCCGGGCACGAGCACCACGCCGGCCTCATCCCGCAGACGCAGGCAGAACGCTAGGGCGTCGCGCTCGGCGGCGGGCAAGGGCAGCCAGGCGTAGAAGGCCCCGTCGGGGCGGTGCAAGGGCGTGCCCAGGTGCTGAGCCCAGGCCGTGGCCAAGGCTTCCCAGCGCAGGTCCAATTCCCGCCGCGCCTCGGGTAGCACCGTCTCCGAGGCTTCCACCAACGCGAGCGCGCCCCGCTGACAGGGGGCCGGCGCCGCCGTCACGGCCCAAGCATGCATGCCGCCCGCCGCCTGCACGACGGCCTCCGGGCCCACCATCCACCCCACGCGGAGGCCCGGACCGCCCCAGCCCTTGCTCGCGCTGGAGACCACCAGAGCGGTCGGATCCACATCCCGCAGGCTGACGCTGCGTTCCCCGAAGTGAAGCTCCCGGTACACCTCATCACCCACGGCCAACACCCCCCGCACCGCGCAGGCGCCCAGCACGCCCTCCACCTCCGTGCGGGAGGCACCTGCCCCCGTGGGGTTGGAGGGGTGATTGAACACCGCCAGGCGGGCCCGGGGCGCCTCCGCCAGGGCTTCAGCGAAGGCCGCCGCGGACAACCGGAAGGATTCCGGATCCAGCTGGTAAGGCACGGGCTCCGCCCCCGCCAATCGCGCCAGGGCCGCGTAGGCGGGAAACCCGGGATCCGGCACCAGGACCTGATCCCCCGGCTCCAGCAGCCCCTGCATCAGGGCGAAGAGGGCGCCCTGGGCGCCGCAGGTGACGCGGACTTCCGGCACCTGGGCGCCGTGCCAGCGGGCCAGGGCTTCGCGCAGCTCCGGCAGACCCGCATTGGGGCCGTAGGCACAGGGGCCCGTTTCCGCCGCCAGGGCCCGGCGCGCGACCTCTGGGAGGTCCCAGGTGGGCTCTCCAAGGCCCAGCGGAATCGCCCCGGCGGGCGCGCCTTCGCTCACCCGGCGGATGGGACTGGGCGGCAGGGCCGCGAGGCGGGAGGCGCTCATCGCAGGGCTTCCTCCAAGGCCGTGGCCGTGTCGGTCTTGGCATCGCGGATCTTGACGATGACCGCCGCGCCCAACTGCAAGCCCAGGCCTTGGGCGAAGCCGCCCGAAGCGGGCCGGCTTCCGGGAACGACCACGGCGCCCTCGGGCACTTCGCCCTTCCAGGTGCGCTCGTTCACCAGGTCGTAGACCGTGGTGCTGGACGTGAGGATCACACCGGGCGCGAGCACGGCGCGGCGGCCCACGCGCACGCCCTCGAAGACCCCGGCTAGGGCGCCGATGAAGGCTTCATCTTCCACGATGACGGGCCTCGCGCCCGCCGGCTCCAGCACGCCGCCTAATTGGGCGCCGGCGCTGAGGTGCACCCGCTTGCCCACTTGGGCGCAGGAACCCACCAAGGCGTGGCTGTCCACCATGGTGCCCTCGTCCACGTAGGCCCCCACGTTCACATAGGCCGGCGGCATCACCACCACGCCCTTGGCGATGTAGGCGCCGCGACGCACGGCGGAGCCGCCCGGCACCAGGCGCACGCCCTCGGACAGGGCGAAGCGGCGCGGGGGATAGGCCGTCTTGTCGATGGCGGGCGCGCCCCAGCCGTGCATCTCCTGCATGGAAGTGGCCCGGAAGCCCAGAAGGATGGCGCGCTTGATCCAGGTTTGCACCTCCCATCCGGATTCCCGGGGCCACGCCACGCGCAGCGCCCCGGTCTCCAGGCCGTGGAGCAGCGACGCGTGGGCGGAGGCGAAGGCCACGTCGGCCAGCACCGCGTCATCCGCGCGATCGTAGAAATCGGAGAGTTCAGCCAGTGCGATCATGCCGCACCTCCTGTGCGGCACCCCTGCGGGGCCGAATCTTCGATTCGATGGGACTTCGCTTCCTGCTGCGTCCTCACGCGGCCTCCAGGGTCAGCACGGCGGCAAGGGCTTCGCGCAGCTTGGCGCGAGTGGCGACGGAAGCAGGCACCAGCGGCAGGCGCACCGCGTCGCCGCAGATCCCCAGTTCCTGCAACAACGCCTTCAGGGGAATGGGATTGCTCTCCAGGAAGAGGGCGTCCATGAGGGGCAGCAACTGCGCGTTGAGGGACGCGGCTTCGGGCCGGCCGGCGCGGCCCAGCTCCACCAGGCGCTTCGTGGCCTTGGGCAGGGCGTTGCCGAGCACGCTCACGAGCCCCGTGGCCCCCACCGCCAGGCTCGCCAGGGCGAGGCCATCGTCCCCGGCCAGCAGCGTCTTCCCGGCGGGCAGTGTGCGGGCGATCTCGCCGATCTGCGCCAGGTTGCCGCTGCTCTCCTTCACGGCGACGACGGCAGGGTTCTCCCACAGGCGGCTCAGCACCACGGGCGTGAGGTTCAGCCCCGTGCGACCCGGCACGTTGTAAGCGACCAAGGGGAAGCCCGGCGCCGCCTGGGCGAGGGCGCCGTAATGGGCCACGAGGCCCTCGGGCGTGGGCTTGTTGTAGTAGGGCGTCACCACCAGGGCGCCTTGGGCCCCCAGGGCCTGGGCCCGGGCCGTCCAGGCCGCGGCCTGCCGCGTGGCGTTGGAGCCCGTGCCCACGAGCACGGTGCGGCCCGCAGCCTCCTCCAGGGTGGCGGCGATGAGCGCGTCCCGCTCCCCTTCCAGGAGCGTGGCCGCCTCCCCGGTGGAGCCGAGCACCACGAGCGTATCCACGCCCCCCGACACGCAGTGGCGCACGAGGCGGCGGAAGGCGGGCAGATCCACCGAATCTTCGGATGTGAGGGGCGTGGCCAAGGCCACGGCAAGGCCATGCAGGGAGATCATCGGGAGCCTCCAAAGGCGAACAGGGGATCGAGCAATTCAGCGGCGAGGTCATCGAAGGTGTGGCAGCCCTTGCGGCCCTTCAGCCACCGGGCCGCCCGCAGGGCGCCAGCGCCGAAGAGCCCCCGGTTACGCGCGTGGTGTTCCAGGCGCAGGGTCTCGGCGGCGCCATCCAACCCCAGCACGTGGGTGCCCGGATCGGAGCCGGCCCGAAGCACGCCCACGCTGAGCACGTGCGGCGCGATGGGGCCCTGAGGATTCATGACCCAGGAGGTCTTGCGGGGACACCCCTCCAAGAAGGCCTCCATCAGGCGCAGGGCCGTGCCGCTGGGAGCATCCGCCTTCAGGCGGTGGTGGGATTCCAGCAGCCAGGGATCCAACTCCGGCGCCAGCTCTGCGTAGCGGCCCAGCACCGTGCTGAAGCGCGCCATGAGGGCCACGCTGAGGCTGAAGTTGGGGGCCGTGAGCACGCCGATGCGGTCCCCGACGCGGGCCGGGAGATCCGCCAAGGCCCACCCCGTGGCCCCGATGACGAGGTCCGTACCGGTGGCCAGGGCCCACGCCAAGTGCTCCGCCACGGCCTCGCCCTTGGAGGCGTCGATGGCCACGTCCACCTTGCCTTCGGGCTCACCGTCGCGGCCCACCATCCATAGCACTTCCACGCCTTCGGGCGCGGCCTCGCGGATGGCCTGGGCCAGGCGCCCACGACCGAAGATGCCGATCGTCAGTTCGGGCCTCATCCGAGACTCCCCGCGAGCATCGGCTCAGCCATGAGCACGCGGTGGAGTTGGGCCAACGCCCGCGGGGCATCCGTGGCCGCCACCACGAGGCTCAGGTTGATCTCGTTGGCCCCCATGCTGATCATCTCGACGTTAAGATCGCCCAAGGCGCCGAAGAGCTTGCCGGCGAGGCCCGGCGTCGCCTTGAGCCGTTCGCCGACCACCGCCACCAGGGCCCGGTCCCGCACCACCGCCACGGTGGCGAAGGCGCGGAGGTCCGACAGCAGCGGATCCAGGGGCACGTCCGCTTCCACGGTGAGGGAGACGCTCACCTCCGCCGTGGCGATGAGGTCTACGCTCACGCGGTGGCGCGCGAAGACCTCGAACAGCTTCGCGAGGAAGCCGGGCTGGTGGAGCATGCGCGTGCTGCTCACCGTGAGCACGGTGAGACCGCCGCGGGTGGCCAGCGCCGTGACGGAGCGACCCGTGGCCACGCGCCCCGTGATGGTCGTGAAGGCCCCCTCGGGCCGCTGGGTGTGGCGCACGGTGACGGGGATGTCCGCTTCCACGGCGGGCTGGATGGTGGCGGGGTGGAGCACCTTGGCGCCGAAGGCGGCGAGCTCCGCGGCTTCCGCGAAGCTCAGTTCCGCGATGGGCTGGGCCTCGGGCACGACGCGGGGATCGCAGGTGAGCACCCCTTCCACATCCGTCCAGATCTGGACTTCGGAAGCCCCCAGGGCCGCCCCGAAGAGGGCCGCGCTGTAGTCGCTGCCACCCCGGCCCAGGGTGGTGGTGAGTCCATCCGCCGTGGTGCCGATGTAACCCTGGGTGATGACGGCGCGACCAGGTCCCAGCAGCGGCTGGATCACGGCGACGGCCCGGGCGCGGATCCCCTCCGGCTGGGGCTGGGCTTCGCCGAAGTTGGCATCCGTGAGGAGCACGTGCCGGGCATCCACCCGGGCCGCGCCGAACCAGGCCGCGAAGACCAAGGTGCTCAGCCGCTCGCCGAAGGCGGCGATGGCATCCAGGCTGCGCGGGCTCAGCTCCCGCAGCAGGGCCACGCCGCGCAGCCGCAACTCCAACTCGCCGAAGTGATCGATGAACGCGAGGTCCAGATCATCCGGAACCCGCCCCTCGAACAGCGCCTCCGCCGCCGCGCGATGGTGGCCGCGCACCGTGGCCAGGATCTCCATGGCACCGGGCAAGTCCCCCTCCTCCGCGGCGCGGGCCATGGCGAAGAGGGCGTTGGTGGTCTTCCCCATGGCCGAGAGCACCACGAGCGGGGATTGATCCAGCCGGGCGCGCACGAGCCCGGCCACCTGGCGCATACACGTGGCATCGGCCACCGAGGAGCCGCCGAACTTCATGACGATCATCGGAGCACCTCGGCCTGCAGCACGCCCATGGCCACGGCGAGTTCCGCGTTGAGCAGCGAGCCCCCCGCGGCGCCGCGGTGGGTGTTGTGGCCCAGCAGCGCGAACTTGATGCCGAGCAGCGGGCAGGGGCGGATGCGGCCCACGTGCACGCTCATGCCGCCATCGGCTTCCACGTC
>DATEZP010000019.1:0-2765 GCA_035255465.1 Holophagaceae bacterium
TTGGGCTTGGTACCGTTCACTTGGAGGCCTCCGGTCGGGTGGCGGATTCGAGAAGGTACAGGAAGCTACGATACACCTGGCCCGTGGACCGGGTCATGCCCACCTCGCAGGTGCGGCTGCTGGCGTAGTAGCCGTCGAAGGTTTGCGCCTTCACCTCCCGCGCCTCGTGCTTGGTGGCCGAGGCCGTCAGCTCCGCATGGGTGAAGCCGCGGTCTCCGGCGAAGCCGCAGCAGCCGGCGTCCCGGGGCACCACCACCTTGTCCGCGCAAGCCTTGGCGACGCCCTCCAGCTTGGGCAGGAGGTTCATTTTGGTGATGGAGCAGACCGGGTGGAGGACCACAGAGTCGACCTTCCTCGTCACGCGCAGGCGGGGCAGCAGCACATCATTGGCGAAGGAGGGGCTGTCGAGGATCTTCAGCTTGTCGAACTTCGCCTGGTTCTCGGGTGTGAGGTAGCCGCGGCTGGTGAGCATGCCGTAGGTGCAGGGGCTGGTGTCCATGACGATGGCCAGGCGGCCCTGTTGGCTCCACTCCCAGAACTTCTCGATGGTGCGGTTGATCGTGTAGCGGTGGGCCTCGTCGTAGCCTTTGGAGCTGAAGGGCACCCCGCAGCAGATCCCCTCCACGTCGAAGGGGATGTGGACCGGGTAGCCGGCCCGCTGGGACACCTTCACCAGGGCCTCCACCAGGCTCATCTCCTCGGGCTCGCCGGGCAGGTGGCCCATCATGCGGGAGAGGCAGGCGGGGAAGTAGATGGCCTGCGCCCCTTCCAGGGACGTGGAGGGCAAGGGCGCCTTGGCCGGCTTGGGCATCTCCGGACTCCACTGGTGGGAGGCGCCGAAGGCCTTCAGGGTCCGGGTGATGAACGGCATGGCCTTGGGACCGAAGATGCTCTGCACCAGGTGGCCGGAGCGGAGCGCCAGGCGCATGGCCGGCTCCACGGTGGCGAAGTTGCGGGCCACGGAGAGGGCGATCTTCTGGGCGCGGCGGCTGTGGCTGGCGCGGCGGAAGCGCTTGGTGAGCTGGCCGGTATCGATGCCCACAGGGCAGGCCGTGGCGCAGAGGCCGTCGGTCGCGCAGGTGTCCAACGCCATGTAGGGGAAGGCCCCCTGGAGCGAGGAGAGCAGGGCGGGATTCTCGCGGTTGCCCTCAAGGCGGGCCATCTCGCGGCGCACCACGATGCGCTGGCGGGGTGTGAGGGTCAGCTCGCGGCTGGGGCACTTGGGCTCGCAGTAGCCGCACTCGATGCACTTGTCGACTTCCTCCTCCACGCCGGGCATGGGCTTGAGGTTGGACAGGTGGCAATGGGGATCGGCGTTGAGGATGACCCCGGGGTTCAGCAGGCGCTCGGGGTCCACCAGGTCCTTGAGTTTCTCCATGATGCCCTTGGCCTCAGGGCCCCACTCGGCCTCCACGAAGGGCGCCATGTTGCGGCCCGTGCCGTGCTCAGCCTTGAGCGCGCCGTCGTACTTCTTGACCACCAGTTCCACCACGTCGTCGATGAGGGCCGAGTAGCGGTCCACGGCGGCCTGGTCGTTGAAGGACTGGGTGATGACGAAGTGCAGGTTGCCGTCCTTGGCGTGGCCGAAGAGGATGGCCTCGTCGTAGCGGTGCTTGGCGAAGAGCTTCGTGAGGTCCACGGCGGCGTCGGCGAGCTTCTCGATGGGGAAGGCCACATCCTCGATGAGCACCGTGGTGCCGCGCTGGCGGACTGCACCCACGGAGGGGAAGGTGCCCGAGCGGATCTTCCACATGAGGGCCTGCTCCACGGGGTCGTGGGTGAAGCGGGCGGGCTCGAGCAGGGTCAGGTGGGCGGCGGCGTCCAGGGCCAGGCGCTCCAGCTCGGCACGGGCCGACTCGTCCTTGCCCTGGAACTCGACCAGGAGGGCGGCGGCGCCCTCGGGCAGGGTCTTGATGGTGGGGGGCACGCCGTCCTGGTTCTCCACGGAGCGCAGCGAGGCGCGGTCCAGCAGCTCCAGGGCCGCGGCGCCGGCGTCGCGCAGGGGGACGATGGCCGCGCAGGCGGCATGCAGGTCGGGGAAGATCAGGAAACCCGTCACCTTGACCGGCAGGTCGGGGACGGTGTTCAGCACGGCCTCGGCGATGAAGGCCAGGGTGCCCTCGGAGCCCACCAGCACGTTCCGGAAGATATCCACGGGCCGGTCGAAGTCGATGAAGGCGTTCAGCGAATAGCCCGTGGTGTTCTTCATTTTGTACTTGGCCCGGATGCGCTCGGCCAGGGGGCGGTTCGCCTCGATCTCGGCCTTCAGCTTCAGCAGCCCGTCGGTCAAGGCGGGTTCAGCTTCCCGGAAGCGCTGGTCGGCATCGGGCGCGGCTGTGTCGATCACCGTGCCGGAGGGAAGCACGAAGGTCAGGGACTCCAGCGTGTGATAGGCGTTCTGCACCACGCCGCAGCACATGCCGCTGGAGTTGTTGTTGAGGATTCCACCCACGGTGCAGGTGTTGATGGAGGCCGGATCGGGGCCCATCTTCGCGCGGAACATCCGCAGGGCGTGGTTGACGTGGGCGCCGATGACGCCGGGCTGCACCTTCACCTTGGCGCCGCCTTCCAGCACCTGGATGCCTCGCCAGTTGCGGGCCACCTCCACCAGGATGCCGTCCGACACGGACTGGCCGGAGAGGCTGGTGCCCGCGGCCCGGAAGGTCATGGGGGTGAGGGTTTCGTGGCTGACGCGGAACAGGGACTTGACCTCTTCCACATCGGCCGCGAAGACCACCGCCTTGGGGATGAGACGGTAGAAGCTC
>DATEZP010000020.1:0-133493 GCA_035255465.1 Holophagaceae bacterium
GCCGGTGCCCTTGTCCTTGGCGGTGACGTGCACGATGCCGTTGGCGTCGATGTCGAAGATCACCTCGATCTGGGGCATGCCGCGGGGGGCCGGGGCGATGTCGCCCAGGTGGAAGCGGCCCAGGAGCTTGTTGCCCTCCACGAGGGGGCGCTCGCCCTGGAAGACCTCGATGTCCACGCCGGGCTGGTTGTCCACGGCGGTGGTGTAGATCTCGCTCTTCTTGGTGGGGATGGTGGTATTGCGGGGGATGATCACGCTCATCTGGCCGCCGTTGGCGTTAATGCCGAGGCTGAGCGGGGTCACGTCGAGGAGGAGCACGCCCTTCACGTCGCCGGCGAGCACGCCGCCCTGCACGGCGGCGCCCACGGCCACCACTTCATCGGGGTTCACGCTCTTGTTGGGCTCCTTGCCGAAGAGCTCCTTCACCATCTCCTGCACCTTGGGGGTGCGGGTGGAGCCGCCCACGAGCACCACCTCGTCGATCTGCGCGGTGGTGAGCTTGGCGTCCTTGATGGCGTTCTCGCAGGGCACCTTCAGCTTGGCGATGATGGGCGCGAGCATGAGCTCGAACTTGGCGCGGCTGAGGTTCTGGTTGATGTGCTTGGGGCCCGACGCGTCGGCGGTGATGTAGGGCAGGCTGATGTCCGTCTGGGTGGTGCTGGAGAGTTCGATCTTGGCCTTCTCCGCAGCCTCCTTCAGGCGCTGCATGGCGTCGGCCTGCTTGCGGAGGTCGATGCCCTCGGCCTTGAGGAACTCGTCGGCGAGCCAGTCGATGATGAGCTGGTCGACGTTGTCACCGCCCAGGTGGGTGTCGCCGTTGGTGGACTTCACCTCCACCACGCCCTCGGAGACCTCGAGGATGGAAATGTCGAAGGTGCCGCCGCCGAAGTCGAACACGGCGATGGTGCCGTCCTTCTTCTTATCCAATCCATAGGCCAAAGCTGCGGCGGTGGGCTCGTTGATGATGCGCTTCACGTCGAGGCCCGCGATGGCGCCGGCGTCCTTGGTGGCCTGGCGCTGGGCGTCGTTGAAGTAGGCGGGCACGGTGACCACGGCCTCGGTGACCTTCTCCCCCAGGTAGGCCTCGGCGGCCTCCTTCATCTTGGTGAGGATGACGGCGGAGATCTCCTCGGGGCTGAGGTGCTTGTTATCGATGACGACGGCGCAGCCGCCCTTGTCGGTGCGCTCCACTTCGTAGGGCACCAGTTTCTGCTCCTTGGCGGAGTCGGCGAAGGGCAGGCCCATGAAGCGCTTGATGGAGTAAACGGTGCTCTTGGGCTGGGCCACGGCCTGCCGCTTGGCCGAGGCGCCCACGAGGCGCTCGTGAGTCTTGGGGTTGAAGCCCACGATGGAAGGCGTGGTGTTCGCGCCCTCGGGGTTGGGGATCACTTTGGGCTGGCCGCCCTCCATGACCGCGACGCAGCTGTTGGTGGTGCCGAGGTCGATGCCGATGATTTTGCCCATGGGGGTCCTCCTTGAACGGGTTCGGGTCCGGGGCAGGGCCCCGCAGACCTCCAACCTAGGACGTGCTCCCCAGACTGTCAACTTGATCTACATTAATTCACTCATATTTTTTTAGTCGCTTGCGCGCCTTGTCCCAATCAACCAACCTGGATCCATGGTCTTGCGTCCCTGCCCCACCTGCCGAAAACCCACCTCCTGGGAGGGCAATGCCTGGAAGCCCTTCTGCTCCCAGCGCTGCCAGACCCAGGACTTGGGCGCTTGGGCCTCCGAGCGATACCGCGTGGAGACCCAACCCGAGGTGGAGATGGACGAAGGGTGGACCGGCGAGGGCCCTGAGGATTGACGTGAAAAGGGGCCCGGGTGGGCCCCTTTTCAGGCCTCGAAGGGCGCTCAGGGAGCGACGATGGCCGAGTTCAGTGGCGAGCTCGCGTAGGGGAAGCTGCTGCGGAAGGGATAGGCCGCGTAGTTCACACCCGGATTGCGCACGGCGCTGATGGTGAAGACGTAGGTGCTGCCGGAAAGCAGGATGCCCGGGGGCACCGTGAACGTTCGCGCCGCCGTACGGAAGAGCGCGCGAGTCACCAATTGGCTGGCGCCGGCATTGTTCTTCAGCTCATAGGCCCGCACCACGTAGCCCGTCGGAGTTCCAGTGATCGGCAGGTCCCAGCTCAAGGTGGGGGTCGACCCCACGGCGAGCTGGTTCTGGAAGAGGTCCTTCCCGTTGATCCGGGGATTCAGCACGGGGCTGAGCAGCGGCGTCAGGGGCGCCGCGGCGGTGGGCATCACGTTGGTGGCCGTGTAGGCGGAGCGCAGCTGGGTCACCGGCGTCGCCGCGCCCGGGGCCAGGTACTGCACGCTCCAGGTGAAGTAGGTTTCGGCGAGAAGGCTCCAGGCCGTGGGGAAGGGATTCCCGAAGGCCAGGTCCCCCAGGTCCAGGTCCGTGGTGGCGGAGGTGGAACCGCTGTCGTAGGTAAACAGCTGGAAGGCGTTGCTGGGAATGCCCTGGCCGAGGCCCAAGGGCGAGGCCCAGAGCCCAAACTCCGTCGCCACCACCTGGGCGGCGGGATTCACCTGGGGCGTCATCCCCACCAGGGCGCTGCGCTTCCAGTTCAAGCGGAGCGTGCTGGATTGGGGGATGTCCAGGAAGGCGCCGCTGGCGGAGGTGCTGGCCCCATCCGCCATGGTGAGGGCGGGCAGGTTCCACACCTTGCCCAAGGCCCTGTAGTTGGCCCCGGCCGCGCTCCGGGTGGTGAGCTGGGTGAGGTAGGCCTGATCGCCCCGCGACGCATCCAGCAGGCCCAGACCCACCTGGGTGAAGTCATAGGTGTAGCTCGCCAGGGCCGTGGCCCCCAGGCCCGGGGCGTTCGACACCCCGGCGGTGCCCGGGGCCATGGCGTAGGTGGTCCCCTGGCTGGGCACGTTGAAGAAGAGTTCATCCGTGGCCTGCCAGGCGCCGAGGTTGGTCGCCGACATCACGAGGTTGGTCGGGGAGATCCCCGGATAGGCGGCATCGGCGCGGCCATAGAGGTCGGTCACCCACTCCACGTGATCCTCCGTCGTCCAGAGATAGGTGGTGCCGAAGCGCAGCCAGTATCCCCCCACAGGGACGCCCGAGATGCTGAAGGTGCCATCGCTGTGGCCGACGCCCACCAGGGTGTCCAGGCCGCCACTGCTGTTGGGCACCAGGGCCTGGATCACAGCCGCCGTGAGATCGAAGGGCTGCAGGGTGGTGCCGGTGTCCTGGCGGAAGGTGTAACTGCGCACCCCCGTCACGATGCGGGTGGGCACCGCCAGGCCCGCGCTTTCGCCCGAGGCCGGCCGCACCATTTCCGCGGGAGCCGCTTCCCGCAGGCGCGTCCGTTCCGCCGCGCTGAGCTGAATGACCGCGGTCCCTTCCGAAGGAGCCGCCAGCGGTCGGGCCCGGTGGGGACGTTCCGGACTCTCCGTGGACCAGAAGGGCTCCTGGAGGGCGGGCGCCGCGGGGGCCGTCGGAGTGGGGGTGGGCGCGGAACCTGCGCTCGTGCGCGGGGAGGATCCGCCCCCGCAGGCCAGGGCAAACAGGATGAGGCCGCCCGAGGCAAGGGGCGCGCGCCAGCGGTAGGGATGCGAGTAAGACACGGGTCCTCCTGGAAGGGTGTGAATCCGAAGCCTCACAACTTGATGATCTTTATCGATCTTCAGAATTGAATGAGCCTCTTTTTCACAAATGTTTATCAAGGATGGGCTGGGTGTTTGAGCAAGCAAGGCAAAATTTGTTAAATCTTGTGAACGTGCCCTCAGGCCGCGGTGCGGGGCGCAGCTCCGCGCCTGGGCGATTCCCCGCAAGCGGTTGGGTAATTCGCTCCCGGCCCCTAAGCTGGAAGGTTCACCGGAGTTTTCACGATGTCCTTCGATCCCCTCCAGCAGGAATCCCAGACCCAGGCCCGCTGGGCCGCCGAGGCCGCCTTTCGCACGCCCCGCGCCGCGGAGCTGAAGGACGCGACGAAGACCTTCTACATGCTCGTGATGCTGCCCTACCCCTCGGGTCGCATCCACATGGGCCACGTGCGCAACTACACCCTGGGCGACATCGTGGCGCGCTTCCGCCGCATGCGCGGGTTCGAGGTCATGCACCCCCTCGGTTGGGACAGCTTCGGCCTGCCTGCAGAGAACGCCGCCATCAAGCACGGCATCCACCCCGCCATCTGGACGCGCCAGAACATCCTCGACATGAAGGCCCAGATCCAGAAGATGGGCATCAGCTACGACTGGGAGCGGGAGATCGCCTCCTTCACCCCCGAGTACTACAAGTGGAACCAGTGGTTCTTCCTCCAGATGTGGAAGCGCGGCGACGTCATCCGCCAGCTCCGCAACGTGAACTGGTGCGAGGCCCTCGGCACCGTGCTCGCCAACGAACAGGTGGTGGATGGCAAGGACGAGCGCACGGGCCACCCCGTGGTGCAGAAGCCCCTGGAGCAGTACTTCTTCCAGACGACCAAATACGCCGACGAACTCCTCCAGGAGCTGGACGGCCTGGACTGGCCCGACAACGTGAAGGTCATGCAGCGCCACTGGATCGGCAAGTCCACGGGGGCCCGCCTCACCTTCGACCTCAGCACTGGCGAGCAGGCGGAAGTCTTCACCACCCGCCTGGACACCCTCTTCGGCGTCACCTTCCTCGCCCTCTCCACGGAGCACCCCGTCATCGAGGCCGCCGCCGCCAAGGACCCCGCCCTCAAGGCCTTCTGCGATGAGATCGCCGCCCAGGACCGGGACGAGCGCCTCAAGAGCGACGTGAAGCTGGGCCACCGCAGCGCGATCACCGCCACCCACCCCTTCACGGGTGAGCAGGTGCCCGTCTTCGCCGCCAACTACGTGCTCATGGACTACGGCACCGGCGCCGTCATGGGCGTGCCTGGCCACGACGAGCGGGACCACGAGTTCGCCACCAAGTACGGCCTCCCCATCCCCAAGGTCATCGAGTCCGAGGATCCTTGGGAGAAGGGTGTCCTCGTGAACTCCGGCGAATTCACGGGCCTCACGAGCGACGCCGCCGTGGACGCCATGGTGGCGAAGCTCGGCGGCCGCGCCGAGAAGGCCACCACCTTCAAACTCAAGGACTGGGGCCTCTCCCGCCAGCGCTACTGGGGCACCCCCATCCCCACCGTGCACTGCCCCGCCTGCGGCGTCGTCCCCGAGAAGGAGGAGAACCTCCCCATCCGCCTGCCCGAGGATGTGGCCTTCACGGGCACGGGCCCCTCCCCCCTCACCACCTCCAAGTCCTTCCTGGAGTGCGCCTGCCCGGCCTGTGGCCAGCCCGCGCGCCGCGAGACGGACACCATGGACACCTTCGTGGACAGCAGCTGGTACTGGTACCGCTACCTGGATCCGAAGAACGATCAGCTCCCCTTCGCCAAGGCCGAGGCGGATGCCTACGGCCCCGTGGACCTCTACGTGGGCGGCATCGAGCACGCCACCATGCACCTCATCTACGCCCGCTACTTCCACAAGGTGCTGCGCGACCTCGGGATGGTGAGCGGCAATGAGCCCTTCACCAAGCTCATCTGCCAGGGCATGGTGCTCAAGGACGGTTCCAAGATGTCCAAGAGCAAGGGCAACATCGTGGATCCTGATGAAGTGCTGGCCCGCTACGGCGCCGACGCCACCCGCCTCTTCATGACCTTCGCGGCCCCCATCGAGAAGGAACTGGATTGGACGGGCTTCGAAGGCATTGAAGGCGCCACCCGCTTCCTCAAGCGCGTGGCCAAGCTCGTGGATGAGCACACGCCCACCGCCGCGGCCCTGCCCGGCAAGGACGCCCTCTCCGGCGATGAGAAGGCCCTGCTCGTGAAACTGCACCAGTCCCTGCGCCGCATCACCGATGACCTCGAGAAGCGCTACAGCTTCAACACCGTGGTCAGCGGCCTCATGGAGCTGCTCAACGCCGTGGCCGACTTGCCCGCCGCCGCGCCCCACCGCGCCGCCGTGATGCAGCACACCCTGGAGCGCTTCATCCTCGCCCTCAGCCCCCTCGCCCCGCACTACGCGGAAGTGGCCTGGGCGCAGCTGGGCAAGACGGGCCTCTGCATGAAGGCCGCCTGGCCCGACGCAGACCCCGCCTACCTGGAGGCCGATGAAATCACCGTGGTCGTGCAGGTGAACGGCAAGGTGCGTGGCCGCGTCACCCTGCCCACCAGCGCCACGGAGGAAGACCGCAAAGCCGCCGCGCTCGCGTGCGAGGAGGCCCAACCGCACCTGGCTGGGAAGGAACTGGTGAAAGTGGTTGTGCCCCCGGGCGGCAAGCTCGTGAGCCTGGTCGTCAAGGGATAGGAGCCACCATGAGCCAGCGCATCGTCGAATGCGTCCCCAACTTCAGCGAGGGGCGCGACAAAGCCAAGATCAAGCAGATCACCGACGCGCTGGAAGCGGTGGCGGGCGTGAAGCTGCTGGACGTGGATCCCGGGGCCGACACCAACCGCACGGTGGTCACCATCGTGGGCGAACCCGAAGCCGTGCTGGAGGCCGCCTTTCAGGGCGTGAAGCGCGCCGCCGAAGTGATCGACATGACCCAGCACCACGGGGCCCACCCCCGCATGGGCGCCACGGATGTCTGCCCCTTCATCCCGGTGGAGGGCGTCACCATGGCCGAGTGCGCCGAACTGGCGAGGCGGCTGGGTGATCGCGTGGGGCGCGAATTGGGCCTGCCCGTCTACCTGTATGAGGCCGCCGCCAGCCGCCCCGAGCGGAAGAACCTTGCCGTGGTGCGCAAGGGTGAGTACGAGGGCCTCGCGGAGAAACTGCAGAACCCCCACTGGGTGCCTGACTTCGGCCCCGCCGCCTTCAACCCCAAGGCCGGCGCCCTCATCACCGGCGCCCGCGAGTTCCTCATCGCCTACAACATCACCCTCAACTCCAAGGTGAAGGACCACGCGACGGACCTCGCCTTCGAGTTGCGCGAGAAGGGCCGCGTGGCCCGGCGCGGCCAGACCAACGCCTTCTACAGCAGCGGCGAGGTGCTCTTCTACGCCGAGGGGACCTACCCCTGCGGCAACTGCGCCCGGGATGAGCACTCCTTCGGGGCCCTGGTGGATCACTGCCAGGAAGCCCACGGCTACGACCTCATCCAGCTCCTCGCCCTCAACGACATCGACGCCTCCGAATCCGTGGTGGGTCGCAAGGCCTACCGCGCGGGCCTCTTCAAGGACTGCAAGGCCATCGGCTGGGTGGTGGAGGAGTACGGCCGCGCCCAGCTCTCCATCAACCTCACCAACTACAAGGTGACCAGCGCCCACGCGGTGCTGGATGCCACCCGGGAGATGGCCGCCGACCGCGGACTCGTGGTGACGGGCAGCGAGATCGTGGGCCTCGTGCCTTACGCCGCGCTGAAGGAGGCGGGCCAGCACTACCTCAAGGCCATGGGCCGCAGCCCCTTCGTGCCCGCCGAGGACGTGTTGAAGACCGCCGTCTTCTCCATGGGCCTCGCGGACGTGGCCCCCTTCGACATCCCCGCCAAGGTGCTGGGCCTGCCCAAGGCCTACGACCAGGGCCTCGGCGGCCTGACGGTGAAGGCCTTCACGGAGGAAGTGAGCCGCGACACGCCGGCCCCCGGTGGTGGCTCCATCGCGGCCCTCTGTGGCGCCCTGGGCGCCGCCCTGGCCTCCATGGTGGCGAACCTCACCCAACCCAAAGCCTCCGGTGAACAGGAGGCGGAACTCCTCGCCATCGCCGAGGGCTGCCAGGCCGCCAAGGACGCCCTTGTCCTCGCCATCGACGAGGATACGGCCGCCTTCAACGGCTACATGGACGCCCTCCGCCTGCCCAAGGGCACCGACGAGGAGAAGGCCCGGCGAAGCGCCGCGATGCAGGCCGGGCTCAAGGAGGCCGTGGCCGTGCCCCTGGCCACCGCCGAGCGGAGCCTCGATGCCATGAAGCTCGCTCAACGAGTCGCCAAGGTGGGCAATCCCGCCTCCCTCACGGACGCCCTCGTGGGCGCCGCCGCCGCTTTCGCGGGTGTGCGCGGTGGCCTCTGGAACGTGATGATCAACTTGAAGGACATCAAGGACACCGCCTTCAACGACACCATGCGGGCCCGCTGCGGGACCCTGCTCCAAGAGGCCGAAGCGCTGATGGCCGCGGTGGCCAGCGACGGGGATGCCCGGCTGGTGGCCATGATCGAAGCCAAGCGGGTACCGAAGTCCTGAAGCCGCCTTCGTTTTCTTCGCCGCGCCGGGAAAGTGAGTCTCGACCTTGGTCCGGGATCCCGGAAGGTGGTCTGCAGAAAACGCCCTGGTGGTTGATCCGCGCCTGGCCCAAGGGCTCACTGACCTCCACGCCACGGGGCTTCCCATCTCGACCGCCCCACCCCCCATCGGCTGAATGGGCCGCCCCGCTGGCTGGGGTAAAGGCACAAACCCGTGATTTCCATGGCGAAACGCCCCGTTAGAATGGGGGGTTGGAGTCCCTCATGTCCCAGACCGCCGTCAAGCGCCCCGCCCCCGTCGTCGAATCCGTGCTGGAGCTCGTGGGCAACACGCCGCTGCTCCACCTCAACCGCTTCGCGCCGGGCCTCGATATCTGGGCGAAGCTGGAGTACCTGAACCCCGGCGGCAGCGTGAAGGATCGCATCGGCATCGGCATGATCAAGGCCGCCGAGAAGGCCGGTCTCATCCAACCCGGGGTGTCCACCATCATCGAGCCCACCGCCGGTAACACGGGCGTGGGCCTCGCCATTGCGGCCAAGGCCATGGGCTACCGCTGCATCCTTTGCGTCCCCACCAAGTACAGCCGCGAAAAGATGATGCTCATGAAGGCGCTCGGTGCCGAGCTGGTGCTCATCCCCAAAGACCTCGGCATGAAGGGCGCCATCGCCAAGTGCGCGGAGCTGGCCGCCAGCATCCCGAACGCCTACGTGCCCCAGCAGTTCGAGAATCCCTCCAACCCTGATAGCCACTACGCCAGCACGGGGCCCGAGATCTGGGAGCAGACCGGTGGCAAGGTGGATGCGGTGGTCTTCGGCGCCGGTTCCGGCGGCACCTTCACGGGCATCGTGCGCTTCCTGAAGGAGCGAAACCCCAACCTCTTGGCCGTCTGCGTGCAGCCCGTGGGCTCCATCTTCTCTGGCGCCCCCTTGGCGGAGTGGAAGGTGGAAGGCATCGGCAACGGCTTCATTCCCGGCTCCCTGGACCTCGCCCTCGCCGACCGCGTCATGGACGTGAAGGATGAGGATTCCATGGCCACCGCCCGGGAACTCATCGGCACCGAGGGCTGCCTGGTGGGCGGCTCCAGCGGCGCCAATGGCTGGGCGGCCCGCGAGCTCGCCAAGGAACTGGGCCCCGGCAAACGCGTGGTCACCCTCTTCCCCGATGGGGCTGAGCGGTACATGAGCAAGTTCCCCGTGGCCGACCTGGTGCTCCCCGAATGAGCGCGCCCCTAAGTCCCGAAGAACTCGTCGCGGGCCTGCTGGATGCCGGCGCCGTGAAGTTGCGCCCCAGCGAACCGTTCACCTGGTCCAGTGGCCTGAAGTCTCCGATCTACTGCGACAACCGGCAGCTCCTGGGCCAGAGCAGCCTGCGGCGCCGCATCGCCGACGCCCTCGCCGAAGCCGCGGCCAAGCTGCACCCCAGCCTCATCGCGGGCACCAGCACCGCGGGCATCCCTTGGGGCGCCCTGGTGGCCGAGCGCTTGGATCTGCCCTTCGCCTATGTGCGGCCCGAGCCCAAGAAGCACGGCATGGGCCGCCAGGTGGAGGGCCCCAGCGCCCAGGGCCAGCGCGTGGTGCTCATCGAAGATCTCATCAGCACGGGCGGCAGCAGCCTCAAGTGCGCCAAGGCCGTGCAAGCCGAAGGCGGCTCCGTGGCAGCGGTGCTGGCCCTCTTCAGCTACGGCCTCCACGAAGCGTCCGATGCCTTCCAGGAGGCCGCCATCAGCCTGCAGGTGCTGGGCACCTTCGATGCCCTCGCCGCCGAGGCCCAGGCCCGGGGCACCCTGGATGGCGCCGGCCGCAGCGCCCTGGGCGTGTGGCAGATGGATCCCGCGGCCTGGTCCAAGGCCCACGGCGGCCTCTGATCCCGGGGAGCCTCCGTCCATGTCCTGACCCGTGGCGCCCCATCCGGGGCGGGGTCACACTGGGGCGGGAGGCTCCGGGATGAAACTCTACACACGCGCCGGCGATCAGGGTTCCACGGGCCTCTTCGGGGGCGACCGCGTCACCAAGAGCCACCCCCGGCTCATGGCCTACGGCACCCTGGACGAACTCAACAGTGTGCTGGGCCTCCTGCGCCTCCACGCCAGCCCGTCCGTGGTGGGGCAGGACCTCCTGCAGCAGGTGCAGCATGATCTCTTCGTGCTCGGCGCGGTGCTCGCCACGCCCGAAAGCCGCCAGGACATGCTGGGCGCCAAGATGAGCAAGCCCACCTGGAGCCTGGCGGACATGGAGGCCGACATCGACCGCCTGTCGGACCTGGCGCCGCCCATGAAGGCCTTCGTGCTTCCCGGAGGCACGCCCGGCGCCGCCTGGGCCCACCTGGCCCGCACCGTGTGCCGCCGCGCCGAGCGCGAGGTGGTGTCCATGCGCAGCGAGGAACCCGTGGATCCGGGCGTGGTGCAGTACCTGAACCGTCTCAGTGATTGGCTCTTCGCCCTCTCCCGCGCCGAGAACGCCGCCGCGGGGGTCTCCGACATCGAGTGGCACCCCAAGTAGGCCTCAGGCCAGGAAGCCCTCCACCTCGTCGCCGGGATAGCCCCGCAGCTTCTCCTCGCTGATCCGCAGGAGGTGCTCCACCGCCAGCACGCCATCCTGGTGCCGCATGCGCTGGAAGTGGTTGCGCAGGTGGTGCAGCGCCCGGGGGATGGCCGGGGCGAACTTGGCTTTGCGCTTGTGCACGAGCTGATGACCGAAGGTACCGAGCGCCTTGAGGTTGCGCTGGATCCCGCTGAGGTTCAGTTCCTCCCACAGCTGGGATTCGCCCCATCCCAACTCCACCTGCACGCGCTGCAATAGGTGTTGACTCGCCTCGCGGCTCCAGTCCCAGTAGGCATCGAAGAGGATGGAGGCGAGGTCGTAGGTGGCCGCCCCACGGCGCGCATCCTGGAAGTCGATGATGACGAGGCGATCGCCCTGCACCATGAGGTTGCGCACGTGGAAATCGCGGTGGGCGAGGAAGTGGGCCCGGCCCTCCAGGCTCACGTGGATCTCCTCCATCATGCGATCCAGCCACTTCGGTGGATCCTTCTCCAGGAAGTCGTGGAAGAAGTTCTGCCGGCAATAGGCCCATTCGAAATCGAACTTGGGCACATCGAAGGCCCGCTGCATGAAGAACGCGGCGGAGGGCGCCCCGAAGGTGAGGGGACCCAGGAAGGTGGCGAGGATCCACCCGGCCTTCTCGGCCCAGGCCACCTCTTCTTCCGGATGGGACATGAGGCGCCGCTCCAGGGTGAGATCGCCCAGGTCCTCCTGAAGGATCACCCGATCTTCATCGTCCACCTGGAGGATGGTGGGCACCGAAACCACCGGGTCCAGGTAGGCCTGCAGGGCCCGGAACTCGAAGTGGGTGGGATCGTTCTTGGCCTGCTCGGACATGGGGTTGAGCACGAGCACGGCCTTGCCCAGCTGGGGATGGTCCACCCGGTAATAGCGCCGGGATCCCGCATCCCCCGCCAGGGGGACCGGGCTCGATAGGCCCCATCGATCCAGGGCTCGGGCGAGACGGGCTTCCATGCCCATCAGCATAGGCCCTTTGGGCCCCTCCGGCGTTAGGCGGAAGGGGTTCGGTGATTCACAGCTCTTTGAGGATGTCGGCTTTCTTGGACTCGTACTCTTTCTTGTCCAGGAGGCCCTTCTTGTAAAGGTCCTGGAGCTTCTTGAGACGATCCTCAGGACTGGGACGGCCCTCGGTCCCCGCTGCGGGCGCGGACGCCTTGGGCGCCGTGGCGGGCCGGGCAGCAGCGGCGCTGCGCTCCTCGGATTTGCGAAGCTGGGCTTGGAGGTCCAGGGCGTCCAGGCAGTCCTGGTAGGCGGACTTGAAGATGCTGGCATCGGGCTGCATATCCAGGGCCTTCTGCAGGAAGGGCCGGGCCTCGTCGTAGTCCCCTCGGATGAAGTGGATGATGCCCACGTTGTACCAGGCGCGGGGGTAGTACTTGGGCTTGCGGGAGGTGTCTCGCTTGGAATCCTCAAGGCCCTTCAGGCTCAACTCCAAGGCGCCCCGGTAATCCCGGGCCTCCACCCGGGTGTGGGCCTTGGCCATGGAGAATTCCTCATCGTCGAAGAAGGTGAGGCGCCGGGTCTCCGTCCAGGGCAAGAGGAGGCGCGTGATCTTGGCCTGGGCCTTGTCGAAAGCCTCCCGGCGCACCTCCGCCTCCCGCGGGTAAGCGGGCCAGCCGTCGTAGGAGCTGGCGAAACGGCTGGGATTCTCCTCGATGCGCTGGGCGCCGAAGATCTTCCCCGTGGCCAGATCCACCACCTGCACGGCGGCCGTGAAATCCAGGGCCAGGATGCTCTTCTTCTCGATGCGGATGTGCTCCACGCCCTGCTTGTCCTTGCTGCGCTCCTCGCGGGTGGCCTGGCTCTTGGCGAAATCGCAGCGGTTTACGTTCACGATCACCAGGGCCGTGGGGCCCAACAGCTTGCCCAGGGAGGCGATGGTGGCGGGGTCCACGTAGCCCCCGGCCCCCAGCTCCTGCTCCTTGAGCACCGCATCCAGGTGGCTGCGGTCCACCACCTCCATGCTGCGGCTCTGCACCACGCTGGCTGTGAGCTGATCCGCCAGCTCCCGGGAGTTGAGGTCCCGGCCCGGCAGGAAGGCCACGCGGTCGATCTTCAGGCCCAGGCCCGGTGGGTGGGTGAGGACCGCGTCCACCTTGGGATTGGCCAACTCGCTCCAGAACTGAGCGCTGAGGGGCAGGGCGGCGGCGAGGACGAGGGCTCCAAGGCGCATGGGGGACTCCGCGGGGTGGCCCTGGAGTTTATCCGAGTGCCCCCGAAGCTAGGAGCGTGTCCAAGTGACCCGTGGGGGCCGCCTTGGACACGCTCCTCGGTGTGGGGCATTCTGGGGGGCCTGCCTTGGGCAGCCCGGAGCACATCATGGCCCACACCTACCCCCTCACCCTTTCCTGGCGCGGCACCACCTCCAGTGCCGATTACACCCGCAACGCCGGCATCACGAACCCCGGCAAGCACGATCTCGCCGTGAGCAGCGCCCCGGAGTACGCCGGGGATGCCACCCGCTGGAACCCCGAAGATCTGCTCGGCTCCGCCCTGGCCACCTGCCACATGCTCACCTTTCTCGCCCTGGCCTCCAAGGCCCGCCTGGAAGTGACCGCCTACGACGACCGGGCCGAAGCCATCCTCGACACCGTGGAGAAGGTCACCTCCATCACGGAGATCCGCCTCTCCCCCAGCATCCGCGTGGCCAAGGGCACCGACGCCGCCAAGGTGGTGGAGCTCTTCCACAAGGCGCACAAGTACTGCTTCGTGGCCAACAGCATCAAATGCAAGGTCGTGATGGCCCCCCGCGTGGTGGAGGCCTAACTCGCTTCCCCACCCAAGGCTCTCAGCTCCAGGCCCGCTTCGAAGGCCTGGCTCTCGAGAATGGCCGTGGCGCTGATCACCACCCTGCGGGTCTGCACCGGCTTGATGAGGAACCCCTGGATGTTCTGCTGGCTGAGCCCCCGGATCATGGCGTCGTCGTTGTGAACGGAGATGACGAGGATCCGAGTGTGCTTTAGCACCGGATCCTCCCGCACCATGCGGATGAGGCTCACGCCATGGCAGTTCGGCATCTCCAAATCCGTGATGATCAGGTCCGGCAGCATGGACCGGAGGACCACCATCACATCGAAGACCGATTCGGGCTCCACCTCCCGCACCGTGTGGCCGATCCGCTCAAGGGCCTGACGGTCGGGATCCTGCAGATGCGCACGTCGTCGATCAAAGCGATGGCAGGCATGCAGGCTCCGGGCTAAGGGAACCCTATCGACATCTGGCCGCCTGACCTTAAGGTGACCAATGACACCTCCGGGCCCCCTGGAGTTCACTGAACGCGCAATCGCGGATTTCCACCGGACTTAGCCCGTCTCCGCGCGGGGTCGATGAGACGCGGATCCATGCAATCTCCCGACCTCCACCCTCTGGAACCCCAGCGCCTTGCCGCGCTGAGGGCGCTGCACCTCCTCGATTCGGCTCCGGAGCCCCGCTTCGATGCCCTCACCCGCACGGCCTGCCGGGTATTCGGGGTTCCCACGGCCCTCGTCAGCCTCGTTGACGAGGATCGCCAGTGGTTCAAGAGCCGCCAGGGGCTGGACGCCCCGGAGACCCCCAGGGACATCAGTTTTTGTGGCCACGCCATCCTCGGTCAGCAGCCCTTCGTCGTGGAGGACGCCCTCCGGGATCCGCGGTTTGTGGACAACCCCCTCGTGGCCGGGCAACTGGGCCTCCGCTTCTATGCGGGCATGCCCCTGAACAGCCCCGAGGGCCTCCCCTACGGCACCCTCTGCCTCATCGACTACGCGCCGCGGGCCTTCTCCCCGGAGCAGGAGGAGGCCCTCCGGGACCTCGCCGTCCTCGCCGAGGACGAGCTGAACCGCAGCCTCCCCGCCCACAGCCTCGCCCGTCTGGAAGCCGTCATCGCTGCCATGGGGGAAGGGGTCGTGTTCCAGGATTCAAAGGGGGCCATCGTCAGCGCCAACCCCGCGGCCGAGCACATCCTGGGGCTCAGCTTCGAGGAAATGGCGGGCCTGCGCAGCGTGGATCCACGGTGGCGGGCCATCCACGAGGACGGTTCCCCTTGGCCCGGAGAGGAGCACCCCGCCTCGGTGGCCCTGCGGACGGGCCGGGCCGAGGTCGGGCACGTCATGGGGGTCCACCGGCCCGATGGCACCCTCGTGTGGGTGCTCGTGAACGCCCAGCCCCTCCGGGATCCCCAGGGCGCCCTCGCTGGAGTGGCCTGCGCCTTCCTCGACATCACGGACCGCAAGGGCACGCTGGATCAGCTGCAATCCAGCGAGGAGCGGTTCCGCCTCGCCTTCGAGCACTCCGGCATCGGCCTCGCGCTGGTGAGCCTGGAAGGCCGATGGATCCGGGCCAATCAAGCCCTCTGCGCCATGCTCGAGTTCACGGAAACGGAGCTGAAAGAGCTCACCTTCCAAGACCTCACCCATCCGGAGGATCACTACGTGGGCCGCGACCTGGCCCCCCGCCTGGTCCGGGGTGAGGCCCCCATGCTCCAGGTGGAGCAGCGGTACCGCCGCAAGGATGGCTCCTACCTCTGGGCCCGGCTCACCGCCACGCTGTTGAGGGACCCCGATGGAGCCCCCCTGCAGTTCGTCTTCCAGATCGAAGACGTCACGGCCCGCAAGGCCACCGAGGCCACCCTCCGCATGGCCGAGGAACGCTACCGGGCCATGACGGAGAACGTGCCCGGCGTGATGTACCAGTTCCAGGTCTGGCCCGATGGCCGGGTGGAATTCCCCTTCATCAGCCGCGGCATCGAAGCCCTCTATGGCATCACGCCGGACCAATGGCGGGCCGATCCCCTCTGGGCCCTCCACGCCATCCTGCCGGAGGATCGCGCCACCTATGAGGCGGCCTACGCCGAAGCCGCCGCGACCCGCGCCACCTTCCTCTGGGAGGGCCGCACCCACACGGGCCGCCCGGGCGAGGTGATCTGGATCCGCTGCCAGAGCCAGCCCAGCCCCCAGGCGGACGGCAGCATCCTCTGGGATGGCCTCGTCACCGACACCACGGCCCTGCACGCCCAGGCCGAGGAGCAGGCCCGCCAGGCCGCCTTCCAAAAGAGCCTCCTCCAATCCGCGGAAGTGGCCATCATCAGCACCGATCTGATGGGCACCATCACCAGCTTCAACGCCCATGCGGAGAACCTGCTGGGGTGGCGCGCGGCGGAAGTGGTGGGCAAGGCCACCCCGGCCCTCTGGCACGATCCCGCCGAAGTCGTGGCCCGCGCCACGGAGCTGAGCCAGAGCTTCGGCCGGGAGATCCTCCCGGGCTTCGACGTCTTCGTTCACCAGGCCCGCATGGGGGGCACCGAGCAGCGGCAATGGACCTTCATCACGCGGGATGGCTACCAGATCCCCATGCTCCTCACGGTGTCAGGCATCCGGGATGCCTCCGACACCCTCGTGGGCTTCCTGGGCATCGGCGCGGATCTGCGGGCCACCAAATCCCGCGAGGCGGCCCTCCGGGCCAGCGAGCAGCAATTCCGGGACCTCGTGGCCTCGGTTCCCGGCATCGTGTTCCAGAGCCGCCCCATGCCCAATGGCCGGCGCGAATTCACTTACGTGAGTGAGTACATCCGCGTGATCCTCGGCATGGAACCCCAAGTGGCCCTGGAGAACCCTCACTGGCTCGAGGAGCTCGTCCTGCCCGAGGACAGCGAGTCCTTCCTCCAGACCCTCGCGGCCGGACAGTCCGCCCGGGAATCCACGGAGTGGATCGGCCGGGTGCGCCGCCGATCTGATGGCCAGGTCCGGTGGATCCGCCTCCAGGCCACGCCCTGGGAGGCCGCCGATGGCACGGCCCTGTGGAACGGCTTGGTGCTGGATCTCACAGAACGCATCGGCTCCGAATTGGCATTGCGGGAATCCGAAGAGCGCCTGGCGCTCGTGCTCAAGGGTTCCAACGACGCTCCCTGGGATTGGGATCTGGAGCGGGGCACCCTGTACTACTCCCCCCGCTGGTGGCAGATGCTCGGGTACGAGGACAATGCGTTCCCCGTGGACTCGGACCTCCTGAACACCCTCGCGCACCCGGAGGATCTGCAATCCATGGCCGATGCCCTCGAAACCGCGCTCCATGGCGGCCGCGAGGGTTACGAGGTGGAGTACCGCCTGCGCCACAAGGACGGCCATTACGTGCCGGTGCTCTCCCGGGGCTTCATCCTGCGGGATGACGAACGCCGCCCCCACCGCATCTCCGGCACCAACATGGACCTCACGGAACGCAAGGCCGTGGAGGAGGCCCTGCGGCATTCCGAGGAGCGGTGGAGCCTCGCGCTGCAGGCCAACAACGATGGCATCTGGGATTGGAACGTCGCCACCGGCGAAATCTGGTTCAGCCCCCGCTACCTCAGCATGCTCGGCTACGCCCCCGGGGAGTTGCCCGGCACCCTGGAAAGCTGGACCCGGCTCTGCCACCCCGACGAATTGGCGGGTACGGTGGCCCAGGTCCAGGCCTACATCGAGGGCCGCAGCGCCACCTACCAGCTCATCTTCCGCATGCGCCACAAGGATGGCTCCTGGCGCTGGATCCTCTCCCGGGGCGTGGGGGAGCCCGGCCCCGATGGCCGGAGGACCCGCCTGGTCGGGTCCCATCAGGACATCACCATGCAACGGGAAGCCGAAGAGGCCCTCGTGGCCAGCCAAGCCCGCAGCCAGGCCCTGCTCGAGGCCATGCCCGATCTCATCTTCCTCGTGCGCCGGGATGGCATGCAGCTGGAGGTCCATGCCCACTCCGAAGAGAGTCTCCGCCGCCCCAAGGCGGAACTCGTCGGCAGGAACATCAGCGAAGTGCTGCCCCCGGACCTGCTGGCCGACCGCATGGCAAGGATCCAGCGCGTGCTCGACACCGGCATCCCGGAGACCTACGACTCCCGCGTGGAAACGGCGGGTGGGTTCCAGGATCACGAAACCCGCGTGGTGCCCTGCGGTCCGGATACGGTGCTGATCATCGCCCGCGACATCACGGAGCGGAAGGCCCTCGAGCGCCTCAAGAGCGATTTCATCTCCACCGTCAGCCACGAACTGCGGACGCCCCTCACGTCCATCAAGGGGGCCTTGGGCCTCATCACGGGTGGCGTGGCCGGCGAGATGCCCCCGAAGGGATTGGACCTGGCGCGCATGGCCCTGGAGAATGCCAACCGCCTCGCCCGGCTCATCGATGACCTCCTGGATCTCGCGAAAACGGAGAGCGCCGAACTCCGGCTCGATCTCCAGCCCCATGATCTGCGGCAGCTCATGGCCCAGGCTCTGGAAGGCCTCGCCGGTTTCGCCCAAACCCACCAGGTCGCACTCCACCCTCAGTGGGAAGTGGAGGCTGCGCCCGCTCGGGTGGATGGCGACCGCCTCATCCAGGTGGTGCTGAACCTGCTCTCCAATGCCGTGAAATACAGCGCCCCAGGGGATTCCGTGGAGCTGAGGTTGTCCAGGCGGGAGCGGCTCTGGCGACTGGAAGTGGAGAACCACGGCCCCGCGATCCCAGAGGCGTTCCGGTCCCGCATTTTCCAGAAATTCGCCATGGCCGATGGCTCCGACACCCGGGCCCGCGGCGGCACAGGCCTCGGCCTCGCCATCAGCAAAGCCCTCGTGGAGCGCATGGGGGGTGCCATCGATTACCGCTCCGCGGGCGGCAGCACCGTGTTCTGGGTTGAACTACCCTTGGCCGAGGAGATCCCATGACCGGATCCGCCCTGAAAAAGATCCTGCTGGTGGAGGATGACCCCGACATCCGCACGGTGGCCCAGCTCAGCCTGGAGACCCTGGGCGGCTTCGAGCTGCGCCTCGCCCCGTCGGGCCAGGAGGCCCTGGACATGGCCCCGGGCTTCGCCCCGGACCTCTTCATCCTCGACGTCATGATGCCCGGCTTGGATGGCCCCGGAACCCTGGCCGGCCTGCGCCGCATCAAGACCCTGACGGATACGCCCGTGATCTTCATGACCGCCAAAGTGCAGCCCCAGGAGGTGGCCCACCTGAAGAGCCTGGGCGCCCTGGAGATCATCTCGAAACCCTTCGACCCCATGGCCCTGCCGGATCTGGTCCGCACCATCTGGAGCCGCCGCCATGGCTGACCGGGAGGCCATCCAGGCCCAGCTCGCGGCCCTCAAGGGCATTTTCCTCTCCCAGCTGGGCGCGCGCCTGGACGAGCTGGAGGCCGCCTGGGCGCTCGCGGACTACGCCGAAGTGCATCGCCAGGCCCATAAGCTCGCCGGAACCGCGGGCACCTTCGGGGTGGCGGAGGTATCCGCCCTGGCCCGTGGCTTGGAACAACGCCTGGGCCGCGCCCGGGAGGGCCTCGCCCTCACGGAAGGGGAGTTCCAGGAGGCGTTGGGCTTCGTCCGCCAGCTGCGGGAAGCCGCCCCCAAATGACGGATTGGCCTTAGGCTGAATTCCATGGGGCCCACGCCCCAGCGGAGACCCATTCCCCATGCGCTGCCCCTTTTGTGGCCACCCCGAAGACAAGGTGGTGGATTCCCGGGAATCCCGGGAAGGCGACAGCATCCGCCGCCGGAGGGAGTGCCTGGCCTGTGCCCGCCGCTTCACCAGCTATGAGCGGGTGGAGGAACAGCCCCTGGTGGTGGTGAAAAAGGATGGCCGCCGGGAGCCCTTCGAGCCCCATAAGTTGATGAAGGGCCTCAACCTGGCCTGCCAGAAGCGCCCCGTGCCCCTGGCCCGGCTGGAGGAGCTGGTGAAGGACATCCAGGCCCGCCTCATGGAGCGCCCGGATCGTGAGATTCGGTCCCGGGAGCTGGGTGAACTGGTCATGGACGAACTGAAGGCCCTGGATCAGGTGGCCTACGTGCGCTTCGCCTCCGTCTACCGCGACTTCAAGGACCTTCCGGACTTCGTGAAGGCCCTGGAGACCTTGGCCCACAAGGGAAACCACGACCACCGCCCCGAACCCGAGCACCACGATGCCCCACCTGGCAAGGTCCAGCCCCTCTTCCCGGGCATCCCCGAAGATTCGCCCCGCCCCAAGCGGAAGTAAAACGCGGATCGCGAATGACGCGAATAACGGCGCGAATGGCCGCGAATCATCAGGCCCGTGAGACTCAGCTGAGTACGCCCTCCTTTTTTTTATTCGCGTCTTTCGCCCCATTCGCGATCGGGTTGCTCCACGCACGCCAGGGTGCCCACTGCGCCCCGGCCCCAAGCGCGAGTAGACTGGACCCCCTGAGGTAACCGTGGCTGAAGAGAGCAATCCCCTCCCCGTCCTCGACGAGAGCCCCAAGATCCCCGAGGTGCTCCCCGTCCTCCCCTTGCGGGACGTCGTCGTCTATCCCTTCGTGATCCTGCCGCTCAGCGTGAGCCGGGAGAAGAGCATCCGCGCCATCGACGCGGCGCTCGCCGAGAACCGCATGATCCTGCTCGTCTCCCAGAAGCAGGTGGAGATGGACAACCCTGGCCCTGAAGACATGTACAAGGTGGGCACCGCGGCGCTCATCATGCGTGTGCTCAAGCTGCCGGATGGCCGCGTGCGCGCCCTCGTGCAGGGCCTGCAGCGCGTGCGCGTGGAGTACTTCACGGAAACGGATCAGCTCTTCAAGGCCAAGGTGGAGCCCGTGGTGGAGCCCGAGGCCAAGGGCACCCAGCTGGAAACGGACGCGCTGTTGCGCACCGTGAAGCAGAGCCTCGAAAAGGCCGTGGCCCTGGGCAAGACGTTGCCCCAGGAGGTGCTCGTCATCGCCGGCAACCTGGATGCGCCCGGCCGCCTGGCGGACCTCGTGGCCTCCAACCTCGATCTCAAACTCACCCAGACCCAGGAGACGCTGGAGATCGCCGATCCCATCGCCCGCCTCAAGCGCGTGCACGAGCTGCTCCTGCGCGAGATCGAACTGCTCGAGGTGCAACAGAAGATCACCATGGAAGCCCGCGGCGAGATGGACAAGAGCCAGCGGGAGTACTACCTCCGCCAGCAGCTCAAAGCCATCCAACAGGAGCTCGGCGAGGGGTCGGAGTTGGCCGACGAGATCCAGGCCTTCCGCGACAAGCTCGCCAAGGTGAAGGTCCCCGAAGAGGTGATGACGGAGATCGAGCGCAACCTCAAGAAGCTGGAGCGCATGCACCCGGATTCCAGCGAAACCGCCGTCACCCGAACCTACCTGGAGTGGATGACGGAACTGCCCTGGGGCTTCACCACCGAGGACAACCTCGATCTCAAGGTGGCCAAGCAGGTGCTGGACGAGGACCACTTCGGCCTCGACAAGATCAAGGATCGCCTCCTGGAGTTCCTCGCGGTCCGCAAGCTCAAGCCCGAGAACAAGGGCACGCTGCTCTGTTTCGTGGGCCCTCCGGGCGTCGGCAAGACCTCCCTGGGCCGCAGCATCGCCAAGGCCTTGGGCCGCAAATTCGCCCGCATCTCCCTGGGCGGCGTGCACGACGAAAGCGAGATCCGCGGCCACCGCCGTACCTACGTGGGCGCCATGCCCGGCCGCATCGTGCAGGCCCTTCACCAGGTGAAGAGCATGAACCCCGTGATCATGCTCGACGAGGTGGACAAGATCGGCCGCGACATGCGCGGCGATCCGAGCGCGGCCCTGCTGGAGGTGCTGGATCCCGAGCAGAACAACACCTTCCGGGACCACTACCTCAACGTGCCCCTGGACCTCAGCAACGTGATGTTCCTGGCCAACGCCAATGAGCTGGAACCCATCCACCCGGCCTTCCGGGATCGCATGGAGATCATCTACCTCTCCAGCTACACCCTGGAGGAGAAGGAGGGCATCGCCACGGCCCACCTCATCCCCAAGCAGATGGAGAAGCACGGCGTCACCAGCAAACACATGGCGCTGAGCGCCAAGGGCCTGCGCGCCATCATCACGGGCTACACCCGCGAAGCGGGCCTGCGCCAGCTGGAGCGCGAGATCGGCGCCGTGTGCCGCAAGATCGCCCGCAAGGTGGCGGAGAGGAAGCTCAAGGCCAAACTCTCCGTCACAGACAAGAACGTGCACGACCTCTTGGGTCCCGTGAAGCTGCTGCAGGATGAGCGGCTCAAGGCGCCGCGCATCGGCGTCGTCACGGGCCTCGCCTGGACGGCCGTGGGTGGCGACGTGCTCTTCGTGGAAGCCCTCTCCATGCCCGGCAAGGGCGGGCTCATCCTCACGGGCCAGCTGGGCGACGTGATGAAGGAGAGCGCCCAGGCGGCGCTCAGCTACATCCGCAGCCGCGGCGACGCCTTCGGCATCGACCCTGAGGTCTTCCAGAAGCGCGATCTGCACATCCACTTCCCCGAGGGCGCCATCCCCAAGGACGGCCCCAGCGCCGGCCTCGCCATGGCGACCGTCCTTCTCAGCGTCATCAAGGGCGTGAAGATCAAGAACACCTTCGCCATGACGGGCGAGATCGACCTGCGCGGCGACGCGCTCGCCATCGGCGGCCTCAAGGAGAAGAGCCTGGCCGCCCTCCGCGTGGGCGTGCACGACATCATCATCCCCAAGCCCAACCAGAAGGATCTGGAGGAGATCGACCCCCAGGTCCGCAAGTTCCTGCGCTTCCACCCCGTGGCCCACGTGGAGGAAGTGTTTGAGCTGGCCCTGGAGGGCTGGGTCCGACCCGAGAAGCCCCGGAAGGCCAAGGCCGTCGTGAAGAAACCTGCGACCAAGAAACGACGCTAACAACTCAAATTTAATAATAATTAAGTTTAGATATCCAGTTCCACGTGGAACCTCCCCTTGGGTCGCCCACCACACTGGAAGCATGAGGTGACCGTGGGCCTGTTGGATGGGCTGCTCGACAAGTTCAAACAGGGCCTGCGCCGCACGCAGGAGCTGGTGCTGTCCCCCCTCCAGGGGCTCCTGGGCCTGCGGCGGCTGGATGAAGACCAGTTGCAGGAACTGGAAGACCTGCTGCTCCAAGCGGATTTGGGTGTCCACGCCGTGGACCGCCTCATGGCGCGGCTCCGCTTCGAGATGAAGCGCTCCGGGGACATCGACCCCCGGGCCGTGCTCAAGGATGAGCTGCTCAAAATCCTCCACCTGCACCCGGCCAAGCCCCTGGTGGCCGGCGAGACCCAGGTGCTGCTCCTCGTGGGCGTCAATGGCGTGGGCAAGACCACGACCCTGGGCAAGCTGGCCGCCCACCTCAAAGCCCGCAATGAAGGGGTGATGGTGGTGGCGGGGGACACCTTCCGGGCCGCGGCCATCGACCAACTGGAGGCCTGGGGGGTCCGCGCCGGCGTGCCCGTGGTCCGCAATCAGATGGGCGGCGATCCCGCCGCCATCGCCTACGATGGCGCCGCCTCGGCCCAAGCCAAGGGCATCCCCTGGGTGCTCATCGACACCGCCGGACGGTTGCACACCAAGGACCACCTCATGAAGGAGCTGGACAAGATCCGGCGCAGCCTCCAGAAGGTGATCCCCACCGCCCCCCACCGGGTCTTCATGGTGCTGGACGCCACCACTGGGCAGAACGGCATCACCCAGGCCGAGGCCTTCAAGCAGGTGGCCGGGGTCACGGACCTCGTGCTCACCAAGCTGGACGGCAGCGCCAAGGGCGGCGTGGTGGTGCCCATCCTGGAGCGCCTCAAACTCCCCATCACCTATGTGGGCGTGGGCGAGGGCGTGGACGACCTGATCCCCTTCGATCCCGAAGCCTTCGTCGAGGGCCTCCTCGGTGCCTGAATTGACGCCCGCGCTCGCCTGGGCCCTCGCCACGGGCGGGCCCTGGCCTGAGCCGGAGCGGCTGCAGGGGGATGAGCGCTTCATGGCCCTGGCCCTGCGCGAGGCTCAACAGGGCGTGGGCCTCTCCAGCCCCAACCCCCCCGTGGGCTGCGTGCTCGTCAAAGACGGCCGGGTGGTGGGGCAGGGGGTCCACACCCGGGCGGGGGATCCCCACGGGGAGATCATGGCCCTGCGGGATGCGGAGGCCCGCGGTGAGGATCCCCGGGGCGCCACCGCCTACGTCACCCTGGAGCCCTGCTGCCACCATGGGCGGACGCCGCCCTGCACAGAGGCCCTGCTCCAGGCGGGCGTGGCCCGGGTGGTGGTGGGCGTGCGGGATTCCAACCCCCGGGTGGATGGCGGCGGCGTCGCCATCCTGCGCTCTCACGGAGTGCAGGTTTCGGAAGGGGTGTTGGGGGAGGCCTGCGCCCGCTTCCACGCCCCCTTCTTCAAATTCATCCGCACGGGCCTGCCCTGGGTGGCGCTCAAATTGGCTCTGGGGTCAGACGGTGCCCTGGGCGTGGCGGGCCAGCGCACGGACGTGACGTCCCCCCAGACACAGCGCCTGGCCCACGCCCTGCGCCGGGCCAGCGAGGCCATCTTGGTGGGCCGGGGCACCGTGACCGCCGACAATCCCCAGCTCACGGACCGCTGGCCCGAGCCCGTGCCCGCCCATCGCCTCTTCCGCCGCGTGGTGCTGGACAGCCAAGCCCAGCTGCTCGCTTCGGCCCGGGCCTGGCAGCCCATCCAGGGGCAGCCCGCCCTCCGGGCCCTCTGCGTGGAGGCCCCCCCCCTGCGGGGCGTGGAGGACCTCCTCCTGCCCCCGGGGCCCGCGGGTTGCAGCCTGCGCCACCTGTTGCACGAACTCGCCGCGCGGGGGGTGGGTCGCCTCCTGGTGGAGGGCGGCGGCACCCTGGCCCGGGCCTTCCTGGAGGAGGGCCTCGTGGACGAATTCCACCGCTTCCAGGGCGAGCGCCCCGCCGGTGGATCCCCGCTGGAGCTGCATCCGCCCGAAACCTGGCGCCTCCGGGCCCAGGCCACCTTCCCGGGCGGCGCCTGGGAAGTCTGGCGCTAGGCCGGCCCTGGCACGGGCTTCGCCATGTCCTGACCATTCCCCTGGAGGTCCTATGTTCCACCCCCGTTGGTTGATCCTCCCATCCCTGCTCCTGCTCTCCCTGGGCTGCGTGAGTGTCAAGGACACCACCGGCACCCTCACCACCGTGACCGTCACGGGCCAGTACCGGGACCCCGGCACCGGCACCCTGAAGCCCACCCGCTACTGCTGGGCCGAGGTCTACGATGTGAACACGGGGGGCATCACCGACTCCGGCTACCTCGGGGCCAACGGACAGGGCACCTTCGCCTACCCCTCCGGGGATAGCGTGCAGGTGCTCATCTACGCCCGGGTGGAAGTGCCCGATGGCACCAGTTTCACCCTGCGGGGCAGCGTGAAGAACGCCGCCCTCGCCGCCAGCTACACCAACGCAGCCGCCTTCAACGCCGTGGCGGACGTCAGCCTGTCGAGCGTGGCCGGATCCGGCAGCAGCCTCACCCTCACCGCCGAACCCGACGCCGCCCAGACCGAGCAGGCCTTCAACGCCGCCGATCAGATGGTGGTCTTCGGCCAGGGCCTGAAGATCCTCCAACCCGGCATCAAGCTGCCCAACCTGCACGCCTTCTTCACCCCCAGCCGCAACACCACCGGCTATCCCCAGGCCGTCCTGGACGGCAGCCACCTGGTGGTGCAGCAGAGCAGCGGCCGGGCCATCTTCGCCCTGCCTGTGGCCGGCAACGCCACCGGCGCCGCCAGCACCAACAACGACCTCAAGGATGACGCCGTCCTCCTGGAGGCCTACAGCCACCTCCTCTTCGCCGACTACAGCCTCTACGAGACCGGCTCCAGCCCCCTTTCCTACCTGCGTCGGGACAATGAGGACGTGAGCGTGGAGCGGGACTTCCAGAGCGAGCCCACCCTCGCCTTCGCCACGGGCTATGCCGACTTCCTCGCCTGCGCCTTCCGCAGCCTGGATGGCGCCGCCAACCCCCAGCTCATCACTGACACCCAGGTCTCCGCCGGGGGCTCCGCGATCACCTCCACCTTCGACCTTTCGAGCCATGCCCAATTCGCCCGGGTCACCAACCAGGGTGAGTTCTACCGTGGCTCCGTGGCCATCAGCCTCTGGCAGTCCTGGAAGGTGGCCCTGGGGGGCAGTGTGCCCGCCCTCCAAACCCTCTGGGATGCCACCGCCCGGAGCCAGCCCGGCGAGTACCTGAATGCCCCCCTGGGCGCCTACCCAACCTATCTGTTGGGATTGAAGAACCTATTGGGGCCCGCCAGCACCAACTGGAGCAACACCCTCTTCCAGTTGAGCCTTGAGGACGTGCAGGACCCCACGCCCGCCTACTTCGCCAGCACCGCCCTCTGGACCACCGCCCCGGGCCTCCCCTTCCTGGCCACGGGCAGCCTCACCACCTACGCGCCCGCCACCGGCATCTACACGGATCGCGATCAGGCGGTGTCCTACCGGTTCACCCACACGGGCGGCGCCCTCACGATCCAGATGACCCCCACGGGCGGCCAGGACTTCTTCCTGGAGCTCATCGGCCCCGATGGCGTCCTCAACACGAACACGGCCCCCCCGGTGGGCGCCCCTCCCGTCCGCACCATCACCAAGGACGCCAGCTTCCCCGCAGGCACCTACGTGGCCCGCATCCGGGCCGGCTACACCACCGCCACGGGCACCGCGAGCTACAGCCTCAGCGTCACCCCCTGAGGGAGGGCGGGCTCAGCCCCCGCCCACCAGCCGGACCACTTCGAGACGATCCCCCTCCCGCAGGGGGGTCGTCTGATGTTCGGCCCGGCGCACGACGGTCCCATTGAGTTCGATGGCGCTGCCGAAGGCCGGGAGCTCCAGCCAGGCGGCCAACTCGGCCAAGGTGCCGAGGCTCGGTGTTTCGCGGGACTCCCCGTTGAGGATCAGCTGCATTCCCGTAGTTTACCCTTGGCCGGCAGCCTCGAGGCCCGCTGAGAGGTCCGCCTGGAGGTCCGGCTCGTCCTCGATGCCCACGGAGAAGCGCAGCAGGCCGTCGCTGATGCCCAGGGCGGCCTTCACCTCCGGCGGGGTGCGCAGGTGGCTCATGGAGGCGGGGTGCTGGATGAGGCTCTCCACGCCCCCCAGGGACACCCCCCGGGTGATGATCTTCAGGGCCTCGCACAGGCGCTGACCCGCGGCCAGCCCGCCCCGCACCTCGAAGCCCAACATGGCGCCGAAGCCACCCTTCATCTGCGCCGCGGCCACGGCGTGCCCGGGATGCTCCGGAAGGCCGGGATAGTCCACGCGCGCCACCAGGGGGTGCCAGGTGAGCCACTGGGCCAGGGCCTGGGCGTTGTCGCAGGCCCGCTTCATGCGCAGGGGCAGGGTCTTGAGGCCCCGGTGCAGGAGCCAGGCGGCGAAGGGATCCAGGGTGGGGCCCTGGAGCTTGGCCACCTGCCAGCAGGCCACCACGTCGGCCTCGGAGCCCACGATGACGCCCGCCACCACGTCCGAGTGGCCCGCCAGGTATTTGGTGGCGCTGGAGGCGCTGAGGTCGATGCCCAGCTCCAGGGGCTTCGTGAGCAGGGGGCTGGGGAAGGTGTTGTCGGCCACGGTGCGGATGCGGTGGCGCTTTCCGAGGGCCGCGACGGCCGCCAGATCCGTGATGGCCAGGGTGGGATTGGAGGGCGTTTCCACCCAGAGCAGGCGGGTGTTGGGACGGATGGCCGCCTCCCACTCGCCGAGGTCCAAGGTGTTCTTCACCCAGGTCACCTCCAGCCCGCGATCCGCCACCCAGCGGCGGATGAGCTGCTCGGTGCCCAGGTAGATGGCGGCCGGAGCCACGATGTGATCGCCCATCCGCAGGAAGGCCTCGAAGATGAGGGCGAAGGCCGCCATGCCCGACGAACACACGAGGCTGCGCTCGGCGCCCTCCAGCTCGGCGATGCAGGCCTCCACTTCGGAGGCGTTGGGGTTGCCCCACCGCGTGTAGAAATGCGGCGGCTCGATGGAGGCCGCGAACTCAGCCCCCTCGCGGTTTTCCTTCAGCTCGAACACCGACGTCTGGAAGATGGGCGTGGTGACGGCCCGGGTGGGATTGTGCGCGCGGCCCGCGTGGATGGCGGCGGTGCTGGGGCCCATGGGGGATCGGGACATGGGGGGATTCTCCGCGCCCAGCATCGCACGGCGGAGTTGTGACGCGTCACCGTCCTGCGTTCAGCGCCGTCCCAGCACGATGGCGAGGGCCACCACGGCCACGAGGATCAGCACCACCGTGCGCCACACCGTGGGCCGGTCGGCCACGGGCGCCTCCCGCGGGGTGCGGTCATCCAGCGCCGCCAGCGTGAGTTCATCCTCGATGACCTCGCCTTCCTGAGTGGCCACGCCTTCGCAGGTGGCGCAGACGAAGGGCGCTTCATCCACCACCGCCTCCACCACGCGGCGCCCGCAGGAAACGCAGGTGCGGCCCACGTTCGGGAGGTAGGCTTCCAGGCTCTTCGGGATCTCGGTCATAAAGGTTCCAATGCCAGGAAGGTGCCTTGCACCTGAATGGGACAACGCTCCAGTGGAGCGTTGGATCATTGGAATCAGGATGGGGCCAGAGTCAGGCCTTGGCCAGCTCCGCATCGAGCACCTCATTCACCAGCCGCGCATCCAACTTCCCGCCACCGGCCTTCATCGCCTGGCCCACGAAGAAGCCCCGCAGGTTCGCGCGGCCCCCCTTGAGCTGGGCCACCGCATCGGGGTTGGCGACGAGGATGCCCCGCACCAGATCTTCGATGGCGCCGCGATCCGAGACCTGCCCGAGCCCCCGCGCCGCCACGAAGGCCGCGGGATCCCGCTCGCCTTTGAGGAGGGCCGGGAAGACGACCTCCTTCGCCGTGTTCAGGTTCAGCACGCGGTCTTCCACCAGGCGGACCAGGGCCCCCAGGACCTCGGGCGCCACGGGGAAGGCGCCGATCTCCAGGCCGTGATCGTTGAGGTGGCGGCTCACCTCGCCCAGCATCCAGTTGCACGCGGCCTTCGGTTTCCCACTGGCCGCGGCGAGGGCTTCGAAATAGTCGGCGAAGGCCCGGGATTGGAGCAGGGTGGTGGCCTCGAAATCCGAGAGCCCATGGGCCGCCATGAAGCGCTGGGCCTTGGCTTCGGGCAGCTCAGGCAGGGGGGCCTCCAGCTCCGCGGGATCGATGACCAGGGTGGGCAGGTCCGGCTCCGGGAAGAAGCGGTAGTCGTGCGCGCCCTCCTTTGAGCGCTGGATGCGCGTCTCGCCTTTGTCCGCATCCCAGCCCCGGGTTTCCGGCGTGAGGGTGCCCCCCGCCGTGAGGATCTCCCCATGCCGGAGGATTTCAAATTCGAGCGCCCGTCGTACGTTATTGAAAGAATTGAGGTTCTTGATTTCGACGCGGGTCCCAAAGGCCTCCGCGCCGACCTTCCGGAGGCTCACGTTGGCATCGCAGCGGAAGGAACCCTCCTCCATGTTGCCGTCGCAGATACCCAGGAAGGTGACGAGGCGGTGGAGGCTTTTCAGGTATTCCATCGCCTCCAGCGGGCTCCGGAGGTCCGGTTTCCCCACGATCTCCAGCAGGGCCACTCCGGCGCGGTTCAAATCCACGAGGCTGACGCCCTCCTGGAGCTCGTGATTGCTCTTGCCCGCATCCTCCTCCAGGTGGGCCCGTTCGATGCCGCAGGCGATGGGCCCCGCGGCGCCGCGCACGGCCGCATCCCCCGGCAGGCGCAGGGTGCCCTCCTCCACCACGGCCACGGGGCCTTGGGTGATCTGGTAACCCTTGGGCAAGTCCGCGTAGAAGTACTGCTTCCGGTAGAAGGTGGAGCGGGGCTGGATTCGGGCTTCCAGGGCCCTCCCCAGGCGGATGGCCATGCGCACGGCCTCCGCATTGAGGGTGGGCAGGGCCCCGGGCAGGCCCAGGCAGACGGGGCAGGTGGCCGAGTTCGGGGGTAGCCCATAGGTGGTGGGGCACGCGCAAAACAGCTTGGATTTCGTCTTCAGCTGGACGTGCACTTCCAGGCCGATCACCGCTTCAAACGCCGACATGAGATCTCCGAACCCTCAGTATGACCCTAGGGCCTATCCATGAATAACCTGCCCTTACTTCCCGAGGCAGAACCCGCTGAACACCTGATCCAGCGCCGATTCGGCGCGATCCTCCCCCGTCAGCCGGGCCAGCAGGCCCCAGGCGCCCTGGAGGAGGGAGGCGGGCAGCTCCGCGGGGCAGGGATCCGGCAGGGCCAGGAGCAGCTCCACCTGATCCACCAGCTCCCCCAACAACTCCCGCTGCCGGGCCGTGGCCAGGGCGCCCAGCAGGGCTTCGGGGGCCTGGCCCTCCAGGAAGCGGGCCTTGAGGGCCTGCTCCAAGGCATCCAGATCCTCCGTGACGGCGGAAATGGCCACCGCGCCGGACTCAGGCGCAAACCCTGCCACCTGATCCACCTGGGTTCGCACCCCCAGCACCCGCCCCTCGAAGGGGGCGAGGGCCCGGAGCACGTCCGGATCCGGCTCCGTGTCCTGGGCCGGCACGAGGTGGAGGATGAGGTCCGCCTGGGCGAGCACGGGGTGGACCCGGGCCACCCCCAGGGCCTCCACCCGGTCCTCGGTGCGCCGGAGCCCCGCGGTATCGAAGAGACGCAGGGGCAGGCCCCGCCATTCGCAGGTCACCTCCAGCACGTCCCGGGTGGTGCCCGGCACCTCGGTCACTAGGGCCCGGTCTTCGCCTGCGAGCGCGTTGAAGAGGGTGCTTTTGCCGGCGTTCGGACGCCCCGCCAGGGCGATGCGGATGCCCCCCTGGAGCCAGCGGGCGGCTTCGGAGCGCCGGAGTTCCACGTGGAACTCCCTCAAAAGCCCTTTCAAATCCGCTTTTAGCCCCAACAACGAGAGCCCGATGCCCTCATCTTCCCCGTAGTCCACGGCCGCTTCAGCCCGGGCCATCCAAGGGGCCAGGCGGGCCTTGGCGGCGTCGATCCAGGTGGGCAGGGCGCCGGCCCGGGCCTGGGCCTGCCGAAGCTGCTGATCCGTCTGGGCGGCGATGAGGTCCCGCAGGGCCTCAGCTTCCATGAGCCCCTGCTTGCCGTTCAGGAGGGCCCGCCGGGTGAACTCGCCGGGTTCAGCCAGCCGGATCCCCAAGGCGTGAAGGTGCCCCAGGAGGCGCCGCACCAGGAGGGGGTTGCCATGCACCTGCAGCTCCACCACGTCCTCCCCCGTGTAGGAGGCGGGGCCGGGGAAGGAGAGCACGAGGGCCTTCTCGTCAAAGCCATCCCAGCGGAGCTGCCGCAGGGCCGCGCGCCGGGGCCTGGGCAGGGCCAGGAGGGGCGCCAGCGTCTCCCCCAGCTCAGGGCCCGAGATGCGCACGATCGCCACGGCGCTGGGCAGCAGCGCCGTGGCGGGTGCACAGATGGGATCGCGCATCGAGCAGGCTCAAGCCTGCTTGCGCATCACCTTCACGGGCTTCAGGTGGCCCGTGCCTTCGCTTTCGGTCACCAGGTCGTCGCCGGCCTCTTTGATGCTGATGTGGATCCAGCGGCGCTCCCGGGGGCTCATGGCCCCGAAGGTGTAGGAGCCGAGGTCCCGGGCCTTCTGCGCGGCCATCTGCCCCATCGCCAACACTTCGCGCATGCGGAAGAGGCGCATACCATCGGCGTCCAGGTAGGCGAGCTTGTCTTCATCCCGCTCCGACTGCATCTCGTGGACGAGGTGCTGCAGCGCATCCAGGGCCTGGCCACGGTTGGCCTTCAGGGCATCCGCATCGGGCCCGGAGACCACGATGCGGTTGGGGAACAGCTTCTCGTTCCCGGAGGGTTCAAAGCCCGCCTTCACGTCCAGGCCCAGGAGGCCGGTCCACTTCTGAACCAGTTCCGGCAGGGTCTCGAGCTTCACGCCACGCTTGCGCATTTGAACTCCTGAACCTTAGAGCTTCACGGGCTGGGGCACGTAGTGCTTGAGGGTCCACCAGGTCTGGCCGAGGCCCACCAGGTTGAACATGAAGTAGTACAGCACGAGGCCGGCGGGGGCCTGGCTGAACATGAGCAGCATCATGCCGGGCATCATCCACTTCATCATCTTGGCCTGGGCGGGATCGCCGGCGGTGGGGGTCATGTGGCTCTGCACCAGGGTGGAGACGGCCATGACGGCAGGGAGGATGAAGTAGGGATCCTTGGCGGAGAGATCGTGCACCCAGAAGATCCAGGGGGCCTGCCGCAGCTCGAAGACGTTGTTGAGCATGGACCACAGGGCCATGAAGACGGGCATCTGGAGCAGCATGGGCAGGCAGCTGCCCATGGGGTTGAAGCCGTTCTTCTTGTAGAGCTCCATGAGCTCCTTCTGCATCTCCGCCTTTTTGGTCATGTCGGAGCCGAACTTCTCGTACTTGGCCTGGATGGCCTTCTGATGGGGTTCGAATTCCTTCATGCGGAGGGAACTGATGATCTGCTTGGTGTTGGGGGTCCAGAGCGCCAGGCGGAGCAGCACAGAGAGCACGAGGATGGCCCAGCCCCAGTTGCCCAGCACCTTGAAGGTGAACTTGAGCACGAGGAAGAAGAACTTGGCCACGGCCCCGAAGAAGCCGTAGTCCACGGCCTGGGTGAAGGGGGTGCCGAAGGTGCTGAGGGATTCCAGGGTTTTGGGGCCCAGATAAAGCTGGGCCTGAAGGGCGCCGTTCACGGGGGCCAGGTGGTACCCGTTGGCATCCACCTCGGGGGTGGCAGGCAGGCTCCAGAAGGCGGCGAAGTAGTGGTTCCGGACGTTGACGTTCTTCTCAAGGCCCGCATCCATGCCCAGGCGCGCTTCGGCCACGGGCAGGGTTTTGCGCTTGGCGCCCAGGAAGCTGAAGAAGGGATCCTTCAGGATGCTGTCCCAGGAGGTGGCGTGGATCTGCTTGTCCGTGAGGGTCAGCACGCGGCCGGCCTCGATGCCCTTCAGCTCGTCCAAGCCCGCGGGGAGGGGCAGGGCGCGCAGGTGGGCGCCCCGGGTGGTGGCCCAGGCCAGTTGCAGGGCGTGGCCCTTGCGGGGCAGGGTCCAGCTCAGGCGGTCCCCGGCGGCGTTCTCGAAGTGCACCTGGGCGCCCTCGGGGGTCGTCTCCTCGCGGTGGCGATCGAAGGTGGTGGCCATGATGCCGCCCAGGCCCTGGAAGTGGGCGGGCAGGAGGGGGGTGCCATCCTTCCACTCGGCCTGCACCACGGCGCCGGTGCGGGTGGAGAAGGTGACCTTCAGGTTGTCATTGGTGGCGGTCACCGTGGGGCCGATGGGCTCGGCCTTGGCGGGCGTGGCCGTCGTCCCCGCGGGGGCCGGCGTGGCCTCAGAGGTCGCGGGCGCCGCCACGGAAGCCTGCTGCGCAGGGGCGGCCGGCGGCACGGGGCGCTTGGGCGTGAGCCAGACCTGCAGGCCGATGAGGGCCATGCTGCCCACGAGGAAGAGGATCAGGTTTCGCTGCTTCATGGGGTTCCACGGAAACGGGAAAGGGCCAGCCGCAGCTGGCCCTCGATCTCGGCATAGGCAAGACGGCACCCATTGGGGGACCGCCGGGAAGGACGCACCCAGACCACGGCTGGGGCAGCCAGGGGTCGTTCATCCAGGATGCGCATCAGGGCCTCGCGAACGCGCCGCCGGAAGGCGTTGCGGTCAACGGCCGGTCCGGCCTTGCGGGAGGCGCTGACGAGCAGCACCGGTCCGGGCAGATCCGGGCGGGGGAGGATGCGGACATCGAGGGTGGCGTCCGAGGGGGAGAGGGACCGCGTCGGGGCCTCCGGCACAGGCCGGTCGGCGCGCCGGGCAGGGCTGAAGAGCCCTCGGAACGGCGCAGTCCTCCCGGACACGGCCTTAGAGGGCGAGGACGTGGCGACCCTTGGCGCGGCGGCGCTTGAGCACCAGACGGCCGTTCTTGGTCTTCATGCGGGAGAGGAAACCGTGGGTCTTGGCGCGACGACGGTTGTTGGGCTGGAAGGTGCGCTTCATATTCCACCTGTAGAGACCATCCGCTGGACACGGACGAACCTTCGATCCTATCAGGGCTCCCCTCCCTTCACAAGCCTCGGAATGGGCCGGGAAGTCAGGATCGGAGGACTCCTCTGGGTGGTAGGCTGTTCCTCCCCCACCATCGGGAACGTCCTTCCCTCCGCCCAGGGCCCCCGGCCTGGCGCGCATTCCTTGGTCCACCAATGCCCTCCGCAGACCCGAAGCCCCACTGGGACCGCATCCGACAGAGCCTCTCCGAGCGCCTCTCGGAGGCCTCCTTCCGGGAGTGGATCGCCCCGTGCGAACCCGCCTCCCTGGTGGGAAACCGCCTGCTCCTCACGGTGCCCAGCGCCGCGGCGAAACTGTGGATCGAGCAGCAGTTCGCCGAGGAACTGAACGATGCCCTCGTGGCCGTGGGCCTTCAGGAGGTGGAGTTCGCCTTCCAGGTGGCGGGCACCCCCAGCGGCCCCTCGAAGCCGGAGCCCCGGGGCGCGCGCAAAGCCGCGGCCAGCCTGCCTTCCGAGCCCTCGGCCACCAGCAGTTTCCCCACCCTCTTCCAGCGCTTCACCCTGGATCGCTTCGTGGTGGGCCCCGGCAGCCAGCTGGCTTTCAGCGCCGCCAAGGCGGTGGTGGATAACCACGGCCGCAGCAACGCCAGCTTCAGCATGAACCCCTTCTTCATCTACGGCGGCGCGGGGCTGGGGAAGACCCACCTCATGATCGGCATCGGCAAGGAGCTGGAGGCCCGCCACGCGGGGATGAAGATCGCCTACCTCAAGGTGGACAGCTTCTTCCATGAGCTCACGGCGGCCATCAAGAACCGCAACACGGAGCCCCTGCGGCGCAAATACCAGCAGAACGACGTGCTCCTGCTGGACGACGTGCAGACGCTGGGCCGCATGGAGCGCACCCAGGAGGAGATCTTCTACATCCTGGAATACCTGCTCCAGCACGGGAAACAGATCGTCCTCACCTCCGACAACCCGCCCCAGAAGCTGGAGGGGCTGCATGAGCGCCTCATCACCCGCTTCAAGTGGGGACTCACGGCGGACGTGCAACCCCCCGACTTCGAAACCCGCGTGGCCATCCTCAAGAAGAAGCTGGAGGACGCGGATTTCCAGGCCATGCCCACGGTGCCCGAGGACGTGGTGACCTTCATCGCCCACAAGGCCAAGGGCTCCGTGCGGGACCTGGAAGGCCTCTTAAACCGCGTCATCTTCCAGGCGAGCTTCCTCGGGGCCCCCGTGAGCCTGGAAGTGGCCCACACGGCCTTCCAGGGCACCAGCGGCGAGGAACCCGGGGCCGCCATCCCCATCGATCGCGTCTACCGCATGACCGCCGAGACCTTCAACGTGGCCTTCGTCGACCTCATGAAGAAGAAGTCCCGTCAGCAGAGCATCCTCCTGCCCCGACAGGTGGCCATGTACCTGGCCCGGGAACTCACCGCCGCCAGCTACCCGGCCATTGGCCGCAGCTTCAACATGCACTACTCCACCGTCATGAACGCCATCGATTCCGTGAAGCAGCGCATGAAGCGCGACCCGGATTTCCACAGGATGGTGGAGTCCTTGCTGAACAGCATCCATTGAAATGGCATGACTTGAACTCTTCTCCACAGCCCCCGCCCTTTCGGGCTTGTGGGGACGGTGGAACCAGGTTGCGCGGGGCGCCCCGCACGGTCGGACCTGTGGATTCCTGAGGCGTTCTCCACGCCCCTTCAACAGGCTCGAAGCAGGCCCGAAGCTCCGCTAGACTAAGGCTTTGACACCCTTTTCCACAGTCCAGGTACGCCCTTCAGAAGAATCAAGTAGGGGATAGAGATATGAATCTTCAATTCCAGGTATCTAAGGAACGGTTGGACCGCACCCTGGGGATCCTGAAGCACGCCCTCGACCGTCGCGTCACGCTTCCGATCCTCCAGCACGTGCTGATGGATCTCCGGGGCAAGGAGCTCACGCTCAAGGCCACCGACATGGAGCTGGCCTTCGAAGCCACCATCCCCGTGGATGGGCAGGGCGAGAAGGTGTTGGCGGTACCTGGCAAGAAGTTCATCGAAACGGTCCGCGCCTTCCCGGAAGGCGTGCTGTCCGTGGAAGTGCCGGATCACGCCCACCGCCTCTGGCTGCGCGCCAAGGGCATGAACTCCGAGCACAACCTCCAGCCTGGTGAGGGCTTCCCCGAGCTTCCGAAGCCCAACCCCGAGCTGCCCTCCGTGGCCCTCCCCGTGGGCAAGCTCAAGAAGGCCATCCACCTGGCCTCCGTCGCCGTGAGCAAGGACGCCACCAAGCCCACCCTCAGCGCGGTGCTGTTGCACCTCACCAAGACGAACATCCGCGTCGTCTCCACGGATGGCTTCCGCCTCGCCGTGGCCGAGGTGCCCTGCGAAACGCAGCTGAAGGACGAAGTGCGCCTCATCGTCCCCAAGCGCGCCCTGGACCTCTTCCCCAGCCTCCTGGCGGACGACGGCGACGTGGTGCTCCGCTGGGACGCCACCACCCTGTTCCTGGACCAGCCCGGCCTCAAGTTCAGCACCCGCCTCGTCTCCGGCGCCTATCCCGCCTACGAGAAGGTGCTGCCCGCCGACCTGCCCAAGCGCGTGATCATCGACCGCGAGGGCTTCCAGAAGACCCTGCGCTTCGTGGGCCTGAAGAAGGACGACTACAACAAGAACGTGCGCCTCTTCTTCGAGTTCCCCAACCTCAAGATCCTCTTCCAGCACCCGGACGAGGGCGTGAACCAGGGCACGCTGCCCTTCAGCGGCGAGGAGAAGTCCTTCGAGCTCGCCTTCAACATCGACTACCTCACCGAGCTGCTGGATCGGCTGCAGGGCGAGGAAGTGATCTACCAGTTCAAGGATGAAGTGGGCCAGGGCGTGTTCAGCTCGCCCAGCATCGAGGATTTCACCTTCCGGTACATCCTCATGCCCGTCCGCTTCGCCAACACGGCCACCGCGTAAACCCAGCTCCCAGGCCGTTCCGCACCACCCTGCGTTCCCAGTAACCCGAAAGCGTGAGCATTGATGCACGAAGAAGACGCCCGTAGCCTGACCCCCACCCCTGCTGTCGATACCTACACCGCCGACCAGATCACCGTGCTGCGCGACCTTGAGGCCGTGCGGAAGCGCCCCGGCATGTACATCGGCGATACCGATGACGGCAGCGGCCTCCACCACATGGTCTACGAGGTGGTGGACAACTCCATCGACGAAGCCCTCGCCGGCCACTGCACCCGCGTGGACGTCATCCTGCACACGGATGGCTCCTGCTCCGTGGAGGACGACGGTCGCGGCATCCCCGTGGACATCCACAAGGAAGAGGGTCGCAGCGCCGCGGAAGTGATCATGACGGTCCTCCACGCCGGCGGTAAGTTCGACAACACCAGCACCGAGGGCAAGAACGCCTACAAGGTGTCCGGCGGCCTCCATGGCGTGGGCGTGTCCTGCGTGAACGCCCTCTCCGAGAAGCTCTGGCTCAACGTCTGGAAGGACGGCCAGGAATACGCCATGACCTTCACCCGGGGCAAGGCCGACAAGCCCCTGGCGAAGCTGGGCCCCGCCGCCCGCCGCGGCACCCGGGTGCGCTTCAAGCCCGACACCGAGATCTTCAACAACGTCCTGGATTTCAGCTTCGAGACCCTGAGCCAGCGCCTGCGCGAGCTGAGCTTCCTGAACCAGGGCGTGCACATCCGCATCACGGATGAGCGCACGGGCGAGAACCACGACTTCTTCAACGCCGGCGGCCTGCCCGCCTTCGTGGAGCACCTGAACCGCAACAAGGGCGTGCTCCACAAGCCCCCCATCTACATCAAGGACGAGAAGAACGACACCACCGTGGAAGTGGCGCTGCAGTGGAACGACTCCTACCAGGAGACGCTCTTCTGCTTCACCAACAACATCCGCAACCGCGACGGCGGCGCCCACCTCGAGGGCTTCCGCGCGGCCATGACGCGCGTGATCAACACCTACGCCGAGAAGAACAACCTCCTCAAGTCCGCCAAGGTCACCCTCTCCGGCGAGGATGTCCGCGAGGGTCTGACGGCCGTCCTTTCTGCTAAAGTCCCTGATCCCAAGTTTTCCAGCCAAACCAAGGACAAACTCGTCTCCTCCGAGGTGAAGGGCATCGTCCAGGGCATCGTTTACGACAAGCTCACCAACTTCTTCGAGGAGAACCCCCGGGAGGCCAAGGCCATCCTGGAGAAGGCCATCGACGCCGCCCGCGCCCGCGAGGCCGCCCGCAAGGCCCGGGAACTCACCCGCCGCAAGGGGGCCCTCGATGGGGGCGGCCTGCCCGGCAAGCTGGCCGACTGCCAGGAACGCGATCCCGCCCTCTCCGAGCTCTACATCGTCGAGGGCGACAGCGCCGGTGGTTCCGCCAAGCAGGGCCGCAACCGCGCCAACCAGGCCATCCTGCCCCTCAAGGGCAAGGTGCTGAACGTGGAGAAGGCCCGTTTCGACAAGATCCTGGGCAGCAACGAACTCCGCATCCTCATCCAGGCCCTGGGCACGGGCATCGGCAAGGAGGAGTTCAAGGTCGAAAACCTCCGCTACCACAAGATCATCCTGATGACGGACGCGGACGTGGACGGCAGCCACATCCGCACGCTGCTCCTCACCTTCTTCTACCGCCAGATGCCCGAGATCGTGGAGCGCGGCCACCTGTACATCGCCCAGCCCCCGCTCTACAAGGTGAAGAAGGGCAAGACGGAGAAGTACTTGAAGGACGAGCGCGCCCTGGAGGAATTCCTCTTCCAGAAGGCCCTGGACGGTTGGACCCTCACCCTCCCCGGGGGCTCCGAGCTGAAGGGCGCCGCCCTGGTGCGTGAGCTCAAGAAGTGGGGCGAGATGGGCCAGCTCTACAGCAAGCTCGATCGCCGGGGCTACTCCAAGCCCCTGGTGGATGGGCTCCTGGCCGCCGGCCTCCTGGATGCCGACCGCTTCAACAGCGCCCTCTCCGTGGCCGTGCTCGCCAAGGCCGTGGAGAACGCCCACCTGGGCACCTGTGAGGTGCAAAGCACCGAGGCCGTGGAAGGCACCGAGACGACGGAAGCCGTGGCCGCCATCCACACCCTCAAGCTCGTGCGCATGCACCTGAGCCGCCCCATCTCCCTGTGGATCGATTCCCACGTGGCCCACTGGCACGAGTTCCGGCGCCTGGCCGCCCTCAAGCTCGACCTGCAGAACTTCCTCGGCGGCGAGCTCAAGCTCACCCGCATGAAGGCGGCCCCCAAGGCCGAGAAGGACGAGGACGAGGGCGCCGAGCCCCCGAAGCTCGATAAGGAAATGACCTTCTCCGAGCCCGAGGCCCTCATGGTCGCGGTCATGGAAGAGGGCAAGCGGGGCCTCTCCGTCCAGCGCTACAAGGGCCTGGGCGAGATGAACCCCGAGCAGCTCTGGGAGACCACCATGGATCCCGAGCGCCGCACCTTCCTCCAGGTCCGGGTGGATGACGCCGTGGAAGCCGACGAAATCTTCACCGTCCTCATGGGTGATGCCGTCGAGCCCCGCCGCCGCTTCATCGAAAGCAACGCCCTCCTCGCCGAGAACATCGACATCTAGGCTCCCGGCCTGGTTGTTCCACGTGGAACGGCCGGGCCTTCCCAGGTCTCGATCCCGCACCGCCCCCTCTGTTCCACGTAGAACATCGGAAACACCATGAGCCGCATTGAACCGCTGGAAATCGAAAAGGAGATGCGCAAGTCCTACTTGGACTATGCCATGTCCGTCATCGTGGGCCGCGCCCTCCCGGATGTCCGGGACGGCCTGAAGCCCGTGCATCGCCGCATCCTCCACGCCATGAAGGAATCCGGCAACGAGTGGAACCGGGCCTATCGCAAGTCCGCCCGCACCGTCGGCGATGTGATGGGTAAGTACCATCCCCATGGTGACTCGGCGATCTACGACACCATGGTCCGCATGGCCCAGCCCTTCTCCATGCGCCACGTGCTGGTGGATGGCCAGGGCAACTTCGGCTCCATCGATGGCGATAGCGCGGCGGCCATGCGCTACACCGAGGCCCGCCTCTCCCGCCTCTCCAACGAGCTGATGTCCGACATCGACCAGGAGACAGTGGATTTCGGGCCCAACTACGACGGCAGCCTCGAGGAGCCCCTCGTCCTGCCCGCCCGGTTCCCCAACCTTCTGATCAACGGGGCCCAGGGCATCGCCGTGGGCATGGCCACGAGCATCCCTCCCCACAACCTGCGGGAATGCTGCGCCGCCCTGGTGGGGCTCATCGATGATCCCGAGATGTCCTTCAGCCAGCTCGTCACCTACGTGCAGGGCCCCGACTTCCCCGGTGGCGGCACCATGCTCGGTACCGAAGGCGTCATGGAGGCCTACCGCACGGGCCGGGGTCGCTGCGTCGTGCGGGCCAAGTCCCACACGGAGACCACCCGCATCAAGAACAAGGGCGAGGTGGAGCAGCTGGTCTTCACGGAGCTGCCCTACCAGGTGAACAAGGCCACGACGATCGAGAAGATCGCCGAGCTCGTCCGCGAGAAGAAGATCGACGGCATCTCCGACATCCGGGATGAGAGCGACCGCGAAGGCATCCGTCTCGTCATCGACCTCAAGAAGGGCGAGGCCTCCGAGATCGTCCTCAACCAGCTCTACCAGCAGACCCAGCTTCAGAACTCCTTCCCCATCACCATGCTCTGCATCGTGAACGGGCAGCCCCGCGTCTGCACCCTGAAGGAGATCCTCCAGGAGTTCATCGGGTTCCGCCGCGAGGTGGTCACCCGCCGCACCATGTTCCAGCTGCGCAAGGCCGAGGAGCGCCACCACATCCTCATGGGCCTCAAGATCGCCCTGGATAACCTGGATGCGGTCATCAAGCTCATCCGAGCCAGCAAGAACCCCGAGGAGGCCAAATCGGGCCTCATGGCCAAGTTCGGCCTGAGCGACAAGCAGTCCCAGGCCATCCTCGACATGCGCCTCCAGCGCCTCACGGGCCTGGAGCGCGACAAGATCATGGACGAGCTGGCCGAGGTGGAGGCCACCATCAAGCGCCTCCAGGCCATCCTGGCCGATGAGAAGCTCCTGCTGAACGTGATCAAGGATGAGCTCAAAACCGTGGCCGAGCAGTTCGGCAACCCCCGCCGCACGGAGATCACGGGCTACTCCGGCGACATCCGCATGGAGGACGTGGTGCCCGACGACCCCATGGTCGTCACCCTCTCCAAGACCGGCTACATCAAGCGCACCGAGCTCATGGCCTACCGCAAGCAGCGCCGCGGCGGGAAGGGCAAGGTGGGCATGAAGACGAAGGACGAGGATTTCGTCGAGCAGCTCTTCCTCACCAAGGCCCACGACACCCTGCTCATCTTCACGGACCACGGCTACGTCTACGCCATCAAGGTGTACGACATCCCCGAGTCCGGCGCGGCCAACCGCGGCAAGCACATCAAGAACCTCATCAGCCTGAAGGATGGCGAGAACCCCGTCACCTTCATGGCCCTCCGGGACTTCCCTGAGGGTGAGTTCCTCGTGTTCGCCACCTCCGACGGCACCATCAAGAAGACGAGCCTGGCCGCCTACGCCAACATCCGCAGCAACGGCCTTATCGCCCTCAACATCGAGGATGGCAACCGCCTCGTGGCCGTGCGCCGCTCCACGGGCTCCCAGCACGTGCTCCTGGCCAGCGCCCTGGGCAAGGCCATCCGCTTCCCCGAAGAGGAGGTCCGCTCCACGGGCCGCGCCACCACGGGCGTCCGCGGCATGAAGCTGGCCGACAAGGATCAGATCGTCGACATGGAACTGGCCGATGCCCTCCCGGACCTGCCGGAAGGCGTGGAGGCCGACGAAAGCACCGCCGCCTACGGCATGCTCCTCACGGTCACGGAAAAGGGCTTCGGCAAGCGCAGCCTCGTGCAGGATTACCGCCTGCAAGGGCGCGGCGGCCAGGGCGTGATCAACATCCGCGCCGGGGTCCGCAACGGCCACGTCGTCGGCTTCAAGATCATCCGCCCTGACGAAGGCTGCCTCCTCATCACCTCCGAGGGCATGACCATCCGCTTCGATGGCGACAGCGTCCGCAAGACGGGCCGCGCCGCCATGGGGGTCAGCCTCATGAAGACGGCCTCCGCCGAGGACAAAGTGGTCGGCATCGCCAAGATCGACGCCGCCGCCCACGCCCTGGATGAGGAAGAGGACGACCTCGAAGGCGCCGTCCCCGGCCCCGATGAGTCCGGCCAACAGGGCAAGCTCACGCTGGAGTAACGCGGAACGCGAATCGAGCCAAAGGAAAGGAGGAGGGTTCCAACCCTCCTCTTTTTTTGATGCGTGCCGTTCGTGCTCCGCTGTTGTTAGAGCCAGGCCGCCCAATCCCCCCCGGGAATCTCGATAGCCTCCGCCTCCAGGCGGGGGAGATGTTCCATGTGGAACGTCCAGGCCCAGGCCACGTAGGTGGCCCCCCCTTCCAGGAGGATGGGCAGGAGCCGGGCCTCGGCGCCGGCCTCGGACGCGAGGGCATCCAGATCGGCCAAGGCCCGGGCCAAGGCGGCTTCATCGTCATAGCCGATGAAGTCCCCCACCACCCACCCCGGCCCCGGGGGCAGGGCGGGGGGGATCTCCCCGGGCACGAGGGCCGGCTGGTTAACTTCGGCCATGTGAAAGAGGCGCCCCGGCGCGTAGGCCCGGCAGGTGCCTTCGGGGTGCGTGCGGGTCACCCAGCGATGGTGGGCGCCGCCCTCCCGGAGGGAGCCGTAGACGAAGAGACCATCGGCCTGCATGGGCTATTTCATCGACCGCATCTTCCGCAGCCAGGCCATGAAGGTCGGGGTGGCGGAGAGGTCGGGGCCGAGGATGCGCACCACGGCGGCGCTGGCGGGGTCCGTGGGCAGGGGGAGGTCCGGGGCCTCGGAGCCCTCGGGCAGGTCGGCGAGGCCGGGCAGGGCGGCCTCCCACTGGAAGAGGGCCGACTCCACGCCGCGGGTGGCCTTGCGGGCCCGGCGCAGGGATTGGAAGGCGGCGCCGGGCTGATCCTGGCTGAAGGCCAGGTAGGCCTGGAGCCAGTGCATGAGGGCCGGGGAGTCGGTGCCCATGCGGGCCGTCCAGGTGTCCAGGATGTCCAGATCCTCCACCTGCAGGGCCGCGTGCACGAAGAGGGGGAAGATGCCGAAGGCGTCGGCGCCGGACTCCCGGAAGATCTCGTCGGCCAGGGCCACCACGTCCGCGGGGCGGTCCAACTCACCCAGGGTGTAGGCCCACTCCCGCAGGCAGCGGTGGAGGCGGAGGCAGCCGAGATCCTCCACGCCTTCGCCTTCGCTGAGGGCCTGGAGGCTCTCCTCATCCAGGCCGGCCCGCACCTCCGTGGCCAGGGCCTCCAGGCGCTCGGCCCGGGCTTCGGGCTCCAGTTGGAGCACGGCCTCCAGGATGCGCACTTCGGGGTGGGTGGGGGCCAGGGCCCAGGCCGCCTCGAAGTGGGGCTGGGCGGCCTCCACGTCATCCACATCCAGGGCCTCCCAGGCCAGGAGGGCGTGATCCTCGGCCATGGCCTCGGGGTCCCCCGCCAGGGCCTCGAGCAGGTGTTCCAGCGTGGGGCCATCCCCTTGGGCGAAGAGGGCCTCCTGGGCCGCCTCCGTGGGGTGGGTATCCATGAAGCGGGCCATGAGGCGCGACCAGCGGCTGGCATCCAGGGGATCGGAGGGGATGTAGGCGGCAAGCTCGTGGGACATGCCTCCAGGCTCCCATGAAAGGCCCCGGGGGGCGAGGCTCGCGGGGCGGGTGAGGTGCGGGCGTTGCCGCTACCCTGGGGGGTCTCCCGGAAGGTCCCCATGCCCTTATTTTTGATCCCCGTGTGCCTCAGCCTCGTGGCGCCCTCCCAGGCCCCCGCGGCCCCGCCCGCCGTGGCCCGGGCGGCGGCGGTGTTCCAGGAACTCAGCGGGCTCGTGGGCACGTGGGAAGGCACCTTCGCCAAGGGCCGCCGGCACACGGTGACTTACCGGCTCACGGCGGGGGGCACGGTGCTGGTGGAGACCTGGGCGCTGGCGCCGGGCCGGGAATCCATGACCCTCTACCACCTGGATGGGGAGGCCCTCGTGGCCACTCACTACTGCCCCCAGGGCAACCAGCCCCGGCTCCAGTGGGTGATGGATGGGCACCCGACGCGGCGGTCCTTCACCTTCCGGGATGGCACGAACCTCCAGGTGAAGGGGGCCTCCCACCAGCACGCCTTCTGGGTGGAACGGCAGGGCCCGGACACCTACCAGCGCAGCGAAACCTACGTGGCCAACGGCCGCACGGCGGCGGAGGCCGCGGCGGAAAAGCCCGAGGCGCCGGTGGTGTATCGGCGGGTGGAAGGCGGTCCGGCCAAGCTCTGAGGGTGCGGTGCCTCAAGGCGGTGGGGGAACAGGATGGACAGGATGAACAGGATTAAAAGCCCGAATGCCTCGTCTGCATCCTGTTCATCCTGTTAAAAACCCCCTGTGATATTTGCCCTATCCATGTCAGGCCCCGGTAGGGTTCAATGGCTCCAACCCCTGGAGCGACATGGCCTGGCAGCACCGCATCACGGAAGCCCTGGCCTCGCCGAAGGTCATCACGCTGGGCCTCATGGCCGGCCTGCTCTCGCTGGTGCTCGGGTACACCACCCAGCCCTTGTTGATGCGCGGGAAGGCGCTGGAGGGCCCCGCCGGCGATCCAGCCCGCCTGGAGGCCCACGTGCGCGCCCTGGTGGCCTGCGGGCCCCGGGAGCTGATCCATCCGGAGGCCCTGGACGCCGCCGCCACCTACATCGAGGGGCACCTCAAGGCTTCCGGCGGTCGCGTGCAGCGTCAGGCCTACGCGGTGCGGGGCCGGTCCGTGGCGAACCTGGTGGCCCGCTTCGGCCCCGAGCCCACGCAGGGCGGCCCCGGCCTGCTGGTCATCGGCGCCCACTACGACACCTGCCTGGGCCTGCCCGGCGCCGATGACAACACCAGCGGCGTGGCCGTGCTCCTGGAGGTCGCGGGCGAGCACCCGCCGACCTCCCCGGTAGAGCTTGTCGCCTGGACCCTGGATGAGCCGCCCCACTTCCGCACGGAGGAGATGGGCAGCCGGGTCCACGCCAAGGCCCTCAAGGCCAGCGGCCTGCCCGTGCGCCTCGTCCTGTCCCTGGAGATGCTCGGCACCTTCGACGACACCCCCGGTAGCCAGCACTACCCCCTCCTGGGCCTGGATTGGATCTACCCAGACAAAGGCAACTTCCTCGCCCTCGTGGGCGGCTGGGGCGATGGCTGGAAGGTGCGCCAGACCAAGGCGGCCTTGAGTGGGGGCGAGATCCCCATCTGGTCCATCAACGCCCCCAGCGGCATCGTGGGCATCGACTTTTCGGACCACGCCTCCTACTGGAAGGAGGGGCTGCCCGCCCTGATGCTCACGGATACGGCGTTCTTTCGGAATCGGAGGTATCACACGGAACGAGATGTGGCAGATCGGTTGGATTACTTGAGGATGGCGAATTGTGCGAAAAGGATGATAAGCGTAGTGAAAGGCAAGTAAAAGTATTGCACCAGTAAATTTTTCGGGCTCTCTTGAACCTCGATTTTCGGGTATATAAACAAACTGATTTTGAAAGGTGTAGGATGCCAAAAGCGAACCCTTTTAAACCTGGTAGCCCGGTCCCAACTGCGATGTTTGCTGGACGGTATGAAGAATTAATTGAACTCGAAAAGGGTTTGTTTCAAGCTAAAACAAATAGTGCTAATCACTATCTAATTACCGGGGAGCGAGGAATTGGAAAATCATCATTACTGTTGTATTTAAAGCATGTTTCAGCTGGTGGGATATCTAGCATCAAGCATGGGTCATTTAATTATTTAACAATTGCAATCTCAATTTCAGATAAAACTGGTTTAAATACACTAATAAGGCTAATCGAGCGACATATTAGTCGTGAGCTTGGGAAAATCGAAGGACTCCGAAATTTTTTAACAGATACATGGGCTTTCGTGCAGCGGTTAAAGGTAATGGACTCGGGGATAGAGGCTGTAAGAACTGAGCAAGATGCAGACATCATAATTGATGATTTTGCGCATTCATTGGCAGAAACATGTAAGAGAATTTCATCACAAGAGAAAGGTGAAGGCAAAAAAGATGGAATTGTTATTTTGATTGATGAGTGTGATAATGCATGCTCTGATCTTAGGCTAGGTTATTTTATTAAAAAGGTGACAGAAGATCTCAGACAATATGAGTGTAATAATTTAATGTTTGTCTTTGTTGGTCTTCCTGATGTAATTGAAAAACTTATTTCTTCTCATGAATCATCTGTTCGTATTTTTACTCAAATTGAGATTAAAGAATTAAGCGTTTCCGATAGAAAGTATGTTATTGAAAAAGGGATAGAAGAAGGGAATCGTTTAAATGAAGAAAAAACAACCATAACTACTGATGCTCTCACAAATATATCTACGCTATCGGAAGGTTACCCACATTTTATACAACAATTTGCCTATTCTGCTTTTGACGTTAACGAAGACGGTGAGATCTCTGTTGATGACGTCTTAAAAGGGGCATTTAAAACGGACGGTGCTATTGATGCAATCGGCAATAGGTATTACGCAAGTGCTTTTCATGACAAAATAAAATCCGACGAATATAGAGAAGTGCTCTCGATTATGGCTGACAATTATAATGAATGGGTTAAAAAGAGTGAAATCCAAAAAAAGTTTAAAGGTGAGTATACAACACTTACCAATGCTCTCCAGGCCCTTACAAATAGAAAGATAATCTTGAAAAATCCTTCCCAAATCGGGGAATATCGTCTTCAGCAAAGGGGTTTCGCCCTGTGGATCAAGATATTCGGCGATAGGAAGAAGAGAATCGGAACGCCATCCTCATGATTCCTGTTTGATGAGGAGTTAAATCTCATGGTGAACAACGGTAGGACAGAGAGGAACTCTTCCATTTGCCGTACTCTTAACTACTCCCATGTGGGACACCCCAGAAAGGAACCCCCATGGCCCGTGTGAATTACGCCTTCGCCAAGAAGCAGCGCGAACAGGCGAAGAAGGCTGAAAAGGCGGCGAAGAAGCAGCGCAAGGCGATCTTGGCGCTGGCGGGGGAGTCGGAGCCCGACGAGGCCCCTGAGGGCACGGACGAGGGGACTGAAGCGGGCACCGAGGGCGAAGGCGCCCCTGAGGCTCCCGACCCGGCCTAAGCCACCCCACCCAGCCCGAACGAACCGGGGCCCCCGAACCGTGCGGTCGGGGGCCCCGGTGTTTCTTAGCCCTTACTCGGGGATGGGGAACTTGCTGCTGAGGTCGAAGACTTCCTTTTGGATGGCCTTGAGCGCCGCTTCGTCGTCCTTGGCCTTGAGCACGCGGTCGATCCAGCCGGCGATGAGGGCCATCTCGGCCTCCTTCATGCCCCGGCTCGTGAGGGCGGGGGTGCCGAGGCGGATGCCCGACGGCTTTAGGGGGGGGTTGGGGTCGAAGGGGATGCCGTTCTTGTTGGTGGTGAGGCCGGCCTTGTCGAGGGCCTTTTCGGCTTCGCTGCCGTAGATGCCCTGGGCGAAGACGTCCACGAGCATGAGGTGGTTGTCGGTGCCGCCGCTGACGATGCGCCAGCCCTTGGCCTGCAGGGCCTGGGCGAGGGCCTGGGCGTTGGCGATCACCTGGGCGCTGTAGGCCTTGAACTCAGGGCGCAGGGCCTCCCCGAAAGCCACGGCCTTGGCGGCGATGACGTGCATGAGGGGGCCACCCTGCACGCCGGGGAAGAGGGCGCGATCCAGATCCTTGGCGTACTTCTCCTTGCAGAGGATCAGGCCGCCGCGGGGGCCGCGCAGGGTCTTGTGGGTGGTGGTGGTGGTGAAGTCGGCGTAGGGCACGGGGCTGTCGTGGTGGCCCGTGGCCACGAGGCCGGCGAAGTGGGCCATGTCCACCATGAGGAGGGCGCCCACCTCGTCCGCGATCGCGCGGAAGGCCTTGAAATCCCAGGCCCGGGGGTAGGCGCTGGCGCCCGCCACGATCATCTTGGGCTTGTGCTCCCGGGCGAGGCTGCGCACCTCGTCCATGTCGACGCGTTCGTCGCTCTTGCGAACATGGTAACCATTGAAATGATAGAGGATACCACTCGAATTGAGGGGGTGGCCGTGGGTGAGGTGGCCCCCGTGGGCGAGGTCCAGCCCGAGGACGCTGTCGCCGGGCTTCAGCATGGCCATGTAGACGGCCATGTTGGCCTGGGCGCCGCTGTGGGGCTGCACGTTGGCGTGCTCGGCCCCGAAGAGCTGCTTGGCGCGATCCCGGGCGAGGTTCTCCACCACGTCCACGTGCTCGCAGCCCCCGTAGTAGCGGCGGCCAGGGTAGCCCTCGGCGTACTTGTTGGTGAAGTGGGAGCCCATGGCCTGCATCACGGCGGTGGAGGCGTAGTTCTCCGAAGCGATGAGTTCCAGGTGATGGCGCTGGCGCCCCATCTCAGCCTGGAGGGCGTCAAAGATCGCGGCGTCGGCGGCTTTCAGCGCTTCGTACATGGGGGGGCTCCTGCGGGGGATTCTCTCACAGGGGCGCACGCGATCGTCATAGGCGCTTGGTAAGGTGGACCTCCCCATGCCCGTGTTCCGCGCCCTCCTGCTGCCCGCCCTGCTGCCTGCGATGGCGCTCGCCGTCGCCAGCGCGGAGCCGCGCCCGGATCCCGCGCCGTGGCCCGCCTTGCGGGCCTTCACGAGCCGCGACGGGTTGCCCCAGAACAGCGCCATGGGCCTCGCCCGGGATCGCGAAGGCCGCCTTTGGGTGGCCACCCAGGATGGCGCGGCGGTGTTCAACGGCCGCGTGTGGCGCACCCTCAACCTGCCCGACCGGCAGGTGTCCAACTTTCTCCGCTGCGTGGCCGTGGGCGAGGACGACGCGCTCTGGTTCGGACGCCAGGAAGGGGGCCTCGCCCGCTGGGATGGCCGGGCCTGGCGGACCTGGGTGCCCGCCCAACTGGAGGGTGCCACCCGCGTGAACGCGCTGGCCACCGGGGGTCCCGACCTCTGGATCGGCACCCAAGGGCAGGGCCTCTTGCGGATGCGCGAGGGCCAGCTCACGGGTCGCTGGCTGCCCGGCGCCCAGGTGCGCGACCTGACCCGCCTGGGCTCCAACCTGTGGATCGCCAGTTCCCTGGGCCTGCACCGCCTCCGCGGCGACGCGCTGGACGCGGTGCCGCTGCCCCCCGGCGTCAGCGCGGGCCCCGTGGCGGGAGACGATGCCCGCCTGTGGATGGCGAGCCCCCAGGGCCTCTGGCGCCGGGAACAGGGGCGCTGGATTCCGGAAGCGCTGCCCGTGGGCTGGCGCGACGTGAGCTGCGTGGCCCTCACGCGCGAAGTGGGCGGCGCCCTGCGCCTCTGGGTGGGCAGCCCCGTGACGGGCCTCGCCCAGCGCGACGCCGAAGGGCGCTGGCGGGTGCTGGGGGTTCCAGCGGGCCTGCCGGGCCTCATGGTGACGGGCCTGCTGCCGGGCCTGGAGGATGGCGGCACCCGGCGCCTCTGGGTGGGGCTCAACGAAGGCGTGGTGCGCGTGGAGCTGGGCCGCTGGTCCCGCTACGGCGAAGCCCAGGGCCTGCCCGCCCTCTCGGTGTACGGCCTGGGTGAAGGCCGGGATGGCAGCCTGTGGCTGGGCACCCGCAACGGGCTGTGGGAACAGCGGGAGGGCCGCACCACCGTGAGCCTCCGGGGCAGCACCGTGAACGCCGTGCTGGAGACGCCCCAGGGCGAAGCCTGGGCGGCCCTGGGCGATGGCCTGGCGCGTCGGGAAGGGGGCCAATGGCGGCGCCAAGGGCTGCCCGAGGCCATGGCCGGGAACGCCTTCCGCCGGCTCTACGCTTTCGACGGGGACCTGTGGACCCTCGGTTCCAGCGCGGGTCTTGTGCGCCGTCATGAGGGACGGTGGGAGACCTGGGGCCGGGATCACGGCTTCCCCACCGGATCGCTCCACAGCCTCCTGAAGACCCGGGAGGGGCTGTGGGTGGGCACGGAATCCGATGGCCTGCACCGGTGGCAGGCCGGGCGCTGGACGCGCTTCGACCGGTCCAACGGCCTGCCCAACAACACCGTGATGGATCTGCGGGAACTCACGGGCCCCGAGGGGCGCCGCTGGCTGCTGGCGGCCACGGAGAGCGGCGGTCTCGCCTACGCGGAGCTGGGCCAGGCCACGCTCACCTGGCGCGTGCTCGCCGAGGACACCACGCCCGCCCTGCCCAACAACACCGTGTACCAGGCCCAGGTGGATGCGAAGGGGCGCGTGTACTGCTTCACCAACCGGGGCGTGGCGCGGGTGACCTGGGGCCCCGGCCCGGACCCGGTGCAACGGGTGGAGACCTTCACCACGGAAGACGGCCTGCCCAGCCTGGAATTCAACGGCGGCGCCAGTTTCCGCGATGCCCGGGGCCGCATCTGGGGCGGCACCGTGGCGGGGGCCGCCCTGTTCGATCCGGCCCTGGAGGTGGGCCCGGGTCCCGCGCCGAGCCTGGTCTTCGAGCAGCTGACCAGCGGCGCGCGGAGCCTCGGGCCCGGCGCGACGCTCACCCACCGCGAGGCGCGGCTGGAGGCCTTCTTCGCCGCCGTGGACCTCTTCCGCGGCGAGGAAGTGCACTACCGCACCCAGCTGGAGGGCGTGGAGGAGCAACCGGGACCGTGGACGCCCGAGGCCCACCGCAGCTACGGCTCCGTGCCCGCGGGCTCCCACGTGCTCAAGGTGTGGGCCCGGGATGCCCTGGGCCGCGAAGTGGGGCCCGTGGCCTTCCCCTTCACGGTGAAACCCGCGCCCTGGCGCACGGGCTGGGCCTACGGCCTCTACCTGCTGGGCCTGGCGGGGGGCGTGGGAGTGGTGTTCCGCTACCGCATCGGCACCCTGCGGCGGCGCAACGAGGCGCTGGAGGCCAAGGTGGCCGACCGCACCCGCGAAGTGGCGAGCCAGCGCGATCAGATCGCCCACCTCATGGCGAGCCTCTCGGGCTCCCAGCGGGATGTGAAGGGCTGGGCCCGGGCCGCCACGGAAGATCTCGCCCGGTCCCTGGGCAGCGGGCCCATCGGCGTCTTCATCCTGGAGGGCGAGGACCTCCGCCCCCTGCGCGCCCTGGAGGGCACGCCCAACCCCAGCCTCATGACGCTCTCCCATCCCCCGGCGGGCCTGCAGGTGGTGCGGGTGCAGGGGCCCAGCGGCGTGCTGCAGGGGGCGCTGCTCCTGTCGGAGTCCCTGCGCCTCCGCACGGAGGAGCGGGATCTGCTGGCGGGCTTCGCCTCGCAGTTGGGCGCGGTGCTGGAGCTGCAGCGCACCCAGGAGGCCCTGCGCGCCGCCCGGGCCCGGGGGCCGCTGCCCGCCTCCGAGGATGGGGAGCTGCGGCTCTGCCCCCTCTGCCGCCGGGCCTTCGCCGCGCCGCTCACCCACTGCCCCGAGGACGGGGAGACCCTGGACGATCACCTGCGGCTGCCCTACCGGATCCAGGGCCGTTACGAGCTGCGGGAGCTGTTGGGGGAAGGGGGCATGGGCCTCGTCTTCGAGGTGGAGGACTTGCGCCTCCACCGGCGCGTGGCGCTGAAGGTGCTCCGCCCGGAGCTGATGACGAGCCAGGCCCGGGCCCGCTTCCTTCAGGAGGCCCATGCGCTGGCGGCCATCCACGATCCCGGCGTCATCGGCGTCTTCGATTCCGGCGAATGGGAAGGGGGCTCGGTGTTCCTCGTCATGGAACGGCTCCTGGGCCGTCCCCTCTCCAGCCTCCTGAAGGCCCACGGAGCCGGGCACCCCCACCAAGTGGCCCACCTCCTCCGCCAGGGGGCCGCGGCCCTGGAGGCGGCCCACCGGGTGGGCCTGCTGCACCGGGATCTCAAGCCCGCCAACCTCTTCTTGGCCACGTCGGAGGTGCCCTTCCGCACGGTGCTGCTGGACTTCGGCCTGGCCAAGAGCCTGGAGGCGAACTCGGCCATGACCCAGACCGGCATGGTGATCGGCACGCCCCAGTACATGAGCCCCGAGCAGGCCATGGGCAAGGATCTGGACGCCCGCAGCGACGGCTACAGCTTCGCGGTGGTGATCTACGAGGCCCTCACGGGCCGGCGCCTGGTGCCCTTCGAAAACGTGGGCGAGGCCTTCCTCACCATCGTGCGGGGCGGGCATGAGCCGCCCAGCGCCGTGAATCCGCTGCTGGGCCCGGAAGTGGATCGCCTCGTGATGAAGGGCCTGGCCCCGGCCCCCGAGGATCGCCCCCTGCACCTGGGCGCCTGGGCCGAGGCCCTCGCCGCCTGCCTGGAGGCCCTGCCCCCCGGGGGCCCGGCCTGGCCTTTGGGGGAGGAACCGGGGCTGGCGCACCCGGACACCCACCCCACCCGGCCCCTGCCGCAGGCCTGATTTCACGCGGCGCCGCGACCCTCCCATGACCCGGCTCTGCGAGAATGGAGCCATGCGCATGGATTTCCTCCCCCCCCACGACAGCCCGGAGCTGGAGCGCTTCGAGCATCCCCTGGCCACCCGCTATGCCTCCAAGGGCATGGTGCGCCTGCTCTCACCCATCTACCGCCAGCGGGTGTGGCGCCGCCTCTGGATCGCCCTCGCCGAGAGCGAGATGGAGCTGGGCCTCCCCGTGACCCCCGCCCAGGTGGCGGAGATGAAGGCCACCCAGGATGCCGTGGATCTGGACGCCATCGCCAAGCATGAAGCGGCCCTGCGCCACGACGTGATGGCCGCCATCCACGCCTGGGGCGATCAGGCCCCCACGGCCCGCCCCATCGTGCACCTGGGCGCCACCAGCTGCTTCGTCACCGACAACGGCGACCTGCTCATCTGCCATGAGGCCCTGCGCCTGTTGCGATCCCGCCTGCAGGACGTCATCGCCGCCCTCGCCAAGTTCGCCGGCGAGTGGAAGGATCAGCCCACCCTGGGCTTCACCCACTTCCAATCCGCCCAGCCCACCACCGTGGGCAAGCGCGCCAGCCTGTGGCTGCAGGACCTCCTGCTGGACCTCGAGGACCTGGATCACCTCATCAAGACCACCCCCGTGCGCGGCGTGAAGGGCACCACGGGCACCCAGGCCTCCTTCCTCGAGCTCTTCGAGGGCGACGGCGCCAAGGTGGAGGCCCTGGAAGCCAAGTTCTGCGACAAGGTGGGCATTGGCGCCATCCCCGTGAGCGGCCAGACCGCCACCCGCAAGCTGGAGGACCGCATCGGCCAGGTGCTCTGCGGCATCGCGGCCAGCGCCTCCAAGTTCGCCTGCGACCTGCGCCTTCTGCAGCACCTCAAGGAAGTGGAAGAGCCCTTCGAGAAGAACCAGATCGGCTCCAGCGCCATGCCCTATAAGCGCAACCCCATGCGCTCGGAGCGCATCAACAGCCTCGCCCGCTTCGTGCTGGGTCTCATGCCCTCCACCTACCAGACCAGCGCCAACCAGTGGATGGAGCGGACGCTCGATGACAGCGCCCACCGCCGCCTCGCCATCAGCCAGGGCCTGCTGGCCGTGGACGCCATCCTCGTGCTCTTCCGCAACGTGGCCAGCGGCCTCGTGGTGTACCCGAAGATGATCGAGGCCCGCCTCAGCCAGGAGCTGCCCTTCATGGCCGCTGAAGTGCTGCTGATGGAAGCCGTGAAGCGCGGCGGCGACCGCCAGGATCTGCACGAGAAGTTCCGCGTGGCGGCCCTGGAAGCGGGCAAGGCCATCAAGCAGGAGGGCCTCGCCAATCCGCTGCTGAAGCTCCTCGCCGCCGATCCCGCCTGGAAGATGAACGAGGCGGAGCTGGCCGCCATGCTGGACGCAGGGCGTTTCACCGGCCGGGCTGCGGATCAAACCGCCTCCTTCTTGGCGGGCCCCGTGGCCGCGGCACTGAAGGATCACAAGCCTGCGGATGAAGCCGCCGTGCGGGTTTAAAAGGAATTGACCACCAAGACACCAAGGCACCAAGTAAAGCAAAAGAGCTTGGTTTGGTTTTCCTTGGTGCCTTGGTGTCTTGGTGGTGAAAAGGAGCCTTAGATGTTGAAGCTTGCCGTGATCGGTGCCCAGACCCTGCTGGGTCGTGAACTCGTCCAGGTGCTGGAGGCCGCCGAGGCTTCCGTGCTGCCGCTCTCCACGGGGCCCCTCACGGTGGAGCAGGAGGAGAGCGACATCGTCGTCTTCGCGCCCACGCCCGCCCTGTTGGTGGGCATGGAAGTGGTCATCCTTGCGGATACGCCGGATGAGCACCTGCTGGAGCACTTCCCCGGCCGCATCCTCGACCTGCGGGCCGAAGGCGGCGAGGGCGAGGCCATGCCCTTCGGCGCCTGGCCCGAGGGCGTGAAGCGCCTGAAGCTGCGCCCCGCCCTGGAGCAGGTGCTGGGCCTCGTGCCCAAGCTGCTCGCGGGCGTGGGCGGCGTCAGCGGCACCTGGCTGCGCTCCGTGGCCTACCGGGGCGATGCGGGCCTGGAGGCGCTGCACCTCCAGACGAAGCAGATCCTGAAGGGCGAGGATCCGGATACGGAGGCCCTGGGTTACCGCGCCGCGTTTGAGGTGATCCCCCAGATCCCCCGCGGCGCCCTCACCGAGGTGCGCGTCCCCGCCTTCCACGGCGACCTGCTCATCCTCCAGGTGCGCGCCGCCGCCGGCGCCAAGCTGGCCAAGACCGACGCCCCCGAGGGCGTGGTGTGGGCCGCCGAGCCCCCCAGCTCCCGGGACGTGGCCACCTCCCCGGAACTCCTGGCCTACACGGTGGTGGGCGAGGATCAGGCCACCCTCATCCTCGGCTTCGACCCCATCCTCTGGGGCGCCATGCGGCCGACCCTGGCCGTGCTGGGGCTGAAGTGACTTTGGGTCCTTCGTCCTTGGTCCTTGGTCCTTGGCTGAGATCGACCCACCCTTGAGGGAACACGGCCCAAGGCATTAGGCCAAGGACCAAGGACTAAGGACTAAGGACTAAGGACGAAGGACGAAGGACCCATCCTCATGGCGCGCAGGCTCGACGAATCCCAGGACCGCGGCGACTTCTTCAAGTCGCTGGGGACCCTGTTCGGCGGGCTCGTGGCGGAGCAGTTGGAGAACGTGGTCACCAAGGTGAGCCCGAAGATGCTCCGGCCCCCCGGCGCCCTGGACGAGTTCGCCTTCCTCACGGCCTGCACCCGCTGCGAGAAGTGCATCGAGGCCTGCCCCCAGCAGGCCCTCGTGAAGGCGGGCCCCTCGGCGGGCCTGGGCCTCAACGCGCCCTACCTGGAGCCGCGCAGCATGCCCTGCTTCCTCTGCACGGAGCTGCCCTGCATCACCGCCTGCGAGGATGGCGCGCTGGTGTGGCCCACGATCAAGCTGAAGGACGGCACGGAGCTGAGCGGCCCCGAGGCCGTGCGCGTGGGCGTGGCGGAGGTGAATCCCGACCTCTGCCTCACCTACACCCGGGGCGAGCGCGAGGCCGAGGCCTGCCAGGTGTGCGTGGACCGCTGCCCCTACCCGGGCGTGGCCATCCGCATGGGCGAGGCCGGTGAAGGGCTGCCCCATCCGGAAGTGCTGGAGGATCGCTGCACGGGCTGCGGGCTCTGCACGTTCGGCTGCCCCACGCCAGCGCCCGCCATCATCGTGAAGGTCCGGGGATGAAGGCCAGCACCGGGCTCATCCCGCTGGTGGGGGTGGGGGCCGTCGCCCTGAGCTTGGCCCTGTGGGCCCGGCAGGCCGTGGCCGCCCAACGGGCCCAGGCCTGGGGGATCACCCGCTCGGTGGCCCAGCGGCTGCAGACAGAGGAGGGGGCCCGGCAGCTGTACCGGCTGAACCCGGAACTCCAGGCGCGGACGCCCTCCGTGGAGGCCTTCCTGGGCGAGGTGCGGGCCCATCGCGCCGCCTTCCAAGCGCTGCCCGCCCTGCCGCCGGGGGAAGGCTACGTGTGCCTGCCGCGGCTCACCTCCTTCACCGCGCAGCTGAAGGGTGCGGATGGAACGTGGCTGGAACTGGAAGTGCAGGGGCCCAGCCTGCTGGATCAGGCTCGGGGGGAGGGGCTCCACCGGCTCCATTTCGCGTCCCGCCGGGAGGCCCTGGATCGCGCGAGTGAGGCGGAGGCGAGCGCCCTCAACGCCGCCCATTGGAAGCGGTACCAGGCCGTGCTGGCCGAGCTGGATTCCCCCGAGGGCACCCGTGCCCTCTGGCACCGGGAACCGGGACTCCACGCGGCCTATCCCCGCCCCGAGGATCTTGTGGGCTGGGCCCAGGCCCAGCGCCCCGCCTGGGCGGGCGTGCCCCGGGGTGAGTGGGTCCTGCCCGTAAAAGTTGGCTTCATCCGGGAGCGCGGCGAGGATGGCGAAAGCTTCACCCTGGACTACCCATTGGAGGGCCGGAAGCTGCGGATGACCTGGCGCAATCAGCAGCTCACCTTCCTGGGCTTCGCTCCGGCCGAACCGGGCTGAGTCAGCGGGGCTCGGCCGCCGGGGCGGCGGGCTCGCCCCGGAGGAACACGGTGGGATCCTGCACGGCCTGGAGGCGCTGCAGGCGCCAGTGCTCCTTGTGCAGCACCCAATCGAAGACGAGGTACACGGCGCCATCATCGAAGGTCACGGTGATGAAGTGGCGCTCCCACAGCTCCGTGGTGAGGGGCTTGCGGAACGGGGCCCAGCTGCCCACGGAGCGGGTGGAGGGGATGAAGGCCTGCAACCGATCCTGGAGGCGCGTCAGCTCCTCGTTGCCCAGGTAGCCCTCCCGGGACCAGGCGCGGAGCGCATCTTCCCATCGCCCCACGTTGAGGGCCTTCAGCCCTTCCACAGTGCGGTGCGAGGCCATGGGCGCGCCCTGGGCGGCGAGGGGCAGGGCCAGAAGCAGGGCCGGGAGTGCGCGCATGGAAACCTCCATCCACCGTTGCGTCCATCACGGGCGGGGTTCCCCGGAGGACGTAGGTTGGTAGGGCCATGATGACCGCGCCGCTCCCGCCCCTGCTGCCCCCGAATGAGTCTCGGGAACTGAGGCTGGTGGCGGATTACTACGTGGGCCGCATCGATCCCAAGGCCTTCCGGGCGCGGCATCCGGATTATCCGGCCCTCTCCGCCAACCCCCTCGTGCTGGAGCCCCAGCGCGGATCCTGGGTGTACGTGGGGAAGTTCGGCGCCGTCGTGTACTGGAACTGCCCGGACCCGCTCATGGAGGCCCTGGATCGGGATCTCCGGGAGTTGGAGGGCGTGGGCGAGCGGGTGGAACGCACCCGGGACGAGCTGAAGGTCACGGTGGGGGCGGATGCGGATCGCGTGGGCTTCAACGATGTGTTCCTGCGCGAACTCCGCTTGGACACCCTCAAGATCGTGAGCCTCGCCCTGGCCCAGAGCGTGGCCTTGGAGCACTTCGAACTGGCGGTGCAGGAGGCCCTGCGCAAATTCCATCCCGTGGTCGTGAACCTGCGGGAAGAGGGCCGGCTTGCCGTGTCCCGGCGGGAGGCCCTGAAGATCGTGGGCTTCGCCATGGACGTGCGCGCCGAGGTGCTGGACAACCTCACCCTCTTCGACGATCCGCCGGAGACCTGGGAAAGCGAGGCCCTGGCCCACCTGGACAGCGCCCTCTTCAACCACTTCGATCTGGAGGAGCGCACCGGCGCCATCCAACAGAAGCTGGCCTACCTGGCCGACGCCGGCGCCCGCCTCATGGACCTCCTCGCCACGCGCCGCGCCCACCTGCTGGAGTGGATCATCATCCTGCTCATCCTCTTCGAGATCGCCATGGCCCTGTGGAAAGCCCGGTGAGGGCGTGATGGAAATCTCCCGGCGGGGGTTCACGGTCCCTTAAGGGAACGTCAGAATAAGTTCATCCCCACCCAGAGGAGCTCCACAATGCACCTAAAACACTTGGCCGCAGTCTGCGCCCTCACTGTCCCCTTAAGTCTCGCCGCGCAAGACCTTCCCTCCCGGGTGGGTCTGCAGGTGGGTGTGGTCATGCCTCAAGGCGACGTGCAGGGCAAGCTCGGGCAGGGCTATGCCCTCGGGCTCTCCATCCACTTCAATCGCGAGGCCACCCATGAGGGGCGGCTGCGGATCGAGCAGAGTCAGATGCCTGAGAAGTCCTCCATCGAGCCGGATACCTACAATCCGGCTTTCTTCCAGGAGGTGAAGCGTTCGGCCCACACCCTCGCCGTGGGGTATGACTGGATGCCCGGCAACGAGCGCGTCCGGGCCATCCTGGGTCTGGGTGGCATGTTCTGGTACCAGGAGTGGAAGGTCACCCACTTTTCCGGAGCCACCACCCGCGATGACGCGGTGGGCTTCGCCATGGTGCCCACCCTGGGCCTCCAGGTGCGCTTCAACCGCTACGTCGGACTGGAAGCCCGCTATGCCTTGGCCCACAACAACGTGGATAAGCAGGACCTCAACAAACAGATGAACCACCTGGTCGTGGGGCTGGAATTCCGCTTCTGACGCCAACCCCTGAGGCCGAGGCGGCGCCCCGAGAGGATGGGCGGCGCCGCCTCGGGGCCGTCTAAGCGATGCTGATGCCTTCCATCTCCGCCACTTCGTGGGCGTTGAAGGAGCTGCGCACGAGGGGGCCAGCGTAGACGGTGTGGAAGCCCAGGGCCTTGGCCTTCTTGCCCAGGTCCGCGAAGGCTTCGGGGGTCACGTACTCCTTCACGGGGAGCTGGAAGCGAGTGGGGCGCAGGTACTGGCCCAGGGTGAGGATGTCCACGCCCACGGCGGCCAGCTGCTCGAAGACTTCCATCAACTCCGCTTCCGTTTCACCGAGGCCCAGCATGAGGCCGCTCTTGGTCTTGAAGTCGCTGCCGTAGAGGGATTCGCCCAGGCGCTTGGCCTCCTTCAGCACGCTGAGGGTGCGGGGGAAGCGGCCCGCGGGGCGCACGGTGGCGTAGAGGCTCGGCACGGTTTCGGTGTTGTGGTTGAACACGGCGGGGCCCGCGGCCACCACCTGCGCCACGGCCTCCAGATCGCCCATGAAGTCGGGGGTGAGCACTTCCACGCCGGTGCCGGGGTTGAGCCGCTTGATGGCGCGGATGGTGGCGGCGAAGTGGGCGGCGCCGCCATCGGGCAGGTCATCCCGGTTCACGCTGGTGAGCACGGCGTAACGGAGTTTCAGCTGGGCCACGCGTTCGGCGGTTTCCTGGGGCTCGTGGGGGTTCAGCTGGTTGGGCTTGCCGCTCTGGATGCTGCAGAAGCCGCAGGCGCGGGTGCAGGTGTCGCCCATGAGCAGGAAGGTGGCGGTGCCGTGGGTGAAGCAGTGCGTGCGGTTGGGGCAGCGGGCCTCTTCGCACACGGTGTGGAGGTCGCTGTCCCGGAGGCCCGCCTTCATCTCGTGGAGGTCGGAGAGGCGCACGCGCTCCTTGGTGATCCACTCCGGCAGGCGGGGGTGGCCATCCAGCACTTCGCGGCCGACGCGCTTTGAGAAACGGGGCATTTGATCTCCAGCCCTCCATTGTCGCCGGGAGGGGCTCCGATCAGAAGCCGTAGCGGAGCTTGATCACCCCTTCCCGGCCGGGGCCGGGCAGCGGGCTGTGGCCGCCGTTGTAGGGCTGGATGTAGGGCACTTGCCGGTCCAGGGCGTCCTGGAGGCCCAGGCTGGCGGTGAAGCCCCGGGCGGTGAAGGCGAGGTTGAGGCCCACCAGCAGGTCCGGGGCACGGCGGGCGAGGCGGTTGGCGCCGGCGGCGGCATCCCAGTCATAGGCGTAGCGACTGCCCAGGTGCATGAGGGTACCCCCCAGGGTCCAGGCGTCGCCCAGATGCAATCCCGCCGCCAAGGTGGCCTTTCGAGGTGCGAAGCCGAGGAAATTCGAGTCGTGGCCCGGGGCGGACCAGAGGGCCACTTCGTTGCGGGCCTGATGATAGCTGTAGCCGGTGGTGAGGAAGCCCCAGGTGCGCCGCAGCTTCCACTCCAGCTCGAAGCCCCGGGTGCCCGTCCGGGATTGGTTGAGGTAGCCGCTGAGGGGACCCTGCACGGTGTAGACGAGGGGCTTGCGGATTCGGGTATCGAAGAGGTTCAGCGTGAGGAGGCTGGCCCCCAGTTGAACCCCGGCCTCCGCCTCGGCGGTGCGGGTCTGCTCGGGCTCGATGGGCCGGGAGGAATCCAAGGTCTGATTGATGTTCAAGATGGCAGGACTGCGAAAGGCGTGGGCGTAGAGCAGTTTCAAATGCCACAGGCCCGAGGCCTTGGTGAGGGCGATGCGGGGCACGAAGGCGGAGCCCACGGCGCTGTGATGTTCCCACCGGGCTCCCAGAGTGAGGTTCACGGGGCCCTGGAATTGGAACTGCCCATAGAGCGCTTCGCTCCGGTAGGACACGGAAGGGCCGTGGTTGGGGAAGTAGCTAGGAGCGGGGGGCAGGGCCTCGGCGGAATCCCGCTGCCCTTCGGCCCCGGCCGCGAGGCTCATCTCCGGGGTGAGGTCCCAGTTCACTCCCAGGCCGGCCCGCACCCGGGTGGCCTGGTAGTGGAAGGCGCCCGCATCGAGGGCATCCACCCACCAGGGCTTCTGGTAGGTCCAGCCGAGGAAGGGGGTGACCACCAGGTCCTCCCGGGCCTGCCAGGCGTAGCGCAGGTCGAGGCTGGTGTTGTCGAATCGGACGGAGGTGGGCGTGGCCGTGGCGAGGCCCAGGTTGTCCCGCTGCTCCAGGGCGTATTGATCCACGATCAGGCGGCCTTCGAAGCCCCCCGCGCTTAGGCCGAGGTTGGCGAAGAGCGGTCGCAGGGTGCTCTGGCCCGCCAGGGAGTATGTGGTGCCGACGGGATCCGTGTAGGTGCCTTCGCTACGCGCCCCGGTGCCCGCGAAGGCGCCCAGGCTCACCTTCACCTCCTGTCCGCTCCAGGCTCCCAGGGCCTGGAAGGTGCGGTGGTAGGTGGTGCCCCGGCCCCGGCCGTAGGTGAGGCCGGCACCGGCCCCGTCCAGATCGTCGGCCCCAAGGCTGGTGATCTGGATGACGGCCACCTCGGCGCAGCCGCCATAGATGCTGGAGCCGGGGCCACGGATAATTTCCACGCGGCGGATCTGATCCACGGGAAAGCGGTTCCCCAGGGGGAGGCAGCCGTAGAGCGTCTCGTTCATCTCCACGCCATCCCAGAGCAAGAGGATCTTGCCCTCGTAGCCCCAGAGACCCCGCATGGCGGGGCCCGTGACGCCCTGCACGTCGTAGCCGATGTCAAAGCCGGGGACGAGGCGCAGGATGTCGATGAGGTCCCGGGCGCCGGTGGCCTGGATCTCCTCCCGGGTGATGAGGGTGACGACGCCGGGGCTCTCCCGGGTCGTTTCGGATTTGCGGCTGGCCACGGTGACCCGGGTCTGCAGGAGGTCCCTGAGGCTGGGCAGGGCGTCGCCCGGCTCCTGCGCCCGGAGGGGCGCCAGCAGCAGGGCGATGAAGGGAGCGGCGCCCGGGCGCCTAGAAGCCATACCTGAACTTCAGGGAGATTTCGCGGCCCGTACCCGGCAGGGGGCCGTGGCCACCGGAGTAGGGCTGCACGAAGGGACGCCGCCGGTCGCCGAGGTCGAAGACGCCCAGGTCGGCGCGCAAGGGGCCGCGGGTCCAGGCGAGGTTCACGTTCACGAGGGTGTCCGCGGGCAGCTTGGTCAGGGTGGCGGTGCCGGTGCCGGATCCGATGGTCCAGCCGTAGCGGCCGCTGAACCAGAGGAGGCTGGGGCCCAGGGTGAAGCCCGCGGGCAGCTTGAGGCCCGCCGCCACGGTGACCTTGCCGCTGGACATGCCGAGCAGGTCGCTCTCGTGGCCCGCCACTTCCCAATCCGGCACTTGCACGTCCACGGCCTTGAACCACGTGGCGTTGGTGTTCATGAAACCCCAGGTCTTGCGGAGTTTCCACTCCAGCTCAAGGCCCCGGGTGCCGACCTTGTCCCGGTTGAAGTAGCCGGAATCCACACCCACCAGGGTGTAGACGATGGGCTTCTTGATCACCGTGTCGAAGAGGTTCGCGGTGAAGAGGCTGCTGCCCACCTGCACGCCCCCCTCCACCTCGAAGGTGCGCGTCTTCTCGGGTTCGATGGCGGGGGAGCCCGGGATGGGCTGGTTGATGTTCATGATGGCCGGGGTGCGGAAGGCGTTGGCGTAGAGCACCTTGAGGTGCCACTTGCCGAAGACCTTCGTGAGGGCGAAGCGGGGCACGAAGGAGGAGCCCACCTCGCTATGGTTCTCGTAGCGCGCCCCCACGGTGATGTTCACGGGGCCCTGGTAGGCCAGCTGGGCGTAGGCCGCGGTGCTCGTGTACTTCACCGACGTGGCGTTCCCGGGGAAGAGGATGGAATCCGGGATGGATTCGCTCTTGTCGGTCTGCGTTTCTAAGCCCGCCGCGAGGTTGAAGGCAGCGTTGACGTCCCAGCCCAGCCCGAGGCCGGCCCGGGTGCGGTTGGTGGCGAACTTGAAGTAGTTGGCCTCGAAGTTGTCCACCCACCAGGGCTTTTGATCCCGCCACAGTACGAAGGGGGTGAGGGTCAGATCCCTGGAGAGGTTCCAGACGTACTTGGCTTCGAGGTTCGTGCTCGTGAAGCGGATCCCCGTGGGCACGGAGGTGGCGTCGCTGAGGTTGTCCCGCTGTTCCAGGTAGTACTGATCCACGATGGCCCGCAGGCTGAAGCCGCCGGCGCTGAGGCCGAGGTTCACGAAGAGGGGGCGGATCTTGGAGTTGTCCTTCAGGTTGTAGGTGAGCCCGCTGGGATCGGTGTATTCCCCATCGGACCGTTTGCCATCCCCGGCGAAGGCGCCGAAGGTGAGCTTCACCGCGTCAGTGGCCAGGCCGCCCACCAGGTGGCCGCCTTGACGGTAGGTGGCATCCTTGCCCTTGCCATAGAAGAGCCCGGCGCCCACGTGCTCGGGAACGTCCTCGGGGCCGAGGCTCGTGATCTGGATGACGGCCACCTCCGCGAAGCCGCCGTAGGTGGCGGAGCCGGGGCCGCGGATGATCTCGACGCGCTTGATCTGATCCACGGGGAAGTGGTTCCCCAACTGGGTGGTGCCGTAGAGGGTCTCGTTCATCTCCACGCCATCCCAGAGCAGGAGGATCTTGCCTTCGTAACCCCAGAGGCCGCGCAGGCTGGGGCCCGTGATGCCCTGCACGTCGTAGTTCACGTCGAAGCCGGGCACCATGCGCAGCACGTCGATGAGATCCCGGGCGCCACTGGCCTGGATTTCATCCCGCGTAATGAGCGACACCACGCCGGGGCTTTCGCGGGTGGTGAGGGCCTTCTTGCTGGCCACCGTGATGGGCGTGTTCAGGAGGGAGAGGAGTTCATCCTCTTCCTTGCTGGGGGCTTCCTGGGCGGCGAGGGCCAGGGAGAGGACGGGAAGTACCAACGCTAGACGATGCACATGGCCTCCTGAGTTGATGGCGCTCTATCGACCCGCTGCCACCGATGACTGATTTCGGGTCAAAATGTCTGATGCCTTTCACCCTCCGCCGTCACCTGCTCCTGGAGCAGCGGGCCTTCCTCGGCCGGGACCGGCGCGCCTGGGGGGAGCACCTGCTGCGCGCCCAGGCCTGGCTGGGAGAAGGGCTCGCCTCGGTGCCGAAGGATCGCCCCTGCCTCGTGCTGGGCGCGGGGTGGGGCTTGGAAGTGCCCTGGTCCCTGGCCCCCCGGGAGACCTATGGCTGGGATGCGGATCCCCTCAGCCGCATCGGCACCCTGCTGCGCCACCGCCGATGGGCGCCCTGGATCCACGAGGATTTCACCGGCGGTTTCCAAGAGCTCCTGGAGGGCGCCCGGCGCTGCGCCCGGGATGAGCGGGTGGGTCGGCGACGGGATCCGGTGGGGGCGGCCCGGCGGCTTGCGGGCATCCTGCCTTCCTTCCAGCCCCAGGCGGCGCCCCTGAGGGCCTGGGTCGAACGCCATCAGCCCGGCGCCATCGTGGCGGCCAACGTGCTGGGGCAGCTGGGGCCCGTGGCCCAATCCCTCATCCGCCGGGTCTTCCACCCCGTCAATCCCTTCGAATTGGCCGATGAAGCCGCGGAACAGCTGGCCATCGCCTTCGATGCCTGGACGGCCGTGGCCGTGAGCACCGTGCTCCGGGTGCTGGCCGAGAGCGGCGCGGAGCTGTGCCTCCTCCATGATCGCGGGGTGGCGTGGGGCGAGGCGGAGCCCCTGCCGCTCGGACCCTGGCGGGATCCCTGGATGGCCCAGCTGCCCATGGGCAACTGGGAGGTGAGCGATGCCCTGGGCGATGTGGAAGTGGGCTCCAGCTTCGAGGGCACCCACGCGGTGAAGGCCCGGGAGCGCTGGTGGTGGCCCGTGGGCCCCGGACAGCTGCACTTGGTGGAAGCCTGGCGGCTCTCGCCTCAGGGCGCCTTGAACCCCGTCAGTGCGCCCTTGGCGTAGAGGTCGCGGGCGAGGCTGAGGGCGGCATCGGGATCGGCGCCCACGGCCTCCGCCGCGGGCCCCAGGGGATCCCCGGCCAGCCAGCGGGCCAGGAGGGCCGAGGCGGTGGCGCTCAGCTCCAGGCTTCGGAAGGTGCCCTCGCGATCCCGCCAGGCGAGGAGGTGGGAGGGCCCCTCCGGAGGGATGGGGTCGGCCTCCTCCGCCTCTTGCACGTGGCAGGGGTAGGTGAGGTTGCGCAGGGTGACGTCTGGGAGAATGGCGGAGGCGAGGGTGGGGTCCGGGCTGCCGCCCCCCGCTTCGCCATCGGGATGGCGCAGCAGCTCCAGCTCCAGGTGTTCCCAGTGGGCGAGGGGCACGAGGCAGGGCCAGCGCTCGGCGCCCCAGCCGGAATCCAGCAGCCAGGCGAGGAAGGCGGGGGCGACGTCGCGGTAGTAGGGGCTCTGGATGGTGCGGCTCTCGAGGAAGGCCGCGAGGCATTCCTTCCAGGCACCCGCGGATTCGAGCAGGGCCCGGGTGATGGGGTAGCAATCCTCCACGGGATCCGTGAGGGCGAATTGCACCAGGTCGCGGTACACGGCCAGGCGCGGCGCGCGGCCCGCCAGGGCGGCCTGATCCCGGGCCTTCAGGCCCCGCGCATGGCCCCAGGCGGTGGGGTCCGCCAGGAAGGGGGCTGGATCCGGGGCGAGCATGAGGTCGAACATGCTCCGCTGCAGGTCCTCCAGGCGGCTCACTTGGCCACCCCGCTGCCCGCCAGGGCCGCGTCGTAGGCCCGCTGCAGGTGGTCGCGTTCGGCGAGCAGCTCCTCCAGTTCCGGGATGGCGTTGTCCCGCTCCAGCAGCACAGGCACGGCCCGGCCCGTGGCTTCCTGGATGCGCGGCAGCACCCACTGCATGAGTTCCACCACGGGATCGATGACCGGGGCGCCGTGGGTGTCGATGATGAGGCGATCCTCCTCGAACCAATCGTGGCCGGCGATGTGCATCTGGGCCACGCGGTGCAGGGGCATGCCCGTGAGCCAGGCCTTGGCGTCGAAGCCGTGGTTCACGCTGTTCACGTAGACGTTGTTGATGTCCAGGAGCCAACCCACGTCGGCGCCTTCGAGGATCTCGGTGAGGAAGGCGCGCTCGTCCATCTCGGGCTCGCCCAGCTCCGCGTACCAGCTGATGTTCTCCAGCAGGAAGGGCAGCTCCAGGCGATCCTGCAGCTCCTTGGAGCGGGCCACGCAGCGGGTCACGCCCTCCCGGGTGAAGGGCACGGGCAGGAGCTCGTGGGTGGTGGCGCCGCCGAAGCTCGTCCAGCAGAGGTGTTCCGAATGCCAGGGGGCCTTCAACTCCCGGAGAAAGGCCTTGAGGTCGCGGATCTGCTCCAGCTCCCACGCGTCGGGCCCGCCGATGGAGAGGCTCAGGCCGTGGGTGAGCACGGGATCGCGGTGGAGGATGTCGCGGGTGAGCCGGGCTTTGCGCCCGCCTTGGCCGATCACGTTCTCCGGGGCGAACTCCCAGAAGGGCACGGGGCTGGCGCTCAGGGCCGCCACGGCCTCCAAGTGGGGACGCCGCAGGCCGACGCCGACTCCGGTGAAACGCACGGGCACCTCAAGAATGGGTGGGGCCTTGCTCGCGCAAGGCCCCGGTGGACGACAGGGTAAGCCTCAGCCCTTCTTGGAGGAACCGCAGGAACCGGCGCCGCAGCCGCCGTCCTTGCCCTTCTTGCCGTCCTTTTTGTCGGCGCTGCACTTGTGGTCTTTGCCCTTCTTGTCGGCCTTCTTCTCATCCTTCTTCTCGTCGCCGAGGACGAGGGCGCCCTTCTTCTCTTCCTTCTTCTTCTCGTCCTTCTTGTCGGCCTTCTTCTTGTCGCCGCCGCACTTGCCGTCCTTGTCCTTGCCGCACTTGTGGTCCTTGCCCTTTTCGCCGCCGCAGCCGGCTTCCGTCAGGCTCTTGTCCGCTCCGGCTTTGACGGGGGAGGCGGAGAGGGGGGCGGCCACGCTGGCGGCGAAGGCGGTGGCGGCGAAGAGGCCGGCCAGGGTGTTGATCTTGCGGTTCATGTTGACTCCTTTGGGCTTGCGCCACATGGGCCATGGGGCCCGGGTGAGGGGGGGCCCCGGAGGGGGCGTACAACTGGGGTGACGAGAACCAGGGAAATGTGACGAACTTCTCTTGCCTGGGCAAGGGCAGGACCTAGAAACCTCACCCCACCCCTGGGGAGTTCACCCCGGGTAAGTCCGGAATTGGGCGATAGACTTGGATTCTTTGGAGCGACGCCGCCGACATGCCCAAGACCATCCGCCGTTTTCTGTTGGGTCGCCGACTCGCCACTGAGGAATCCCACGAAACCCGGATCAGCAATCCGGTGGCCCTCGCGGTTTTCAGCTCCGACGCACTATCCTCTGTGGCCTACGGCACCCAGGCCATCATGGACACCATCGGCACGGCGGCCCCGGCCGCGGGCCTAGCCGGGGTCTTCCTGGCCGGGGTGATGACCTGGTCCATGTGGGCCGCCTTAGGCATCACGGCCCTCCTGGTGATCCTCTTCATCAGTTACCGCCAGACCATCCAGGCCTACCCCAGCGGGGGCGGTGCGTATCTGGTGGCCAAGGACAATCTGGGCGAGGTCGCGGCCCAGACGGCGGGCGCGAGCCTCCTCATCGATTACATCCTCACCGTGGCGGTGTCCGTAAGCGCCGGCGTGTCGGCCATCGTCTCCGCCTTCCCGGTCATGGATCCCCATCGTGTGGCTTTCGCCGTGGCGGTGATCGGCTTCATCGCCGTGATGAACCTCCGGGGCGTGAAGGAGAGCGGCTTCATTTTCGCGATCCCGACCTATGGGTTTCTCGTCTGCATCCTGCTCATCGTGGGCGCGGGTCTGTGGAAGGCGTTCACCCACACGGACGCGCAGCTCATGGAGCACGTGCAGCGCCAGATCCCCACCCTGAAGACCACGGGGGCCATTGCGGGCATTTGGCTGTTCGCCAAGGCCTATGCCGCCGGGTGTACCGCCCTGACCGGAGTGGAGGCCATCAGCAACGGCGTGACCGCCTTCAAGGAACCCGTTTCGAAGAACGCCTCCAAAACCATGATGTGGATGGTGATCCTCCTCGGAACGATGTTCCTGGGCATCACCTACCTGGCCAACCACTATGGCCTTACCCATAGCGTGGAAAACACGGAGACGCTGCTTTCCGTGCTGGTGCGAAAGGTTGTGGGCGGCGGCACGGTGGGCTTCGGGAAATTCGCCTACTTCACCACCCAGTTCTTCACCATGGCCATCCTCGTGTTGGCGGCCAATACCGCCTACGCGGATTTCCCGCGGCTGGCGGCCCTCCACGCCCGGGACGGCTTCCTGCCCCGACAGTTCACGAGCCAGGGCGACCGCCTCGTCTACAGCAACGGCATCCTGATCCTCAGCTGCATGGCCGCCATCCTGGTGATCCTCTTCCACGCGCGGGAAGAGCACTTGCTGGATCTCTACGCGCTCGGCGTATTCCTGGGCTTCACCATCAGCCAGGCAGGCATGGTCTTGCATTGGCGCAAGGAGGGAGGCAAGGGCTGGAAGCTGAAGGCGATGGTGAATGGCCTCGGCTCCCTCACCACGTTCATCGTCATGCAGGTCATCATCGTCACGAAGTTCACCCACGGCGTCTGGGTGGTGGTGATCCTCGTGCCGGCCATGGTCTTCACCTTCTTCAACATCCACCGCCACTACATCCGGGTGCGGGGCATCTTGGCCCGCAGCCGCACGGAATTCGTAACCCACCGGAAGAACCGTGTGGTGGTGCTCGTGTCCGGCATTCATGCCGGGGTGGTGACGGCCCTGAACTACGCCAAGCTCATCGCGGCCAAGGGTGAAGTGGAAGCCCTGACGGTGGACTTCCCCGATGAACACGGCCATGACAGTCCGGCATTGAAAAAGCTCCTGGCGGATTGGCCCACCTACTGCGAAGGGGTGCCCCTGCGGGTGCTGCGCAATCCCTACCGCAAGACCCTGGAGCCCATCGTGGAGGAGCTGGACCGGATCCGCCGCGCCGAACCCGAGGTCACCACCACGGTCATCCTGCCCGAGTTCGTGACGGGTCACTGGTGGGAGAACATCCTCCACAACCAGACGGCCTTGCGCATCAAGGGCGCCCTCTTGGCCAAGCCCAAGACCATTGTCATCTCCATTCCCTACCACCTGAAACCCATCGACGAATAGTTCGACGGCCGAAGGCAACTCCATGGGGCCCCCCCAAAGGGTCTAAACTCGGAATCGGAGCGCTTCCATTCTCATGCCCACTACGATCCGCCGCTTTCTCCTGGGCCGACGCCTCGCCACCGAAGAGTCGCACCAAACCCGCATCAGCAATCCCGTCGCCCTCGCGGTGTTCAGCTCCGACGCGCTCTCCTCCGTGGCCTATGCCACGGGCGAGATCATGGCCGTGCTCGGACCGGCCATGGCGGCCTTCACGGTGGGCGTGCTCGGCTGGTCCTGGCCGGTGGCCTTCGGCATCAGCGCCCTGCTCACGGTGCTTACTGTCAGCTACCGCCAGACCATCACGGGGTACCCCACCGGCGGCGGCGCCTACATCGTGGCCCGGGAGAATCTCGGGGAACTGCCCGCCCAGGTGGCGGGCGCGAGCCTCTTGGTGGACTACGTGCTCACGGTGGCGGTGTCCATCAGCGCCGGCATCACGGCCATCACGTCGGCCTTCCCGGCCACGGAGCCGCACCGCGTGGCGCTGGCCATCCTCGCCATCGCCTTCGTGGCCACCATGAACCTCCGGGGCCTGAAGGAGAGCGGGGCCGTGTTCGCGGTACCCACCTATGGCTTCGTGATCTGCGTCCTCGGCCTCGTGGGCTGGGGCTTCATCCGCTACTTCGGGGGCAGCAGTGTCCCCGCGCCGCACCATGAGGTGAACGCGCCCTCCATCGCGAATTGGGCGGGGGTGTGGCTCTTCGCCCGGGCCTTCAGCGCGGGCTGTACGGCCCTGACGGGGGTGGAGGCCATCAGCAACGGCGTGTCCGCCTTCCGGGAACCCACCCACGTCAACGCCAACCGCACCATGCTGGGCATGGTCATCCTGCTCGGCACCATGTTCCTGGGGATCACCTGGCTGGCCAACCACTACGGCGTGGTGTACCTGGGCAAGGACGGGGAGGAGAGCCTGCTCTCCCAGCTCACGAGGGCCATCCTCGGCGGCAACACCGGCGTGGGGGTGAAGCACCTCATCCACCTCACGGTGCAGGGCTTCACCACGGCCATCCTGCTGCTGGCGGCGAACACCGCCTACGCGGATTTCCCCCGCCTGGCGGCCATGATGGCGAAGGACGGCTTCCTGCCCCGCCAGTTCGCGAGCCAGGGCGACCGCCTCGTCTTCAGCAACGGCATCTTCATTCTCAGCGGCCTCAGCATCCTGCTCGTGATCATCTTCAACGCCCACGAACACCACCTGCTGCCGCTCTACGCCCTGGGCGTGTTCCTGGGCTTCACCATCAGCCAGGTGGGCATGGTTCGCCATTGGCTGAAGGACAAGACCAAGGGATGGCAGGGCAAGGCCCTGATCAACGGCTTCGGCGCCCTCACCACCTTCATCGTCATGCAGGTGATCGTGGTGACCAAGTTCACCCACGGCGCCTGGGTGGTGGTGATCGTGCTGCCGATCATGGTGCTGGCCTTCTACACCATCCACCGCCACTACATCCGCATCAAGAGCATCCTCGCGGCCAGCCGCACGGAGTTCGTGTCCCACCGCAAGAACCGCGTGGTGGTGCTCGTCTCCGGCATCCACGCGGGCGTGGTGACGGCCCTCAACTACGCCAAGCTCATCGCGGCCCGGGGCGAAGTGGAGGCCCTCACCGTGGACTTCCCCGACGAGTACGGCCACGACAGCGCCGCCCTCAAGAAGCTGCTGGCCGACTGGCCCACCTACTGCGAAGGCGTGCCGCTGCGCGTGCTGCGCAATCCCTACCGCAAGACGCTGGAGCCCATCGTCGAGGAACTGGACCGCATCCGCCGCGTGGAGCCGGAGGTCACCACCACCGTGATCCTGCCGGAATTCGTGACGGGCCACTGGTGGGAGAACATCCTCCACAACCAGACGGCCCTGCGCATCAAGGCCGCCCTGCTGGCCAAGCCCAAGACCATCGTCATCTCCATCCCCTATCACCTGAAGCCCATCGAGGAGTAGGGGGCACAAGGCTTTAGGCTCTGGCTTGGTACGGCAGTTCTGATCTCATCGCCGATGGCGAGATCGCAGAAATGCCGGAATCAGTCAGAGCCCCTAGCCGACGCCATGCCGTTCAGCGCAAGCGGGCCACGGGTTGGGAGATGATCTCCACGCCGCTGAGCAGTTCGCCGAGGCTCTGGTGGCGGGGGCTCAGCACGAGGCAGAGGAAGCTCAAGGGAAAGCAGGCCACGGAGACGAGGTGGAGCAGGCTGTAGTTGAGCCGGCGGAGCATCTGATCCTCGGCCACCACGAGGCCCAGGAAGGGCATCAGGGGGCTTTGGCTGGCGAGCACCAGGGGCACCATCACCGTCGTCCAGCAGAGCACGAGCACGAAGGGGATCACCAGGAGCCAGGCCCGGGTGATGAGCAGGCCCAGGGTGGTGCCGACCTGCGCCGCGACGAGGGCCAGGGCCCCCAGGGTGAGGGCGGCGAGGAGGGCGGCTTCGGCGGCTTCCAGGGCCACCAGGGGCCAGAGGGTGAGGGCCGCGGAGGGGCCCGCCAAGGCCGGCTTCGGCTGGGGCCGCACGGCTTCGTCGTCGGCGGGGGGCTGGGGGTCCGGCGTGAGGCGGGCCACGTCGGCGGGATCGGCCTCCACCTGCACCGTGGCCACTCGGCCCAGGGCGGGCGCGCGCAGCGCTGGGCGGGCGGCGGGGCTTTCCTCCAGGGGGCGGCCCTGCAGGCCGGAGGCCTGGAAGAGGAAGGGCCGCTGGGGCCCCCGCACCGACAGGGCGATGCCGCACTCAGGGCACTCCACGGCCAAGGGGCTCAGCCGGGTGTGGCAGCTGGGGCAAGTCCTGGCGTTCATCCGATGAAGGCGAGCCAGGCGTCCCGCTGAGCGCCCTTGGGCAGGCCCTTGAGGTACTCGAGCAGGCGGAGCTTGGCCTGCCAGGCCTTGTCACCCGGGGCCATGGCCCGGGCCCGGAGGAGGGCTTCGCGGGCCTCATCCCACTTCTCCTGCTGGGCGTAGGCCTGCATGAGGGCGAGGTGCAGGTGGCTGCCCTTCGTGCGCAGTTCGAGGTTGGCGGGATCCTCCCGCAGGAGGGCGTCCAGCACCTTCGCCGCCGCATCGAGGTTGCGGTCCTGCAGGTGCTTTTGGAATTCGGTGAGGCTGGCGCCGGTGACGCCGCCGGGCAGCCCGGCGCGGGCCTTCACGAGCAGCTGGGAGCCGCCGGGATCCCCGGGGGCGAGCTTGAGCAGGAATTCGGCGCGGAGGTAGGCCCGGAGGGGGTCCACGCCCAGGGCCTGGTCGGCCTCCTCCTTCACCTGGTGGATGGCCTCGGTCAGCTCCACGGCCTCGGCCTCCTTGGCCACGGCGGCGATGGCGGTGGCATGGGCCGATTGCACGGCCTCTTTGCGGGCGCTCTCCTTGCGGTGGCCCTGGATGAAGGCGCAGGAGGAGACGAAGAGGAGGAAGCCCCCGGCCACGCCCGCCCAGAGCTTGGGTTCCTTGAGGAAGGGGTAGGCCTCCAGCTGGGCCTGGAGGCCGCTGAGCTGGGAGGGCACCTTGATGCCCTCGCGCTGGGGCGGGAGGGTCTTCGTGAGGGAAGCGGGGACGGAAGCCGGGGCCGAGGCGGGTTCCGCCACCGCCTTGGGCGCGGGGGCCTGATCCAGTTCCACCATGGTGATGGCGCCGTAGGTGCCGGGGTTCGTTTCCGTGGGCGCGGCCGGTGCGTCCTTGGCCCGGGCTCGGCGCAGCCCTTCCTTGGCTGCGGCGTTCGCGGGATCCAGATCCAGGGCCTGCTGGTAGGTGAAGGCGGCCTCATCGAAGCGCTGCATGCCCATGAGGTGTTCGGCCTGACGCAGGCGCAGCTCCACCTGGGCGGTGTTGCTGGCCATGGGCTGGGTGGGGGCCGAGGGCCGGGGGGTGGGGGGCGCGGTGGGGGCGCTGGCCTGTTCGCGATGCTCCGCGCGGGCCTGCTCCAGGTAGCGGTGGATCTCCACCCGGTGGGGCTCCAGGGCGAGGGCTTTCTCCCACTTGCTGATGGCCTCTTCGGGCAGACCCATGTCGTAGAGCTGCACCGCCTCGCGGAGCATGCGATCCACGTCCTCGCCGTGATCGACCGCCGGCGCGGCCGCCGCCTGGGAGGAGGCGGCGGAAGGGGCCGCCGGGGCGGGCATGTCGCCCTCCCCGAGCAAGGGCAGCCCCAGCTCCCGGCGGGCGCCATTGGCGTAATCCCGGGCCATGCGGTGGTGGGGCGCGCCGGCGATGAGCAGATCCCACTTCTTAAGGGCGTCTTCCAGTTGGCCCATGTCGAAGAGGGTGCAGCCCTCGCGGAGCAGCCGCTCGATCTCATCGTCGGAATGGACGAGGGCCGGCGCGGCGGCGGGCACCTCCGGCGCGGGGGCGGGGGTGGGGGCTTCGGGCACCGGCTCAGGCTCGGGTTCCGCCGCCATGAAGGCGGGCGGTGGCGCAGGGGTCGGCTCGGGCTTGGGCTCCGGCTCCAGCTCCGGCGTCGCGATCGGGGCGGGGGTGGGAACGGGCGCGGCGGCGGCTTTCTGCAGCTCGAGGATCGCCTTCACCTTGAGCAACCCCTCGCGGGCCTCCACGTGGGCAGGCTGCTGCTTGAGGATGGCCTGCCAGATCTGGCCGGCCTTCAGGGTGTCCCCCTGGGCGAAGAGCTCGTTGGCTTGCTTGAGGTAGGGGGCGTACGGATCCATGCGAGTCCCCTGGGCCTAGTGCATCTGGAAATCGTCGAGGCTGCGGACCATCAGCATGAAGGTGCTGTTGCCACAGGAGAACTCCTGCTGGTTCTCAAGCTGCACCTTGCCCTGGATGCGCTGCCCATCGATGAAGGTGCCGTTGGTGCTGTCGAGGTCCATCACCCACACGGTGCCATCCTGGTGGATCTCGATGCTGGCGTGGCGGCGGCTCGTTTCGGGATCCTTGGTGACGATGTCGCCATCCTCGCGGCCGATCATCACGAGGGGCTTTTCCAGCACCTGCACGGTGCTCGCCATGGGGCCCGAGAGGCCCGCGAGGCTGAAGCGCATGTTGGGGGGCATCCCAGGGCCCTGGATGCCGGCGGCGGTGAGCATGGCCTCGCGATCGCGACGGGCCGTGGTGCGGGCGTTGGGCACCGGCGGCGGCAGGGGCGCGGGCGCCCGGAAGCTGCCGCTGGGGGAGGCGGGGGGCAGGGTGGGATCCGGCATGGGCACGGTGGTGAGCGGCTCGAAGGATTCCCCCGCGGGGCCGCCCAAGGTGGGATTGATCACCTCGAAGATGTGGCTGCACTTCGGGCAACGGAAGCGCTTCGCGGCGGCGCCCTGGAACCGGCTCTCGTCGTACTGGAATCGAGCGGCACAGGCTGGACAAACCACGATCATGGAGGTTCCCCGATAGGTGGAGTCATCTTAACGCTAGGAGGGCGTTTATGTCCTAGGAGCGGTTCCGGATAAACAGGACGGTCCCCGCAGGTGGCGCGGGGGCTCCTCCAGTAGCGGCTATTTCTTCCGACCCGTGAAGAAGCTGAAGTCCTCCCGGACGGTGATCCCCTCGGGCAGGCGGAAACCCTGGATGGCCGGGGGCATGGGCTGGTTGAGCTTCAGGGAGCCCAATTCCAGGGTCCAGGTGTCGCCGCTGCGCTCGATCCACTGGATCTGTTTCGGGAGCCAGGTGTCCCGATCCACCCAGAGGTTGATGGCCTGCATGCGCTTGCGCAGGCCCAGGGTGCGGGGGGAGAGCGTGATGAAGAGGGTGCCCGCCTGCTCCTTGGATTCCCCCAGGCCGATTTGGAAGCCCTCCTTGAGGAAGCTCAGTTTCTGGCCCAGGCCCAGGTATTTGCGGTCGGCGTTGCGGATGATGCCGATCTTCAGGCGCTCCCCGGATTTGTCTTCGGGGCTGTAGGAAAGCAGCTCCTTGGGCGTCAGGTGGAGGACCAGGTCCTCCGGGGGGGCGAAGGCGAAGTGCACGAACTCGGAGCCCTGCAGGTACAGGGTGCCCTTGGTGGCAGTGGGGGTGCGCAGCAGGGCCCGCTTGATGGAGAGGGTGAAGGGGGCCTGGAGGGTCTGCACCTTGGCCTGGGCCGCATCGAAGCGCTCCACCACCTCCTGGAGGGGGGGCAGGGTCTGGGCGCGGAGGGGCAGGAGCGGCGCCAGCAGCAGCGCCGCGAATGCGAGCGATCTCATCCATCCACCTTGGCGGCGAAGGCCTTCTGGGGTCGGTCATCCCCGAACTGGAAGCCGAAGATCACGTGCAGGGGGGCGTTCCGTAGGGTGAGGGAGGCCCCGAGCAGGGTGTTGGCCTGCCCGTCCACGGTCTTGCGCTGGGCGCCCACCTTCAGGCTGAGGGAGGGGCTGAAGGCCATGCGCAGGGAGGCGCCGGCGCTGCGTTGATCCACGGGCAGCGGCAGGCGCTGGGCCTTGTTGATGTCCGTCTCCACGATCAGCGAGTAGGAGGGGCTCAGATCCAGGGAGACGCCCGCGTGGAACTGCGCCTTCTCCTGCACGCCGTTGAGGGTGCGGGGGATGAGGCGGTCGCCGGTGAGGGCCAGGCGGAGGCCCGGGGCCAGCTGGAACTGCGTGCCCAGGTCCAGGGTGGCGGTGGTGTTGGTGCGGGTGATCCCCCGGTAGTCCAAGGAGGCTTCGGCGGAGGTCGAGCCGTTCAGGCCCTGGATGTCGCGGCCCGAGCGGATGCGCTCCACCCGGAAGGCGAAGCCGTAGGCCTGGCCATCCGCGTTGCTCCCCACGCCCATGACGAAGCGGTCGATGAGGGCGTAGCCCGATTCCACGGCGCTGGCGTTGAGGGCGAGGCCCAACCCGAGGTGGGTGGGATCCAGGTCGGCGGTGATCCGGGAGGCCGTGAGCAGCTCGCGCCCCAGGGCGAAGTAGATGCCGCCCTGGGCGGTGGTGGCGAAGCCGTAGGCCCGCCGGCGCTCGGCGTAGGGCGTCTTGGCCAGCTCCTGGAGTCCCGTCTGGGCCAAGGTCGCATCGGCATTCGCGAAGCCCTGGAAGGCGCGGTCACTGGCGTCCTTGAAGCCCTTGGGCTTGTCATCCCCCATCTCCCAACCCACGTACCAGCCGGGCTGGGCCTGGTCGAAGCGGGCGGGGTTCCCCTTGGTCGTCAGACCTTCGGAGAAGGCCTTGGATCCACCGAAGGCGGGGCCATCGCCGAAGGACTGGGCCGCGAGGGGCGCCACGAGCGCCAGGATCGGGAGGATGTGCTTCATGAAGGGCTCCTCATGCACTTGCGATGGATAGGCTCAAAGGTTCCCGTTGCGTGGCCAGGTGGAGGGCCGCGCCGTGGGATCCCAGGGCGAGGCGCGCCGCCGCGGCGGCCAACTCCGGGTCGTTGTTCTGTTCGCTGAGGTGGGCGAGCACCACCGTCTTCAGGCGGGGGGAGAGCACCCGCTGCAGCAGCTCGCCCATGGATTCATTGGAGAGGTGCCCCACGCGGCTGAGGATGCGGGCTTTGAGCAGGGGCGGGTAGGCCCCTTCCCGCAGCATTTCCACGTCATGGTTCGCTTCCAGCGCCAGCAGATCGAGGCCTTGGCAGTGGTCGGCCACGAGGGCCGTGGGGTGGCCGAGGTCCGTGACCACGGCCATGGCGAAGCCGTTCGCCTCCACGCGCCAGGCCACGGGATCCTCGGCGTCGTGGGGGAGGCTGAAGGGTCGCAGCGACCAGCCCGCCCAATCCAGCGCATGGCCCGCCTCGGCCTTGAGCCAGCGGGCGTCGGGGATCTCGATGCCGTGGATGGCCTCCACGGCGCGCTTGGTGGCGGGGGTCATGGCGAAGGACCACGTCGTGCGGCGCAGCATCACGCCCACGGCGCCGATGTGGTCACTGTGCTCGTGGGTGAGGGCCACGGCCCCGATGGACTCGAAGGCCAGCCCGGAGGCCTCGCAGCGCAGCTTCAACTGCTTCAGGTTGAGCCCCGCGTCGATGAGCACCGTCCGTCCCCCGTCGCTGAAGGCGTGGCAGTTGCCCTTGGAGCCTGAGGCGAGGGAGAAGTAGCGCATGGGTGGACTCCAGTCTACCGCGCAGCCCCTTGCGCTCCATTCCGGGCTGCCCCGCGAATGGGGATTACCCGGAAGGGTCCATGGCCCTACCCTGATGCCATGACCGCCTCCATCCGACCCTCCTCCCTCGCGGACCTTGATCTGCACGTCCGCCACCGGTCGGCGATGTTCCGGGACATGGTGATGGGGGATGAAGCGGGGCTCGCGCGCATGGCGGAGCGCTTCAAGATGTGGCTGCGGCCCCGCCTGCTCACGGGCGAAGTGCGCGGCATCGTGCGTGACGTCTACGGCGTGGCCGTGGGCAGCGGCCTGCTGTGGCTGCGGGAGCAGATGCCCGTGCCGCTCACGGAATTGGACCTCCGCGGCCATGTGTTCAACGTCTACGTGGAGCCCGCCCATCGGGGGCAGGGCCATGCCCGGGCCCTCATGGTGGCCATGGAAGCCGCCGCCGTCGAATGGGGCGTGGAGATCCTGGAACTGCACGCCAGCAAGGACGCGGAGGCCCTGTACAAGAGCCTCGGTTACGAGGCCACCAGCGAGATGCGCAAGGTGCTCAAGGCCGATCTGCCGGTGCCGCACCAGTGGAAGGATCGGCGCTGACGCCCTTCCAGCGGCTGAGCAGCAGGATCCCTCCCAGGGCGACCCCGGCGCAAAGGACGCTGCCCTCCAATCCGAAGGCCCCGCCCGTGAGCCAGGTGGGCTTGGCGTGGAGGACGGGGCGGAGGGGCCCCGAGAGGTCCAGCGTGCCGCTCACGGGGAAGCCGAGCAGCCACCCTTGGGCCCAGTTCCAGCCGAAGTGGAGGCCGATGGGCAGCGCGAGGCTGCGCGTCCGCAGGTAGCAGAGGCCCAACAAGATGGCCGCGAGCCCGATGTTGAGGGTGGCCCAGGCTTTGACGGTGGGATCCAGGAGGCCCGGGTTGCCCCAATGCTCGAACGCGAAGTAACCCGCCATGAGGAGCTGGGTGGGCCAGGGGCCAAGGCCATCCACGAGCCGCTGGAAGAGGTAGCCGCGGTAGAGGAGTTCCTCCACCAGGGCCACGGCGAGGCAGAGGCCCACGACGCCGGGCAGGGCGCTCCAGGTGCCGGGGCCATCTCCCTCCCAATGGAATCCACCCAGCGCCCGGAGGGTCAGGGCGGTGAGGCCCATGAGAAGCAGGCCCGCGACGAGGCCCAGCCCGGCCTCCCGCAGCCAGCGCAGGTCGGGCCAGAGGCCCACGTCGCGCATCGGGCGCTTCTGGAGCTTCAAGCAGAGCAGGGCGCTGCCCGCCAGGGCCAGGCTCTGGGCCAGGCGGAACCCGATTTCACCCCGCGCCATCGGACCCAGAAGGAGGAAGGCGAGGGTGCGCAATACGCTGAACAGCACGTACCAGATGGCCAGCCACCAGCCGTTCCGGAGTTCCTGGGAAGCGTCGTAGAAGAGGCGGTGGATCGCCGCCCTCACAGCACGGCCTGGCTATCCGCGAAGGCGCGGGAGATCTCCAGGTACACCTTCTCCTCCTTGGGCTTGCAGGTCACGGCGCGGGAGAACCATTTGGCGGCCTGATCCCGGTTGCCACTCTGCAAGAAGGCCCGCCCGAACTGCACGAAGGTCTTCCAGTCATCCTTCTCCATGGCGGCGAAGGCGCTGATGAACTTCTCCGCATCGTTCACCAACCCCACCTCCGCGAGGTCGAGCGCCGCGGCCACGAGGGCGTCCTTGTTCTTCGCATCCAAGCTGAGGATCAGCCCATAGGCCTCCAGGGCCTGCTGCTTGAAGCCGTGCTTCAGCCAAGCCACCCCGATGAGGCGATGCACCTCGCCATCCTTGGGCTCCTTGGCCAGGGCCTCCTTGAAGGCCGCCTCCGCCTTGGGCCGATCCAGGGCCGCCAGGTAGGCCCGGCCATACTCCGCGAGCCACTTCGCATCCTTGGGCTTGATGGCCCGCGCCTCGTCGGCGCAAGCCTGGAGGATGGCTTTGCGATCGCCCTTGAAGAAACCTTCCGTGAACTTGGCGCCGGGGGTTTGCGCCACCAACGGCGCCACGAGGCTGAAGCCGAGCAGGGCGAGGGACTGGACGCGCATGGGTGCTCCGGGTGGTGCAAGCAGGATAGCCGCGCTGCCTAGGTTCGCGCTGGGGCAGGCGCCGGGGCTGGTGGAGAGACGGACTTCATGGAGACTCCAGGGGCGCGATGGCTGGAATGAAAAGGCACACCCATCCGGGTCTACTCGAGCTTGAATTCCTCCCGCGTGCCGACACCCTGCTGGGCGTAGGCGTTCGCGACTTCGTTCCAGACCGACTCCGATTTGGGTTTGAGGGCCAGGGCCCGCTGGAAGCACTTGGCGGCCAGGGGTCGAACGTGATTGCGGACCGCCGCGCGCCCGAACTCACACCAGACGGCTTCCTCCTTGGGGGCCACGCGATAGGCGAGGTCCATCAAGGTGGAGGCTTCTTGGGCGAATCCGCCATCGAGGAGGGTCCCGACGGCCTTGACGAGGTTCCCCGTGGCCTCCTTCTTGATGACTCCCCGCTTCAGCCACTTTTCCGCGAGCTCGGCTTGGCGCGAGTCCGCAAAGGCTTTTCCAGTTAGCAGGCAACGCTCCCATCCCCGGGGCTCCATGCCAAACGCGGCTTCCAGCATTTGCTCCGCTTCGGCGACCGTTCCATGGCGAAGGAGGTTCAATCCGCCCATCCAATACCCCTCACTGCCCTTGGCGGCACGGGTCTTCAAGGGCTCCAGGGCCGCCCGTCCTTCCTGTTGGAAACCCTGCTTGAACCAGGCTTCGGCGATGACTTGATGGGTCAGGGAGTCCTTGGGCGACAGGGCGATGGCCTCCGCGAACAGGGCCTCAGCTCGAACTCGGTCGCCCAGGGCCAGCATGATCCGGCCATAGTCGCCGAGGGTTCGGCCGTTCTTGGCGCCCTGCGCGCGAATCCGGATGAATTCCAAGGGGGGATAGCGGTCCTTGGCCGTGGCCGCGTATTTGAGGGCCAGCGCCTCTTGATGGGCACGACGGGCCGCGCTGGCGAAGTCGCAACACTCGGACCAGGCATCGCGGTCGACCGAAAGCATGCGTTGCATGACCTCGTCGGCTCGAAGGGGATCGCCTCCTTGCAGCAGGAGCAGGGCACACCGGAGCAACGTGGGCGTGGCTTCGTCTTCCTGTGCGCCGAGCTTCAGCCATTTCAAAGCTAGGGCCGGATGGGCGGGCAAGCAGGCTTCCCCGAACCGGAGCTGGGCCTGAGAAGCCTTGGGCTCCTTCTGGCGGGCGACCTCCATCAGGGCATCGGCGGCCTCGGGGGTGTCAAAGGCCAGGAGGTCGAGGGCGGCTCCCAGATGACCTCCGGTGTTCTTGATGGTGCTGGCCTGGAGCGGACGAAGGCTCGCCAGGGCCTCGGATTTGACCTGCGCCAGGAACCAGGCGTGGGCGATGATTTGACGGGTTTCGGAATCGAGGGGATCCGCCGCCACCGCCCGCTTGAACAGGGCCTCCGCACCGGCCTGGTCGCCGCCCGCCAGGTGGGCTTGGCCGCATTCCGCGAGCATCCTGCTGTCGGAGGCCCCCAGGCTGAGGGCCTTATCCGCCGCCTTGATCATGATGACCTTGGGGTCGCTCGTGGCGAGGAAGGCCTCATCAACGGTCTGGGCGACCAAGGCAGGGGCCAGTGCCAGGGCAGCCATCACAGCCACACGCATCTTCACCTCGAATGAAATCAAGGTGTCAGTTTAGCGCGGAGCTCGCGGGAGGATCAGAGCGGAATGTTGCCGTGCTTCTTGGGGGGCAGCTGTTCGCGCTTGGTCTCCAGGAGGCTGAGGGATTTGATGAGCTTCTTGCGGGTGTCGCGGGGGAGGATGACTTCATCCACGAAGCCATGCTCGGCGGCGATGTAGGGGGTGGCGAACTTCTCGTTGTAGGCGGCGATGAGCTCCGCGCGCTTGGCCACGGGATCCGCCGCGGAGGCGATCTCTTTGCCGTGGAGGATGTTCATGGCACCCTCGGCGCCCATCACCGCGATTTCAGCGGTCGGATAGGCGAAGTTGAAGTCCGTGCGCAGGTGCTTGGAGGCCATCACGCAGTAGGCGCCGCCGTAGGCCTTGCGGGTGATGACGGTGACCTTGGGCACCGTGGCCTCGGCGAAGGCGTAGAGCAGCTTGGCGCCGTGGCGGATGATGCCGCCGTGCTCCTGGGTGACGCCAGGCAGGAAGCCGGGCACGTCCTCGAAGGTGACAAGGGGGATGTTGAAGGCGTCGCAGAAGCGCACGAAGCGGGCGCCCTTCTCGGAAGCCGAGATGTCCAGCACGCCGGCGAGGTAGGCGGGTTGGTTGGCCACGATGCCCACGCTCCGGCCGTCCAGTCGGGCGAAGCCGACGACGATGTTGCCGGCGAAGCGCTCGGCGACTTCGAAGAAGTTGCCGTCATCCACGATGCCCTTCACGAGGGTGCGGATGTCGTAGGGCTTCGTCGGATCGTCGGGCACCACCTTGTCCAGCTCGGCATTCTCAAGGGGCTGCGGGGTCTTGGGGGCCTTGCGGGGGGCCTCGCCCAGGTTGTTGCTGGGCAGGAAGGAGAGCAGCTCGCGGGTGTGGGCGAGGGCCGCGAGATCACTGGGGCACACGAACTGGGCCACGCCGCTCTTCACGGCGTGGGCGCTGGCGCCGCCCAAGTCCTCCTTCGTCACTTCCTCGTGGGTGACCGTCTTGATGACGTCGGGGCCCGTGACGAACATGTAGCTCGTGCCCTGCACCATGGTGATGAAGTCGGTGATGGCGGGGCTGTACACGGCGCCGCCGGCGCAGGGGCCCATGATCAGGCTGATCTGGGGGATCACGCCCGAGGCCAGGGTGTTGCGCAGGAAGATGTCCGCGTAGCCGCCGAGGCTCACGACGCCTTCCTGGATCCGGGCGCCGCCGCTGTCGTTGAGGCCGATCATGGGGCAGCCCAACTTCATGGCCTGATCCATGACCTTGCAGATCTTCTTGGCGTACATCTCCGAGAGGCTGCCGCCGAAGACGGTGAAGTCCTGGGCGAAGACGGCCACGGGGCGGCCATCCACGCGGCCGAAGCCCGTGATCACGCCATCGCCGGGGATCTTCTCGGTGCCGGGCGTGCGGTTCACCACGAGGGAATCCATCTCCTCGAAGCTGCCCTCATCCAGGAAGGCGTTGATGCGTTCGCGGGCCGTGAGCTTGCCGCCTTCGTGCTGCTTGGTGACGCGGGCCTCGCCGCCCCCGGCGAGCGCCGCGGCGTGTTTGGCCTTCAGGGTCTCAAGCTTCTTTTCCAGGGACATGCAAACTCCAAGAGGATCATCGGTGGCTTAAAGCCAATTCCCAGTTTACCGGGGGCTCAGCTTTGGCTCCTCAATTTGCGCCACCCTTGAAACCTGCTGGACCCACAATTGCGCCCAACCCAGCAGCAGAGGGGATTGGATGATTCCAAAGTCCCTTTGGAAAAATGGGAATCCCTTCTTCTGAGAACTCTGACCGCGACTTCTGGGATTCGAAGCCAGGGTCGAGCCATTGTTTACCCAGTTACAAATGGGGAGTACTCGGCCCTCAACCTGGACGAGCATTTGATCAACCAATGGAGATTGGAAAATTGGCCTAAGGCGCATCTCGTTGTCCATCCATGACCAGATCCCGAAGGCGTTTTCCTCGGAACCCACTCCGGTCAATTCCTTGCCTGGCCTGGACCAGCCTGTCCTGGGAAGAGGCTTGACGTCCCCCTGCGAGGGCGTCCATACGAGATAGCCGCTCTGAGTGGAAATCAAAACGCTAGTATCGGCCAGTTCAATGGGGGCACGGAATTCACCGTTTTTACCTGGCCCATAGGCTGAATCTTGGGTCCAGGGTTCCAGGGCTTCTTCAGCCCCAGTTTCGGCATTCAAGGTAATTCGGACCACTTGATTGGCTTGGGTCCGTCTTACGAGAACCCGCAATTGGTTGCCCTGTTCAACAAGCAAAAAACCGAATCTGCAGTCGCCAAGGGAATGCTTCCAAATAACCCGTCCATCTAGGGACACCCTGGAAAGGAGATCCTCCGCCGTGGCGTAATGGGTGTACAGGAACAGAGCTTGGCCATCTGCGCTGGATTGGAGGAGGTTGTTTTCTAGATGTAGGTCGGAAAAGGGTTTGCTTCCCATCGCACTGAGATGCAAATCATCGCCATTCGTGGTGGCAATAATTCCTTTGGCGAGGTTAACGATCCTATGCCCTTCGGCCAATGGATCGGCATCATAGGTCCCGTTGGGATGAAGCCGAATTCGAATGCCAGGCCGGATGACGCAGATGGTACCGTCGGCCTCTTGCCAAGCCGTGGATTGGGCAGATTTTTCGGAGGCGCCCAACCACATTTTGGCTCCGAGGCTGTGTTTCTCGCGAGCCGTATCCGAAAAGAGAAATCGGGCCTTTTTGCTGTGAATATCCAACTCGATGATGGAATCACCTGTTACCCAGGCGAAACGGCCTCCCTCCAGATGGAAGAGGTAGGTGGATCGGTTAGCGCTCAGCTCGTCATCAATGTGTGCTTCCTTGAAGGGGGCCCCGTCGGGCGTCTTCAACCATGCTTCCAACTGAGATTCCAGCTGATTGGAAGTCCAAAGGATTTCCGTTTTTCCAGTGGCGCGAACCCAACGGTAGATGCCCTGTAGGTTGTGTTCTCCAAACTCTGGTTGAAAGATGGCCTTGCCGACCCAGGACCGATCGGCGGCAAGGTTCCCGATTTTGATAAAGCCACCATTGGTAGAAGGTGGGTCGGGTTTCCCGTAACGGGTGTAAATCACTTCCCCAAATCCCGGGGTGGTTGAGAAGGCGCCAAAGAAGGAAGCGTAGAAAGGTTTGGAAGAAAGGAGACCCCCACCTCCCGCTGACCGCGGATCTTCGGCGATCGTAAGTTCCTTCCCGCCTTCATCCAGCAGCACCAAGCTGGATCCAGATTCGCCCGTGGCCCGAATGGAATAGAGGGCGGGGGCAAAGGGGAGTTTGGGGGGCGTGTCCTGGGCCTGCGCGGCAAGGGTAGCCCCAAGCAGAAGTGCCAACCGGCGCATTTTGGCTCCTGGGATAAGCTCTTCTACTTTATCAATACTCCGAAGACTTGGGTGCCTCGATAAAACCTCGCCCAATGTTGGCTATGTTGCTCAGGGCAGCCAGAAGGTCTTCGCGAATTTGGCCACGGATTCCGTCCAGGACAGGAAGCGCTTGCGGCTGCCATTGCCCTTCCAGCCATTGCCACCCATGAGGCGATGGTGGAGGGCCACCAGGGTCTCCCCCGTGGCGGGATCCACGAGCTTGAGGTCCCAGGTGATGTCCTCCCAGGCCATGCTCATGAAGCCGCCCTTGATGTTGCAGTCCACGAGGCGGCCGACGAGGAGCAGGTCGCCGGAGTCGAAGGAGGTCTTCACGCCCTCCAGGCTCCCCAGGGCCTCTTTGAGGTAGAGGGGGAAGTTCTTCCGGTGGGTCTCCGCGGCGGCGATGTTGTCTTCCGCCATGGCGGGATCCGTCCACTTGGGGGCTTCCCAAACCACCTTGATGGACCGACCCGCGAATTTGAAGCCGGGCTTGATCCAGCCGTAATCGGCCAAGGTTTGGGGCGTGAAGGCGCTGGCGGGGAGGTTGAACCAGGTGGGGTCCAGGTGCCCTTTATCCAATTTCGCAGGTTCGGCCTGGGCGGGCGGCGGCGCGGGCTCCTGGGCGCCGAGGGAGGGGAGGAGGAGGCAGGCGGAGAGGGCGAGGGATCGCATGGAGGCTCCTGGGAAGGGGCCTCACCCTAGCACCAAGGCCAAGTCTCCCGGATCACCCTTCGGCGCGGAGGACGAGCGCCGTGTTGATGCCGCCGAAGGCGAAGTTATTGCTGAGGAAGGTGCGGCCGCTCAGGGCGCGGGGCTCCCCCTGGAGGTAATCCAGATCGGCGCAGCGCGGGTCCGGGTTCCGGAGGTTGAGCGTGGGGGCCATCCATCCGGCGCGGCACATCTTGATGCCCACCCAGGCCTCGATGGAGCCGCAGGCGCCCAGCGTGTGGCCGAAGTAGCTCTTGAGGGAGGTGATGGGCACGGCCCGCTGGAAGACCTCGCGGGTGGCGTGGCTCTCGGCGATGTCGCCGTGCTCCGTGGCGGTGCCGTGGGCGTTCACCCAATCGATGGATTCGGGGCCCAGTTCCGCATCCTCCAAGGCGAATCGGATGGTGTCCGCCATGGTTTCCTTCTGGGGCTGGGTGATGTGGGCGCCATCGGAGTTGGTGCCGAAGCCGAGCACCTCGGCGTAGATGCGGGCGCCGCGGGCCAGGGCGTGATCGCGGTCCTCCAGGATGAGGGTGCAGCCGCCCTCACCCACCACGAGGCCGTCGCGGTCCTGGTCGAAGGGCTGCGGGGTGCCTTGGGGATCCTCGTTGCGGGTGCTGGTGGCGTAGAGGGTGTCGAACACGGCAGCGGTGCAGATGTTCAGCTCGTCGCTGCCCCCCGCGATCATCACCGTCTGCTTGCCGTACTTGATGGCTTCGTAGGCGTAACCGATGGCCTGGCTGCTGGAGGTGCAGGCGGTGCTCGTGGCGATCATGCGGCCCGTGAGCCCGAAGTAGACGCCGATGTTCACGGCCGCCGTGTGGCTCATGGCCTGGATGTAGCCCGTGGCGCTGATGCCCGTGAGGCGCCCCTGCGCCAGGTTCTTGCCGAGGGCGAGCATGGGCTCGATGCTGCCGAAGGAGCTGCCATAGGCCACGCCCACGCGGCCCAGCTTGAGCATGGGATCGTCCAGCAGGCCCGCGTCGATCAGGGCCAGCTCCGTGGCCCGCACGCCCAGCAGGGCCACGCGGCCCATGGAGCGCACCATCTTGCGGGGGTAGTGGGCGGGGATGGTGAAGTGATCGGCGGGTACGCCCAGCCGCGTTTGGATCTCCGCGTGCTGATCCCACTCGGTCATGACCCGCACGCCGCTCTGACCCGCCTGGATCTTCGCGGAGATGGCTTCCCAGGAATCCCCCAAGGGCGTGACGCCCCCCATGCCGGTGACGACGACGCGGCGCATCAAACCATGCCCCCGTTCACGCCGATCACCTGACGGGTGATGTAGCCGGCGGCATCGGACATGAGGAAGCCCACGGTGGCGGCCACGTCCTCGGGCTGGCCCACGCGGCCCATGGGGATGGCCTGCAGGGCGCGCTCGAGCACGAGTTCATCCACCAGCTCGGATTCGATGAGGCCCGGGGCCACGCAGTTCACGGTGATGGCCCGGGTGGCCAATTCCACGGCCAGGGCCTTGGTGGCGCCGATCAACCCGGCCTTGGCGGCGCTGTAGTTCACCTGCCCGCGGTTGCCCACGACGCCGGACACGCTGGAGATGGTGACGATGCGGCCGCCTTTCCGGGTCTTCACCATGGGGATCACGAGGGGCTGCACCACGTTGAAGAAACCATCGAGGCCCACGGCCAGCACCTGGTCCCAATCTTCGGGGCTGAGGGCGGGGAAGGCGCCATCCCGGGTGATGCCGGCGTTGCACACGACGCCGTAGTAGGGGCCGTCGGCAGCCACTTTGGCTTCGAGGGCGGCCAGGGTCTGGGCCCGGTCGGCGATGTCGAAGGCGATCCAGTCGGCGGGATGGCCGGCGGCCTGGAGCTCCGCTACGAAGGCCTGGGCTTCGGCCACGCGGCTGCGGCAGTGCACGGTGACCTTGAACCCGTCCGCGGCCAGGCGCAGGGCGATGGCCCGGCCGAGGCGGCCGGTGGCGCCCGTCACGAGGACGGCGCGGGGGTTCGGAAGGGCGGGGTGGGTCATGGGACTTCGATGGCTTTCAGAGTGGCATGGGCCACACGGAGACCGGCGCGACGCAGCTCACAACGGAAAGCGCTGGGGCCGGTTTCGTCGAGGAAGATCACCTTCACCTCGACCTCCAACTCGGTCCCCACGGGAAAGGCGGGCTCGGTGGCGTCAAAGCTACGGGTACCTAACAAGTATCCCACTCGAACGGGCCTGCCGGAAAGGGTGTTCCGCCAACCGCTGAAGGCCGAGGCGGCCTGGGCCATGAGCTCCAGGCCCACCCAGGCGGGCATCTCCCCCCGCACATCCAGGTACCAGGCGCCCGGCCGGACTTGGGCGGCCACCCGGCAGCCCTCCTCGTCCAACGCCAGGATCCGATCCACCACGATGGCCGGGTGGCGATGGGGCAGAAGCTGCTCGATGGGGGGGAAGGGTGCGGTCATGGGGTGGGGCCCAGGGCGAGGCTGAGGTTGTTGCCCCCGAAGGCGAAGGAGTTGGAGAGGACCACCTTCCCCGGCGCCAGGCGGGCGCCTGCCTCGATGAGGTCCAGCCGGGGCAGTTCGGGATCGGCTTCGCCGTCCCAGCGGTGGGGGGGCAGGCGCCGCTCGGGGTTCCACGCCGGGTGGAGGACCAGCCAGCCGAAGGCCAGCTCCAGGGCCGCGGACGCGCCCAGGGCGTGGCCCGTGAGGGGCTTGGTGCCGCTGCACGGGACTCCGCCAGGGAAGACGGCGACGGTGGCGCGGCTTTCCATCTCATCGTTCTTGGGCGTGGCCGTGGCGTGGAGGTTCAAATAGCCGACGTCCTCGGGTCGCAGGCGGGCTTCGGCCAAGGCCCCGCGCAGGGCGGCCTCCGCGCCCCTGCCGGAGGGATCCGGCGAGGACACATGATGGGCGTCGCTGCTGGCCCCCGCGCCGAGTAGGGCCAAGGCCGAGGCGTCCCGGGTGAGAAGGAAGAGGGCCGCGCCTTCGCCCACGTTGATGCCCGTGCGGTTCCGGCTCATGGGGTTGCACAGGGTCGGCGTGGCGGATTCCAGGGCGCTGAAGCCGTTGAGGGTGAGCTTGCACAGGGAATCGGAACCTCCCGTGATCACGGCGTCGCAGAGGCCCAGCTCCAGCCACTGCCGGGCGCTGACCACGGCTTTGCCACTGGAGGTGCAGGCCGTGGACACCGTGAGGGCCGGGCCCGTGATCCCCAGGAATTCGGCCAGGAAGGGCGCCAGGCGTCCGATCTCCTGTTGCTGGTAGTGGAACTCGGGTGGAAAGGCGCCCGTGGCCCGGTGGTGGGCCATGGCCCGCTCCGCGGCCTCGATGCCCGAGGTGCTGGTGCCGAGCACGACGCCCACGCGATCCCGGCCGAAGCGGGCGATGGCGTCGTCCACCTCGGCGCGGATCTCGGCCAGGGCCGTGAGCAGGAGGCGGGTGTTGCGGGAATCATCCATCCAAAAGGCCGAGGGCACCTCCGCGAGGGCGCCGGGCACGCGCCCCACGCGGGCCGGGCGGTGGGGCAGCCAGCCCTCCTCCACGACGAGGCCGGAGGGGTCGCCGGCAAAGAGGCCCTTGGCGACCGCGGCCTTGCCCTGCCCCAGGGCGCACACGATCCCCAGGGCGGCGAGGTGGGCTGGCTGGGCGCTCATCCCCGGGCCCGTTCGATCGCGGCGACCATGTCGGCGGGTGTCTCGAAACGCACGTCACCCGTGGTCATGTCCACGGCCAGTTGCACGGTGATGGCCTTGCTGTGCTTGGCGCCTGACTCCGCGTCGCGCAAGATGTAGGCGATTTTCAGGCGCTGCTCATATTCCTCGAGCGCGGCCTCCACCTTCACCTTCTGCCCATAGCGCAGGGGTTTGATGTACTTCAGCTCGCAGGTGACGATGGGCCAGCCGCAGCCGGTGGCGTTCATCTCCGGCAGGTCGAGGCCCGCCTTGCGCATGAGGGCCGTGCGGGCGATCTCCAGGTACTTCACGTAGTGGCCGTGCCAGACGATGCCCATCACGTCCACGTCGTGGAAGGGGATCTCCAGGATCACGTCGGCGCGCAGGGGGGCGGTCACGGGCTACTCGGGTTTCAGGGGGGCATCGTCGCCCCAGAAGTCATAGAAATTAAACCACTGCATCGGCGTGGCCAGGCAGCGGGCCTCCACGGCGGCGGCGTAGCGGACGAGCCCCTCGCGCAGGGCCTCGTCGCGGTTTCCCCGGGGCAGGGTGAAGCGGTCGGCGAAGGGCTCCAGGTGGATGCGGTAGCGCCTCCCCTCCCGCACGCAGAAGAAGAGGTACACGGGGCACTGCAGCAGGTGCGCGAGAAAGAGGGGGCCGATGGGGAATTCCGCCTCGCCGCCCAGGAAGGGCACGCGCATCGTGCGGCCGTTGGCGGACGCGGGGGAGCGGTCCCCCACGATGAAGAGGGCCTCGCCCCGGGCGATGCGTTCCTCCAGCGCCATGGCGGTGTCGGGGCCCACGTCCACGATGTGGATGAGGTCCAGGTTGTAGTTGGGGTTGATCTCCTTGAGCAGGTCCTGGAAGCGCACCACGTGCTCGGAGTACATGACGGCGTTGAGGCCCTTCAATCCCCGGGCGGCGCCCAGGCCGCGGAGCATGTCGAGGTTGCCCACGTGGGCGCTGATGAAAAGGGCGCCGGTTCCGGAGGCCAGGCGATCCAGGAAGGCCTGCTCCTGGGGGAACTCCACGGGGACGTCGGCGGCATCCATCCAGGCGAGGAAGCGATCCACGTAGGACATGGCGAAGGTGCGCACGTGCCGATAGCTCGCCCAGAGGCCGGGTCTGCGCGTCAGGCCGCCCCGGGCGTGGAGGCGCCGCAGGTAAGCCTGGGAAGCGCGGCGCGCTTCCGTGCCCGTGAGGAAGAAGTAGGCGGCCACGAACTCCGTGACGAAGCGCAGGGCCCAGGCGCCAAGGAGCTTGTAGGTCCACAGCGCGCAGCGCAGGCCGAAGGCCGTGCCGCGCTCCTGGATCTTCGTCCAATGGGCCTCGTCCGCAGCGGCGCTCACCGGGTCACCGTGCGCATCAGGAGGAGGGGCAGGCGCAGGAGCATCCCGCACACGAGGCGCGTGTGCATGCGGGTGAGGCGCAGGTTGTCGCGCAGGAGGTTGAAGTGGGAGACGCCATCCTCCGGGTACACCACGCGCACCGGCGCGTTGATCACGGGGAGGCCCTCCCAGTGGAGGCGCACGATGGCGGCGGTGTCGAAGTCCATGCGGGCGGGCAGGGGCACGCGATCCATGAGCTTCACCATGGGCGCCAGGGGATAGAGGCGGAAGCCGCAGAGGCTGTCACCGATGTCGAAGCCCAGCGTCTCCAGCCACACCCAGGCGTGAGTGAACCAGCGGCCATAGCGGCGGGCGGGGGGTACGGGGCCCTCGTAGGCGGGAACTCCGGCAATGACGGCCATGGGGTTCAGCGCGCCCAGGGCGAGGAAGGGCGCCACGGCGCCGGCATCATGCTGGCCATCACTGTCCACCTGCAGGGCGTGGGTGAAGCCCGCGGCGTGGGCCCGGCGGAAGGCCTCGCACACGGCGGCGCCCTTGCCCTGGTTCACGTCCCAGCGCGAAAGATGGATCGCAGGATGGGCTTCGGCGAAGCGGACCAGTTCCGCCTGGGTGGCTGGGTTGCTGGCGTCATCGTGGATGAAGAGGTCCACCCCGCAGGCCAGCAGCGCCTCCAGCGTGCGGGTGAGGGCCGGGCCCGGGTTGTAGACGGGCACCACGAGACAGGGGCGGAAGGTCATGCCCTGATCCTCAAGGGTGGGCCGCGTACCGGGCGAAGCCCTTGGACTTGAGACCCGTGGGGGCCATGTACTCGAAGCCGAGTTCCTGCCGCGCGGCGTCCCAGATGATGCTCAGGGTGATGGGCTCGCCCGGCGTGATGGTGCCCTGGAACTTCAGATGCTCCAGACCCTGGAAGGAACTGAAGGGGCCGAAGCATTCCTCGCCCAGGCGCAGGGCCCATTCCACCTGCACCACGCCCGGGAGGATGGGATCCCCCGGAAAGTGGCCGTGGTAGGCGGGGTGCTCCGCCTCCATCTGGAAGGTGAAGGTCCCGGCCCGCTCAGGGTCCGCCTGAAGGGAGCCGGGGTAGGGCGTCATGCCTGCATCATCTTGTGCACGGTGGTGACCACGTCCCCCACGGTGCGCACATCCTTGAAATCCTGGGCCTTCACGCGCTTGCCGGTGATCTCCTGCAGCTGGATGGCGAGCTCCACGGCATCGATGCTGTCGAGGTCGAGGTCCGTGAAGAGGTGGGCCTCCAGGGTGACCCGGGCGGGATCCAGGCGGAAGGAATCGGCCAGCACTTCGCGGAGCTTCTGGTGGATCGCTTCAGGGGTCATGGACATGGGTGCTCCGGTGGATCTAGGCGGTACGACGGCTGGATACGAAGGCGGCGAGGGTGGCGGGCGTGCGGAAGTGGTGCGCGAAACCAGAGGTCTCCGACTCCTCCAGCTGCAGTTTGTAGGTTTTCTTCAGGGCGATGCCCAACTCGAAGGCATCGATGGAATCCAGGCCCAGACCCTCGCCGAAGAGGGCCTCATCATCCCCGAGGTCCTCGGGAAGGGTGTCCTCCAGATCAAGCGTCTTGACGATGAACCGCTTCATCTCGAGGGGGGTGATGTCCTGATCCATAGACTTCCTGATTGAACAGATCCTCAAGCCACTCCGTCAGCGCTCGTGCAGCCTGGGGAGCGGGAAGGGCCGGATCCGCCGGGGGCGGGGCGACGGAATGCAAGGCCCGGATTCGATAATCGCATGGATGCTCGGGCATGTGATACCAGCGGTGCCCTTTGGCCAGGAGGGGCGGATCGCAGGTGACGATGAGGGGCAGGATGGGGGCCCCGGAACGCAGCAGGAGGTGGGCGGCACCCCGCACGAAGCGGTAAGGGCTGCCGGGCAGCGTGCGGGTGCCTTCGGGGAAGAGGACGAGGGTCTCCCCCCGGGCCAGGGCCTTGGAGCCCCGGTTCAGCACCCAATCGGGATCCAGGGCGGGGATGTAGCCCCCGGCCCGAACGGCCCAGCCGAAGAGGGGGTTGTTCCAGATGGCGGGTTTCACCACGCAGGTGAGCTGCTCGATGGTGCCCAACATGAGCACCACGTCCAGGTAGCCGGGGTGGGTGGCCATGATCACGTGGCCGTCCATCGCCTGGCGGGGCGGCAGGGCCTCCACGGTGAGGGTGTAGATGCCCGCCCACTGGAGGAAGCGCACGAGGGTGCGGAAGTAGACGAAGAAGCAGGCCCGGGTGCGGCGCTGCAGGGCGGACTTGCCGCCGGGCAGCAGGCGCATGACGGGGATGGCGAGCAGGGAGAAGAGGCTGCCGAGGACGCCCAGGGACCCGAAGCCGATGCCGCTGGCGATGATCTTCAGGAAGCGCTTCAAGGGACCGGCTCCCAAACCCACTGCCAGGTGGCGGTGGCTCCGACCCAAGCGCCCTCCGTCCCGGCCAGGGCCCCCAGGGCGTGAAGGGATTGGGGCTGGGGGCTGGGCGTGCCGCCCCCGGGAAGGCGCTGGAGGCACAGGTGGATGGAGGCAGGTGCGCCGATGAGGAAGGCCAGCGCATGCAGCGGGGCTGGGTGCTCCTCGTAGGGCGCCAGGAGTTCAGGCAGGCGATCATCGCCATAGACGAAGCGCACGGCTTCGCCGGTGGCCTGGTGTTGGGCGAAGGCCTCCAGGAGGGCCAGGCCGAAGGTTTCGGGGCCCGCGGCCAGGGCCGTGGCGGGGCTCGTATCCTTCGTGGCGATGGACCAGATGCCCGCGGCGGCGTTGTGCACGTTCATGGAGAATTGCGTGGGTGAGGCGTCCAGCCCCTGGGCGATGTCGGCGAGGATTGGCAGGGCCCGGCCCGGGTCGCCATGGCGGGAGGCGAAGACGGATCGGAGGGGACCCATGCCTTCGCTGATCCGGCCCACGGCGTGGAGCATGCCCTTGCCCAAGGGGCTCAGGCGGCGGCGCAGCAGGGGTTCCACCCGCCCCAACTCCGGTGGGCCCACGGCCACGTCCAGGAAGGCCGGCAGGGGTTCCATGGGCAGCGGCTCGGGAGACCACAGGGCCGCCCGCTGGATGGGAATGGAGAACGTGGGCAGGGCCATGGGGGCATCAATCGGGGCGCATCGGCCCCGAAGGCTATTGGACCGGGGCTTTGCCGGCCAGGGCCTTCATGAAGGGCTCGCTCTTGAGGCCGTTGGCCACGGCCTCGATGAGGCTGTTGCACAGGGCTTCGTGGTAATTCTCCAGCTTGTAGGAGCGGCCCCAGCGGGTGGCTTGGCCCATGAGGGTGCCGCGCCACAGATCCTGGTTGCCGGCGCGAACCACCACGAGCAGGCTCACTTCACCGTTGTAGGTGCTCGATTCGGACACCTTGAAGTTCAGGACTTCGGCGGTGACGGTGACCGAGGCCTCCTCCGCCTTGTCGGTGAGGGGCAGGCCGGCGGTGCGCAGCAACTGGCGGGTGCGCTCCGTGAGGAAGGCGGCCGCATCATCCTTGGTGATGACGGGCTTGGGGGTGCTGCCTTCGACGTTCTCGCCGATGAGCGTCTTGTCCTTGCGGTTGTCCGTGAAGGGCAGGACCGCGATCCGCACCTGGGCGAAGGGGAGCAGGTTGATGGCGCCCACGGATTCCGAAAGCTGATTGGTGGGCTTCCATTCCAGGGGCACGTTCACGAGGGGGCGATCCCCGGCGGAGGCGGCAAGGCCCGTGAGGGCGAGGACGAAGCTGAGGGCGGGACGGCTCAGGAAATGGGGGGACATGGGCGCTCCATCAGGGAGGGAATCACGGGAATACCCCAGGATACTCCAGGCCTGCGAAAGGTTTGTGGCGCGGCGAGGGTCAGGACTTCGATTCGGTCCCGGATCTCATCCGCACGGCGTCCTCGGGCAGCATCTCCCCGCCCACCACGTGGAAATGCAGGTGGAAGACGCTTTGGTGGGCATCCTTGCCGGAGTTCGCGATCACCCGGAAGCCCTTGTCGAGGATGCCGTTGTCCTTGGCCACCCGCACGCAGGTGGTGAGCAGGGCGGCGCGGGTGGCCTCGGGCAGCTGCTCCAGCTCCTGGAGGCTGTTCACGTGCTGCTTGGGGATCACAAGGAGGTGCACCTTGGCCCGGGGGCGGATGTCCCAGAAGGCGTAGACGTACTCGTCCTCGTAGACCTTCTTCCCGGGCGCCACGCCCGCCACGATCTTGCAGAAGATGCAGTTGTGGTTGGCCTGCGGGTGCCACTTGGCCTCGGGGGCCGGAGCCGGTGCGGGGGCCTGGGCGGGGGCGGCCTGGAGGAGGAAGGCGAGGGCGAGGGTCAGCATGGGATGAGCCTAACGCCGGAACGCCCCGGCCTTGAAGGGGCTCGGGGCGTTTCGGAATGACTTACCTCAGGTCGAAGGTGCCTGGGCTCAGCGGCCGCTCTTTTTCTTCGTCTCCTTTTGGAGCCGAAGACGGGTCCGACCCAGCTAGGCCTTATCGGCCGCTCTTTTTCCAATCCGCCAGGAAGCCCTCGATGCCCTTGTCCGTGAGGGGGTGCTTGAGCATCTGGTCGAAGACCTTGGTGGGGATGGTGGCCACGTGGGCGCCGGCCAGGGCGGCATCGGTGACGTGGCGGGGGCCGCGGATGGAGGCGGCCAGCACGTTGGTCTCCAGGCCGTAGTTCTCGAAGATCGAGACCAATTCGCGGATGAGCAGCATGCCATCGAGGTTGATGTCATCCAGGCGGCCCACGAAGGGGCTCACGTAGGTGGCGCCGGCCTTGGCGGCCATCAACCCCTGGGTGGCGGAGAAGCAGAGGGTGACGTTGGTCTTGATGCCCTCGGCCTTGAAGGCCTTGGTGGCCTGGAGGCCATCGGCGGTGAGGGGCACCTTCACCACGACGTTCTTGTGGATTTTGGCGAGCTTGCGGCCCTCCTCGATCATGCCCTTGGCTTCCAGGGAGATGACCTCGGCGCTGATGGGGCCGTCCACGATGCCGCAGATCTCCTCGATGATGGCCTCGAAGGGCTTGCCGCTCTCCTTGGCGATCAGGCTGGGGTTGGTGGTCACCCCATCCAACACGCCATAGGCGTTGATCTTCTTGATCTCGTCAATGTTGGCGGTATCGATAAAAAAGCGCATGCGAGGCTCCTCATTCCAGCCCTTCCATTCTCCCAGGGGGAGCGGGAAGCTGGAAGCAGGAGTTCCCATGGCCCCCCTTTCCGAGGTTTCCGTCACCGAGATCCCCGTCCTCGACAAGGGGTTCGTGAAGCTCATCGACCACATGGGTTCGGACCTCTCGGTCGTGAACGCGGCCCGCGTCTCCTTTGGCAAGCGCAAGGACGCCTTCGATGAGGGCGACGCCAAGCTCATCAAATACCTGGCGAAGCACGAGCACACCTCGCCCTTCCGCCACACGGCGCTGACCCTGCACGTGAAGGCCCCGATCTTCGTGTTCCGCCAGTGGATGAAGCACCGCATCGGCAGCGAGTTCAACGAGATCAGCGGCCGCTACGTGGTGTTCCCCGACGACGAGTTCTATGTGCCGGAAGTCTTCCGCATGCAGTCCAAGGACAACAAGCAGGGCAGCTTCGGCGAGATCGAGCCGGAGCACCGGGGCCCCGCCGCGGAGACCTTCCTCCAGGCTTGCAAGGACAGCGTGAAGCAATACCGGGCCCTGCTGGAGATGGGCGTGTGCAAGGAGCAGGCGCGCTGCGTGCTGCCCGTGGGCCTCTACTCCGAGGTGTACTGGACGGTGAGCCTCCAGGCCGTGGCCCACTTCATCCGCCTCCGCTCCGAGGGGCACGCCCAGTGGGAGATCCAGCAGTACGCCCACGCCGTGGCCAAGGTGGTGGAGCAGGTGTATCCCGTGAGCCTCAAGGCGCTGCTCGAATCCGAAGTCGGATAGGCGCGTGTCCACCCCGCCGCTGAATCCCGCGCTCTTCAGCCTGGATCCGGACCACCTCTGGCTCATGCACTGCTCCGAGGGTCCCATCCCGCGCTCTGCGCTGCGGGCCTGCCGGGCCTTCCTCTACAAGGAGCTGCAGCCCTGGGATCTGAAATGGAAGGAGGACTTCCTCGGGGGCGGCGACCGCTGCAAGGCCCAGGCGGCCAAGGTGATCGGCGCCGCGCCGGAGGATCTGAGCCTCACGGCCACCACCAGTTCCGGCCTGCAGGCGGTGTCCCTCGGGTTCCCCTGGCGCCCCGGGGACGAGGCCCTCGCCCCGCTGGGTGAGTTCCCCTCCAACGCCTGGCCCTGGCTGGCCTTGCGGGACCGCCGCGTGGGTTTCCGTGAGGTGCCCCTCTGGGAGGGCCACCGCGCCGGGGCGGATGCCCTGGCCAGCACCCCGCCCCCGGCGGATGCGGATCCCGAGGCCCGGCTGCTGGCGGCGATCGGCTCCGCCACCGCCATCCTCACGGTCTCCTGGGTGCGCTTCCAGGATGGCCTGCGTCTGGACTTGCCCCGCCTCGCCGCGGGTTGCCGCGCCCGGGGCGTGGCCCTGGTGGTGGATGGCATCCAGGGGTGCGGCACCCACGTGCCGGACCTGACCGGCGTCGCCGCCTTCGCCACAGGGGGCCACAAGGGGCTGCTGTCCCCCCAGGGCCTGGGTTTCCTCTGGACGGATCCCACCTTCCGAGGCCGCCTCATCCCGTCGGGCACCTGGCTCTCCGTGGAGCAGGGCACCGACTTCAGCCGTCCCAGCACGGATTTCGATCGGCCCTTCCTGGAGGATGGCCGGCGCCTGGAGGCGGGCAGCCCCCCCCTCCTCATGGCGGCCACCCTGGAGGCCTCCCTGGCGGAACTGAACCACGCGGGGATCCCCCGCATCACGGCGCACGTGGAGCGCCTGCAGCGGGGACTGCTGCGGAAGCTGGAAACCGGGCCCTGGGGCGAGGAGGCCCTGCGCTTGCGGGGGCTCCTGGAGGCGGACCGCCTCGGGCCCTTCCTGGCCTTCCACCACGGCGGCCGGGATTTGGCGGCGTTGCTCCAGCGCGGGCTGCGCCAGGGCATCTACGCCTCGGTGCGGGAGGGCTACCTGCGAATCGCCTTCCATGGCTGGCACGGGGAGGCGGACCTCGCCCGCATCGCTGCCTGGATGGACACTGTCAGCTGAGCCTTCGGTTCACCGGAAGAGCCAGCTCACCTTCACCTGCACCACGTCGTCGCTGGGGAGGTGGTTGAGCAGGCGGAGGTCCCGCCCCGGGGCGAAGGTGCCGCGGGGATTCACGAGGGCGGTGGTGTCCGTTCCGTGGGTGTAGACGAGGTAGGCGGTGGAGCCCGGGTGGAATTCCCAGCGGCCGATGGCGTTGAGATTCCAGAGGCGGTCGCTGGCCACGGGCTGGGCCGAGGTGGCGCCGGGTTGGAGCGTGTCGGCATCCACCCAGGACCGCAGGTCCCGGAAGGCGTAGCTGTAGCCCAGCCACTGGCTGTAGAGCTGGATGCCCGCATGGGGTGTGAAGGTCCAGCCCACGCGGAGGGTGGCCTCCGCGAGGGTGAGGCGCCGCTGGCCGAGGATCGGGGTGCCCCCCTGTTCCTCCAGCCAGGCCAACTCCCCCCCCTGATGACGGGTGGAGACCTCCAGCTCCACTTCCACGTCGTGGCGGGGGCGCATGATCTGCACGAGTTGCAGGTGGTGTCCCGGGTGGCCGTCCCGGGGGTGGTTCCGTCCCACCTCCACGCGGGCGTAATAGGGCTTGGAGCTGTCCGTATCGGCCGAGATGAACCAGTCTGATCCGCCAGGTCGGCTCAGGTACTTCTTGTCAGGGCCGAGGAAGATGGGCACCACGGCGCCGGTTTTGGAATCCACGACCCGCACTTCCTGGTCGTCCAGGTAGGCGCCCTGGAGGTTGGCGCCGAACCACATCGTCCAGCTGTTCACGAAGTCCGTGCGACCGCGAAGGCCCCAGTTCTGCTGGATGGTGCGGCCGGCCTGGTCCTGCGCCTCCCGGCCGGAGAAGGCGAGCTCGGGGTTCCGGAAGATGCCCCACTGCCCATCCCACTGCCGGGAGATGCCGAGGGCCAGGGCCTTCTCGTCCGAGCGGGCGAGGTAGCCCAGGTCGTTGAGGTCGAAGCGGCGGCCGGCGTTCACGGCGGCAAGGTCCAGCTCCAGGCCGGAGCCGTTGAAGCGGTGCACCCACTCCAGGCGGCCGTAGGCGCCATCGTGGCGGTCCCCCTCCCGGGCCCCGGTCTGGCTCCCGGCGCCCACGATGGAGAGGCTGCTCCGGCGGTCGGCGGATCGCAGGAGCGCATCCAGGGCCCCCACGGTGGCCAGGGCGCCGTCGGCGGAGGCTTGGCGGAGGCTGCTGGCGAAGGCGCCCACGTAGGAGCCCGCCGAATCCAGGGCCTGGGTGGTGCGCAGCACGCCGAAGGCGGTGAAGGGGGAGACCTCCTGGTCCCGGGGCTGGCCGCTGCCGTCGAGGATCCGGGCCTTCTCCACCTCCAGGCCACCGGCCAGCAGGCCCACCTGGGTGCCCGTGGCGTATTTGGCGGAGTACTTCAGCGCGCCGGCGATGTTGGCGGCGAGGGGGCGGTCCACCAGGATCTCGCCCGGGGCGAGGTCGGGGGTCGCGAGCCCCTTGCCGATGCGACGGCTGTAGAAGAAGAGCCGGCCGCCGGAGTCGATGTTGAAGATCTCGGAGCCCTCCAGGAAGAAGGGGCGCTTTTCCGGCAGGAAGGTCTCCACGGTGCTGAGGTTGAGCACGGCGCTGTCCACCTCCACCTGCCCGAAATCGGGGTGGAGGGTGAAGTCCACCTGGCTGTGGGGGGTGAGGCTCACCCGCCCGTCCAGGCCCGCCTTCAGCGTGGTGCCCCGGTCGTCGCCGAACTGGGCCGTTTCGGGCTTCCGGCCGTTGGCGGTCTCGAACTTCCGGCTGGCGCTGAGGTAGGGGAGGAACTCCCGGCGGGGACGGGGCTCCACGCCCTCGATGCCCGTGAGGGGCGGGAACACGCTGACGAAGGCGCGCTGCTCCCGGGGGGGTACGGTCCAGAAGCTGACCTCCCGGGCCGCCAGGGCGTCCTGGCGGAAGAACTGGATGCCCCAGGTCTGGGGGCCGCCGCCCTTCTGGAGCCGCAGGATGTCGAGGGGAATCTTGAACTCCGCGGTCCAGCCATCGGCGTCCTGGGTGGTGGCGCTCTCCCACACGGCATCCCAGCTGTCGTCGCTGTCCACGTCGTTCACCTTCAGTTCGTCCCGCTGCACGCCGGCGGCGTTGAGGATGAAACCGTAGGCCGTGCGGCCATCCCGGAGGGGGTCGATGTAGACGCCGAAGAGGTCGGTGCCGTAGGTCTGGCGGTCCCGCCGGTAGAGCTGGAGGCTCGTCTTGTGGGCGCCCGGGATCTGCCACATCCGCGCCCCGACGTAGAGGTAGCGGTCGTCGTAGAGCACCCGCACTTCGGTGCGGAACTGGGAGGGCTGCCCGTAGGCGGGGTACATCTGCTGGAAGCCCCCTGCGGCGGGGGCGGTCTGCCAGACCGCCTCCTCGAGCCGGCCATCGATGACCGGGGGCTGGCCCACGCGAACGGCCCGGAGGCCGGACGGTGTCGGTTGAGCCGCCACGGCGAAGGTGGAGAGGAACGGCAGGAGGAGGCGCACGCTTTGACCCTATCGGAACGAGGCCCGCTTCGAACCACCGCTGGCCCCCTGGGGCTATCGTCCTACCGCAGGAGGTAGCTGACCTTCATCTGGATGACCTCGTCCGAGGGCAGGCCGCGCAGCGCGAAGATGTCGCGACTCGGGCTCAGGCTGGCCCGGGCGTTGATCAGGGCGTCCGTGGCCACGCCGCGGCTGTACACGAGGAAGACCGTGGAACCGGGGCGGTACTCCCAGCGGGTGATGAGGTTGAGGTTCCAGGAGCGGGTGCTGAAGGCGCTCTCCCCTTCGTAGTCCTTCGGGGTGAGGGTGCCCTCGCTCCAGGCCTGCACCTCCCGGTAGTTCCAATTGGCGGCCAGCCACTGCGTCTGCAGCTGGAGGCTGAGGTCCGCGCGGGGGCTGTAGGCCACCTGCAGGCTCTGGTTGAAGGAGCTGAGGCGGCGCAGGCCCACCAGGGGAGTGTCGGGGACCACGGGATCGGCAGCGAGGTAGCGGAGCTCGCCCTCTTGATGGCTGAGGTTGGTGCCCAGGGACACCTCGATGTCCTCGGTAGGGCGCAGGGTCTGGTTCAGGCTCAGGCCCGTGGAGGGGCCACCGGGGTGCCAGGCGCCGCTCCAGGAGGCGGCCACGTACCAGGGGCGGTTGCCTGGCGTGTCGAAGCCCATCCAGGCGCTGGGGATGCTGCCGCGCTGCAGGTACTTCTTCTGCGGATCGCGGAAGGTGCGGAGTTCCTGGTCATCCCCGGCGGGGAGGCTGACGGTGGCCCCGCCCCACACGCCGAAGAAGGTGGGGAGCCCCCCGCCGAAGTCTGCGGAGATCCAGCGGCTGAAGGTGTGCCCGGCCTGATCCCGGGACATGCCCACACTGGTGCCGAACGTGGCCTCCCGGAATGGCCCCAGGGGTTCGAAGCGGCGCTGGGCCCGGGCGGAGATGCGCTGTTCGTCGGCGCGGGCCAGGTAGCCCAGGTCGTTGGGATTGAAGTCATGGCCGGCATTGACGAGGGTGAGGTCGGTGGAGAGGCCATTGAAGCGGTGCTGGAAATGGCCCCGGGCGTACCAGCCCTGTTCCGCGTCCACGGCCGATCCCGCCTCGCTGTGGACGAGGGCGCCCTCGGCGCTGTTGCTCCGGTCGGCGCTCCGCCAGGCCCCATCGACCCCCTCCACGGTGGCGAGGCGGCCGCCCTGGCTCTGCCGGGTCCAGGTGCCGAGCACACCGACGGTGGAACCCCGGGCGTCCAGGGGCAGCACGCCCCGGGCGACGAGAAAGTCCTGGGAAGGGGCCAGGGTCCGGGAGGTCTCGGTGCCATCGGCCTCGCGCACCCGGTAGGTGGCGCTCTCGGCGGAGGCGGCGAGCAGGCCCACCTGGGCGCCGCCAAAATCCCGGTCCGTGATCTTGGCGGCGCCCTGGAGGGCCAGGCTCCGGTCCATGGCGACGAGGGTCTCGCCGGTGGCCAGGGCGGGGGCGCCGAGCCCCCGCCCGATGCGCCGGCTGTAGAAGAGCTGGGGACCGTTGAAGCCGAAGAGGTCCGCCCCCTCCACGAAGAAGGGTCGACGCTCGGGCAGCCAGGTCTCGGTGGTGCTGAGGTTGAGTACGGCCTGATCCACCTCGACCTGGCCGAAGTCCGGCTTGAGGGCGAGGTCCAGCTGGGTGGTGCCCGAGAGGGCCAGGTGCCCGTCGACCCCGGCCCGCACCTCGGCGCCCCGGTCGTCCCAGCTTTGGGCGGTGGCGAACTTGCTGCGGCCGGTGAGGTAGGGCAGCCATTCCTGGCGCCGGGCGGGCTGGAGTCCCTCCAGGCCGGTGAGTTCGGGGAAGCGGCTCACGAAGGCGTTCTCGTCCCGGGGGGCGAGGCTCCACCACGAGGTGGCGCGCAGGGGGCCCTGGTCGCTGCGGCTGAAGTTGATGCCCCAGCTGGCGCCGTCCTCGGGCCGGATGCGGAGCAGGCTCAGGGGGATGCGGATCTCCACGGTCCAGCCATCGGCATCCCGGGCCACGCTGCTCTCCCACACACCATCCCAGGAACCGTCGAACCCGGTGTCGGAGAACCAGGCGCCGTCCCGCTGGACGCCCGCGGCATTCACGTAGAAGGCCAGGGCGCTGCGGTGGTCGTGGAGGCTGTCGATGTACACCCCGAACCAGTCACTGACGCTGTCCTGGTCCCGGCGGTGGAGCCGCTTCACGATCTTCGAGAGGCCCCGGGTGTGGCGCATCCGGGCGCCCACATAGAGGTAGTGATCGTCGTAGAGCACGCGGACATCCGTGCGCTGGGGAGCCGGAGCGCCCCAGCGGGGCCAGGACTGGCGGAAGCTGTCGCCCACCTCCGCCTGGGCCCAGGCGCCCTCACTGAGGCTGCCATCCAGGGTGATGGGTTCGGTCGTGCGCCGAGCGCGCAGGCCCTGGGGCCGGGGCGGGGCGGGCGGGGCATCCTGGGCCACCAGACCGACTCCCAGCCCTCCGAGAAGGGCCTGCAGGATCCAGGTCCAGTGTCGATTTCCACCCATGTCTTCAGGATGCCTGGAACGGGTCGGGGGATGCGCGCATAAACTCTTCTGATGCGCCTCCCATTCGCCCCTCTCCTCCTCGCTTTGCCCCTCCTCGCGGGTGGGAGCGGAACCGTCCACGTGAAGGGATCCCGCTTCACGGCGGAGGTCGCCGCCACCCAGGCGGAGAAGGCGAAGGGCCTCATGGAGCGCGCCCACCTCCCCCAGGACCGCTGCATGGTCTTCCTCTACGACCAGGACGACTACCACCCCATCTGGATGAAGAACTGCCTCATCGCCCTGGACGTGGCCTGGCTGGATGCGCAGGGGCGCGTGCTGGAGTTCCTGGAGAAGGTGCCCCCCTGCAGCCCCATGCTCGGCAATGACTGCCCCACCTATGGCGGCACCGTGCCGGGCCGCTACTTCGTGGAGTTCCCCGTGGGCACCTTCAAGCGCCTGGGGCTGAAGAAGGGGGACCTCATGGCCTGGGAGCTGAAGCTGGACGACGGCCGCGTGGTGAAGCTGGGCACCCTGCCGGCCGCGGCGCCCGCCAAGGCCCACAAGAAGTAGGATCTAGCGCACCCGTGCCCGGTTGCGGATGGACATCACCATTCCCAGGGCCAGCATGAAGCTGAGGGTGCTGCTGCGGCCGTAACTGAAGAAGGGCAACGCCATGCCCTTGTTGGGCAGGGCCCCGGCCACCATGCCCACGTTCACGAGGATGTGCAGGCCGAAGATGGCGGCGGCGCCGGCGCAGAAATAGAGCTCCTCGGGAGTCTTGGCGAGGCGGGCCGTGTCGAGGATGCGCAGGAGCAAGGCGCCGAAGAGGGAGAGGGCGATCAGGACGCCCACGAAGCCCCGCTCCTCGGCCCACACCGCGAAGACGAAGTCTGTGGTCTTCACGGGCAGGAAGTTGAGCTGGGTCTGGCTTCCGGCCGTGAAGCCGCGGCCCAGCACGCCCCCGGCGCCGATGGCGATCTTGCTCTGGTGGATCTGGTAGCCCTTGCCCTGGAGGTCGCTCTCAGGGTCCAGGAAGGTCATGACCCGCTGCTTCTGGTAGGGCTTCAGCACCTTCTTCCAGGCCACCACGCCGCCCAGGGAGAAGCACAGGAGCCCGATCACCACCCACTTGGCCTTGAGGCCGCGGATGAGGGGCACCAGGGCCAGGGTGGGGGTGAAGCTGAGGGCCATGCCCAGATCCGGCTGCTTGAGCACGAGCACCATGGGCAGCAGCACCAGGGCCGCTGCCGTGAGGAGGTCGAAGGCACCCACCTGATCCGCGGGGCGGCTGCCCAGGCGGTGCGCCACGAAGAGCAGCGTCAGCCACTTCATAAGCTCGGAGGGCTGGAACTGCACGCCCTTGATCTCGAACCAGCGGGCGGCACCGCCCATCTTCTTGCCCGCCACGAGCACGAGCAGCAGGAGGAAGAGGCCCAACAGGTAGAGACCCAGGCTCACCTTGAAGATGCGGGTGGGGTCCACGGAGGCGAGGATGGCCACCATGGCGGTGCAGCCCAGGGTGAAGGTGAGCTGTTTGAGCCAGAGGTCCGCCTGGGCTGTCCCCCGGCTGGCGCTGAAGAGGGTGAGGATACCCAGGGCCGCCAACGCGGCCATGATGGCGAGCAGGCCCCGGTCCAGGCCCTTGAGGGATTCGCGCCAGCTGATCAATTGCCCTCCTCGGGCTTCTCCGCGGGCTTGAACTGGTCCGGGAGCTTGCCGCCGGGCGGGGGCAGGGGGTTGCTGAGCCGATCCACGCACCAGTACTTCACGGCCTTGGCGGCCATGGGGGCGGCGCTGGTGGAGCCCCAGCCCGCGTTTTCCGCGATGAACACGAAGGCGATCTGGGGGTTGTCCCTCGGGGCGTAGCCCGCGAACCAGGCGTGGTCCTTCAATTCCTTGGCCTGGCGCGCATAGTGGGAGCGGTCCACGAAGGTGGCCACCTGGGCCGTGCCCGTCTTGCCCGCGAAGGGGATCTCCTTGCCGATCTGCCGCACGAAGGGGTTGGTGGCCGCGGTGCCGCTCTCCACCACCTGACCGAGGCCCTGGTCGAGGTAGCCCCAGATCTTCGGGTCGAGCCCTGTGTCCTTCATCGGGGGGGCCGGCGCAGGCTCCACGAGGTTCGTGGTCTCGTTGCGGAACCCCCAGAACAGGTGCGGGGTGAGCAGCTTGCCCTTGGTGGCGAGCAGGGCGTAGAACCGGGCCAGGGCGATGGGCGTGAGGCCCACGGCGCCCTGGCCGATGCCCACGCTGATGGTCTCGCCCGCATACCACTTCTCCTTGCGGGCCTTCCACTTCCACTCCCGGCTGGGCACGCGGCTTGTCTTCTCGAAGGGGAGGTCGATGCCCGTGGGTACCGTGAGTCCGTACTTCTCGGCCACGGCGTAGATGTCGTCGATGTCCAGCCGGGAAGCCACCTCATAGAAATAGATGTCGCAGCTCTGGGCGATGGCACCCACGAGGCTGAGGCCGCCGTGGCCCTCGTGCTTGTCGCAGCGGAAGTCGCGGCCGTAGTAGTTCTTCTTGCCGCCGCAGTAGATGACCGTTTCGGGCTTGATGACGTTCTTCTCGAGCCCGGCGATCGCCATGAGCAGCTTCCAGGTGGAGCCGGGGGCGTAGATGCCCTGGGTGACGCGGTTCACCATGGGCTTCGAGGGGTGGCGGATGTAGCGGTCCACCATCTCCTGGCTGAGGCGGTTGAGGAAGATGTTGGAGTCGTAGCTGGGGCTGCTGTAGAGGGCAAGCACGCCGCCGTCGCGGAGGTCGAGCACCACGCCGGCGCCCTTCTCCTCTCCGAAGGCCTCCTGGACCACGCGCTGGAGCCCGGCGTCGAGGGTGAGGTAGAGGCTGCGACCGGCCTTGGCGGGCAGCTGGCCGTTCACGGCGACCTCGCGCCCGAGCTGATCCACGAGGACCTTCTTGGCGCCGTCCACGCCCTTGAGCCGCTCGTTGGAGGCCCGCTCGAAGCCGTCCTTGCCCACGATCTCGCCCAGCTGGTACTGGCCGGGGTCCTTCTTCATGAGGGCCTCGTCCACTTCCCCCACGTAGCCCAGGAGGTGGCCTGCCAGCTCGTCGCCCAGATAGACGCGGCGGGGGGCCATGTCCACCCCCAGGAAGGGGAAGCGGCTGCGCACGCGCTCCGCCAAGGCGATGCCGGCCTCGTCGAGGTTCTCCATGAGCACGAGGGAACGGCCCTTGCTGCCCTGGCGCCAGGCGTGGATCTTCCGCTTGAGGGGCTCGGGCTCCAGGCCCAGGGCCAGGGCCAGGGACTCCACGACGGCGGGGTCCCGGGGCAGGTCCTCCTCGGCGATGACGAGGTGCAGGGCCTTGCGGTTGTCCACGAGGCGGTGCCCGTTGCGGTCGTACACGATGCCCCGCGGGGCGGGCACGCTCCGTTCCTTCACGGCCTGGCTCAGGGCCAGCTGCTGGAAGTCGCTGTGCCGGACCAATTGCAGCCAGGCGTACACGGCGAGCAGCACGCACACCATGCCCACGGCCGTGGCCTGGAAGGCGCCCAGGCGTCCTGTGAGGAGGCGGCGGTCGCGGGGATCCATCAGGCCCGACCCATCACGGCCGCGCGGGCTGATCCCGCCAGGTGAGGTAGGCCCAGAGGGGCCAGGCCAGGAGCACCCAGACCCAGGGCCGGGCGGTGGGTAGGCTGCCGGCGGCCAGGAATACCATCACCTGGGTGAGGAGGAAGAGGCCCAGGGCGAGGCCCAGCTGCCGGATCATCCAGCGGAAACGGGATTCCGGAGGCCAGTGCTCGGCCAGGAAGGCCGCCAAGAGGGCCAGCGTGAGGGCCGCCCAGGGGGAGCCGCCCAGGCGGGGGTAGAGCTTGAGGCTGCCCTCCAGGGCCCAGCCGGAGGCGGAGGCCAGGAGGCCCGTGGCGAGGTAGCTGCGGGGATCCGGGGCCAGGGCCACCACCGTGAGGACGTGAAGGATCAGCTGCAGGCGCGGCCAGGGGGCCGTGACGAGCACCGAGAGCACGCCCAGGAGGGCCACGAGCATCCGGGCCTGGAGGGAGAGGGGGGGTTTGCGCAGGGCCATCAGCGCACCGCCTTCTTGGCGGCCGGGCGGGCCTCGGGCTTCGTGGGGGGCCGGAGGGTGGGCTGCACTTCCAAGGGGGGATCCGGAGGCAGCAGGAGGACCAGGCGGAGGCGGTCCAGGGGGGCCGCGAGCTGCACGCGCACCTTCAGCTCGAGTTCCGTGGGCTTCACGTCGGTGACGTAGCCCACGAGCAGGCCCCGGGGGAAGACGCGGTCCAGACCCGAGGTGTGCACGGCCTCGCCGGGCTGCACCACTTCCTGAGGGTTCACGTAGCGGATCTCGGCCCGTCCGTCGCCCAGGCCCTGCAGCACGCCCGTGGCGCGGCTGCGGGTGAGCATCACGCCGATGGCCGCGTTGGGGGCGTCGGCGGGGAGGATGAGGGACTGGGTGGGGGCCACGGACCAGAGACGACCCACCACCCCCTCGGGGGCCAGCACACCCTGATCGGGAACCCAGCCCCGGTCCAGGCCGCCCTCCAGTACGAGGCCGCCGAAGGCGCCGGGCCGCGTGCTGCTGAGGATGCGGGCGCCCTGGAGCTCCAGGGGCACCTGCACCTTGAGGCCGAGCAGCCGCTTGGCCTCCTCGGCTTCGGCATGGAGGGGCGCCAGGCGGGCGGCCTCCACCTGGCGATCCGCGAGTTCCTGACGGAGGCGGTTCAGCTCCGCCTGGGCCTGGGCGAGGTCCGTGACCCGCTGGGCCCGGGTGACGCGCCAGTCATGGAAGCCCGTGGCCATGCGCTGGAAGGGATGGGCCAGGGTCGTGGCGACCTGGCTCCAGGCCCGGCCGGGCACGCGGCCCAGGAGCACCCAGGCCCCGTGGCCGAGCCACAGGGCCAGCAGGGCGTAGCGGCGGCGCCCCGTGGGGGTCCAGCCCCAGTTGGACGGGCGCGCGGCCATGTCCCAGCTGACTCCTTAGGTGGTGGATCAGTCCATGATCTGGATGCGGCGGAGGAGGGGGATGTTCTCCAGCAGCAGGGCGGTGCCGCGCACCACGGCCGTCTGGGGGTCCTCCGCGCGGAACACGGGCAGGTGGGTCTCCTTGCGGAGGCGCTCGTCCAGGCCCTGGATCAGGCTGCCGCCGCCCGTGAGGCAGATGCCGCGGTCGATGAGGTCGGCGGCCAGCTGGGGGGGCGTCTCGTTGAGGGCCTTGCGGACGAGGTCGATGATCGCGTTGATGGGCTCCGCCAAGGCCTCGCGGATCTCGGCGTCGTTCAGCGTGAGGGTCTTGGGCAGGCCCTCGAACTGGTCACGGCCGCTCACCTCCATGGTGCGCACGGCCTCGGCGGGGTAGGCGCTGCCCAACGTCCACTTCACTTCTTCCGCGGAGCTCTCCGAGATGAGCACGTTGTACTTCTCGCGGATGTACTTCACGACGGCCTCATCCATCTCGTCGCCGGCGATGAGGATGGAGTCGCTGAACACCTTGCCGTTGTAGCTGATGACGGCCACGTCGGTGGTGCCGCCGCCGATGTCGACGATCATGCAGCCGCGCTTCTCGTTGATGGGCAGGCCGGCGCCGATGGCGGCCACCATGGTCTGGTCCACGATGAACACGTCATGGGCCTTGGCGTCGTAGCAGCACTGGCGCACGGCGCGGCGGGCCACCTGGTGGGCCCGGGGCGGCACGCTGACCACGATTCGGGTGCGGGCCCAGCCGCGGTTGGGGCGCGCCTTCTCGATGAAGGAGGCCAGCATCTTCTCGGCGGCATCCACCTCGAAGATCATGCCGTCCTTCATGGGGCGCACGGTCTTCACGCCCTGGGGGGCGCGGCCCAGCAGCTGCTTGGCCTCGTCGCCCACGGCCTCCACCTCGTGCGTTACCGTGTTGATGGCCACGATGGAGGGCTCGTAGATGACGATGCGGCCAGCCTGCTTCGTGTGCACGAGGGTGGAGGCGGTGCCGAGGTCGATGGCGAGGTCCGAGTTGAACAGGTTGGACCAGAACTGGGCGGAGAAAATGCTGGCCACAGGGGCTCCGAAAGGCTGGCGCGGGGGCGCAAACCTCTAGGATGCCATGGGGGGAGCCCCTTGGGCGGGAAGTCTGGGCGGGGGGTGGGGTGCCCACCCCCCGGCGGTCAAGCCCCGGCTTCGAGGAGTTCCCGGATGAGGAGGGCGGGATCCAGCTTCTGGGGAAGCTCCTTGTGGTAGCCCCGCACCCGAGGCTCCACCTCCGTAAGCCGAAGGCGAACGGGAGGCCCCTGCGGGGCAGGGGCCGATCGGTAGAGGCTCCACCTCCATAAGCCGAAGGCGAATGGGAGGCCCCTGCGGGGCAGGGGCCGATCGGTGGAGGCAGCGCGTTTGTGCGGGGCTAGGCCCCGGCTTCGAGGAGTTCCCGGATGAGGAGGGCCGGATCGAGCTTCTGGGGAAGCTCCTTGTGGTAGCCCCGCACCCAGCGCTTGCCGTTGACCAAAATGAAGGGAATGGCCCGCTTTCCCGTTTCGGCCTCGAGTTTTTCCGCGGCGCCGTCCTCCAGCTCGATGTCCACCTTGGCGTGGGGCACGCCCTGATCCTTCAGCCAGGCGTCCAGGCGGCGGCAGTCCGGGCACCAGGTGGCCGTGTAGACCTGGAGATCGAGCTTCGCGAGTTCCTGGATCGGTGCCATGGAAGGCCTCCCTGATCTGTCATTCTGGGGCCTTCGACCCCGTTCGAGGAGATCCCATGCGCACCCCCCTGCTCGCCGCCGCGGCCCTGCTGGCCCTGCTCGGATGCAACCAGGCCCCCCAGGATTCCGGCAAAGTCCTCTTCAACGTGGCCGGCCAGAAGTTCACGGAAAGCGAGTTCACCGACCTGGTGAAGGCCATCGAGCCGGCCCGGGCCCAGGACATCCTGACGAACCCCAAGGCCGAGGCCCAGGCAGCCCGGGTGGGCTTCGTGAGCGGCCTCGCCCAGGACCGGGCCATCCTGGCCTATGCCAAGCAGACCGGAGCCGATCAGGGCGCCATCTACAAGATGCTGCTCGTCCAGGCCCAGTCCCAGGCGGCCATGAAGGCCATGATCTCCCAGCGCATTGGCGAGCCCTCCGAGGCGGACCTGGCCAAGGTGTACGAGGGCTTCAAGGCCCGCAACGCCCAGGGCGCCGCCGGATTCCCCTCCTATGCCGACGTCCTGGCCAATCCCGCCCTGAAGGGCCAGCTGGTGAACGCCTGGAAGCAGGAGCGCAGCCAGGCCGCCGTGCAGGACCTCATGAAGGAGATCCGGGCCCAGGTGCCGGTGACCTTCGCCGAGGGGTACCAGCCCATCGCGGAGTAGTTTTTCGCGCCATTACTGAGGATGAGCGAAGCCCCCGGATGGGGGCTTCGCCATATTTGGGGAACTGCGCCGACCCAGCCGCCTGGAGAGGGAGTCCTCCGGGGGCACGCTCGCGCGTGCCCCCTCCGCCGGCCGGGGACTAGGGCCCCCTCGCCCTGCGGAACGCTGCGCGTCCCTCGGGCTCGAGACGGGGCCCAAGTCCCCGGCATTCGACTCCCTCTCTGCCAACAAAAGGCCCCCTTGCGGGGGCCTTCGTGTTGGTGCCTGGAGAGGGAGTCGAACCCCCGACACATGGATTTTCAATCCATTGCTCTACCAACTGAGCTATCCAGGCGCTGGCAGGAAGGAACAGGTTAACAGGAAGGCGGGGGTTTTCAAGGGCCGGGAACCGAGGGGCAGGCTATCCTTGGGGTTTCGGTGATCGCATGAGCAAGGAACGCCTCATTCAGGTGCAGAAGCCCGCCCAGTCCCTGGAGCGCTTCCAGCAGGACTATGCTCGGACCCAAGCCGGGGACGGCAGCGCCCTGCGGTCGATCCTCGTGGGCGTGGGGGCCGTGGCCGTGTTGGGCCTCGGATACCTGATCTTCGACCAGTGGCGCCAGTCCACCATCGAGAAGTTCGAGGGCAACCTCGCGGCCTTGGTGGAGGAGGTCGAAGGGGGCGTGCAACCCGCCACGGGCGAGGCCCTCCAGAAGAAGATGCGCGACGCCCTCCCCCGGCTCGAGGCCCTGGCCCAGGGTGCGCCCTCGGCCCGCAAGGCCATGGCGCAGGGGCTGGTGGCCGCCTGGAAGCTGAGCCTGGACGGCAAGGGCGCGGCCCCCGGGGGGTCGGATGCCTGGAGCCGGCTGGCGATGGCCCACCGCAACCTGGTGCTCGGGCAGGCCGGCGAGGCCGCCAAGGTGCTGGATGGGCTGCGGCGTCAGGCCGATCCCTCCGAAGCCTGGGCCGCGGATTTCTGGCGCGTGCAGCTGGAGGCCGACCGGATGGCCGGCGCCGGCGATCAGGCCCGGGCCCACTTGGCCGATTACAAGGAGCGCTTCAAGGGGCGGAGCCTGGACGCGTCCCTGGACAAGCTCGTCGAAGGCATCTGAGACGGTCGTCCCCCTTCGGATCGCATAGCATGGAGCCGGTTCCGCCCTCCAAGAGGCCCTAGGCCGATTGGGAGCATGCCCCCGGGGGGCATGCGAAAGGGAGAGGATTGCGGAGGGTTCCATGCGCATGTACGACCTGATTCACGCCAAGAAGCGCGGGGAAGCCCTGAGCGAGGCCCAGATCCGATTCTGGGTGGATGGCGTGGTGCAGGGTTCCATTCCTGATGAACAGAGCGCCTCCATGCTCATGGCCATCTGCTGGCGGGGCATGACCACGGAGGAGACCCTGGCCCTCACCCTCGCCATGCGGGACTCCGGGAAGGTGATGGACCTCTCCTCTATTCCCGGCGTGAAGGTGGACAAGCACAGCACGGGGGGCGTGGGCGACAAGACCACCCTGATCCTGGGGCCCCTGGTGGCCGCTTGCGGCGTGCCCTGCGCCATGTTCAGCGGGCGGGGCCTGGGCCACACGGGCGGCACCGTGGACAAGTTCGCCGCCGTGCCGGGCCTGCGGGTGGAACTGAGTGATGCGGACTTTCTGAAGTCCCTCCGGGAAACGGGCTTCGCCAACAGCGCCCAGACGCCGGATCTGGTGCCCGCGGACCGTCGCCTCTACGCGCTGAGGGACGTCACCGCCACGGTGGAGAGCATCCCCCTCATCACGGCGAGCATCATGTCCAAGAAGCTCGCGGGGGGCTGCGGCGCCCTCGTGTTGGACGTGAAATGCGGGTCCGCCGCTTTCATGTCCAATTTGGAGGAGGCGCGGGGACTCGCCCGCAGCCTCGTGAGCGTAGGCAAGGCCTACGGGATGCGGGTCAAGGCCCTCATCACCCGCATGGAGGAGCCCCTGGGCCGCACCATCGGCAATGCCCTGGAGGTGCGGGAGTGCATCGAGATCCTGCAGGGGCGGCACGCCCATGGGGATCTGGCGCGCATGAGCCTGCGCCTCGCCGCAGAGATGGTGGTGCTGGGTGGGAGGGCCCGGGACCTGGCGATGGCGGAGGCCCTGGTCAGTGAGGCCCTGACCTCGGGTCGGGCCCTGGAGGTGCTGCGGGCCTTCATCGCCCTCCACGGGGGGGACGCCCAGGTGGTGGAAGCGCCGGAGCGGTTGCCCCAGGCGCCCTTCCGTCGCGTCGTGAGGGCCGCCTCCGCGGGGACCGTGGTGGCCATGGACGGTCGGGAACTGGGCTTGGCGGCCATGGAGCTCGGGGCGGGCCGGCGCAGCCAGCAGGATGTCATCGACCCGGCCGTGGGCCTCGAACTCGAGGTGGCCGTGGGAGCCCACGTGGCCCCCGGAGCACCGCTGGCCACCCTCCATGGGCGAACGGAGGCGGACCTCGACGGGGTCCAGGGGCGCGTTTTGGCCGCCATCCGGGTGGGGGCCGTGACAGAAGTTTCGAACCCGTGGCTCCTGGAGACTCTGGAGTAGACGCGCGGGAAATTTCCTGTGACCATTCAAGGATTCCCACCCAATCAGGCGTACTTGTGGTGAGCCGGACTTGAGGCCGAAAAAAGTAAGTGCGCTAAAAACCGCCCCAGGTTCCCGAAATTCCCGGCCGAGCGCGCATTTTTTTGTTGCGAACCCGTTACAGAGGGGGTTTCATCAATCCACCCTCTGGTTCTTTCCAAGTGCTGTCCCTCGTGTGCCCTGCGTCTTGACCGAACGCGTTTTCGCGGGCCAAACGACTCCTTAACACCCAAGGAGAAGGCGCACATCCCCCCTCTTCGGCCGATTCGTCCGGAGCCTTAGGGGGTTTTCACCAGGCTTCAACCCTGCGGCCCCTGCCGCACTTTCCAAGGAGCAATTCCATGAATCGAGTCGTATCCCGCCTGGGCTTTACGACCCTCGCCCTCGTGGCGGGTGTCGCTGCCCACGCCCAGAGCTCCACGACCGGTAGCATCACCGGCGTGGTGAAGGACAAGAGCGGTGCTCCTGTCGCTGGCGCCACCATCACCGCCGCCTCCTCCCAGACGAGCCGCACGGTTCAGACCGGCGCTGACGGCACCTTCCGCCTCGGCCTCCTGAACCCCGGTGAGTGGACCGTCAAGGTCTCCAAGGCCGGCATGCAGGCCAACAACCAGAAGCTGACGGTCTTCACCAACCAGAACAGCCCCGTCACCTTCACGCTGGACAAGGAAGCCACCGCGGTGGTCGAAGTGGTCGGCGTGCAGAACAGCGTCGACTTCACCTCCACCCAGCAGGGCAAGGTGATGAGCACCGAGACGTTCGATGCGCTGCCCAAGGGCCGCGACATGAACAGCCTCGCCTTCTTCACCCCCGGCGTCGTCTCCTCCGGCTTCGGCGATCCCTCCATCTCCGGCGCCTCCGGTGCTGAGAACCAGTACGTGATGGACGGCCTCGAGACCACCGACTTCCGTCGTGGCTTCCAGGGTGGCAGCGTCGTCACCGACTTCATCGAGCAGGTTGAAGTTCAGACCGGCGGTTTCCGCCCTGAGTTCAGCGCCCTCGGCGGTGTGTTCAACGCCGTGACCAAGAGCGGTTCCAACGACTTCAAGGGTTCCTCCTGGATCACCTGGGACGCCCGCGGTTCCGAGGCGGCTCCCAAGTTCAACAGGTACTTCAAGCAGCCCAACCCCAACTCCCGCCTCGACATCGGCGCGGAAGTGGGCGGCGCCATCATCAAGGACAAGCTGTTCTACTTCGCCGGTGTGGATCTGAACCGCGAAGAGGCCCCCGGCGACGTCAACTTCGATCCCGGCCTCAAGAACTCGGACCTCAAGAACGACACCACCCAGTTCATGGGCAAGGTGAACTGGTTCATCACCCCCGATCACCAGCTGACTTTCACCCTGAACCGCAATGAGTTCAAGGACGAACGGGCCCACATCTACACCCTGCGCGGCACGGCCGATGTCGGCGGCAACTTCAAGAACACGACCCTCAACATGAACGTGAACTACGACTGGAACATCTCCAGCGCCCTCACGCTCTCCGTGAAGGCGGGTACCACGGACCTGAAGAGCACCTTCGACCCCACGGACAACTCCATCCGTTACACCGACAACATGTGGTACCGCCTCCCCGCCCAGTCGGCTCTCGGCTTCGCGGGCGCCAACCACATCACGGGCGGTGCCGGCTTCTACAACGCCCTGGATCAGAACAAGACCACCCAGATCAAGGCCGACCTGAGCTGGTTCATCGGCACCCACGCCCTGAAGTTCGGCGTGAGCACCCTGGAATCCACCTACAACTCCACCGACGCCACCACCGGTGGCTACCAGGTGCGCTTCCTGAACGTGAACAGCAACAGCCTGGCCGGCATGCAGGTTCAGCAGCGCTTCAACAGCACGGATGCCGGTGTGAAGGCCACCTTCAACGCCTTCTACGCCCAGGATCAGTGGGAGATGTTCGGCGGCTTCCGCCTGATGTACGGCTTCCGCTATGAGACCCAGGACCAGAAGGACTACCAGGGCAAGTCCTTCATGAAGTTCGACAACTTCGGCGACGTCGTGCAGCCCCGCATCGGCTTCACCTGGGATGTGAACAACGACGGCAAGACGAAGGTCAGCGGCTCCTACGCCAAGTACTTCGAGCGCATCCCCCAGCGCGTGGCCATCCGCGTGTTCGCCAACGAAGTGTTCCTCGAGCACGATTGGGACAACAACGGCACCACGGATAACCCCGGCGGCGTGACTTGGGGCGGCGTCTACGACCAGACCACCGGCGCCATCACCCTGCCCGCCCGCACGTTTGATGCGACCGTGGATAACGCGACGCCCTTCAGCTACGACCCCATCGCCAAGGGCACCAAGCTGCCGGAGCGTTCCGAGTTCACCCTCGGCGTGGATCAGACCTTCGCCAGCGGCTGGACCCTGGGCATCAAGGGCCGTTACCGCGAGCTGAAGAACCCCATCGAGGATTCCGTCATCCTGCGCCCCTGGTACAACCTGGGTCGCACGGGCGGCACCGCGGCCCAGACCGCCGGTCTCGGCTTCGATCCCTACACCGCCAACAGCAACGGCACCACCGGTGCGGCTGACGTCAACTTCCGCAACCCCTACGATCCCGGCGTCAACGGCGCCAACTCGGATCCCTTCACGGGTTGGGGCTACCCCGCCATCCTCGGCTACTACGGTGGTCAGGCCATCCTGTGGAACCCCGGCAAGAGCGTGAGCTGGACGAGCCGCAGCATCGCTGGCGAGCCCAACACGACCTACAACGTTGCGAACAGCGGCTACCCCGAGGCCCGCAACTACTACCAGGCCGTGGACGCCACCATCGAGAAGAAGACCGAGCGCAGCTTCTTCAGCCTGTCCTACACCTGGTCCAAGCTCTACGGCAACTACGAGGGCGTGGTCTCCAGCTCCAACGGTCAGGCGGACGGCAACATCACCGCCTCCTACGACTACGACACCTACGTGGGCTACGGTCTCCTGCCCCTGGATCGCACCAACGCCATCAAGCTGCAGATGTCCCACCGCTTCGACCTCGTTGGCAACGACTTCAACGTCGGCGTGACCTGGTCCTCCATCAGCGGCACCCCCATCAGCCTCTTCGATGACGGCACCACCACCGCCCAGCTGCGCGGTGAGACGATCGTCAGCCGCGGTGGTTTCGGCGGTGCGACCTACATCGGTCTGAACGGCAACAGCGGCCGCGGTAACCTCAAGTACGATCCCGGTTACTACGGCAACGCCACCCCCGCCGATGGCAAGCTGGGTCAGTACGGCCGCACCCCCACCCAGAACGATGTGGCCCTGCACCTGGACTACAACATGAAGTTCGGTGGCATCCGCGTTTCGCCCTCGGCCGACGTGTTCAACGTCTTCAACAGCCGCACCGCCCTCGGTCAGGTGCAGCAGAAGACCGCTTCCGGCGCCGCCAACCCCTCCTTCGGCTATGAGAATGGCTGGCAGGAAGGTCGTCGCTTCCGCTTCGGCGTGAAGGTCAAGTTCTAAGGTCCTCCGACCTGGAACGAAAAGGGCCCCGAAAGGGGCCCTTTTTTTTTGGGGCGATGCGTCGGCCTCAGGGGCAACGACGGCTCCTCCACAGGCCGGTGCAGGTCAGAGACCCAGCAGCTCCTTCAACCTCGGCGTGGCGGTTCGGCTCACTTCCAGTTCCACCCCGTCGGCCACCCGCACGGCGGCCCGGCCCCCTTCGAGGGGACGGAGGCCCAGAACGCACTCCGGGCGCAGGAGGAGGTGGCGTTGGACCCGCAGCAGGCCCGCCTGGGAGAAGGTCTGCTCCACTTCGGCGAGGGTGGTCCAGGAGGTGCGATGCCGCTGGCCGCCGCACCAGGACCACACGACCTCCTCCTCCACCTCGAAGTGGGTGGTGCGCTTGAGGTCGAGGAAGACGTGGCCGTCCCCGGCCTTTACGGGATAGCGGGTGCCGGCGCCCGGCAGGTGGGGATGCAGCTCGGCGCCGTTGCGCGCGGGCACCTGGCGCTCGCGCAGGCGCTGGAGCGTCTGCCCCAGCCGATCCGCGCTGATGGGCTTCAGGATGTAATCGAGGGCCGCCGTCTCGAAGGCGCGCACGGCGTGTTCGGCGAAGGCGGTGACGAAGACCACGGGCACCGCCCGCGGCAGCTCCACGGCCACCTCGAGGCCGCTGGGCCCGGGCATCTGGATGTCGAGGAAGAGGGCGTCCAGCTCCGGGGCGCTGCCCATAAAATCCAGCAGGGCCTGACCATCGGGCAGTTCGCCCACCACCTCGCAGCCGGCTTCGCGCAGCAGGCGGGCCAGGCGGCTCCGGGCCAGGGGCTCATCCTCGGCGAGGGCGACGCGCAGGGGTTTCATCGGGCCTCTCCTTGGGCATCCACGTCGGCGAGGGTCCAGCCGTATTCGGTGTGGAGGTGGAACCGGGCCTTCTCCCCGTAGGCGAGCTTCAGGCGGGCCTCCAAGTTGCGCAGGCCGATGCCTTCACCGAGTACGAGCGAGGCGGGTCGACCCGTGTTCGCCACCTGCAGGTGGAAGGCCCCTCGAATCCGGTGCCCCTTGATGCGCACCTCACCCCCCTCGGGGTGACCCGCGATGCCATGTTTCAGGGCGTTCTCCACGAGGGGCTGCAGCAGGAAGGGAGGGGCCAGTACCTCATTGAGCTCCTCGTCCCACTCCCAATGCACCCGGAGCCGGGTGCCCAAGCGCAGGGCCTCCACGGCCAGGTAGCGGCGGACCATGTCCCGTTCGTCCCGCAGGGGGGCGAGGGGTCGATCCCCATGGCGCAGGAGGGCCCGGTAGAGTTCGGCCAGATCGAGGATGGCCTGTTCGGCCCGGTCCACATCCTGACGCACCAGTTCGGCCAACCCGTTGAGGCTGTTGAACAGCACGTGCGGGCTCAGCTGTCCGCGCAGGAGCACCCACTGGGCTTCCCGGAGCTGCGTCTCGGTGGCGACCTTCTCCTCCTCGGTGCGTTCACCCAAGGCGATCATGGCGCCGATGAACATCATCATCGGCCCGCCGAAGATGAGCTGGATGCCCAGGATCTGGCGGATGCCCAGGGGGATGGGGGTGTTGCCTTCCATCACGACGCCGGTCCAACCCGCGAGCGTGAGGAGTCCGTAGTCCATGAACACGATGAAGGTGATCAGGACGGCGCACCAGGGTGCAGCCTGCAGCACACCGCGGCCCAGTGGGGCGTGGGGGCGGTCATCCCCCGTGAAGCGCCAGGGCAGGGGCGATAGGAACCCATAGCAGAAGGACATCACGAAGGGCGTGAACACACTGCAGAACCACATCGCGGAACTGTGGGCGACCTGCAGCTTCGAGAGGTTGGCGACCTTGAACGCGGCAAAGAGGAAGGTGAATCCCAGGACGATGCCCCAGGTCACCCGCTTGCGCAGGCGCTTCCGGAAATGCAGGGCGAGGGACTGGTACCGCATGGTTCCAGCTTGCCGGGGCCCCGGCCGGGCACCAAGCCCTCCCGGCGGGCGGGGGCCCCGCACCGCCCAGCCGTGCCATCCTGGGGGCGGAGGCCCCATGTCGTTCCTCAAGTCCCTCTTCCGCCGCGCCACGCCAGAGGCTCCGGTGACCCCCGAGCTGGATGAGGCTGTGGCCCGGAAGCTGACGGCGGAGGGTAGGGACCCGGCCACGGTGGCCAGTCGGGCCGCCGAGCCCCGCGAAGTCCCTCCCCGTCCCGATCTCGGGGCCTTCAAGGGCGCGGTGCGCTTCGTGATGACTCTGGATGGTTTGGGGGAGGTGAAGGCCGTGGCCATGGACGGCGCTCCCTTCGAGCACGTGCAGGCCCTGGAGGCTTGGGCCTACGCCTGGAAGTTCTCCCCCGCGATTCTGGACGGGAAGCCCCACGCGTGCCGGATGGTGTATGAAGTGAGCTGGAGCTGACCATGAAACCCCTCGCCACCCTGCTCGCCCTCGCCCTTCCCCTCACTGCCCAGACATCCCGGAGGCCCGCCATGTCGCTGCATGAACTCACCGCCAACCGCCTGGATGGGAAGGCCCAGGCCCTCTCCGCGTACCAGGGCAAGGTCGTGCTCGTGGTGAACGTAGCCAGCGAGTGCGGTTACACCCCGCAGTACGCGGGCCTGGAGAAGCTCTACAAGGCCTACCAGGGCCGGGGCCTCGAGATCCTGGGCTTCCCCTGCAACCAGTTCGGGGGCCAGGAGCCCGGCTCCGCCGCCCAGATCCAGAGCTTCTGCCAGAAGAACTTCGGCGTGACCTTCCCCCTCTTCGAGAAGGTGGAGGTGAAGGGGGCCGGCCAGAGCCCCGTCTACGCCTTCCTCGCCGCCCACCATGGCGAGCCCAAGTGGAACTTCCACAAGTACCTCGTGGGCAAGGACGGCAAGGTGATTGCGGCCTTCCCCAGCAGCGTGGAGCCGGAGGGCCCCGAACTGAAGGCCGCCCTCGAGGCCGCCCTGAAGTAGGGCCATGGACGGGGCCCCGCTCAAGTACAGGGACCAGCACCGGAAGCGCCTGAGCTGGATGCCCTGGCTCTACTTCAGCCTCAAGGCGCGCCATCGCTCCTGGGCCGAGGCCTGGCAGGCGGAGGTGCAAGCGCATCTCCGGGACCAGGAGACGGTGACGATCGGAGCCGGCGGCTTCATCGCGCCCGAAGCGGCCATCTTCGGGGAACCCGGTCGGCCGGTGATCCTCGGGGATCGCTGCGCCATCGCGGCCCAGGCCTTCCTCCACGGCCCCATCACCCTGGGTGACGACGTGAGCATCAACGCCAAGGCGTCCCTGGATGGCGGGGCCCGGGGCATCGTCATCGGCAACGGCACCCGAATCGCGTCGGGGGCCGCGATCTACGCCTTCGACCATGGTATGGATCCCGCGCGATCCATCCGGGAACAACCGGTGACCTCCCGGGGCATCCGCATCGGCGAGGACGTGTGGATCGGGGCCAACGCGGGCATTACGGACGGCGTCACCGTGGGGGACCACGCGGTGGTGGCCATGGGGGCCGTGGTCACCCGGGATGTGCCGCCCTGGGCCATCGTGGGGGGCGTGCCGGCCCGGATCCTCGGGGATCGGCGGAAGGATCCGCTCCCCGACCCGGGGTAGACTGAGTCTTCATCCCGAAAGCCCCCATGGATACCGCCACGCTCAGCACCCATTTCCAGCGGTTCCGCCGTGACATCGTCGGCGTGGATCAGAGCTTTGAAGGTCCCCACGGTCCCCGCCTCATCCGCTATGCGGACTGGACGGCCAGCGGCCGCCTCTTCGCCCCCATCGAGCGGCGCATGGCCGAGGCCATCGGACCCTTCGTGGGCAACACCCACAGCGAGTCCAGCGCCACGGGCACGGCCATGACCCTCGCCTACCACGAGGCCCAGGCCATCATCAAAGCCCACGTGGGCGCCGGTCCCGAGGACGTGCTCATCACCGTGGGCAATGGGATGACCGGCGGCGTGAACAAGTTCCAGCGCATCCTCGGCCTCAAGGCCCCGGAGCTGCTGCGCAAGCACCTCGACATCCGACCCGAGGACCGCCCGGTGGTCTTCGTCACCCACCTGGAGCACCACAGCAACCAGACCAGCTGGTACGAGACCATCGCCGACGTGGAAGTGATCCCCCCCGATGCCAAGGGCCAGGTGGACCTCGAGGCCTTCGCCGCGCTCCTGGAGCGCTACCGCGATCGCGCCCTGAAGATCGGGTCCTTCAGCGCCTGCTCCAACGTCACGGGGCTGCACACGCCCTACCGGCAGCTGGCCCGGATGATCCACCAGGCGGGAGGCGTGGCCTTCGTGGACTTCGCCGCCAACGCGCCCTACGACCGGATCGACATGCACCCGGCGGACGACGAGCACCTGGACGCCGTCTTCCTGAGCCCCCACAAGTACCTGGGCGGCCCGGGCTCCTGTGGCGTGCTGGTGTTCAACCGCAAGCTCTACCGGAACACCGTGCCGGACGACGCGGGCGGCGGCACCGTGGCGTGGACGAACCCCTGGGGCCAGTACGCCTTCCTGGAGGACATCGAGGCCCGCGAAGATGCCGGAACCCCGGGCTTCCTCCAGACCATGCGCGCAGCTCTGGCCATGCGCGTGAAGGACGCCATGGGCGTGGAGGCCATCCAGGCGAGGGAGCGGGAGATCGTCCCGAAGGCCATCGCCGGCCTGCGCGCCGTGCCCGGCCTCCACCTGCTCGCCAATGAGCAGGAGGATCGTCAGGCCATCTTCTCCTTCTATGTGGAGGACATGCACTACAACCTCATGGTGCGCCTCCTCAACGACCGCTTCGGCGTGCAGGCCCGCGGCGGCTGCAGCTGCGCCGGCACCTACGGCCACTACCTCCTCCACGTGGATCCCACCCGTTCGAAGCGCATCACGGACAAGATCGATGGCGGCGACCTCTCCGACAAGCCGGGCTGGGTGCGCCTCAGCTTCCACCCGACGTCGCCCGACGACGAGATCGAGGCCTGCCTCGAGGCCGTACGCGAGGTGGTGAAGCACCGCGCCGACTGGGAGACGGACTACACCTACGACCGACAGACCAACGAGTACCACCACCGGGCCGGGGACAGCTTCTCCCACGAGCGCGTGCGGAGCTGGTTCAAGCTCTGAGGCAGGCTGCATCGACGCGGCGGAGGGCACGCGGCAAACATCCTCCCAAGGGTCATTAAACCTTTCCCAAATGCTCGGCTCAAAGGTGATTGCGACTTGGCATCGTCCGTGATTCCAAGATCGCATCGGGCCCTCGCCCCCCACGCCATCGCGGCAGAAAGGTCTTCCATGAACTTCAAGCGCATCTCCCTCGCCCTCGCCGGTGTCCTGATCGCTGGCGCCTCCCTGGCCGCCCAGGCCCCCGCCCCGGCCCCCGGCACCCAGACCGCCACTCCCAAGCGCGAAGGCCGCATGGAGCGCCGCGCCGAGCGACAGCAGCAGCGCATCGGCAAGGGCGTGGCCAACGGTTCCCTCACCCCCAAGGAGACGGCCCGCCTCGAGCACCAGGAGGCCAAGGTGAACAAGGACATCGCCAAGGCCGAGGCCGACGGCAAGGTCACCAAGAAGGAAGCCACCAAGATCGAGCGGGAGCAGAACCGCGAAAGCCGCCGCATTCACCGCCAGAAGCACGACGCCCAGAAGCGCAACTAGCACCGGATCGGATCCCCGGAAGGCCCCGCCAAGCGGGGCCTTCCGCTGTCCGTGGGGCGCGGAACCCGTGGCAAAGGGGCGTGGGACTTCGCCACGGGGTTGCAGGATGCGGCGGTGATCGAATTGCGCAAATCCATATATTTCCTGGACCTGCTCGTTGGCACGGGTCGTGATTCAGGAAGGGCGGGACCGACCCAAGGAGGACCCGATGCGAATCCGAATCCTGCCCCTCACCCTGCTGCTCGCCCTCGCCCCGATGGCGCAGGCCCATGACCACGGCTGGCATCGCCGCGACGACGATCGCCGCAGTTCCTGCTGGGAAGACCCGCGCTGGAGCGCCCGCGCCCGCTGGGAGGAACGGGAGCGCTGGGCCGCCCGTGAACGGTGGGAGCGCCGCCGCCGCTGGGAGGACTGTGAGCGTTATGGCCGCGACACTTGCCCCCCCTGGGAACGGGAGGCCACCTTTCGCATCCCCGCTCCGACCTTCCACGTGCGCATCCAGCTGCCGTGAACGCCCCGCTTCACCGGATCCAATGGGCCTGGATGGCCGCCAGCGTGCCGCCGCCCACGAGGATCCACAGCAGGAGGCCCTGCAGGAAAGGGCGTAGGCCCACGCGCTGCAAGGCTTCCCGGCTGATGCCGGCGCCGATGAGGAAGAGGGTCAGCACCAGGCTCCGTTTGGCCAGGGCGCTCACCCAGGTCCCGGCGGGCTTCAGTGCGGGCAGGTAGGTCACCAGCGCCGCCATCGCCAGGAAGCCGAGGATGAACCAGGGCCGTTTGGTTTTGCGCGGACCCGTGTGGCCGCTGCGCGCGGCCCGGGCGCCGAGGGCCAGGGTCAGCGGCACGATCCAGAGGGCCCGGGCCAGCTTCGTGGTGGTGGCCACGAGGACGGCCTCGGCGCCGTAGCCGTTGGAGGCGCCCACCACACTGGAGGTGTCGTGGATGGCCAATGCGGACCAGAGGCCGAAGCCCCGCTCGGGCATGTGCAGGAGGTGACCGATCGCGGGGAAGATCAGGAGCGCGGAGGCGTTGAGGAGGAACACCGTGCCCAGGGCCATGGCCAGGTCCTCGTCCTCGGCCTCCAGCACGGGCGCGGCTGCCGCAATGGCGCTGCCGCCGCAGATGGCCGTGCCCACGGCGATGAGGGTGGCGGCCTTGGCCTGCACCTTCAGCCACCGCCCGAGGGCGAGCCCGAGAATGAGGGTGAGGCTGATGCCCACCACGGTGTAGGCGAATCCCTGCAGGCCCACCCGCGCAACCTCCTGGAGGTTCATGGCGGCGCCCAGGCCGATCACGGAAACGCTCAGCAGCTTCGGGGTGAGGACCTTCGTGCGCCCCCCGTGGGGATGCCCCAGGCCCAGGGCCAAGGCGAGCCCCAGCAGCAGCGCCAACCAGGAGGGGACAGCCGGCCAGGGCAAGGTGATTCCGGGCAGGTCGTGGCCTCCCGGGAGCAGGCAGATCAGTCCGAGGAGCGGCAGCAGCCAGGCCATGGGGTGACCCGGCTACCGGCCGTCCAGGGTGCGAGGCACCCCGTCAATGGCCTCGGGCACCTTCAGGTGCAGAAGCCCGGCGAGGGTCGGGGCCAGGTCCACGGTGCTGACGGGCCGATCCACGTTCCGCGCCTTCGCCGCGCCCCAGAAGATCAAGGGCACGTGGCGATCGTAGTCATGGGGGCTGCCGTGGGTAGCGGGGAAGCTCAGCGGGATGAACAGGATGTGGGGCGCGAAGGCGGAGAGGACGTCCCCGCCGAGGCCCGGCGTCCAGGAGAGGCGCAGGCGCTCCTTCCAGGAGAGGGATTCCGGGTCGCGTCCCTTGAGGCTATCCATGGGGAGCGCGGCGAGTTCGGCCGTGGTCACCGCCTCGAGCACGAAGGGCTGACGGCGCATCCACGCCTGGGTCTCCCGGGCCACCGCGGCGGGATCGACCTTCGCGGCGGCGAGGACCTTGCCCTCCAGGAAGAGGTTGCGGGGATCGGCCACGGGGTGCACCGGGTCGGCCTCGAGGTGGAAGGTCTCCCTCAGGTGGGCGTTCAGGGGCCCGTACACGGCACGGCGCGGATCCAGGCGGTAGGCGCGATCCCGGGGGAGCTTGCCCTCGGCCTGCAGCCGTTCGGGGAAGTCGGCGCAGGCGTGGTCCGAGGCGAGCACCACGAGGACGTGCGGGTCGATGGCCTTGAGGCGGGGGAGGAAACGCCCGAGGAGGAGGTCCAGGCGCAGGAGCTGGTCCTCCATCTCCGGGCCGCCGGGGCCGTACCGATGACCCACGTAGTCGGTGCCCGAGAGGCCCAGGGCCAGGAGGTCGAGACCCTGGCCGTGGCCCAGGCGCTCCTGTCGGATGAGGGCCTCGGCGGCGCCCAGGATGGCCTCGTCGAAGAAGGGGGAGGGGCTGAAGAGGGAGGCCTTGGCCACGTCGGTGTTGCCGGCCTTGATGGTCTTGGGCAGGCCGAAGGGGATGCCCTGGCCCACGCCGCCGGGGGCTTCGATGAGGCGGGGCTTACCGTCCAGGGCCTCCCAGAGGAGGGTGCGCTGCTTGAGGCGGGCGAGGAGGTCCTCGTTGTGGGCCCGGAGCCAGGCGGGCAGGGCGGGGGCGTAGAAGGTGGACGTGGTGAAGCCCACCTTGGGATTCCACCAGTAGACCCCATCCGCCGTGTGACCGGCCATGAGGATGGCGCTGCGATCCTTCCCCGTCACGGCGAAGCTGCGGTTGCGCGCGTCAGCGGCCTTGAGCCACTCGCCGAGGGTGTGGGCGCGGAAGTTCTTCGGACTTCCATTGGCGTCGGGGGCGCCGAGCACGGCGGAGGCGGCGTCCTCCACGCAGTAAACTTCGCGGCCCAGGGCCGGGTCGTACCACTCGTTCTCGGGAATGCCCGTGGAGCCGGGGTGCTTGCCCGTGAGGAGCACCGAGTGGCCGGGGCCCGTCTCCGTGCTGGCATGGGCGTGGTAGGCCTTCCGGAAGTGCACGCCCTCCTTCAGGAGGCGGGCCAGGCCGCCGGTGAAGCGCGGGGCCAGCGCCTCCAGGCGCTCGGCGCTGAGCTGATCCACGCTGATGACCACCACCAGCTTCGGGCCCTTGGGCGCCGATGCGGTGAAGGCCGGCAGCGCGATCAGGAGGAGGGCGGCCAGGAGGGTCAGGATCCGGAGGAGGGCGCGACGGGAGGGCATCCCACCAACCTGCCCCCGAACGGGCCCCAAGCCAAGTCACTTTTCCGGGTTGGCGGTAGCCTGGGGGCATGAAATGGATTCTCCGCGCCTTGGTCCCCTTGCTCATGGGCACCGTGCTGGCCGCCTGCGGGCACGCCGCCAGCCCGGCCGGAGTGGCCGCTCCACCAGTGGCGGTGGCGTCCGCGGCGGACGTCCCCGAACAGGCCCGGAAGGTCTTGGCCCATGTGCGGGCCCATGGTGAGGCCCCTCCGGGCATCCAGGGCGGTCGCCGGTTCGGGAACTATGAGCACCGCCTGCCAGAGCGGGATGGCCAGGGCCGGGCCCTCCGGTACCAGGAGTGGGATGTGTGGCCCAAGGCCCGGGGTCGGAATCGGGGCGCGGAACGGCTCGTGACGGGCAGCGATGGCCGGGCCTGGTATACCGGGGATCACTACCGGACCTTCACGGAGGTGCGCCCATGAGGGCCGAGGACATGCTGCGACCGGGCGCTCCGGGCCTCGTGCTCCTGGAGACGGACGCCGAACGGGCCTGGGCCTGGGCCCTGGAGACCCGGGAGGAGTCGGAGCTGGGCTTCGCCCTCCGGTGGCTGCGGGGCTCCCGCATGCGCACATTGGAGGGCTTTCACGACGAGCTGGCGGCGGCCCTGCAGTTCCCCCCCCACTACGGGCACGGGTGGGATGCCCTCAACGACTGCTTCAACGATCTGGAGTGGATGGAGGGGCAGGGCTTCATATTCCTCCTCCTGGAAGCGGAGGAAGTGCTGGCGGAGGCCGAGGAAGGTTGGAGCCTCCTGGGCGAGCTGGTGGACCAGGCCGCGGAGACCTGGGCGGAGATGGATGAGCTGCCCTTCAAGCTCGTGCTGCAGGCCGAAGGCACCGCCTTGGACGAACTGCAGGCCCGGCTGGCCCGGCACGGCGTGCGGGCCGAGCCCCTGGTGCTGCCGATGGTGAACTAGACGGAGTCCCTGGCCATTCACTTCGCCAGCTGCATCCGCGCCTCGCTCTGGACCTTCCGCCTCATCCACGGCGACCAGCCCAGCAGGAGGCCGGACAGGCCCAGGGCCTATCGGCTCCACCTCCAGAAATCGAGGCCGCAGCAGGAGCGGAGGCCCACCGCCGCGAAGCGACGGCCCGAAGGGCGCGGCCCAGGAAGGGCCGCGTGAGCATGCCATGGGCGCGAAGGGGTGGGTCGCCTACTTCTCCCTGGCCATCCACTTCGCCAGCTGCATCCGCGCCTCGCCCTGGACCTTCCGCCTCATCCACGGCGACCATCCGAGCAGAAGGCCGGGCAGGCCCAGGGCCTGACGGCTCCACCTCCAGAAGTCGAACTGATCCCGATGGGCGAGGATCTTCCCCTCGTGGAAGCCGAACTGGGCCTCAATGACGTTGTGCACGCGGCGCCCCGTCTTTGAGAACGGATACGTCGCCTCCCAGTGCACGGCCCCGCTGCCGTCGTCCGCGTGCTTCAGCTCGAAGGTGATCTCCAGCTCCGTGGCCCGCGCTGCGAGCATGGCCCACATGGCGCGGACCTCCGCGGCCTTGAGGCGGCCGAAGGCGGGGTCCAGGAACACCGCATCGTCGTGGTAGCAGGCCCCCATGGCCGCGGCATCCCGGCGCTGGAAGGCCTCGTAGAAACGGGTGAGGAGTTCGGCGTGGGGGTGCATCAGAACTGCCCCTTGAACGCCTCGAACTCGGCCCGGAGGGCGGCGAGCTCCTCCCGCAGGGTGGCCACCTCGGCTTCCAGGCCGGCGCGGCGGGCGGGCAGGGCGGCGGCGGGTAGCGGGGCCTCGGCATCCACGGGACCGCCCAGCAGGTGGGCCACGCGGGCCTCCCGGGCACCGGGGGCCTTGGCCAGGCGCAGGGCCAGGGGGCCCTCGGCCTCCATGAGGCTCTGGAGAGCTGCCTCCACCTCGGCGAGGTCGGCGAAGGCGTACATGCGCTTGCAGTTGGTACGGAGCTCGCCGGGGGTCTGGGGGCCGCGCAGCAGCAGCTCCGCGAGGACGGCGGCCTCCTGCTCCGAGAGATGCCAGGCCTGCTTGGCGAGGTGGGCGTACTTCATGGCCCGGCCCGGCCAGCGTTCCCCCAGGCCCCGTTCAACCAGGGCCTCCACGGCGGCCTCGGCTTCGGCTTCGCCCACCTGCAGCACGGGATCCCGGTTGCTGGACTGGTTGCACGCATTCGTGAGCGCATTGAGGGAGAGGGGGTAGGTGTCGGGAGTGCTCAGCTGCTTTTCCAACAGGCAGCCGAGGACGCGGCATTCCAGGGGGTCGAGGAGGGGCAGGCTCATGGGCCGATTTTCCACCGGGAGGGCCGCCCTGGCCACGGTTCCCTGCCGGACGACCCCAGAAGCTGAAGGCCCTAACCCCGGACGGCGCGAATTTCGTTAGCCTGGAACCCAAGCTCCCCACCAGAATCCGTCCCCACGGAGGTTCCATGACCGGTTGGTCCCCCTTCCTGTCGAGACTCGCGGTTTGCGCCGCCCTGGCCCTGCCCCTGGCGGCGGGCCCCGCGCCGCTGTCGGAGCGCGTGGTGGCCTACCGCATCGAGGGCCGCTACGACCCCAAGGCCCACGCGGTGACGGCCACGGAGACCCTCACCTACGTGAACAGGACGGGCCAGGCCCTGGACCGGTTCCCCTTCCACCTCTACCTCAACGGCTTCCAACCCAAGGCCACTTGGATCAAGGAGGCCCACCGCGACGGCTCCCGGGACTTCGGCGGCGATTCCGGCTGGGATGCCAAAAAGGCGGGGTCCCAGGAGATCCTCGCTTTCGAGGCAGAGGGGATGGGAGACCTCAAGGGCCAGTTGCACTTCCTCTCGCCTGACGACGGCAACCCCGACGACCGCACGGTGGTGGAGGTCAGGCTGCCCAAGGCCGTGGCGCCGGGCGCCAGCGTGACCTTCAAGATCGGCTTCAAGGCGACCTTCCCCGAGGTCATTGCCCGCACCGGGTACAAGCGGGACTTCCTCCTGGCGGGCCAGTGGTTCCCCAAGGTGGGCGTGTGGTGGAAGGGGCAGTGGAATTGCCACCAGTTCCACGCCTCCACGGAGTTCTTCGCCGACTACGGCACCTACGACGTGAAGCTCACGATCCCCGCCTCCCACACCTTCGGTTCCACGGGGGTGGTGACTTCGGAGAAGGAGAACGGCGACGGTACGAAGACCCTCACCGCCCACGCGGAGGACGTGCATGACTTCGCCTGGACGGCGGATCCCCGCTACGTGGTGACGGAGGATGACGTGCTCCTGCCCTCCGGCAAGAAACACATCCGCGTGCTCATGCAGCCGGGCCGCGCCGCCTCCACCCGCCGCTACCTGCAGGCCCTCAAGGGCACCATGCAGAAGTTCGAGGATTGGTATGGACCCTATCCCTACCCCCAGATCACCGTGGTGGACCCGCCCCACGGCGCGGGCGGGGCGGGAGGCATGGAGTACCCCATGTTCATCACGGCGGGCACCAGCTGGAAGATGCCCGAGGGGATGCTCCTGCCGGAGATCGTGGTAGAGCACGAGTACGGCCATCAGTACTGGTACGGCATGGTGGGCAGCAACGAGTTCGAGGATGCCTGGTTGGATGAGGGCCTCAACAGCTACAGCGAAGTGAAGGCCATGGACGCCCTCTACGGGAAGGACACAGGTGTGATGAACTTCCCCTTTGCCACCGCCGGGAGCCGTGCCCTGCAGCGCCTCTCCTACGCCGGGGTGGCGGACTTCGATCCCATGACCCGCAACGGCTGGCAGTACGCCAGTGGGAACTCCTACGGGGGCACCACCTACGGCAAGACGGCCACGGTGCTCCTCACCCTGGAGCACCTCCTTGGGGAGGCCAAGGTGCAGGAGGCCCTCCGGGTCTACTTCATGCGCTTCCGCTTCAAGCACCCCACGGAGGAGGACTTCATGGCCACCGTGAACGAGGTGGCCGGGCAGAACCTCGACTGGTTCTGGAACCAGGCCGTGAAAGGAACGGCGCGCCTCGACTACCGCGTGCGCCGGGCCAGCTCGGAGCGGGCCGAGTGGTACGCCAAGCCCAACCCCACGGAGAAGAAGGAGGAGGTGCCCTACGTGAGCCAGGTGATGGTGCACCGGAAGGGCGACTTCACCTATCCCGTGACCCTCGTGGCCACCTTCGACAACGGCGAGGTGGTGCGCGAGGCTTGGGATGGCCAGGACCGCTGGCACCGCTGGGAGTGGACGAAGAAGGCGAAGCTCGTCTCCGCGGAGATCAACCCCGGTCAGGGCATCCTGCTGGACCTCAACCGCTTCAACGACAGCTACGCGGTGCAGGGCGACACCCGCGCCACCCGCAAGCTGGGCACCACCTGGATGGTCGTGTCCCAGTGGTTCTCCCACCTGCTGTCCTGGCTGGCCTAGGAGATTCGGATGACCTTCAACGCCGCCACCCCCTCCCCCCTCCGCCGCGTGCTGCGGGACCACCGCATCATCTGGTGGATGCTGCTCGTCTCCCTCGTACTCGCCTGGCTGGCGAGCCTCCCGGCCCGCGCGGCCTTCGGCGAGGTGCTGGACCACAGCCTCGCCTCCCAACGCCTCGTGAAGGGCTTCGACCTGGGCACCTTCGCCGAACTGATGAGCTCGCCGGAGATCCCTCAAGGCGTGCTCATGGCCGCCTCGACGGCCCAGTTCTTCGTCTTCTTCGTGTTCCTGCTCTTTATGGCGGGGGGCGTGAACGCCGCCTACGCCTCGGAGGAGCCCCTCACCACCGGTGAGTTCTTCCATGCCTGCGGCGGCTACTTCTGGCGCATGGTGCGCCTCACCCTCACCTCCCTGCTGCCCTTCGCCCTGGTGGGCGGCGCCCTCCTCTTCCTCACCAAGCGCGCGGACGCCCTCGCGGAATCCCCCAATGAGCGCACCCAGGACTATGTGCTGTGGGCGGGCCTTGCGGGCCTCGGACTGCTGATGCTCTGGGTGCGGGCCTGGTTCGACCTGGCCCAGGCCCGCGCTGTGGCCTGGGGCGAGCGGGGTATGTTCAAAACCGCCCTGCGCACCTTCCGCCTCGTGACCCTGCGCCTCTACCTGGGCTACGTGGCCCTGGGCCTCCTGCGCCTCGCCCTCACCGCCGCGGGCATCTGGCTGTGGCTGCGCGTGGGCCCCGAGTCCACGGGGAAGAATTTCCTCGTGATGGAGGGCCTCGTCCTCGCCGCCATCGCCACCCGCCTCTGGCAGCGGGCGACGGCGGTGCGGGCGCTGGAGGCGGTGGCGCGGCCCTGAAGCCTCACCCGGGCCATTCTAGGCTTCAGTTGGGAGCTCCTGGCCCCGATGAGGTCTTATCCCCTCATGCTTGACCCTGGAGCCCGCATGCCCACAGGTCTTCCTCTGTTCCTCGCCACCGCGTCGCTGGTTTCCGCTCAAGTACCCCCCAGTCGACCGGCCGGAGCGATGCAGGACCTCACCTCGCCGGATACAGGGGAGCGCATAAAAGTCTCCGTGGTGGAGGAGGCCATTGCCTTAGAGGTGTTCAGGGAACTCGCCGCCCGGGAAGACATCCCCTACCCGGCCCCGGATGGAAGTTTCGCCCGGGCCCATAAGATGGTCCGCATCCTGGACGATCGGGCCATTACGGCCGCCAAGGCCTGGATCGTGGGGTCCCTTTACGTGGATTCAACCCGCTTCGGCGAATTGGGATTCACCTACCACGTGGCACCCCTGATCTGGGTGAAGGCGGGCAAGGCGGTACGCCTTGAGGTCCTGGACCCCTCCCTCTTCGACAAGCCCGTGCCCTACGAGACCTGGAAGGCGAAATTGCTGGCGAAGCCCAAAGCCGAGCTGAAGGAGGCCTTCTTCACCACCCGCTTCGTGTACGTGCCCGAGGAACGGAAGACCACCGGAGATGACTATGCCGAGGAGGCGCTGAGGGACATGAATCAGACCAACCGGGACCTGGTTCGGCAGTTGTTCATGTTCGATCGAATGAAGCGACTGAAATCGGAGGGGAAACCCTAGCCCCGCCGGGGGGGGCGGCCTTACTTCCCGACGAGCCCCACCATGGGGCTGCTGGCGCTGGCGGTGAGGCGCTTGGCCATGCGGCCGCTTTCGAAGGCGAGGCGGCCGGCCTTCACGGCGAAGTCCATGGCCTGGGCCATCTTCACGGGCTCGCCGGCCTCGGCGACGGCGGTGTTGAGGAGCACGGCGTCGGCGCCCAGCTCCATGGCCAAGGTGGCGTCGCTGGGGGTGCCCACGCCGGCGTCCACGATCATGGGGAGGCCGTAGGGCTCCAGCACCTGGCGGATGAGCATGAGCACGTAGGGGTTCTGCACGCCCAGACCCGAGCCGATGGCGCTGCCCAAGGGCATCACGGCCGCGCAGCCCACGTCGGCCAGCTTCTTGGCGAGGATGGGGTCGGCGTTCACGTAGGGCAGCACCGTGAAGCCCTCTTTCACGAGGATCTTCGCGGCCTCCAGCGTCTCCTCGTTGTCGGGGTAGAGGCTCTGGGGATCGGCGATGACCTCCAGCTTGATCCAGGGGGTGTCCAGGGCCTCGCGGGCCAGGCGGCTCACCCGCAGGGCCTCGTCGCGGGTGTAGCAGCCGGCGGTGTTGGGCAGCAGCGCGATGTCCTTGGGGATCCAGTTGAGGATGTTCTCCTCGCCCTGGGCGTTGAGGTCGAAGCGGCGCACGGCGAGCGTCACCATGTCCACCTGGGCGGCCCGGTAGCAGGCCTGCATGGTGGCGAAGTCCTTGTACTTGCCTGTGCCGAGGATCAGGCGGTTGGCGAAGGTTCTTCCGGCGACGACGAGGGCAGACATGGCAGGCTCCAGGCCTTCAGTGTATTCCCGGACCGGAAATCCTTCAGTGGCCGAGGCCAAGGGCGGCCCCGCAGAATTGGCGGGCGAAGCTGTGGCCGAACCAGGTGCAGGCCCAGCCGCCCACGATGAAGAGGCTGAGCGCGAGGAGGAGGGAGGGGCGGAGGCGACGCATGGGGGCCTCAGGCGGCCTGGGGCCCGGGCTCCGCACGGCGCGCCACACCGGTGCAGCGGAGGATGAGCGCTTCGAGCTGAACCCAGAGACCGATGCGTTCGAGCAGTGGGTTCAGGTGGTTCGTAAGGGCGCAGTAGTGGCTGGCCCGGGGCCAGCGGTGGTGGGCCGCATGGGCGGCCCGGCCCTGGATCAGGCCCAGGGATTGGAGGCGGGTGACGAGGGTTCCGTTCTCGGCTGGGTTCTGATGGGCCCAGCGGTGCACGAGGTTTGTGAAACCAAGGAGCGTCACGGTGAGGGCACCGCGCCAGGTCAGGTGGCCCGTGAGGCCGGCGCTCAGGAGCACCAGGGCCCCGAGGGCCAGGGGCAGGTCGACGTTGCGCACCCAGGATTGGCGGGTCATGGCTCTGGGATCCCGGTGATGGAGGAGGTTGGGGGCGATGATGAGGGGACCCACCACCGGCCAGTGGGCTTCACCGTAGGCGTCCTCCGCCCAGTGCACGAGACCGGAGAGGAAGTCCGCGAGGAAAAGGCAGCCCGTGGCCTGGAGGAGCGTCCAGCCGGCTTGGCGGAGGGTGCTGAGGGCCCGGTGATGCTCCTGGGTGAAGTGGAGGGTGAGGCTCATGAAGACTCCTTCAATACGGAAGCGTATTGAAAAACATACGCAAACGTATGGTAACCATTCGCCACCGCACGTCAATCCTCCCGGAGGTGCTTACCTGCGGTAACGTAGGGGGAAGGGAACCGGGCGCCCCAGGGCGTCCCCCGTCTTTGGAATCCAGATGCCCCCGAAAGCTCCGGCGAAAGCACCCCGCGCGCCCCGCCGCGCCAAGGCCGCCCCCAAGGCGGCGCCCCGGGGGCCTCTCTCGGCCGAGGACTGGATCCGCGCGGCCCTGAACCTCATCATCCGAGAGGGCGTGCAGGCCGTGGCCGTGGAGCCCCTCGCCCGGGAGATCGGCGTCACCAAGGGATCCTTTTACTGGCACTTCGAGAACCGCGACGACCTCGTGAAGGCGGCCCTCAAGGCCTGGGCCGAAGACCAGGGTCGGGACGTGGTCGCCCGCTGGGGCGGCGTGCCCGACCCCGAGCGGCGCCTGCGCGTGCTCCTCTTCTCGGCCTTCGAGGACCAGGAGAATGGACTGCTCTTCGCCGCGCTTTCCGCCAGCAGCGAAGACCCTCGCGTGCAGCCCTGGCTGCGTCGCGTCACGGAGCAGCGCCTGGCCCTGGGTGTGGAGAGCTTCAAGGCCCTGGGCCTTCCGGAAGCCGAAGCCAAGCAGAAGGCCCTCTTGGCCTACGCGGCCTACGCGGGCTACTTCCAGCTCCTGCGGGCCACGCCCGCGGCCGTGGCCGGGGTCTCGGACCTCAGCGGGTACGTCCACCACCTGGTGGATGGCCTCGTACCTCCCAAGAAGGTCAAACGATGAGCAAGGACAAGATCAGCGCGGCCCGGCTCAAGGCCCTCGCCAAGGGCGAGGTGGAGAGCGCGAACCTCCAGGAGTGGACGGCCCTGGACATGGGAGCCCTGCTCGTGAACGTCCTGCGGGAGGCGGGTGCCAAGGCGCCGGAGGCCGCATGGCTGGAACTGGTGCGGGCCCTCCCCCTCACCCGTCGCATCGAGGCCATCGCGCTCCACCTGCTGGACCGTCACCCGGAGCTCTTCGACAGCTTGCGGGACCATCCTTCGGACACCGTGCGCATCTGGGCGGCCATGATGGTGGGCCTGGGCGCCAAGCGGCCCCTGGAGAAACGGCTCGCGCACCTGCGTCCATTCGCGGCGGATCCGCACAGTGGCGTGCGCGAATACGCCTGGATGGCCTTTCGTCCCCACCTGGCGGCGCAGTTGCCGGAGGGCCTCGCCCTGCTGGCCGAAGAGGCCCGATCCGCCGACGAGAACGTGCGCCGCTTCGCCTCCGAGGCGAGCCGCCCCCGCGGCGTGTGGTGCACCCACATCCAGGCCCTCAAGCAGCAGCCGGAGCTGGCCCGGGGCATCCTCGACGCGCTGAAGGCCGACCCCAGTCGTTACGTGCAGACCTCCGTCGCCAATTGGATCAATGACGCCAGCAAGGACCAGCCCACGTGGGCCCTGGCCCTGGCCGCAGACTGGGAGGCGGAGCCCCACCCCCACACCCAGTGGATCCTCAACCACGGCCTGCGGACCCTCCGCAAACGACAGGCCTGGGGCGTATCCTGAGGTCCTGAAACGTCGCGCAGGAGGTGGGTGTGGCCGTTCCCGTCCTGATGGTCCCCGGCTGGCAGAACTCGGGCCCGGGCCACTGGCAGAGCCTCTGGGAGGCACGCCTCAAGGGGGCCCTCCGGGTGGAGATGCCCAACTGGGACTTTCCCCACCGGGAGGCCTGGGTGGACGCGTTGGAGGACGCCATTGCCTCTTCCTGGCGCGAAACGCAAACCCCGCCCGTGCTGGCGGGCCACTCCGTGGGCTGCATGGCCATCGTCCACTGGGCGGCCCGCTTCGAGCGGCCCCTTGCCGGGGCCCTCTTGGTGGCGCCGGCCGACGTGGAACGCCCCGGCTGCCCGGAGGTGCTGCGGGACTTCGCGCCCGTACCCCGTCAGCGCCTGCCCTTCCCCAGCCGCGTGGTGGCCGCGGACAACGACCCCTATCTGGACGAAGCCGTGGCGCGGGGCCTGGCTGCGTCCTGGGGCTCGGCCTTCACCCTCGTGCGCGGGGGCGGGCACCTGAATGCCGCGTCGGGCTACGGAGATTGGCCGGCTGGAGAGGCCTTGCTGCAAGAATGGCTGCGATGATCCCCTTCCTCCCGCCCCCCCACGTCCAGGAAGTCCCCTACGTCACGGCTCCCGCCCCCTTCCCGGGGCCGGCGGAGACCCTGCGCAGCCCCGACGGGCGCTGGCTGCTCGTGCATGTGGCCGCTCAGCCTGCGGAAGCCCACCTCAAGCAGGCCCACCAGCTCCTGCTCATGGACCTCAAGGGCGGCGGCACCTCCCGCCTTCTGGCCTACGGGCGCCACGCGGACGCCTGCTTCAGCCCCGATGGCCGCCACCTGCTGGTGACGGAGTGGACCGCCGCCGATGCGGCGGGGATCCGGCTCTATCGCCTCGAGGGCGGCCCCGTGCGCGCCAGCCTGGAGCGCTGGATCGGGCCCCTCCAGAAACAGGTGAAGGCCAGCTCCTTCCAGGTGCTGGGCTGGCAGGATGCGAAGACCTTTCGCCTTCAGTGGTGGGGATACGGCGGCGAAGCCGAGGCCAAGTCCTTCCGCAGGGGCTTCGAGGTGCGCCTGGATGATGGCGTGAAGGAGGTCTACCCCCGGGAGGGGGAGGCGACCCGCTGAGCCGATGATCCGTCGGGGGATTCCCGCCTACGAGGTCCAGATCGACGGATGGCGAGCCCTGCAGGGCGAAGCGGATCCGACGATCCATCGGCGCCCGGGTAAATTCACCTTGCGGGACCCGGGGTCCGCATGCCAGATTGGGGGTACCGATGGAGGAGCGATTCCCATCAGTAGCCCGCCGGAGGATGTGCATCCGGGGATGGCGGGTGAAAGGGGAGGATCGCCGAAGGGTTCGCGGGGCACACGCGCGCACCTTGGACGACGGGGCTAACACCCCTCGGCTGTCGCCCGGGACACCCCGAGCGAAGTGCCTGCGGACGAAGCCTCAGGGGGGGTCCCCTCCGCGGTTTGGTTCAAGGACCTCCACCCACCCTGGAGGTCCTTCCCATGTCCGCCCCGACCCGAACCGATGACGCCCGGCTGGCCCTCGAGTGGCTGGTGCGCCTCTGCGAGGTGGACTCCACCAGTGGCCGGGAGGCCGACCTGGCCCCCGTGCTCACGGCGGTGCTGCGAGAGGCCGGGGCCTCGACCGTCGAAGTGCTGCCCCAGCCCGATGGCCGCTGCAATGTGCTGGCCACCTGGGGCGAGCCCCGCCTCCTGTTCAGCACCCACCTGGACACGGTGCCCCCCTTCATCGCACCAGTGGTGCGCGATGGGGCCCTCTGGGGGCGGGGCACCTGCGACGCCAAGGGGCAGATCGCGGTCCAGCTGGCGGCCATCCGCCGCCTCACGGCCGAAGGCCTCGGCGGCTTCGCCTGGCTGGGCGTCGCAGGGGAGGAGACGGACAGCCAGGGCGCCTGCCTCGCGCTCGACC